>NZ_BILW01000005.1 GCF_004000765.1 Paenibacillus chondroitinus NBRC 15376 | reverse complement strand
TACAATTGTATCACGTATGCTGATGCTAGCCTGAGTTAAGAAGTATAACGTGAAAAGAACTGTGAAAATAAGCCACACCAATGAATTTGTTTTCTCTTTTACCCAGGTGGAGACCGAAGAAGGGATCTGTTTGTACATATATACATACAACAGGCCAAGAAGTAAGGAAGGTACAATAGCTGCCAAGACAGAGATCCATGCGTCGCGGTTTGCGGTATCTAACAAAATTGGAATGAGGATGACATGGTTGGAGATTCCGATATATGTAATCAGAAGCATAGACAACTGGAAGGGTGTGATTTTTCCGTTCAAACAAATCAACTCCTTCATACGATGGCGGTATACTTAAATTTTCCAATTACACATGTTTTATGCATATAGATAGATTTCATAAGTAAACATAGCTAATTACATGGGTAAGAACCACTTAAAAAACTATTGTCAACTTTAGTCTAATAAATAAATTATTTAAATAAGCCCTCGTCTCGAATGATGGAGACGAGGGCTAGATTTTTAAATGAGTCCTTTCCGATGAAACAAGGTCAGCATGCTATAAAAGTCATAGCTACGTCCTTCAGGTGTATCGATCAACCCAGAACATACAGCAGCTGAAACAGCGTTTTGTGCCCAAGCTGGCACCGCCATGCTTGCTTTCGTTTCTAGCACATTAATCTTCTCAATATGCGCCTCTGCAGTGTTTAGTAGTGTTTGAATCTGCCCCTTTAAATCTTCAATTTCTCTCATCACATTATCTGCCTCCTGATCAAATTGTTGTAATCGATTACTCTCAATGATGCCGATTAATTTTACAGCATATTGCGGATCAGTCGCATATCCTGCAGCTTGTAAGGCATTCGCAGCCCCAGCGTAGTCCCTTGCACAACATTGATCAAAGAACCCTGCATTTCGATACCTCGGATTCTCAAGTAAAAACTTCGAATGATCCGCTATGCTACCAAGCCAGTTCTGATATGATCTAAAACCTGCCTTGATAGTCACCCACTCGCCATTGATAAACTCCTTTGTTGTCTGAGTCGTTCCACTGCCTTTAATCCCGAAGAGATTGTTGCCAGGAGCCGACTGCCCCCATGCGCTTTCCAGAGCTGCCTGAGCAATTGTAATACTTGCAAGCACACTCGTATTAATCATGTCCTCTACCGCTGCAGGTGCGATTTTATTTATAAACTCTTGATTTTTCATTTGCTCATACCATCCTTCTGACGATTCGCTCGTTCGATCTTCGCCTTAATTTCACTCCCCACAAATGAGGTAACGCTCTTAGGAATCCACTGTTGCCAGCCCGCTCGATACGCATTAGCTGTCATGCTCTCCCAGGTATGATAGATAAGCATGATAGTGATTGAAAAGAATGCATAACCTGGCTGATTGATTCCAAAAACACTTAGAGATACCTTATCAAGTAATCCACCGATAATAGGAAACCATAGCATCAAAATTGTCCGCGGTACCGCCCTAATTCCATACTCAGAGGTGTAGCTTTCATCTTTCTTAGCTGCAGCAGTTCCAGTTATCCAGTCAGCAATCATGACAGCGATTAATAAAATAAAAGCCCATGCTTTTCCGTTTCCAAATGACTGCATGATAAATGGCCCGAGGAAAGCTCCGACGAAACCTGCTCCAACATTCGCTGGCTTTATGATTGATTCTAAACTCATGATTGATTGAAAATATCGATTCATGAACGCCTCTTTCCGCCTAATATTGGCGATAATTATTTTAACCACGGTGATTCCCATAGGTCTTGTGGACTTACATCGCCAGTGGTTTGCTCAACAATCCAAACCCCTGTTTCAGCTCGTACGGCTTTAACTAATACTTCAGCGCATTCGTTTGTAACGGGATTATCATAATAAATCGGAATGCCTAACTTTTTGCGAAGCAGCAGAGCAACGACCTCTCCCCATCCATATGGGCTTCCCTTCGTCCTTTGGATTTGCTGAAGGATTCTCTCTCGTACTTTGAGTGCAAATCGAAGCTGCTTCACATCGAATTCCGCATAATCATTAATTGATCCATACCCAGCACGTCGAAATGCATTGACTTCGAAAGTCACTCCAGGACGAATAAAATAGGCCACATGGGAATATTCGCTCCCAGTAGCCCATTTGACTAATTTTCCTATCACTCTATCTTTCAGGGATGGATCACGGCGGCTGCGAACAAAGATAACGTCGCAAGGTTGGAAATCATTTACCACCTAACCGCCTCTACTTCTTCCGGTATTGTCGCTGCTTCAACCTGTGCCTTTAAAGCCCAATACTTACCAATGTTTGTATTTTTATGAGTAAGACCTGCCCCGAAAACTTCTTTGAACTGAGCGAAGGTATGAGGTTGGGGGAGTCCCGATGCTTTCCAAGTGACAGACTGCTCCGAAATTAAACCTGCAGTGATAGCGTTCAGCATGCCTCCGAGGTTTATCTGTGCGTCATAGTCAAAATCATATGAGTGCTGTGTGCCCAGTGCGTTGGATGTGAAGCCTGTGAGGATGGCTGCGTTACAAAACTCATTTAATTGTTTAATTTTTTGTGTTTTGGCATCCTCAATTGTTCCATTATTTCGTGGAATCCAAATTAATTCTAGTGTCGTTGGATTGATCCGTAATGAATACAGCAAAAATTCATTTGCGTATTGTCCATATTCTAATTGAATACAGCCAACAGAATTAGGTAATCTTTCTTGAAGGGATATATATGAAACAAAATCTTGTTCAATTGTAGTTTGAATTACATCGCCTGAACGTTCTCCAGTGTCTTGTATAACGTTTCCTGTTGCCAATTCGTAATATATCTTTCTACCGATTTCCATAGCCATTTCCCTCCCCTTATCCTACTGCCCAATACGTATATGTTCTACTAGATAAATAAGCGGGTAGTATACAAGTGCCCAATGTATTCTGTAAGATACCGCCATTTTTATAACTGTAATTTGTAAACTGAGTACCACCGCCGCTACTGTTCTGAAAAAAGTAGACCAAATCAGTACCATTAATTTGACCATTAATCACATTTGTATAATATACGAACGACGAATCAGGTCCAGTTGCCATAACATATTTCGGAATGAATGACAAACCAGTAATTGTAATGTAATTCCATGCTTTTGAAGTACCACCCAAATCAATAAATGAACCAGTAGAAGAAGATGATACAGCAGTACCTTTTACTTCCCTAATAGGATCAACCGTACCAGCCACACCCAAAACCGTCCTCCCTCTTAATATACTAGACGGAATTAAATTAGGGTCGTAACAATGAATCGCGGATGAACCAGTAAGATAACCATTTGCCGATGGATTAAGCCACAAATTTCCCGCACTATCAGAACCAACATTACCAGCTTCTACTGATACTCCAGCATAGTTTGGCATCGTACCCGTAAGCTTTGATCCTACATACGCTGTCTTACCCGCCAAGATATCTCCTGCTGAAGCTGTTGCATCCGAACTAATCGCATTAATATTAGCTACCATTTGAGCAAAAGCGGCTGATGCGCTCGTTGGTTGGTTTTTGCCAGTAATAGCGGTAGCTAACAAACTCTTTCCACTACTGACAGAGGACTTTAAACTATCAATCTCAGCTTGAACAGTTGTGCTTCCTGTAGCCGTTATTTCTGTAGCCGCATGACCGTGAGTAGACGGTGGAAAGGTTGAAGGCTTACCAGTAAGATTACTCCAGCTCGGCGCAGGGATGTTATCGAGCGCTGTTTTTAAAGCTTTGATTGATGTAACCGGCAGCGTGTACCAGTTTAGTTCACCTGTGATTCCTTTGATCATATTTGCAAGCTTGGACCACAATCTCGTCGGAGTGTCGGCGCCTGCTGCGGCTGTTACTGTATCGTCAATTATACGAGTGCCAATCACACTATCGCTTGCAGATCCAGCAGTACCAGCACTTGCAGCGATACTCTGGAGTTTGGTAAAATCTGCAGCCGACATTCTGCCACTTTGTGTACTTGAGGCCATTTTAGTTACTTCAACATCGAGGATATCCATGTTGTCATCAATCCACGTTTTTGTGTTGAAAAATGTCGTGGTTGGAGAGCTTCTGTCTATTTTATTTAAGTTTAAATTCGGTGTTGTTGGATTAGCCATATAATCACCCCCATGAGAAATTATCAAGAGTTGTTGTATCGATTTCATCTATCGTCATTGCCTCAACTTCAGTGATGCTGAGATAACGGAATTTATAAAATACAGAAAGGTGCGCCGGTATGATCGCCTCGACTGCTGATTGTACATCAGCGATGTTCGGAGGCGCACCGATCGCACCGGAGAAACTGATCGTAATTTGATATAGAGCGGGCTGTGCTGTGACTTCAATCACGCCGTTCTCATAGCTGCTGACGACCTTCTGCAGGAGCGCCATCGTCGTCGTCCCGTTCCCCCGGATCTTTGACTTGATCACTGCTCGTCGAATCGAATAGCTCTTCGATATGTCCGTCTTGATCCCGAGAGCTTCTTCCCATAAGGATAAACCCCAAGTGGAAATGTCAATCTTTGCTTGATCAAATACAGCGATAGAACAATCTTTCACCACATCGAATTCGACACCTTCACTTTGCATCAGCGCCCGAGCCTCGTGAATGCTTGCGTACATTTCAGGCAATACACCAATCATTTGAACCCCTGAAGGGCTCCTAATTTGAATCTCACTCATGTCAGATTCACCGTCCCGAGGACTGCCACCTGACCACTAAGGATCGTAATATTACCTGTCGACCCATTTAGTTGTAACGCCGTGTAGTCATCGACTCCTGTCACATCTAGCAACATTGCGCCAAGCTTTGCATACTGCACATTCGCATTGTCTATAAAAGCAATGCTTGCGAGATATGACGAGATGACTGAAGCAAAATCCTCCTCGATCTGTTCGATCGTTCGAGATCCATCACGCACGATTGTGCCTGTGATGTTCACCGATACACTCGTCGCAGCAACAACGTTCACGTCAGCACCTACAGGCGCCACACCTTCGCCGGTACCATCTGCCGGGGAAATATAGTCTTGCACAATAGAAACTAGCGTAGGACTCGCAGGAAGCTTTTCAGCATCGATAATGATCACTTTCACCGTTCCTGGCCCATTCCATAGCGGGATAACCTGTGCCCCGCCTACTCCGTCCACCTCAAGCGCCCATTTCCGATAATCAGCTTTGTTTCCGCTCGTTGCAGGCAGACGTACGCCGAGAAAAAATCTAGTCCGATAATCGTCGTCGCTTTCTCTGTCAGCCCCCGGGATCAGAACGTCTGCGAGTGTAGCCACGACTAAACCGTCCACGTAATCGATAGGAATCATAGTCCCAAAGTATTGATTGCCGACACTTCCCGGCTGCTCACATTCTAGCTCGTACTGTCCTGAAGTAATCCTCAATATAACTCTGTACGTAACGCCTGCGATCGAGAAGCGACTATCGATAGGTACATTAATTGGTACGCCCGACTGACCTGTGAAAATAGCCTTGCGTACTGCATACGAAGCCTGATTACGTTCTTGACCGAAAGGCTCTGTCAATAAGTCGAGGTTATTGTCCGATGCTGTTTGCGGGAAAACTTCTTTCAGCTGTCTATCGAGATTCACATAGATCTCGGATAACTCTAAAGCAGCAGGAGCTAAAGCATCATAGATAATACTCCCCGGCCGTTTGTCGATGTCATCAGGCACAGCCGAAAGCATTCGCTGTAAGATAGCGCCATATGTCTGAGATTCATACAACTCCGCTCACACCTTTCTCTGTTTGATAACTTCCGTATTGTGAGACGACTGTGAATTCCGCAAGAGCTGAATCCCCTGTAATCGTTACTTTCATTTCCTGAACTTCTGTGATGCGGTCGTCCTGCAAAAGAGCCTCGGAGATCCGACGTGCTAACTCAGCACGAATTAACGCACTATTCCCGCCTATTAAAGAACCATACTCGCTGCCATAATCAGGTCCATAAATCAAGTATTCAAATCGTTCGGTACCAAGGATCTTGTACACAGCCTGCTTGACTGCTTCTAGTCCATCAGTCGTCCCAACGATCCGACCATTTTCTAAATCGATTCTGTACGTTCTACTTGGCTGCTGTGACTGCTGCAGTGCAGCATTAGTCATGCCCCCTGTTGGGATCATCTCATCACACCACCCTATCGAAGATTAGATATTGATTGCCGCCCTGCAGCCGGAATAAGATCACAACGTCGTCAACTTCGAGCCCCTTTCTGATGACGAGCACTTCAGTTAATGCCGGTCCGGTTGTCCCTCCGCTGAAGCTGTGCGTATGGTTTACCGGGATTTTATACTCCGTTAGATTCTCAGGAATAATTAAAAAGTCCACATCGAGTGAGAACCGCTGATCAATGGTTACCTCGAGAGGACTTGTATTTGTCACGACTCCGAATATAATCTCGACCGGAGAACCGGCTCGCACAGCTCCGACGCCTGCTGATTTTATGACATTTGCTAATAAGCCGATGTTTTTCATCCGTACACCTTCAAATTTAGTGACATCGTATGTTCTTCTCCATCAAATTTGTGTTCGCACTCATCAACGAGATAGGACTCGTTAATACCTGCTTCCTGGATGTTTACCGAGAGTTTACAACCAGCACGCACGCGGATGTCTCCAAGAGCTGAGATAGAGAAGGTTCTCGTCTCGCGATTCTTTAGCTGTGAGAGTGTCGTCAGGACTTCATTAATCTGAGCCTTATTCAGCCCATCATCGAGTTTTTGATAATACTGCAGCCGGCCCCACTTTTCAATGTTGTTACTGTCCTGAGCGATATACACATCACGACCCGTGACCTTTCCTTTTTTGTTCTTAATATCCTGTACAAGCTTAACCCTGTTATACGTATCCGAGTCGATAGATCTCGATGTTGAGTAATCATATACAAGACTTTGATCCCCGAGTGACAGATCAATCGCTAGATCCTCAATTTTCTTAATCGTGAGCTCACCGAAGTTATCGAAAAACACATATGATTTACCAGTTGAGCGTGTCGTGTCCGCAAGAGCATTCACAATGATGTCGAATAGCTTCTCTCCGTCAGCAACGATCTTTGGAATCGCATATGATGTATCCGCGATATCTTCCGAAATTTTCAGACCCGAATCATTCGCAATCTTCTTCAGGACGTTTGTAGCTGAAGTATTCTTGAACACATACGTATCGGATCCCATCAGGTACCGCGTCTGATCATATGCCGTAATCCTGACCGCCTCATCTCGGTTACTATCAATCTTGAATACATAACCGTAAAACACAGGAATGTCGTCCAGTGTAACCCTCACAATATCCCCGTTATTGATTTGGAAATTCGTGCTTTCATATATCCCGCCGCTAAGGAATGTGAAATCTACACTCGACGCCTTTCCAATCCTAACCGTTCTATAGTTAATGGATGACACCGGAAGATCCCACACATTACCGTTTCTATTGTCGACTAGTACCTGCAGCATAAAATCACCTCACAAGGCCGGCAATTTTAAGATGCTGCCTACTGTAAGCTTCGCCGCTGCTGCATCACTAAGGCCGTTTAGTTTTTGAATATCTTTATACCGGGAACTATCCGGGAGCCCTGAACCATCCGTGTAAAACATCATTGCGATTCTGGACGGTGTATCGCCCTGCCGAACCGTGTATGTCAACGGTCTGATCCGCTCGTCTGGTCTACGCGCTGACATCGGAATGATAACTTGAGCACCAGTTTTATCCGTCTTTACCTCTGCCTTCCGAGCTGCGTAAAAATTGTACTCCCTGAAGCTGATGTCGAACTCGAGATCACCCGAATCTCCTGCTGATTCCTTCCATTTGAATTTTTCAATGGATACAGGAATGTTGAGCTCCTGCCCTATGAATCCCTGAGCAGCGAGAGCAGATTCATAATGACCGACGTAGATGAACCTTACAGGTCGTTTAGTCGCCATCCAATTTTCTATGGCTCGAACATAGTACATCGGTTCATAAAGGACGTTGGTTGCAAGGAACGGATAGAACTGAGCCGGGAAAATCCCGCTGAATGAGATCTCCCGCAGCTTCGGACCTTTGATGACGTTAACCTCGCCGCCTCGGGATTCAGAACGACCGTCATTAGCTCCTACGATATCGTAGGTTTTGCCATTGCTGCCGCCGCTCATCTCAAGGCTCTCAGGATTTACAGGGAACTGAAAGCCCTCTTGACTGTTGTTAAAACTCAGATTAATACTATAGGCCATCATCGATCACCCCATCTATCGAAGAGTTCATATGTGTTTCAAGAGCTACAGCTAACATACCCGCCATGTCCTCGACGCTGCCCTGTTGGTGATAGTGGTTATCTCCTGTGACCTGAACTGTTGGCGTCAGCGTGACAAAGTTTTGAATTGACTTCATCTCAGCTAATTCACGCATTGCTTTCAGATCCTCATTCGAGATATCGACCGTATCGCCGATTTTACCAACTTCACCGACTTTCTTAATCTCGCCTGTTCCGTCAAATCCGAAAGCCCCCTTGAGATCCGGAAGCTTAAGCCCGTTGAATAATGATTCCCCTGCATTAAACGCGCCCATCGTAGCATTCGCAAGGTCCATCGGTTTCATTTTCATCCCAGATAGATCTTTGACCGCCTTATTCGTTGTCGGTGCATTCATGGATTTAAAAACAGAATCTAGCGCATCACTCACGCTGTGTACATTCTCCTCGTCGAATAGCTTCGCTGGCTTGATATCCGTGTTAAGAATCTTATTTGATAGTTCAGCAAGTGCATTGAGGCCTTTAATCCCTGCATTAATCGCCATCGTGAAGAACTTCATAAAGCCACCGCTAAAACTCTCGATTCCTCTCAGCATGTTTACCATTACACCGCCGAACGTCTGCGCTAGATCATAAAATAACTTTTGACCGGCATATACCGGATCAACCCAAACGTTAACAAAGAATTCAACGAAGTCCACGATGATATTCCACATTAAAGCTATAGTGTTCCATACCACGCCTCCGAGAAACGTGAACAAACCGGCAACGAATCCAATGATCTGGCCAAACGTCACGCCCCAAGACATAATAAGAGCAATTAGCCCACCGATAGCCGCTGCTATGAGTAGAATCGGCCATGTAGCCTCAATCCATGCGATCATAGCTTGTACACCCATAATCGAGAATGCCACACCTAAAGCGACGAGCGCACCTACGACAATGTTCGAGTTATCCATCATGAACTTCATAACCGCACTGATGACCGTCAACATTACATTAGCAATGTTCGCAGCAACGCTGATTGAATTCGCCAGACCTTCAAACAACTGTTTCCCTCTGTCGCTGTTTAACATCTGATTCATTCGTTCAATCACAGGACCGAAATTCTCGAAGATGTTATTTTTAATTAGTGTCATTGAATCACCGAACGTCATCGGCATTGTTGCGAATTTCTTGTTGATGTCGTCCGCTGCCGCAAATAATGAGTTTTTGATGATGTCCGCTGTTATGACGCCATCTGCTGACATGGTTTTCAGATCGCCTTTAGACTTCCCGCTAAACTTAGCGATCGCATCTGCCAACATTGGAGCATTCTCCATGATCGACCTGAACTCATCGCCTTGTAGCTTGCCTGATGCCATAGCCTGTGTAAGTTGATACATCCCGGCTTGTGATTCTTGCGTCGAAGCTCCAGATACCTTGAAAGACTTTTGCATCAGCTCGGAGAACTTCAGGACATCGGCATTCCCTGTGAATGCATCGCTGGCTAACAATCCCAACTTAGCAACCGCATTTGCCATCGTGACATAGTCACCACGCGATCGATTAGCTGCATCAAATACCGCCGCCTGAAACACTGCAGGATCTTGTCCATCGTTGATGATCCTAAGCCTTGCCTGTGAGTTTACATAGTCGTCACTCGCATTCATGCCGGTCTTAGTTGCCATAAATGCAAGGTACGCCGCTGCCATCTTATCCAGTCCTCCCGCCATTCCTCTAGCTTCCCCGGCACCTTGTCTGATTCGTTGGTTTACACGTTCTTGCAGTAAAAGGATCTTCTGTTCCAGTTCTGCGATCCGCTGCAATGCTGCCTGAAGCTGTGTTGCATTTCCATTACCTATTTGTTGTAGCCGATTAGCAGTTACGATGAGACGCTGCAGGAGCCGTTGAATGTTCGTGAGCATAACCGTTAATGA
Organism: Paenibacillus chondroitinus NBRC 15376; assembly: GCF_004000765.1. Lineage (GTDB taxonomy): Bacteria > Bacillota > Bacilli > Paenibacillales > NBRC-103111 > Paenibacillus_E > Paenibacillus_E chondroitinus. The sequence goes on along the minus strand of NZ_BILW01000005.1, from coordinate 323,331 downwards.
CGACGACACTTGAACTTGAATACGAGATCTAATCGTCCCAAGTTCACGCTGTATGCGTGCTTTTAGCTCAATCGCTTTTTGTATCGCATTTCCCTCGAACAAAACAATGTTCAAAGTAGCAGGGAAATTAAAAGCGCGTTTCAATTCCTGCGCCTGCATAACTGTCGCCTGCATAGAATGCTGAGCTCGCGTAAGCGTACTTGAAAACTGGTCAAATAGCTTTAAACTCGCGCTAACAGTAGCCAAAATGTTTACCTCCTTTCAAAAACAAAAATGCCCCCAATCATGGAAAGTTTTAGATTCTCGAATCAGGACTCTATTAATTATTTTTTACTTTCTTTGCCTCTTTCGACTCCTTCTCGGACACAATACCGATTGACGCAAAAATGAAGGCCCTTTCCGCTGCCGGTCTAGAAAGAATTTCATGCGGCAACTTCTTGAGCTTGTGTAAAGCGTAGTGAAGAAAATTGGCTGTTGGATCAGGATCGATGTACTCACCTTCTCTATCCCAACCGCCATTTATTAGTTTTTTGCGTCTTCCACCAGATCATTCATATCTCGGTCGAATCCGTTGATTTCCTGCACCTTCATAATCAACTGAGCATATTCACCAGAAAGCAGCATCTTCTTCACAAGCGCCTCGGCACCCATAACTCCGTAAGATTGTTGTAGCTCCGCTGCTTTCAAATTAGGGAAGGATACGCTTGCGACGACGAGCTTTGCGATATAATCAACCTGATCGACCTCGTTATGAAGCTGACCTTTCACCTTAGTTCTTTTCGTCGCCGACTTCCGGATCGTGTCGTTTTCTTCTTCAGTTACGGATTGAATCACCCATGGTACCGGCTTTCCTTCTGTGTCTTTGAAGCGCGGGGAAACAATGAAATCCTCTTGAGTCTTTACGTCGACGTTACTTGCAAAAAATACACTGATATCTGACATGTGAATATCCTCCGTTTATATGTTTATTATTGGCCTAGTGTAGGTGAAACAAATTGATTCGGCATATCCCAATCGTCGAATGTGAATGAAACTTCTTCTTCGAGCGTCTCAGCGTCGACATCAAGTAAAGCGATCGTCAGCTCGTCGATGTTAACACCTTTGACGGTTGTCGTCTGAGATCCAATAGAAGATGTAGGATCTTCATTCGTGATTTGAATATCGAAGTATGTATCAATACCATACTTTGTGTACTGCAGCATAAGCTCACGGAATTTAGAAGTGACATAATAGATTGTCATCGTTCCGGTACCCGCGAACCCGTTCGCCTTGTTCTGTGTTGCGTTCTTTCCGAGGGTGCGAATCTCTTTCTTATTCTTCTTTGCTTTCGCCTCGAATTTCTTCACGTAGAACATTTCTTCGACAATTCCGTTAATTGTTGCGTAAGCACGCCCAGACTGTCCGGAAATTGTATCCTTCGCCATCAAAAAAGACATTTATATCACCCTTTCTATTTTACTAATACACGGTTGTAAATCTTCTCGATGGAGTCTACCGGTTGCACACCATACTCGGCATACACCGCATCAGCATCGTCGCCTAGTACGATCGCGATGTCCGTCTGAGAATTAAAGTTCTGGATCGCGTTGAGCGCCTGCAGAGACTCGAAATAATTCACATATTCATTCTTCAGAAGGTTGCGACCGTCTGCGTTATTGTCGACCTTACCGATGTAATAATTATCATTGATCGTTTTAAGGTCGTTGTTAACCGCATCCAGAACACGCATGACTCGGTTCTTCGAGAATCGTTTATCCTTGGTCGGAGAGAAACTTCTGAATGTGTTGATATCTTGTTCGACGATCGCTTTCCCTTGATTCGGAGTGAATACGAACTCGCCATTCAGGAGAGCTGTCTCAATCTGCGAATTCGTATAGCGAGGGCTAACATCGACTGCACCGTCATAAGCCTGACGAGTTAGGGATGCATTGACCTGAGCGGAAGCTGTCGCGCCTGCCACCCAAGCAACTGCTTGAGCTGCTGTAATCGTTGCGCCTGTTGCAAGCACTACGCCGTTTTTAACGCTGATCACGCCTTCGTAATCTGCATCAGGATAGTTTTCTAGAACGACCTGAATCTTTGTCCCCTCGTCATCGCGCAGGCGCTTTGCAAAGGACACATAAAGAGCTTTCAGTGTCGGATCTGTGGAAGTCAAAGCAAGCGTGCTGAAGTCCTCAACTTCAACAGCAGTTAGGAAGTCTGTATGATCTCCATTGATTACGACACCATCTGCGCCGCCCGCTAGAGCTATACCCGCATTTGTTGTCAGCGTTCCTGTACCGGACCAAGCGATCCATGCATTCGGTACAAGCCCGGAGATCGCGGACACGGTTTGTTTGTCTGCCTGTACAGCATCAACTAGCGTTACAACGTCAAACTTTGAAGCATCATCGATGTTAACCGTCACAGCTACAGTGATGTCATTACCTCGTAAGCCTCCATATTTAGCCGTTGCTGTCAGATTGCCAAGTGTTGCGGTCGCTTTAGTACCTGCATTTAAACGGTATAGTAAAAGTTTTTTAGCACGCTTCAGCGCCTCGTTAATAAGCAGCAACTTCGAATCTGTGATGTCAAAACCAAGCAACGTTTTCATGTTGTCACCTGCGTTAATCTCGATCAAAGTCTTTGAAGGGCCCCAACTTAGAGCGAGTGCGATCGCCACGATACCCCGAGCACCCAAAGCGCCTACTGTACCACTTGTCAGAAAGTCAAAATAACTTCCTGGCCGAACTTTATTTTGAGCTGTAAAAGTACCTCCGGCCATTTACTGCACTTCCTTTCTTACAAAGTCATCGGCGATCTCTCGCACCTGATCTTTGGTATATGTTTTGTTGTCGTCCAGTAATGCGCGAAAGATATCTTTCTCTAATCCCGTGTAGGATTTTGATATGAGAAATTGCTCTTTCGTGAATTCAGGCTGGTTACTTTTTTCCTTAGTCGCCACTGAGATTACCCTCCCGTTCAATCTTTTGCATCTTATCGACCGGCTCTTTTTCAAGGATCACCTTTATATTGAAGTTGACGAAAAAGTGCAGGATATCGTCGACAATCTCGTACCTCAATCCGTTTGACCTCATTAGTCCATTTTCCGTTGTGACATATCGCAGAGGCTCGAATAGACTTTGCGCAATCGCTCTGCAATCTGCTTTCGGCACGAGGCTCTCCCTATCGGGAAAGTAATGCACGTTGAAAAGCATGTTGCGACTTGATCGCCGGTTATATCCCGGAGCCTGCGCTGTATCTAGCTGCATAACAAAAAAAGCAGGCTGGAAAAAGCCCTGCTTTATCTGCTCTGTATAGATCGGGACTGTGGAATCAATCTCACTCAAGCGAGCAACAATACCATTCAAGATTTGATCTTCCATCAACTTACCACCTTAAATGCTCCTTTATAAACTGCTCCAGCTTTCTTTCAAGAATAGCCGGCAATTCCCTCTCTAATTCCTCAATGGAAGTAGTAAGCATAAACCGTCCTTCGACCCATCCTTTATGATCTTTCGTCCTATGACCATACTCAACGTACATCGCATATTCAACAGGATTAATTATCTCTATTTGAATTTGAGAGCCTACATGTTGAATGGGGCCAATCGACCAACCTCTTCGCAGTTCACCCGTGAGAACTGGAGTGCGAGCTACAGTTTTCGCAAATAAGCGACTCACCAACTCCTTTAAGCACTCTTCCTGAAAAGCATGAGCATGTTCTTGAAGTTGATCAATTCTTTGCTTAAAATACAGCAGGCCCGAATAATCAAAATCTCCAAGCCTGGTCATGCTCGGCCCACTTGTTTTAATAAGATCTCTTGATGTGTGGCGTATCGGAATGGCTCGCCTACTTGCTCAAATTTCTGGTCCATTCCATTTTGTAGGACCCGGATCTCACAGCCTGCTGTTATTGTTACATCAGGTGAAATGAACAATTTCGCATCAAACGCGATCGTATTATCCGTTTCAGTTTTAATAGAGCTAGCAAGAGTAGTTTGTGATAGCCCGCAAGGCTCGTTTTCAAAAAGATTGATCCTTTGTTGTCCGGTTACATGTGTAATCGGATGTTTAACCGTTTGGAAAGCCGTAACAGTGCAGGAACCCTCATACGTGCTCTCAATCGCCACACGCTCTGCAGCAACGTTACCGAATGCCATTGTTACCACCTCAGTTTCCTAAATGCTGCTAACTGGCTTTCATACGCCTGAACAAATGAAGCTCCGGGTCCAGCCTTGATGTTAGGCTTAACAGAACCGAAGGTGGTTGTAACGTCCCCGCGTTTAACGCTCTGCACAGCAGGTGCAGCATCAGAGAACTCAGCTGCGTATTTCGTCCTATATTGATCCTCAGCGATTTGGAGGATTACATTTTCAAGTTCTTGAGGAATCACTGAGATATTACACCAAGTGAGTACAGCTTGAATTACTATTTCGATCGTAAAGGTTAGCCGCTGCTCTTTACTAATATCCTCAACTGGAATACCAAGCAGCTCTTTAAGTTTGAGCACATAATCATTGATCGCCATCGTCATCCTCAATCGTAGCTGAACCAGCAATTACATCATCTTTTATGAGAGCTGCTTTTTCCTCTGCTGGAATGTCTAATTTCTCTCCAGCAGAATAGTAAGCACCTCTATATTTAACGTTTTGCGTGAATTTAACTTTTACGGTCTTTGGTTTTTCTTCTTGGGCTTTAGTCGTCATCTAGAAAACACTCCCACTTAATTAATTTACTTTGGCAATAAAAATTTGATCAATTCGTTCAAATGAAGGCAATGTAATCGCAGATACGATGGTTTCAACGTTTACCGGATGCGGCTCTTTAATAGTAGTAATAGCAACACCGGTATTAACAATGGATACATCAGCGGAAGTACTGCCCGACATTAAATCGGATTCCTCCGGTGTGGTACCGAAGTACGTATTCCCAAGAGCTCCCTCAGGAATAAGAGTGAAATAATCATCCGGATAGAACAAGTTGCTGCTGCCATCCTGTAGCCCAAACTTCTTATTGTAAACAGCGATCGATACACCCAGTTTATTTTGAAGATATTGCTTCATGAGAGCATCCGTCATAATAATGTTCTGGCCACCGAGTGGATTCATATCCAACCGAATAGCCGTATTTTTTAGAATATAATTCCATGTCTTACGCGTGCAAATTCCGTTTAGAGGACGTACACCTGTTTCATCTTCAACGGTATCCTGCCATGTTTTGATATCCCCGACAATGTCTGCTGTTGGATCACTCCATTTATCCGTGCTCGTTAATGTTACTTTGTGGTTAGCCGGCATCTTGTAGTCGTAATCATAATTCAATCGATTAGCCACAATACTAATCTTACCGGTTGAGAGAAGCTGCATGATCATCCTCTCTGGATTCACTAAAGCTCCACCGACCAGGTTAGTTACATCGTCATAGATATTGTTAATCAGCGGCATCAGGTAGCTTTCATTATCGCTAGCTGCTAAACGATTCAGTTCTTGACGATCCTTTTCACCAATACGCATGGCTTCACGGAAGAAAGGCATTTCGGTTTCAATTTTCTTAAATCCAATTCGATCACGGAGAGTTGCCTTAGCATCAAAAGCAGAAGGTAGCAAAGCAACCGGTAATCCCTTTGAACCTTTAATCCATTTCAGGTCTAGTCCTAGTTGTTTCTTTGCTGGAAACAAGGTAGCCCCCAGATAAGGAATGGCATTTGAAGTGTTCGTCTCGTAATAAGTAGCAATATTCTTAGCATTAACTAAATCAAAAATAGTTGGCATCTTGTTCATTTCCCCCTTATTTCAAAAACGTAATTTGATTGAGTGCTGCAATTTCCTCAGGCGCCGGTGCTGTAGGAAGTTTGGCTAAATCAATAAATCCATGGATGAGCATGGCACCTGCAGCAGGTCCATAAGTTACATCAACGTCAGCAAATAACACCCCTTCAGCGTTGGAAACACCTGTCGTTGTTACTGCCTTTTTCGCTTTCTTCGACTGATCTGTCAAAATGCCATTGCCGATAATCGTGCCAGCCGGGACGATCTTCTTGCCGTCAGCATTAGCCACAATCCCCGTGTCGTCCACCATCACTGCAAGATTTACGTAATGGTCGGGAAATTTCAAGATTTCCTTCTTACTATTTGTAAAGATCGTTTCTGTGTATTTCATCTCCACATGACCTCCCTAAAATTATTGAAAATATGATTCACGAGCTTTATCTAAAACCTCACCCTGTTTCGCGACCTGTTCGGCCAATCGCTTACCAATATTATTCTGATCTTCTCCGCCACCGCCCCCTTTGTCTCTGCCATCTGCAGGAGCCATTCCCTTAAACTGTTGCTGATTAGATTTTTCAGGAACAAACAAAAAAGCCTTGCTCGTTTGCAGGGCTTTCACTTGTTCTTCGAGTCCAGATTTCAGATTGCCGGTATCGTCGAGTTCAACCTTATTTTTGTCCAGTAAACCGATTACCATCTCAGGATCATGAACCTTCCCAGACAAGGCCATTTTAATTGCCGTGGTTACACGGAGTTCTTTTAAATCAGCTTCATACTTATCTGATGCTGTTTTATTATCAGCTTGCAGCTGCTTAATCTGATCTTGAAGAACATTGTTATCTCCGGCTGATTTACTGAGCGCCTCAAGCTGCTTATCTCGCTCTTTGAGAGTGTCCTCCGCTGTTTTCTTGGCATCATTCACTTCTTTAAACCTGTGTTCAGGCACCCAACCTCTATAGTTTGTTTCTACACCTTCAACAATTGCAGTAATTTGCTCATCGCTTAACCCTCGCTGTTTCAAAAGCTGTTTTAACCATTCCATTATGCTAGCCTCCACTTTTTGTCCCGGTCGTGTCCGGTTAATTTGTAATGCAAATAGGGCTCAAGCAGTTTCAGCTCAAGCCCAATATAAAAAGCACCCGGCGCAAAGGCTGAGTGCTTCTATTTTTTATATTCGATTGTAAACTTTCCTTTTTCCGTCTCAACAACAATACCTTTACGACCATCCGAGAATTCTAGTCTTAACCCTTTCGGAGAGCCAACGAATTTATCCATCCTATCCGGTCTGATTCCATGTTCCCGTTCACGTTCCTTCGCCATTTGGCAAAACCTCCACTGTGAGAAATAATGTGCCGGCGTCTTCGATTGCATCAATAATAACATAATTGATTGCGCGATCCAATAGGAATTCGTACTCTGCCGGGAATGAACTAATGGATATCACCGGAGCACCATACGTGCCAGGAGGAAGTCTGAGCTCAATCTGCACTTTTCCGCTAAATGCTTCCTTAGCTAATAGTGATGTGCTCATGAAGGCTGGGTCGGTTACTTTGACGCCAATTAGATCAGCAGCCGCAAAACCTTTAAATATATTATGGGATAGACCCCGGAATACCTTGACAGGTTCCTTTAGATCAAACTTCTGTAAGCCGCTGCTGATGTCCTCAATCTTCTTGTCGATGATTGGCTCAGAATATCCGTTACGTAAATTCTCATTAATTTCTTGATAATCTGAACCGGTATAATCCACAATCGCATTGCGTTCATCTTTCGTGAGAGCCTTCTCCCAATCGGGAGCTACAGCGTCGTCCCAATCGTAAATTTCATCAGGCGTGGTGAATGTCTTGTACAATACCGGAGGCTCATCCTGTGTGACTTTCTCAACCGGCTGCACAACTTGATCCCTCGGAGGCTTTATATCATCATCCAGCAAGTGCTGCTTTGCCCATTGCTCATAGTTCATATCGCCAGGTACATCGTATGTTTTACCATTTTCCCCTCGAGCTGCCCGCTCTTTCACGTTGTCTTCATAATATGGAATATCAACCGTCCTGCAGCGTGCATGAAATGGAGCACAATTAAGCCCTGCCTTTGCTTCAGAAACTAGAAATATGCTCCCGTCCATTGTCCTACAAATATCCGATGTCCGCTTATCCAAGGTTGCCACATTTCTATATTTTTCAACGTTTAGCTCCACATAAGAAGCCCGGCGTGAAGCTCCAGAGAAATATGCTGACTCTGTAAGGATTAAAGTCTCAGCTCGTGTGCGGGATACTCCCATGCGTTCAGATAATCGCGATATCATCAAATCTGATGAGTCGCCTCGAATCAGTCCCTGCGTCAAAGTTGTTTGAAGCTCATGGATCAGCTTGCTACGATCACCCCAAATTCGTTGACTAAAGTTACTACCATCTGGAGCCCAAGGTGTAGTAAGCAGGCTTTCAATCTGCTGAGTATTTAGCTTTGCAAAACTTGCCCCAATCCCTACACCCTTCTGTAATTCGAAAATGTTCCGATAGTAACTATCCTTATATATGTCACCTAATAAACTCGAAGCTCCCATTTGGCGTTTTGCGGTGAGCAACTCGACTTGTTGCCTCATTTGTAGCTGCAATGACTCTAGCCGACTCATACGGACCCGAATGCTAGCATTTTCTAATTCCTTCATCCAGCGCTGGTCAATGGCATTTTCACGGCCAGCTTTGATGTAATCCTCTAAAGACCATTTGAGTTCTTTTAATTCACCAGCTTTAAGCATTTGACGAGCAGTCGCCAGATCTACATCATTGTTTTTAGCAAAACGTTGATAAAAAGCATTAATATCCTTTTGAATAGAGGCCATTGCCTTTCCGTATTCACGTTTCATGTCCTGGATATAAGCTTCACCTTTCGCCAGCTGCGCTTCGTTCAGCTGCTCCATTCGCTGAGCCCAATACTCTGCAGTCCTCATGATTCACCTGTAATTTTAGCTTCATAGGCAAGATCATCCATTGTTTTCTTCCGATCGGCCTCCAGTCTCTTCATTTCATCCTGAGCATTGGTCACCCACGGATGATTCGCGACAATCGTCTCTTCTGAAATTACACCCACACTGTTCTTCGCATTAGTGATGGTATCCATCTCATTGATGAGGATATCTCGGTTCAAAATGAAATCAACTGATTCCTCGGAGAAGTCACCTTGACCGCTATTTGCTAGATGCGTATCAATAAACCATCGAAGCTGCTCCAGGCTTGCTTGAAATTCTGTTTCTATATCATTGGCGTCCAGGTCCAAGTCTTGATATAAAAACTTTAATGCAATGCCACTTGGGCTGTTTCCAAACTTATCGGACTGCGTATCCACGCCGCGCCCGAATTCATATATATCTTTTCGATTCATATCTTGATGTGTTTTGTAAGCTTCGGTATTGATGTCTAAGGAGAGCGTGTCAACTGCACCATCATCCATAACTTTTACTGCACGAAACACTGAGAGGTTACGTCGGAACTCCCCGAGATCTTGTCCATCATAGTTTTTAATGACATAAACGCTATTCGGTAAATCATCCAGATTATTCGAGTTATCGCTTTTCTTCCGATCGTAATCATCCACCAAAGCTTGAATGAATTTAACAAGGGGGAGCTCGTCCTCATGATATTTGAAGCATACGAATGGAACTCGGGCCCAATTCAATGGAATCTCTTCGTCTCCTTCAACTAATGTGAAGTGGGTCCCGTTATCGACCGAATCAAAGTCTGGTGTCATACCAACACCATCAAGAACGTATCGCTTAACACCAGTTGTATCCCAGAACTCGATTTTCTTGATTACTTTCTTCGTTTTACCCTCATACACCTCAACCTCGTAAACTCGAATAAGTGCGTCCAGCTCGGTGTGGGCAGCGTCTCGCCATAGAGGAATACACTCCTCAGCGGGGATTCTTTTAAGCGACAGCACGCCAGCAGGACTGTAATAAATATGGACCCAGGCTTTCCCCTTATTAATTGCTTCTCGGCCAACAGATTGTAATAAGCGCAAAAAAGACTTATTAAAGAATTCCTTTAACAAGTCTTCATAAGCTGTATTTTCCGTTTGAATACTCAATGGCTTACTCAGCAAGTATCCAACCTTTTGATCAACCAACTTTCGCACAAAACCATGCGGCAGTTTGTTGTTTGCCAAGTTCACTGCTTCAATTAAGGCGCCGCCTTCACCGATTGTCTTCCGCTTATATTTTAAGACATCATTATCTAATCCATAATACTGCTGTCCGATTAACATCAGCTTGCGTAGCGGATCCTTCTGCCAATCACTAATTTCCTGATGTATGATTTCTTCGATAGTCATAGCAGAAGCAGCGCCGGCACGGAGAATGGCGGCTATATTCTGCATTTCCGGAGTCAATTTTTATTCACCTCATCTTAATTCAAGTAAAATGTTTTCAGCAGTTAGCTCTGCTTCAACAAATGTATTTTTATTGGCAAGTCGTTTGAACTCGGAGTTAACTGCTTGTTCTATGACTTGCCAATCCTTATATGAAACTCCAACAAGTGATCCTATAAGATCACGTAAACGCTGCTCTTCCATCTACCTCACTCCTTTCAATCAAATGAAATACCAGATCCTTTCCGGATTTGCTCCATAGCATAACGAAGTGCATCCATCGCATGGTTAAAATCATCAATCGGCCTATTTAAGAAGCGCCCTGTTTTGTCCTGATCCCAAACGTAACTGGAAAGTTCCATACTGACATTTGGACATCGAAATTTGTGTACGATGATTTCATACTGTTGAAGATACTGGATACCATTTATAACACTGTCCGGCCCTTTCTCCGCAGCACGAATCCGATTAATCCCATAACCCCTAATCTCATCAATAGACTTAGGCTCCGAAGAATCCGCAATAATCTTCTCCTTCGAGTAGCTTTTCTTCTTAATGATCTCCGCAATTTTGTCATTGGTCAGAGCCCCCTCGTAGTGTTCATCAAAGATGTAGATCTTCTTCAATTCCTTATTAACTAAGGCAGCCACAAAAGCACTCGGGTCATTGGTGTAACCAAAATCCAAACCGAATATTGCTTTGTAGCCAGGCAGCTTGGCGATGTCTCGCCATTCAAACTCTTCTTCACGCCAATTCTCAAAGATGGCGCCTTCCGCAATCCCCCAGTTACCCTCACCTTCAACGCGGTAGCGCTTCGGCTTATGTTTCTTCATCCATTCAAACAATTCCCGGTCATCATCTCCCAGGAACTCATTACATTGAAATGTAGTTGTTAGGGCTAACGTATTAGGATTTGGCACATCAAAAAAACGCTGTTTCAACCAATGGCGTTCATTCCATGGGTTAAAAGTCAGCGTTAATTGTTTGAAATATCCTTCTGGCAGCTCACCACGGATGGACATATCAATCTTATCGAAGTCATCCTCATTTAAGATCTGATAGGCTTCTTCAAACCAGGCCCAGCACAAATAGCCCGTATCCACCGTAATCGATGTGATGGACATCGGGTCGTCAAGGCCGCGGAATAAGATCTTCTGGCCGGTCGGTTTATATGTCGCCTCGAGTGGGCTTTTCTTAAACTGCCAAAGATGAGCTACGCCTAATCGACGCGTTGCCCATTTAAGCTGAGCAAACGTGGAATCCTTATGTGTATTGAATGTCTTCCGAACAACAAGTGTATTCGCAAGTGGCAACCTCATCATGTGATAGATATGCCATAGCGCTGCAGTAACACTCTTCTTAGAACCACGGCCACCTTTAATAACTCGGTACCGACCGCGAAACCGCCAGAAGTCTACATAACCCTTGCCAATAGTCTGCTGCAGGCTAACTTCACTCATGCAGGTCATCCTTAAATACGACAGGATCCACAATAGTATTGTTGTTGAGAGTATTAACTTCGGCTTGGAGTTTCTGAATTCTAAGATCACGCTCAGCATCTACAAATCGGTTCTTTAACTCGATAGCTTTAAGCTTCTTATCCTGGACCCTAGTCAATGCTTCCTCCACGCGAAGAAGGTCATCGATTACTCTAATATCTGATTCCTCAATCTTCGTTGTAACAAGCTTATCTATTGGAACAACCACACTTCTGGTTTGCCCCGTCTTGTCATCATGTACAGTCTGAACATCCTTCACGGTAATTCTCTCCTGAAGGACCTTCCGCTGCTTCTCAGATAACGCGTTTCGAAGATTCTGGATCCGTTGCAACATGCGTCGTTCCCTAATAGAAAGAAGTGTGATTGCCTCGTCCGCTTGTCTAATCGGATCAGTCTCAACCTGTCGAGCCAGCTCTTGCTCATCTTCTTCAAGCGTATCCATCCAAATGGATTCGAACTCACCAGTGGTTACTGCTTTCTTATTGCCAAGTGGCCCACCATGACCTCCGCGGTTACCAAGAGCATTTTTACTCCCTTTCGGAGCACCACCCTTATTACCGAGGGCATTCTTGTTTCCTAAAGGAGCACCTATTCGTTTAGTAACGTTACCATTCTTTTCATTAGTAACGTTACCATTTAATAAAGAATCCCATTTGTCCTGGCTCTTCCATTTCCTGATCTGAGTTTCCCCAAGTCCGAGCTCTACAGCAAGGTCTTTGAGCTTTAACTTGCCGCCACTGCCAAGCCAAATCTGTAGAGCTTTATCCCTGTCCGGGCTGCGTTCTCTTGGCATTACATATCACCCACCTCCGGGATATAAGATCAAAATCAAATAAAAAAGAGATTCAATTTGACTCTCACAATTAATTGCAACTACTGCTCTTTTTGAAGCTCCAAATCAATCTCAATCAGCTTCTTCAGATCCTCAACCGACTTGATCTCAATGCGGCCATCCTGGAAGTCCTTCACCCAACGAGCAATGCCGGCTTGAATGATTTTACGGTACTTTGACTTTGATTCCAGGATGCCTTCTATTAATGCTAACTCATGCTCGAGTAACAACTCTTCATTTTCTTTGTTCGTATTTTCATCTTTCAATTGCGAACACTCCCATCATCCGTTAAAATGAAAAAGAGATCATGCGTTCGCATAACCGTGGCCACGGCAAACATGATCTCACCGGGAGTATTCCGGTTACTGAGAAGGACGTTAGAGCGTCCTTCTTTTTTTATCAGTAAAGCTTCATAAACAATCACTCAAAAAAGTTATTTGAATAACAACATTAATTTTTGTGGAATATATTTATATTACAAATATTGGGGTGAATATCATGTTTATAAAACTAATGTTGTGGGCGATATTAGTTTTTCCTTGGTTTTCGTTATTATTAATGAAGAAAAAAGCTATAAAACGTTAAATACCAGTAACAACCTTTATTTCTTTAATCATGACAATAATTTTTGAAATTGCTTATACATACAAATGGTGGACAATCCACGAACGTATTGTCCCTTGGGGATATATAATTGACGTTAGTTTCGTTTATGGACTTTTTGCGGTTGGAACGGTTTGGATTTTTTATTTAACATTCCGCAAATTTTGGATTTATGTTTTAACCAACCTGGTAATTGATGCATTCTTTTCTTTCTTAGGTCTACATTGGTTAGTTGAAGGAATGGGAGTTGCCACCATTCATATAGCAAAATGGATAATTTTTGTTTTGTTTTTTTCATTATCGTTTGTTATATATGGATATCAGGTATGGCAAGAGAAGGTCTTTGTTCCCCTCTCAAGTAATCACCTAAACGAAATGAGCTTTAGACTGCCAAGACACTCTAAAATTAAAGAAAAAGCAAAATAATCACTTAGAACTTTATTTACTCCTCCATATTACTTTACATTTCACCCATCCAGGACTCACCGGGAGTGTCCGGTGACCTAGGAAGGACGTAAGAGCGTCCTTCTTCTATATTATAAACTTTTAAATGACATCAAAAAAAACCGCCAAAATTAATGCGAAAGAAGCCCAAGGGAAAATATCCCTTGGGCTTCTTTCATATTAATAACTTATTAATTACCAGAAGGGTAGTAATAAGGGGGCACTTTAACCCATCCTCGTTTTCTCATCATGGACCGATATGGTGCAATATATTGCAAAAGCCGGCTCATAGATCGAAGAATGATGAATCCAACATCAGTTCTTAAAGATTCGGATAAGGCCTGACCACAAAGAGCAATAGATGCTGTGAGCTTACCAACTATAAAATTTGCTATTTCATCATCTGTAAATTTTACCCCTTGAGGAATATTGTTTGGGTTTGAGTCTGGCTTAACCTCAGGAGCTTGAGGTAACGGAACACCTTCTTTGATCATGAAATCTCTTATCATTTCTACATCTTGCATCGATTCGTTAACCGCATTTTCTACCGCATGTCTAAGTTCAGGATCGGTAGTGGTATTTAATGCAATTTTATAAATAACCTGTCCTTCTTCATATATAGTAAGCAACATCCATAAGGACATGACTTCACCTACATGCAGAGGCGGTACAGGCTCTTCATCTGTAATCGAACCAATGACGCTCTTTATTGCGTCCCAAATAGTAGTCATTATTGGAAAACCTCCTGTCCGATAAAGGTATTCCCTACAATACATTTTTTATACTCACTTATTAGAAATTCAAGACATAAATTCATCGCTTAGCACGAAAATTACGCAGCATCTGCTTGAACTAATAGAACCGGCTCAATACCTGTCCACTCATAAAACCGCTTCTTTATCACATCACAAAATACAGGATCCAGTTCTAACGTCCTGCAAGTCCGGTCCATCTGTTCACATGTCATAAGCGTAGATCCGCTGCCGCCGAAAAAGTCCAAAACAATATCACCGCACTGACTGCTATTCCCGATAGGAATCTGCAGGAGCTCCAACGGTTTCTGTGTTGGATGAACATACTTAGTAACATCCCCTCGGGATACTTCCCAAATGGACTCTGGCTCCGGCAATTCCTGAGGCAAGCCGGCTTTCCAAATAGTCGTCTGCTTCCGGTCCCCATACCATGCCGGCGACTTACCTTTCAAATGGGCATAGAACACCGGCTCATGTTTATATCGATACTGAGACCAACCAAAGGAAGCAGCGTTCTTTGACCAAATGCATTGGGACCTAACTACGATGCCGGCCGCGTTCATCGCATTTTCAAACTCTCTTTGATAAGAAGAAGGATGGAATACATAAATAGCCGCCTTCGGGTCCATAACCGAAGCATAACAAGAAAAAACAGAATTCAAAAAGCCCGCGAACTCCTCTGCGGGCATATCGTCATTCATTATTGATCCTCGACCATCTGCGGCCAGCCTGGCCGAATCACTCTCCACTGCTACATTATAAGGTGGGTCTGTCACTACAAGCGCCGCCTTGGCGCCTTCCATGAGTTTCTGAACATCTTCCAACTTAGTTGCATCGCCACACACCAATATATGCCTGCCGAGCTGCCATACATCCCCGTATCGAGTCTCTGGTTCTTTAATCTCATCCAAAGCACGTTGAACGTCGAACTCGTCTTCTTGGACTGGAGTAATCAGTTCAGTATCTGCGTTTAATCCTGGAAGCATTTGATTTAGCTCGTCCATTTGAAAGCCTGTCTGCAGTGACAACTCCTCAATTGAATAATGAGCGGAAAGCTCTTCCAGGAGCGATGCTAGCAGCTCGTCATTGGTCCGGCCGCGTAAATGGCTCAGGCTAATCGTTAACAGCTTAGACTCCTCATCACTAGACTCCACAACAACGCAAGTAAGCTCGGTAAGTCCTGCCTCCTTAGCCGCCTTCCAGCGCTTCTCGCCCTTAACGATTGTCATATCACTCCGAACCAGGATTGGCTGCAGCACGCCGTGTTTCCGGATACTTTCCACTAACGAACTATAGATATGCTCGTCCATCTCATTTGGGTTCCAGCTGCTAGGATTTATTAGTTCTATTGCAATAGTTTCGATTCGCAAACAAGTTCCCCCTTATGTTATGTTGGATTTAGGTAAAAGAAAAAGCACCGGTTAGGGTGCTTCATTAGTAGGTGGCATTAGTACGACAAAAAATGATGATTGTATTTTAGATTGTTATCTCGAATTAAGATGCATTATATCTTTTCGAAATTCCACTTTGACATTCATCATATATCTCTAAAAACTCTTTTTTTGTGAGATCAGGCTTACTTAAAACGTTTATTATATTTTGCGACAATAAGAGAACTGGACCATATTTATAATTATATGCCCCCACATGTATGTTATTATAATTATTTTTTTCCTTTGAGATACAAATTGCTTCTATTCCAAATGGGATTAATAAGCTAATTGCTTCTTTAATATTTTCAATGGGAACACTTCGACCAAATGTCAAAACAAACAAACTTGGCTTTTCGTGATCACCAAACTCTCTTTTAAATGTAAGTCCGCTATCAATGAGTCTTTTAAATATTTCATTGTAATTTTCAAGATTTACATTTATCCAGAAAGGATATCTGGACCACTTGATTGTGGTTTCAATAAGCTCTTTTGTACTTTGAACCTGTCCTTCTAACTTAATCAGGTTATTGTCGTCATTTTTGTTATTTTTAGAATTTTCCTTTGAAAACTCTGTCAACAACACTTGTATTTGTTCATGTACTCCTGAAACAAGTCCAATGGTTGTCTTGTTAGACTCATCTAATTGTGATTTAATCAATTCAAACTGACTTGGATAAACTTCTTGAGTATCTTTATCCATAAAGTTTTCTTCATCTCTAAAATCAGAAGGTGCATACAATTTTTTATGATGTTTTGTAACCAATTCAAAGAAAGCTGCTAACACTAAGATTGGAAATATCACCAAGAAAGAGGTAAGTAAAAGCCGCTGAATTCGATCCTCTGTCTGAGACATAGTTAGCACTATTGCTGCAACAGCATACACTAAAACTAAAAACAGCCCAATTATACCGATTGGATTTTTGGACAAATTTTGCGCTGTTTCTCCAAACTCTTTTAATCCCTTCATTGATAGCCCCCACTTATTAATTTTTATTAAGAATAAAACTACATAAAACAGACATTTTTTATCTTAGCATAATAAAAATCTTTATATGATTAAATTTACATAAAGAACCTATCCCACAAGGAATAGGCTACTCTGCAAATCCATTGATATTTTTTTCTGAGCCCGCGTCACATAAACCTCCACACTACCTTTACTTACCCCAAGCATCCCAGCAATCTCACTAAACGAAAAGCACTCCCCATGCGCCAGCACGTAGCATTCTCGCTCCCTTTCGCTTAACCTAGACAGTGCATCTTCAATCTGAAACCTCTGCCAATCAGAAAGATTAACCGGGCTGCCAGCCGAACTCTGTGTGATGTACGCCTGCATCCGGACCGGATCCATTAATTTCTCCCGCTGATACGCTGCCCGCCGCTCAATCCCCCGTTTATTTCCTGGCCGGCGCCCGCTGTCCAGCCACTCAATTGTCCACTCACAATCAGCAACCATTTCATTAATAACTCGCCGATCGGCCTGCAGCTTTGAAAGCTCATTTTGCTTACATAGAATACTTTCATTTTCTTGCTGCTCTATTTTTTTAATCCTATTCGTTTTCTCAGCAGCCAGCCGTCTAAGCATGGCGGCCGTTTGTTTATAACCTTTAGATAAATCATTGCTTCCCATTCCCTCACACCTCCGCAGTGTGTTAATATAGGTAATAGGAACATATGTTTGATCTCCCGGGATTCTTGCTAGGAGCCGGGGGATCTTTTTTTGCAAACATTAATTAATGTATAAATCAATAATCCTTTGGCAGATAATACCACCAGTGAGGTGGTTACTATGGATAAAGAAAAGGTAGTCGAACAAATTGATAATAATGTTAATCAAATTCACTTATTAATTGATCAAAAAATAGTAATTTGGAAGGAGCATGTTGTCTTTTCAGGATTATGGTGGTTTGGTGTTATTCTATCTGTTATTCCTTGGATAATTTGGTTTTGGTAAGGAATAAAAACAGTACCGATAGAATTCTTTATGTTGGTTTCTTTGTCATGAGTATTTCACTTACTCTTGATATTCTTGGTGATCAATTTGGATACTGGCATTATAGATATAACGTGATTCCTATTGTCCCAACTTATTTACCGTGGGATATGACTTTGATGCCTCTTGCGATAATGTTTCTTATACAAGTAAAACCTAAAATTAACCCATACCTTAAAGCAATATTATTTGCTTTACTTACTTCATATGTAGCAGAACCATTTATTAAATGGCTAATGATCTACAACCCTAAAGAATGGAAGTATAGCTACTCTGTTCCAATTCAATTTATTATTTATTTAGTAGCTCACTACTTGAGCAGAAGAAATAAATTTAATGAATTAACTTGATGTTTTCACATTCAGCAACCATTCTGATTCAATATCAAATTTATTAATGTATATTCGATATTCCCTAATGTCTAGTAATATTAATCTTATTTTGAAACATACACTAAATTTGAGTAATGACATATCACTTTGAAATAGGTTGGTGTTCTATGAGGTATCGCTTATGCGAACTACCTGAGTTGTTGGAAATACCCAGAACTACAATTAGAAACTGGTTAACTATCTTCCATGAATTCATACCCACTGTTCACCAAGGAAAGTCTGTTTTTTACGATCAACATGCTGTGTCTGTCTTAAAAAGGATTCGTTTTCTTCGAGAGCATCTATACTCGCATTCAACTATCAAAGAAATCTTATTGGAAGAAGGATATGAAACTGTAGTTATAACTTCCGTTATTTGAATTTTTCTTTCAACTTCCCCTTCCTGATCGCGATATTCATTGGTTTTTTCTTCAAATGAACGATCATATTCTTATAACAACATTGCGGAACTTCTTCGACAAAGTCATCGTTTTCATCACATCAACACACCTTTAAGTCCTAATACGATTTCCCCCTTGGCTCTCATGTTTTTCAATGAATAATTCATCTAATTTTGTTCCAATATAAAGTCAATAATCGTAATGGACTGGAGGCTAGAGTTCATGAGATGTATCTATTGCGACAATGTGAAGCAATTAAAAGGGTTAAAAAAATGTGCTTTATTTGTGGCATCAGTAAGCAATCTAGTCGAAAATAGGGTATTGGAATAAGACACAATATCTAAATGATGGAATATACTGTTATGGTTTCATACTCCACCTTTGTTGCCACATCATCGACCCTACGATGATGTGGTTTTTAGTTTCAAAACGCCTTTATCGCTCATGCACGCTGACCTAAAAATGGAACTGTAACTGTTAACTCATTCTTTTTGTCACTTTACTGATCCTATTCGATCCGGTATGGTGATTTTTTATGTCCATAAGAACGTCACCTTATGAACGGAATATATTGTTATTGTCAACTCATCCTTTTCCCACCTTAACCGCTCTTGCCTGGCCGGTAAGGTGGCTTTTTTTGTTGTTTATTACAGCGAAGCAGAGGATTTATTTACTTTCTTTCCTTATTCTTTCACTCTCATCATAATTTCCTTTCTTAATTGTTTGTATGTTTCAATCAACTCTGGATCACCGCGTTCAAACAATACTTCTTCATTCGCAGCTCCGTATACATGACAAAGTGTTTTGACTGCTTCCTCTGCTTGTTCCAGTGTTGGTTTTGTATTTTCAACAAGTGCAAAGTACCGATTGAGCGTAGCAATTGCAGACATGCTATCGATTGTTTTGATAATCTGTTTATCTTCTTCCAAATCACCATCGATCTCAGTAACCGGAACACCAGCCGGCCGCTCTTCCTCTATACGTAGTGCAACACCATATTCATTTCGTTTAACCCATAACAGCTCTTGTTTCCATTTCATATCTTAACCCTCCTTTTTTATGCGGCCCCGTTCTCTCCATCTAATACAGATTTAATACGCTTCTTGTATTCGCTCCAATCAGCTGCTAGCTTACTTGAACTTATTTTCAATGACTGTGCGATCTCCATCCATGTCTCACCATTACGTTTACGAGTAAGGAGCTCTTTAAAGTCATATGGTAAATCTTCAAACACTGGTCCATCCCCACCTAAAATAAAGTTCTCCAGCTCATCTTTGCCGATTTGACTGCTCTTCTCTTCAATACCCGGAACAACCTCTTGTTTATCTTCTTGAACCACAGGTTCAGTAAACTCAACTACTTCACTGCTAGAAACTTCTGCAGCCGATGTCTCAGGCTTCTCTACTGAAGTCTCAGCTTGCCCCCGCCTCCAGTCATCCCACTTCGTAGCAAGCGGAGCTACTCTTTTACGGTACTCATCGAGCATTACTGACAGCTCACCCAACGTTATATTTAAATCAGCAGCAATCTTGACATATCCTGTACCATCATAAAAACGTTTGAGAATCGATGTGAAGTCTAATGTTAAATCCTCATGCTGCGGAGCAAGTCCACTGCGGATAAACTCATCAATTAGTTTACGATCGGCTTCCTCTGTTTCTTCTTTCGTCGGTACTTTCTCAGCCGGAAGTCCAAGATCCATTTCAGCCTGTTCACCCTCTGACTTCACTTCTGATACAACCCCACTTACATCGACCTTATATTCACGGACCGGCTTGTTCGTCCTGGCATTTAGTGTAACGTTGTATTCCACAACTAGATTATCCAAAGAGAAGCGAACGTTCTTCTCGATCATCTTACGTAAATGGAAATAATCTTCTCTATTTTCTAAGTCCTCGGTAACTTCAATTTGAATGAGAAGCTTTCCGCCTTTCTTCATATTTGCATTTACGAGAACACCCTCAGCTTCGATGTAGGCCATGTGTTATCTTCCTTTCACTTTCTTAATGACATCTCTTTGAAAAGCTTTCAGCCTTACCGTTTCTTTAATGGCCCTAGCAATTTGTGCCAGGATAAACGCATCCCGGACATTATCACTGCCGTTTCTAAATCCCCAGAGCTCATAGATCGGAATAATAAGATCTTCTTTAGAGCAGTTCCCTTTACAGCCGGCGAAGTTTTTAAGCTGGCCTGTGGCAACCTCGATGTATGTAATGCCTCTCTTAAATAGCTCCATCCGAACTCCCCAGCCAATTCCACCGAGCATAGCCATTCGATTGACCTGCGCATAAGCAAAATCTTCGATACATACAACATCTTCTGTGCCTACCAAGTGAACAATACTATCAATGAGCTTGACCATTCGTTCCGGATCTTTTCCTAAAACTTCAACTTCCTGAGCGTCCCAGACATCACCATACTCATCTAGTGCGACGAACCCTGTCTTGGTGGAAGTATCAATCCCTACATACCGTGCCATTGTTCAGCCAGCCTTCCTGCAGCTGAGTCCATTGCGAACTTTCTTGAGAATCGCGATGTACTTTTCATCCATCACATAAACCTCTCCGATTATGTTCTTTCCTTGAAGGACTAAGTACCGGTATTTATTCTCGAACAGCGGATCTCTCATGTTTTATCGCTCCTCTCGTATTTATGCCCAGCGTCGTTTGTTATTGCCTGATACTGGCTGCACTTTTGGTTTATCAAGTACACTTTGATGTGATCTATCCAGGTTTACGAATTTGTTAAAATTCTTTTGGAAAGCTAGCTCCACCGTTCCAACTGGACCATTACGCTGTTTAGCTATAATGATTTCGATGATATTTTTCTTCTCTGACTCTTTGTCGTAATAATCATCCCGATACAAGAAAGCCACGATATCTGCATCCTGCTCGATAGATCCGGACTCTCTGAGATCGGACATCATCGGCCGTTTATCTTGCCTCTGCTCTACTCCACGGCTGAGCTGCGATAATGCAATGATCGGAACATCCAACTCCCGAGCTATTTGCTTAAGTGTGCGCGAAATCTTGGAGATTTCCTGCTGCCGATTCTCACTACGACCAGATCCGCTGATCAGCTGAAGGTAATCAATTAGTATGAGTCCAAGGGATCCCGTGTCTTTCTTAAGCTGCTTGCATCGGGTTCGGATCTCGTTGACCGTGACTGAAGGGCTGTCGTCGATGTAGACATTAGACCTCGACAGCTCGCTGATCGCCATGGTCAGCTTTTCCCAGTCGTCGCCCTCCATGATTCCGCTACGCATTCGACTGGCATCTATCCTGCCCTCCGAAGAGAGCATCCTCTGAACTAATTGCGTAGCACCCATCTCCAGGCTGAAGACTGCAATTGTTTCACCGCTTGTCGTGCCCGCGCTCTGCGCAACGTTTAAGGCTAAAGCCGTCTTACCGACTGACGGACGAGCTCCAATGATAATCAAATCCTGCCGTTGGAAACCTGAGGTCTGCTTATCCAGGTCAACAAATCCAGATGAAATACCCGTGATGCCCCCGGGATTTGGGTTCGCATTGTTCTTTTCAATCTGCTCGAACACCTGCATGCTGACTTGATCGATCCGTTTGAATCCGCCTTTCTTGCTGGCAGATCGTTCCGCAACTTCTTCAGCCACTGCCTGTGCCTGAGCTGCCATTTCCTCGGCCGACAAATCATTGTTTTGGAATATCTTCTGCATCCCCGCTCGAGTCTTTCTCTCAAGTGCGGAATCAAGTACGATCTTGGCGTAATAATCCACGTTGGCCACCGTAGGAACTGCACTTGTCAGTTCCGAAAGGTACCCGACACCACCGACATGTTCAAGTTGCTGACGCCGCTGCAAGTGCTTAGTAACAGTTAAGAGATCAACAGGTGTATCTGTCTCGGCGGCATCGTAAAGCTCAATCATGGACTCGTATATGACCCGGTGCTTGGGCTCTATGAAGTCCTCTGGCAACAGCCGCTCAGAAACGACCGACATCGTTTCATTCTCGGTGAAAATGGCACCAAGGACAGCCTGTTCAGCGCTCAAGTCATCGTTCATTTCGTGCTGCATATGCTCGGATCGCCTCCAGTCTCTGCTCGTGGGGCAGGCTCATCATGGCCCTGATGTGTTCAGGAGGACCGACGGAAGTCTTTAACCACTCTTCTCGTTTTGCCAAGAATTCTTGAGCTGATCGCTTCATGGATTCGTGATACAGCTCCTCTTCGGTTTGCAAGGGCTGTTTGAGCCCGCCGATACTTGGCGGCCACTGCTCTGCACGGTCCGAATGCCTGCGCAAGTTCTCTGCTGCCACTTCGAAAGGTGTGCTTTCTAGATCCTCCAGCCATTCATCCACCATGGTCTGCAGAGACTGCAAATCATTCGGGATTTGGAACCCGGGATACTTCCCCTTAATTTTCTTGAGCAACTGCGTGACTTCCGCTCTGTTCACGCTCAAGTTCCTCCCTTGCGATTTGATCCAACATGGTAAAAGCTTGTTCTTGCTTAGTTTTATGAGCCTTACCCGGGGCGACTTCACCTGACGACACAGGGATAGTTTGGGCATTCTCATTTCTCCAGGCATCCCAGATCCCGTTTTCGTAATACAGAAAACTGGTTGGAAGCTTGAAGCTATTCCCTTCACGTTTGCGCTTGTCCTCAAGGAGGAGCTCCATAGTTCGGATGGTAAAAGGGTTCGGCATACCTCCGGCGACCATCTTACCCATGGCTTCGCGCTCTTTCGGTTTAACGTGAATGTCAAACTTGTGGTTAAGCTGGCAATAAGCATCCAGCAATTGCATTAACGGGTTATTCTTTTCAGGTTCATATTCTGGATAAGTAATAGTAGTAGTAATAGTATTAAGATCTTTAAAGTCTTTTAGATCTATCATTTTTGATAGATCACTCTCATCTGATCTATCATTTTTGATGTATCTCTCGCCATGATCTATCATTTTTGATGTATCACTTTCGCTGTGATCTATCATTTTTGATGTATCACTTTCGAGTGATCTATCATTTTTGATGTATCTCTTTTTATCCATTTCCTTCTTATTTTTGGCAACTTTTATGATCTCGCCGCGGGCTGTTCTGACTGAATTTATGTATCCTCGACTCTTCAAATTAGCCATATTTCTTTGAACCGTGACCTGGCTGGAACCAATTTCTTGTGCTATCCTCTCATGCTTCACCGGTGCGCCGCCGTGTACAAGCCCCCAGCGAGCTCCGTCACCATCTTTTTCTTCATCGGTTATGGCATCAATGCACCAGAGGAATTCCCAGATTGCCGGGCCAATGCGATCACGATGTTCAAAAAGCCCGCTGGAGACAGGAATTATGTGATTGTCAGGCATTCATGTGTCATCCCCTCCCGCGGGCTCCTCTGTTATTACTGCTGTGCCAAGAGCTTAGTCCTTATACCCATGCATGTTATTCGACTTATTAACCTGACCAAAGGCTGCCTCATGAAGCGTCTCAATGCATGTTGCACAAAGACTAAGCTCGACTTTTCTCCAATGAAAATAAGTATTGCTCTCCAGGACCCTTTCACAGCACAGACAACTTTGGTAAGCAATTTCGTCACATAAAAATGCGTCGACTTTAAATGGAGTTGGCATTCTTCTTCTCAACCCCTATGCAGGAATAACTTTCAAGTCCTTGTTATCCCGATGAAGGATATGTAATTCATTAGATAAGTTCTTCATAACCAGCCATTCCTTTGGATCTAAATTGGCTGCAATGATAGCTACTTGCTGCTGCCTTGTTGGCTTTTTTCCATTCTTCAAAGTGCTTGCCTCCGATCGTCTCTCAAATAAATATCTGGATACTTTGCCCGTACAACAGTGAACCCAGGATAGGCAACTGCAAAATATGCAATAACCTCTTTTTTAAATGCAACAGGATCCTTATCTAGCAGATCCCAAATTTGTTTACTAACCCCCGACCTCATGAGTGGTGGCCCACCCTCAAGATCGTTCATGCTACTTTGACATTAATGCCGGCATCTGTATTCTCAAAGAAAATCTGTTGTTCAAATACAGCCTGCGCTTCTTCGATGTGCGTAATGACAAGGACCTTCTTGAATCGATCTGCTACTGCTTTTATGGATTCAAGAACCAGCCCGCGGTGCTCAGCATCTTGAGAGCCTAATCCTTCATCAATCGTTAGCCACTCCACTTTACTGCCGGCTCGCTGTGCTAGGAGCTCGGCTAGAGCAAACCGAATGGCATAGTCGATCCGAAGCTGCTCGCCACCTGAGAACGTTTCGTAAGGCCGCTCAGACGTCCAATCTCCAATCATGATATCTAATGTCTCCTGGACTCCATCCCGGCTTTTCAGCTCTCGCTGTGTTTCAAAACGAATGTAATGCTTTCCTTTTGACATCTTGCCTAGAATCTCATTTGCGATATGCTCGAGTTGGGGAACGGCATTTTCAATAATTAATGCTGGAATCCCATCGCGGCCAAAAGCACGAATCAAAGTTTGGAATCGGCTCCACTTTTTAGCCTTTGGCTCTAGCTCATCTGCCAGCTGCAGGCGATCCTGTTCATCCTTTTCCAGTGCAGCCAGTTCGGTTTTTAAGCCGCCTATCTGTTCAGCGAGAACATGTTGTCGATCCCGAAGCTGCTGCAGCTCACGTTGGATGATAGGCAGCTCCGATAAAGCATTATCAAAACCCTGTGTTTCCATTAGAAGTAGAGCTCGTTCTTCCTCAATTGCCTCTTTGCTTTCCTCTTTTCTTTCTAATTCCAAATCAATGGCTGATATTCGATCAGCAGAGCTTTGTTTAGCTTCACGCGCTGCTCCTATTTGGTCTTTTAAATTCGCCCAAGGTTGTAGAATGTCCAATCGTCTACGAAGTGCTGGTAGTGGTGCTAGAGCTTCACGTAAAGTGTCTAATTCACTTTGAGTATTAATTTGTTTTAGCGTTAGCTCTTCTATTTGGCTATTCAACCGAGAACTTTGCTCCAGCAGGCTTACAAGAAGCTCTTCCTTCGCTTGCATCTGGTTCGCCTCTTCTGCCATTGGTCTGAGTTCTTCAATGCGTACTTTTAACGCCCTGTGAGCAGCAAAATCATAGCCAATCTCTTGTTGTTTCTCCGTTAGGCTGGTTATTTGTTTATTTAATGTCGTTAATTTAGATAAGTCGATGTTATTCAATGCTTCATGCTTTCTAATCAGCACTTGCTTTGCATCTTGAGCATCCGATAGAAACAAGCAGGCCGCCTTCGTGTCATCAATACAATTCGAATCGATGAGCATTGAAGTCTTGGACTCAAGCATACGAATTTCTGATTCGAGCAAGCTCTTTGTCGTGTTGATCCTTGTCTGCTCCGCGTTATAATTAGCTCGAACATCTAAGATCTCTTTTTCAATGGAGTCCCATCGTTCGGCAAGCTGCTCCAATTCCTTCTGTTGTAATGTAGCAGCCGTATACTCCGCTGCTTTTGCCAAAAACAACTCACGGCTTTGGAGCAACTGCTGAACATTTCTAATTCTATGATCAAGTGGTACAATCTCATTTTTAATGTTTGTGATAGACACTCCCGTGTGCCCGAGTTCAGTCGATAATCTCTCCTGCTCCGGCCAACGTGCCTCGAGCGCTGTGATCTGCTCTTTGACTTGATAAAACTCATCCGTATTTGCAAGAATCTCAGATTCTTTAGATAGGATTTTCTCTGCACGCCCTAGTTTTGCGACAAGTCCTTCTTTTTCAATGTCGAACGGCGCGATTTCCTTGGAAATTAAATTAATTTGTTTATTAAGCTCCGCTGCCTTTTCAGCTTTATTCTGAAGCTCACGAATCTTCTCTTCCTGTTGTCTCAAATCGTTTTCTTTAGAGAGTATGAAAGCTTTCATTGCTCCCGTTTCTTGATTCAAACTCTCCAAGAGCTCGGCTTTTGATGCCTTCAGTTTTAGTCGCTCATCAAGCCCAGCTAGTTTGTCTTTCGCCTCCTCAATATCCAAATGCAGCCCTGCTGCCTTTTGCCTAGCAGCTTCCTGCAGACGATCATAAATATTAAGCCCCAGAATCTGCTGTAGGATCTCTTTACGCTTCCCGGCAGATTTAGACGTAAACTCATTGGCCTTACCTTGCATAATCATGCTGGACGCTGTGAACGTTTCATCATCTAGGTTCAAGAGGTTGCGGATTACAGCCTCTGTATCTTTGATTTTCTCTGCAGACTTACTTTCCCACCTGGTACCGATTTGTTGTTGGAACTCTAAGGTGCTCTTACCATTCCCCTTTAGTGAACGGGTTCGGATGGCACGGTAATTACTTCCTTGGTGTTCAAAAGTGAAAGTCACGGCCATTTCCTGAGTGCCCCGTCTAACGAGATCGTCCATACTCACGCCCTCGATTACATCACCGAACAAGGCAAATCTTGGTGCCATAGTGAATCCCGAGCTCTTCCCAGCACCATTTCTTCCACATATCGCCGCCATTGTAACATCATTAAGATCAATGTTGGCATATGGGATAGCGCGGAAATTAATTAATTCAAGCGTTAGTGGATTCATAAGATCGCCTCCAGTAATTCAGCAGTTAGTGCTTGCAGCATGCTTATTTCCTCAGCCTCAATGGCTTGGTTCTGGCCCCATTTGGACAACGCCACTTGGGGACTAAGGCTTTCCGTTACATCAACATCGCGTACTCGGTCCGAACGTTCAACATCTGCTTTAATCTCGTGGACATAGAAAGCACCAGCATCATAAAGAGATTTTTCCAAAGTTCTACGATCAAACCGTTTCTGGAGATCCTCGCTGCAGCTATATCTCACCCGGACGATGGCATCCGTAATGGTTGAAAATTCATCCACTTGTCCATCCAGCCAGGCTTCAATGTCCATGTCACACCAGTCAATGGTTTTAAATCGACGTGAAGGGGTTTCAATAAATGTTGAAACAAATGTTTGTTTCGCTGCTAAAGTATGAATCCAAAAGCCCGGCTTTGTTTTCTCATCACCGAAGTTATGCCGCTCAGGTGCTCCGCTGTAAAAGACATTCCTCCCAGCTTGCTGCGGCCTGTGGATATGGCCGAGAGCGACCAGATCGAACAACTGAGCAGCATCGTCGGTTAGAATAGGTTCATTCATCAGCAACACGTCTTCAAAGCCTGTATCAGCCAGGTCAAACGTTAAATGAGACATCAGGAGCTTGGTTCCTGAACTATAGGAAACCAGCCTAGAACATTCCTCATAGATCCATTCCGTCATCTTTTGATGAAATTCATTAGGAGGTAAATCTTTAAATTCCTCTTGCGTGGCAAACTGGCTACGATTCATACCTGGCAAGCAGCTTATCGATAATTCGTTACCTGGGGACCCAAGAACGAGCCCGCCAGGAGAAGTGAAGATTGTAGTGTTAGGGATGTACATTTCCTTAATGATCTCGTAAGCAGATACAGCATCATGAGAAGGTGTCCCACTAATAACGACCACCTTACACCCAGCATTACTTAATCGCCTTAACCACTGGGTAAATGCAGCAATCTCGACGGTTGCGCGATCTATGAACACGCGGGCGTCCTTGAATGCATCACCAGCAAAAAGTACAACTTCGCAGCCTTCTTCAATAATCCGATCGGCCACCCAATCCATGACTCTGGTTATATCTTGAAATCGAGCATATGGATCTGGACCCGGATAACCGAGTCCCCAGTGACTATCTGCAACATGGGCTATTTTCAATGCTTCTCACCTCACAATTTTTCTGGAATATCAAAGTGCATTTCTTTTGGGTCGGACTGACTTGCAGCAATATAG
The DNA here is from genome assembly GCF_004000765.1 of Paenibacillus chondroitinus NBRC 15376. Classification (GTDB taxonomy): domain Bacteria; phylum Bacillota; class Bacilli; order Paenibacillales; family NBRC-103111; genus Paenibacillus_E; species Paenibacillus_E chondroitinus. The sequence goes on along the minus strand of NZ_BILW01000005.1, from coordinate 295,147 downwards.
AATTCAAGATGATCTCCGACTGTTTTCCAGTCCGCATCAGTTTGAATATCAGTAACAACTTTCTTAATCTCCCGGTTTAGAGCAATTGTGGATTCCTTCGCCAGAGAGTTCCAATCTAATGAAGCCTTTTTCATTAGATCAAGCACTCGATTCTTTTGAACAACATTCCCAGCCTGACCGGAGCTGCCTGCCCCTGTACCTCGGCTGCCCGATTGCCTGCTGCCACTCTGCGAATTTTGCTGCGGTGCCTTGGCTTGTTGTTGACTTTCACCATCTGCTTCCGGATCTTCGCCAGCCAGATATGCTTCTAGCTCCTGTTCCGTCTGTGTGAAGATACCGCTGGACCTTGTAGCAGCAAGGGTGGCATCAACAAGTGCGCGTTTCTTAGCCATCTTAAGGACCGTGTTCCAGATGGAGTGCATATCGTCATTTTCCATCCGATAAGATTGATACTTGCCGTATTTCCCGGAACGCTCTTTACTAACTAGATCTTCCCTTTCAATGCCTCTAGGAAGATCTTTCTCCGACACCCAGCGCCAGCGGTACCGGCTTTCGAACGTGTTAGCATGACCTACGCCTTCACCAATAATGGCACCTGATCCTCGGTGGATTAATCGAATCGTGATATCCACTCCGTAATAACCGGTCTCAAAGTTTTTATCTTCCACTTTGCTAGCAATCGTAGGAGCAAAGTTATAGAACTCACATAGCCCCTCGGCACCAGGCTTCAATAATGTAGGCTTGTCAGTGCCTGGAATGATTCCATAGTCAACACCTTCTTGCATAACCTCACGGAAAAATTCCTTAGTCAGATTAAGCTTCTGTTTCATATCAGCCAACTTCTTCCGTAAATCTGTAGCACTACCGAATTCATAATCGATGATTGCCCCACCGCCGGTTTGTCCTCCAGCAGTTTGAGGTTGAATAACGGAGACTTCGTTCAAATTACGCCGCCCCTTTCAGCAAATCCACAATGGACTGAAGTGCCTTTAGCTCTGTTTTCAACTTATCCAGTTGGTACCTGAACTCCATTACCAAATGCTCCGTACGGGCTACCTCGTTGCGCTCAATAACAGAAAACCTTCTGAGCTGCGCACTACGAATCTCCGCATTCTTACCGTCGATGATCATTCCCTCATCTTCAAAAACGCCGAGGTAGAGGCCATCCTCCCTGTGTATTAGTTCAGAGCGAGCAGAATTTAAATTATTTTGAGCTCCAATTAATGCAATCTCCGCAGCTGCGATCAGCTCCGGCAACACCAGTAAACGTTCAATGATCGATTGTTTATTCATTTGAATAACCTCCAAAAATTTTAGATAGATTTAATCTGACTAATGCAGCTAGAACAAATTAACTTGCCGCCAGGACCTGGCTTCACATTTTCGATATTGGTACAAAGTACACAACCCGGTGCATATTTCTTTAATACAATGGTGTCTCCGTTTGTGAAGATCTCAATTGGGTCTTTAATCTCTACCCCCAGGTTCCTCCGCAGCTCAATAGGAATTACCACACGACCAAGCTCATCAACTCTTCTTACGATTCCTGTTGCTTTTAACATTCGTTATTTCTCCTCTCAAGATTGTTTGATAGATTTATAGATTTAAGGGCAAAAAATGAGTCCTTGAATTGCTGCCCCTCAGTAGGTATACTGAATGCAATGTTATTTTTAAATGCTATAACCTTGGAGTAGTCACCCTGGCCGGTGGCTGCTTCTTCTTTTGTTCCATAAAGTTCCTTCTCAAGTGCTGCTATTTCTCCGCGTACCCAATCTTCCGCAGCTGGCTTAACTTCCTTCTGGAAATAGCCCGGATTAGTTTGCATTGCTTCTAGATACGAATACAACTTGCTAAGATGTGCAAATGTACCGACATCCTTACTTACAAGAATTAATGACAATTTATCCCCTCCTCACTCAGCGATCACCTTTCTTGATTTCCAATTCATGCTTTTGAATCATTCGCTTACGATCTAAGCCGAACTCATCCTCAAGCACTCCTTGCATGACGTTGGCAGTCTCGATAACGTCTCTGATTTCTTGCCATACTCTTTCAGCACTTTCTTTTCGTTTTTCAGGCGAAATGTGTTTTGACATTGATAACCTCTCCAATGCTGTCCCAGCTTCGGCAAGTTGCTTAAGTAATAAGTCTTTAAGTGCCGCAGGGTGTAAATCCAGATTCGGAACATCCACTAAGATGTTGGAGATGTACCCACCAGTTCGCTCATTCGCAATCTCAAGAGCTATTTTCCAAGATAGACCAGATACAACCGTATCAAAGCCGCTTGGTAATGGGCGTTCTCCATTTTCAATGCGAGCTAGCGTTGTACGATCAATTGGAATTTGATTAGCAAGTTCTTCTTGAGTTAAATTCTTTTCTCTTCGGAATGCTTGAATTGCTTTTCCAATTGCGATTGTTATCACCACCTTTCGTATAAATGTGGCAAATCAGCACATAACTGATATAGATTTGTGACACAGAAGCATCTTAATATGAAATTAACGGATGATTGTTGGATCATCTCCCCTCCGCATCCGCTGACAACTCCCCTCGTCAGCGGATTTTTATTGAGCAATGCGATGATTCTGGCTTTCTTGCTCCTTCATCCAGCTCTCGATTGTTTCCATCCGAAAAAGGATGCGGGCGCCGACTTTGAAGTGTGGGATTTCTTTTTTTCGTACCATCGTGTAAATAGAGTCGCGGTGTACACCCAGGTACGATGCAATTTCGTCCACAGTTAGGGTTTTTCGTTCGACTTGTTGGTCCATGTGATCACCTCCTAAGATACGTTCGAATTTTGAACATTACTTTCAAAAAAAATAAATATTTCATTTACAGAACTGTTAAGTGCAACAGCAATCCTGTTTGCTTTTTCAAGCGATGGCTTTGCATAACCACGCTCAATATTTGCAATTAGCGAGCGAGAAATTAGCGTCCTTTTTCCTAATTCCTCTTGCGTGAGTCCCATTTTTTCACGTGCCTCAACTAGTTTAATTTGCGGATGCAATTTATTTGTCAAATCTCATCACCTCTCTCAAGTTCGATTTATGAACAATATTCTATCCTTATAATACGTTCATTTCGTGAACATGTCAACATTTTTGTTCGTTATATGAACGTTTATTTTATGAACATTTTAGATTACAATTTTATTATGAGGTGATTCACAATCGAAACCACTTTTGGAGAAATAATTAAGAAGCTTCGAAACGAAAGAGGTATAACTCAAGAACAACTTGCTCATGCATTAGATATTCCTGAGTCAACCATTAGACGTCTCGAAACAACAGAAAATCTACCAAGAAAAGAACGAATTAATCAAATTGCCGATTACTTCGAAGTTAGCGTTGATTATCTGCTTGGACGATCTAGTAATAAAGAAGAATCTTCTGTAGGCCGTGCGTTTTATGGCGGTGCTGATCAATACACTGAGGATGAACTGGAGATAGCCCGTGCCGCGGCGCAGGCTGCTGTTGAGGCTTATCGGAAAGGATTAAATAAAAAGAAATAAACGACACCCTGAAGGGGTGTCGTTTTCATTTGTAAATTCCTTTTGCATTCCTAAAATTACTCAATTGCTACCGCTACTTCATCCATAACTAAATCAAAATCACTTTCCTCTTCCTCACCTATAGTGCAGTAAGAACCAATAAATTTAGCACCGGTAATCTTTGCATTTTCAAAATTTGTATTTGTAACATTAGAATTTCTAAAGTTCGCATCAGTCAAATCTGAACCTTTAAAGTTTGCATTAGTCAGGTTAGCTTTTGAAAAATTGGCTCCTTTTAATTTTGAATTAGCTAAGTTTGCATTAGTTAGTTGCGCTAGTGTAAATTTTGCTGGTTCATTAATGTCGCGATACTTATAGAAAGAGGTTGCTTTTACCAAGTTTGCTTCAGTTAAATCAGCTCCAACAAAACTTGCGCCGGCTATTATTGTGTTTTGAAGCATTGCACCTTTTAGATTAGTGCTTCTTGCTGTTATTTTTCTTAAACTAGCATCCCTTAAATCTGTGTACTCCATTTGAGCACCTGAAATTTCACTATAATCAAATAATGTTTTTTTGAAACTACATCCAGTTAAATTAGCATTTATAAGATTAGCATATTGAAGACTTCCATTATCAAATATACAATGCCAAAACATTGTTTCATATAAATCACCGATATCTAGATCACATTTTTCTAAATCCATACGTATAAATGTTTTCATAATAAATGGATTTCGAGGTCCCTTTCGTTGATCAACTAATGTCCTTAACCATGTACCAAAAGTAGTTGATGTAGGCCAATCAATCTTTGAATGCTTTTCTGTTCTTAATGCAACAGCACCCAGGAAATAAATCAAAGCTTTTTCAGTATTTTTCGACCATACTTTCTCCACAGCATAAGCAGGTCTAGGACTTATTCGTTCAATTGGCATACCTGTCCTTAATACAAAATTTATTAATAAAATCAGTGTTTTTTGTAATTCTTTCAATTCATTCGCAGAACTATTTCCTATTTCATTACTAATAAATTTAAATAAATAAATGTCAATCTCGGACTGTCCACATAGAGATATTAAAAACTCTAGTGCCTTTCTTTCATCCCATGCTTGATCTGGATCTGTTGTTCTTTTCTTTATCATTTTATTAACAAGCTTCACAGACGCAACCAGTCTCCTAGCAGTTAGATACTCACCAAAACTTTTATGAGTAAATTCAAATGTATGTTCACCTGAATTACTATATCCTGATTGTCTAAAATAAAAAGCAGTTAATAGTCTGGTAACACCCTTACTAGCCCCTTCTTGAAATCTATTTAATACCCAACTTAGACCGCTTGAACTACAGCTTTTCTCAATCTCTGCAACTGTTGTTGTCCTACCGTCACATTGCCAAACAGACACTGCAATTTCTTCTAAAATCCTGATAAATTGATCTCTACTAACATCCTTTATTGATGGATGCTTGTTATTCGCCCAACCTCTTTCATATACCGCAATTAGTAAGTCATAATAAATCGCATTAAGGTTATTTTCTTTGGCAAAATCCACTTTCTTCCGATCAAAACTTAGTGCAACCAAATAATTCAATAGTGGTTGCGAGGTAATCTCTTCAAGATTATCTCCTGATAACTCTGAAGGTAATGATGAATATGATCGTCCACTTGCCTTACCATATAAATTCCACCAAATATCCCTTTGATCAACTTCTAACAAATCTTCCTCATCGGTATACTTTTTTCTCTCCTCTTCATTCAAATAAAAAGGTAATAAATTCAATATTTGTTTTTTATTCCTGAAAATCATTTTACTCGGTTGTACACTAATTTCTCTTCCAGTCAAAATAACTTGTATCCGTAGTTCATTATAATTTAATCTATCAACTTTCCTTTGCAGTTCCTCAACAAAATGCTTAGCAATTTCTGCAGACACTTGACCTTGTTTTGAAAGTTCATCAAGTCCATCAAAAAAAACAAGTAGTCTTTGCTCACCATTATCAGGATCAATCGGATTAGAATCTAACAAATTATCATACTTAACAAATCTTCCCACTGCATTAATTAAATCCTCATTAAGCTCAAAAAGATGAAGTGGAATAAACAGTATGGGAAACTGCAATTTATCAACTAAATTCGCTGCAAATATTTTCGCAAAGGACGATTTACCTGAACCTGGCCCACCACTTATAACTCTAATTGCATCTCTTTTATCAGAACTTTCGATCCATCTTTCCAATTCGAATTCAAGATCAATTACAATATTATCTTTATTATTTTTATTATTTTTATTATTTTTTATTGTAGTTTCACTGCTCTCAAACATATCATGTGAATCATCCATGATTTTCTCTTCATAGTATGCTCTTAGAGGGACGTATACTTCTTTCAAACTAAAGGTTTCATCAAACATTCTTTGATTAACTTGTAATTTCAAATATGAAAAATATCTTGCCCATGACTTTTCTCGTTCTGTAGCTTTAGTGAAGGGAGTATCAAAATATGCTTTAATTGGTTCGTATTCCTTTGAATCCTTCCTCCATTGTTCATTCAAAGCAAATACGAAATAGCTTGGAAATCTATTAACCAAAGACTTAGTCTCAATTTCAGTTAAACCACATTGTAATAAAAAGCTACTTAGTGGCAGCTTCATCTTTTCTAATATGAGTAGATCTTTTGGCTTATTGAAAAAATTCACATCAATAGTAAACTCTAATCCTTCGAGTGATGTCTCAATCTCCTGAAAAATAGTGTTCTGATTCTCCTCTTCGAACTTTAAAAGTTCCGAACACTCACCGACCAATTTATAAATTGCTTGTGTACTAGATTTGAAAATTAATAACCAAGCGATTTGTCCTGGGTCTTTTTCAAGCCCCAGTGCACAAAGAGATTCGTAGCTGTTATTGGCAACCTCTGACCAATTCCCGAAAGCACCTGATAATGCTGCCTTGCCTAAAGATTTAAATAACTCCTTAAAATCAACATTTAAAGGTCTATTCCATACTGAAATTGGTTTGGTTATTGTAAGTTCGTTGTTATTATAGTTCATTTCATTAACTCCTAGAGCGTTATATTATTTCATAATTTTACCATAGTAGATTCGACCTGAATAGACATTTTTTGTATCTTTAGAACTAGGTCTCGTGGTATATTAATCTTACAACCAAATATATCCATAATAGGAGTAGAGAGAACATGTCTGGAATCATTGAAATTTTGTTAAAAGTAGCCCCGCTAATAACCGTTGCCTTCGTTTTAATCAGATTTAACATCACTACAACAAACAAAACAGTAATAGATATATTACTAACCCCCAAAAACACTAGCGATTGGGAAGATTTCTTGGAAATCATATCTGTTTCATTAATTCTTGTCTTAACACTAAATATACCAAGCTTAATTTTCGACTCCGCTGAGTTCTCTAAATTTATACAAGACTTATTTATTCTCACTAATCTAGGATCATTTCTGCTAACTGGCATAGTTCTCTTGGCTTGTTGGATAATCTCCCTTTTCGGCGTGTCTATAAAAAAGAGATTGATCAACATTATTATCTTTACTAATTTTGCTTTAATACTAATTTTTTCATTTTTAAATACGGTATTGAATAAAGCTTATATTTTGCAATTATTTAACACAAAGCAAAATTCAAAACTACTCGTGGCAGTTGGAATTGTATACATTTTTTACATCTTTTTATTTTACATCTATAGATTCTTATATAGATTGTTTAATGGACCACGTATACCAGCTTATAAAATCGAAAAAACACCTGTTAATCTTGTAGAAGAAGAACTTAAAGACCTATATTTTATTTATATGTTTGACGGCGAGAGGCACATTATGGCTAATTATCCCGTAAGCCGTAAGTCAGTTACTTTTCCAGCTTACGTCTACTACCCTAAAGAAAATTCATTAGTTAAATACACAAAGGATTAATTATGGAGGTCACTTATGTTTAAAGCTGGTTTTAATCTTTCAACCGACTCTCACCTGGATGCTGCAATACACAACAAAGCCTATGTTGGGGTTTTTCAAAGAAATAAAAAAGGGATACTTGAACAGATATGCGATGGTGGAGTTATTGAATCTCATTGTGAGATATCAGTGAAGATGGCTGGAGGATATTTTTTGAAGGAGAATTGTGTGTTTAGGATTGTTTAATGAAAAACGGCACCTAAAAGATGCCGTTTTTATTTTCATTATACACTGACTAGATCCAAGCTATTTAGGATATCCTCGATCCATAAATGCTCTCTTCTTGTAGATAAATATGAACGAACAGCACCTGCATATTCTTGATCTGAATAAGCATAATTTTTAATCATTGCTTTTTTTTCTTGAGCTCTTACAGGATTAAATAACTTAAAGTCCTCGTAATCTCTAATTAATTCTTTTACAAGATTAATTTTTTCTTGTCGACGCTCTCTTAGAAATTCCTGTTTTAAATTATATATTTCTATTGAAACCGCTGCTCTTTCATATTTTTCCTGTGATTCTGATTCATCATAAGATGGTACGATTTCACCAGTTTCAAGATAATTTAATAATTTAGGATCTTCAATGTTTACAGGATCTAAAAGTTTTGGTTTTTCAAGTGAAATATCATCTAATTGAGACTTTGCACGAAAATTTTCATCCATTAATGGAAAGTGCGTTCGTTTACCGTGTCCTTCTCTTGGTTGATTACAAAAACTGCAGCTATGGCGATAATTTTTCCAATCGAATGCTAACCACCAATAACCTTCGTGATCTTCTACTTCGTGCACTGCATTTTTAGGTCTAAAATGATCGACATCAGTATCAGACCTTCCTTGAACAGACTCACAGTACCAACATTTATTCCTGGAATGAATTTTTAATATTCCTTTTAACTCCCGCCATATACGTGCATTGCGATCAATTTCAATGCTGCGTGTAGAGGCGTTGATACATGCAGCTACATTTTCACGTGCTCTTCCAGCTCTTTCTTCCCAATTTTGCGGTAAGGAAATATTATTGATATTAATATATATCATATTCCATTCACCTTGAGTTGCTGTACAATTTCGTAAACATCTTTGGCCAATTGCTTCCTTCGATCTAATTCCTCTTCAGTAAGTATCAAATTATTAATTTCTTCTCTTCTTTCAATTTCTCTGAAAGCATAAGCAAACATTCTATATGCATCATCTCGATAATTCGTAAAATCAAGTTCTTCTAAAATTTTATTTAGTTCTGATAATCTATGTCTATCATCATCACTAAGTCTATTCTTAATTGATATACGTCTTTTCTCATCTAACAAATCTAATGTGTACAGATCTAATGTTGATCTAAAGCCATAAAGTTCACTTGTAAGTAATCCAGAAAAGCCCATTCCTCTTGGATCAGTAGCAGGCTGTTGAGAAGTTATTTTTCCTGTAAAAATCTCTTTGGATAAAATTCTAACTTGCTCTTTAACAAGGCCGCTAACAACAATCGGATCATGTGTATTAATAAGCAATTGACTAGACACATCTTCTCCAACAACTTCTTTTAATAGCTTTAGATACTCCATTTTCCATTTAGGATTTAAATGTGTGTCAGGTTCATCCAGTAGAAAAAGTGACTCCTTGTCCTCAAACAATTTCAACATACCCATCACGATTAGCAATTGTTGCTCACCTTCACTTAGTGCAGAAAGAGTAACTTCAGTGGAAGTGTCATTAATTCTTCTTTTTACCAATATATCTATTTTCATCAAATGCTTTGTTAAATAAATACTTTCTAGTCTTTTAAAAACACTAATACTATTTCCAAACTCAAGGGCTAGTTCTTTAAATTTTTCTTCATTAGGAATAAATAAATATAAAAGATTCTTATTTTTATCATAAATAGGGGCTAATGAATAATTTTGTATTGTATCAATGTAATCTGCAATATCTCCTTTTAATCCCCGAGAATCGTAATTATCACCCTTTATTTTCCTTTTAGGTAATTTTATAGTAAATAACACCGAATCAATACCATCTATATCTAAGTATTTCTTCAAAAACCTTTTGCCTTTTGACTCTACCTCCTCAACTTCATAATCATTTGCGAAATATGAAAGAAGAACAAATTGGCTATGCTCATCTTTTACATAAAATAAAGGTCTTAATGGTGTTGCTTTACTTTGAGAGAGATTCTGCTTGTATCTTTGCTGATGAATTTCAAAACAAGATTCTAAACGTTGGTTTCGACCCGAATAGTATGCAAAAATATTTTTGGGAAGGTATTTAATCGACCGATTTTTAAAAAAGATACTAAAATCAATTATTCTATTATCAATTGTTATGCTATAAATGTTGTTCTCATTAGGTTCCTTATGCTTTGCCTTAATAAAAATTCGTTGTTCTTCATCAGTAGTTGTATCTTTTCTTGTATAGTCTATTTCATAGCTAAAACTTGGTCTAGCACCTAAATCTATATCTCGAAATATTAGTACAATTGCTTCAAATAAGTTTGATTTCCCACTTCCATTACGCCCAATTAAAACTGTCGTATTTGCATTTTCTTTTAATAAATCAGTATTATGATTAAAATCTATGCTAAAATCTTGTAGATTCCTAAACTTTTCTATCCATATATTGTTTACCCTCACTTGTTACCTCCAAAAATGTTACCTCTTGTTCAAAGAGTTCATTTACAAAGCCATGTTCAATACAGATTTTTAGTTCTCTATAAAATCTTAACGGATCACTTATTCCAGATTTTTCCCAAAATTCTTCTGGCCTTAACCGTCTATTAGCTTTTATTAGTAATTGAACTAAATCCGTATCTATTTGTTTTTGTGTGAAAGAGGGATTTTTAGTAGTAATCTTACTTTTGTTCTCCTTACCCACCGATTCTAGTATCAACTCCAACCGAACTTCTTCAATTGGATCGTTAGTACCAAGTTCACCACGGAAAGCACGGGCAAGTATTGCCTTTTTCATTAAATCAATTTGGTCAATGACATCAATGAGTTCTTTTACTTTATTTTCTTTTCCTAGGACTTCCACCAATATGGAGACAATCTTTTGTTGTTCAAGAGGTGTTGGATAAGGTATTTCGATACTTTCAACAAACTTCGAGCTTACATTGCCCTGATTAACTCCACCAGTTTCATTACTAAAGAAAACATTTCTAAACAAATCACTACGCAAATAATATAGTAAGAAGTTTGGGTCAGTTTGATTAGGTGTCAAAGCTACAATCCTTTGATTAAGTAATAACATCTTATCTTCGTTTATCATTACTGCATACCCATAATCTCGCTTATATTTAGTACCTGTTAGTGTCAGTAGTATATCTCCAGTTTTTATTAGTGACTTCTTAAATACTGAATCATCGAGAATATCTGGATTAACAAATACTGGATTCCTATCAAGATCAAGCTTACCATTATAAAGATTTCCCATCCTTACAACTTGATAGCCCTTTGGTGTAAAAGAATTACTATCGAACGCATACCCCGCTCTAAAATTAGCTAAGTCCCTAAGCTTTTTCTTTTCCCAACTATCCATCCCTAAACCAAGCCCTTGTCGCCATTTTGCAGTAAGTGCTCCGGTAAAAGCTTGGTGCAATATAGCAGATTTACGTGTTTCAAAGCTATCTAAAGCACTTTGTATGCGTTCCTTTGCCTGATCAAGCTTAACAAATAAACTTTCAATACGGTCAACGATTCGTTGTTGCTCAGCAATGGGCGGGAGTGGATATGCAAAGTTCTCAATATCATCTTTTCTTATTGATGGTGAATTATCTCCCTTCATATATGCATTAAGACCATTGACGACATATTCACTTGTCATTAGGTAGTAAATATAACGCGGGTTATACATCTTATTCGGATGGCAAACATAAAAGCCTGTAGATGCTATACAATCTGAATGGAACGAATCAATATATGCAATATTTCTTAGGTATGGTCTGACTAGTGAAAATAAAGTATCTCCTTCATTCACTTTACGGCTAGCTCTACTTGGAGCTTCTTCTACTGCAATTATCTTCGGTTCAAGTACCCTCTGGTTTTTATTATCAATAGCATCAATATCGATATATTTAAAGAAATCTCCAGATGGCTTAGTCGATTCCATATTACCAAAAGCAGTTCTCCCTGTAACCCACAACCAATTCTCCGGCACGTTATACTGCTGCTCATACTCTGGAACCAAAGCTTGTTCTAACAATTTTTCTGCCGATATACTTTGCTTCTTGCCCTTAGCCATTAGCGACTAACCTCCAATGACTTCAGTTCTTTCACAACGCTCATGATCAAGTCAACCGCTTCTTCAAGCTGAGCTACGACTTCCTCTCCGCTTTCAATTGGATCAGGAAGATCGTCGTAGTCGAGAACACTGTCATCACGAATAAGCCCTAAATCAAGGCTGTTACTCTTCACTCGGATTTGTTGTCGAGTAAACACATTCCAACGCTCATCCTGTACCTTGTGACGGTCTTCTGCAGTGTAAGCCGAAACAAACTCATCAAAATGCTCTACCTTGAGTGGGTTTGTTTTGCCGAACGATGGCATGTTAGTGCGTAAATCATAGATCCATACTTCTTTCGTATTGTCCTTATCGGACTTGCCGCGCGTAAAGAAAAGTACATTGGTCTTAACGCCCTGTGCGTAGAAGATCCCAGTAGGCATTCTTAGAATCGTATGCAAATTACATTTGTCCATCAAGTCATTACGAATAGATGCGCCATCACCATCAGCAAACAGAACGTTATCTGGAAGAACGACGGCTGCACGTGCTTCATTGTTTGCTTTCAAGCTACGGTAGATGTGCTGTAAGAAGTTCAACTGCTTATTGGACGTAGGGTAAGTGAAGTCATCACGTGTCGCACGCTCACCACCTTTTTTCGTTCCGAATGGCGGATTCGTGAGCACGACATCAAAATCTTTCATTGTCTTACCTTGATTAGACAAAGTATCGCCCAGCTTGATTGGTCCTTCGATGTCATGCAGCATGGCGTTCATTAATGCCAAGCGATGGGTCTCATGGACAAGTTCAGAGCCAGTGAAGGCCTGTTTCCGCTGAAAGTCCTGTAACTCAGGAGATAGTGCAAACAAATCATCGGTTTGATCCTTCACATATCGATCCGCAGCAATCATAAAACCGAATGTACCGCAAGCAGGGTCATTGCACCGTTCCCCAGGTTGCGGATTAACAAGCTTCGTCATCACGTCGATTAACACTCGAGGGGTAAAGTACTGACCAGCTCCAGACTTCTTCTCGTTTGCATTCTTCTCAAGCAAGCCCTCGTACAGGTTGCCGAGTCCTTCTTCTTTAGCCGAATACCAATCGAGCGCATCAATCGAAGTAATGAGCTTCTCCAGATTCTTTGGCTCATCGATATTCGAGGAAGCACCTGCATAAATCTCACGTACTCGACCTTTGGTATCCTCGCCTAAGTGGTTGAGCAGCTCCTTATAATATTTCTTAAGTTCAATGCCCTTTGGCTTGAGCAGTTGATCCCAACGGTACTGCTCAGGGATTTCCTTTTCTGTCTCTGTTTCCTTTGCCATTTTCAAAAACAGAATGTAAGTAAGTTCAGTTACATATTGGTGATACGTAATCCCGTCATCTCGGAGAACATTACATAAGTTCCATAATTTTGATACGATCTCTTGGTTGTTCACGCTGTTTGTCCCCTGTCTTCAAATAAAAATTGATTTAAGTCTGTAATAATTGTGTCGAGTTGGTTACGAAATATTTTATTGATGCGATTGTAGCCGCCTTGATTCTTAAATGCACCGCTATTAAATACATCACGATCAAGAATCGGCTCATGTTGCAATATAGATTCAATCCGTTGGAGCCAATCCAGCTCCATTTTACTAAAGGAATGCTTCTCCTTCAGCTTCGCAATAGCATGCTTATTACGCTCTTCCCGGCTGACTAACGAAGATCCTAATGCCTCCTTACGGATAAAGCTAATAATATCAGCTGTAATTTCCTCGTTGGACAGCTGTTTCCAAGCAGTATTCAGCTGTTGTTCCGTAAATCCCTCTCGATCAAGCTCCAAGCGCAGGCTTTTCAAGCTTTCCCGTGTAAGATCGCTTGGTCTTGTACAAACAACTTGAAGTGCAGCAATTTTGTTCATGTTGTTAGTCACAAATGCTTTAAACTCATCTAAATAATCTTTTGGTTTTAAGCCTTTGCCATATCCACGATCATGAGTAACAAGCTTATCATCTTTATCTGAAATAACCACTGCTCTTGGCTTAACACTGCCGCCTTCATTCAAGATATCAAACACCTTCTGATGAGCTAGTACATAAGCTTTTGCTTGCTCGACGGGCATGTGTTTGACCTTCTCTATAAACTGATCAGGTGTGTCGCCTTGCGCGATATCTCGGAAATGTGCCAAAGCATCTTTAGTTATATTTCGCTTTTTACGCTGCATTTTGGCCACAATCAGATCAATTTGATTTTGTAGTTGCTTCTCCGTTGACAAAACCTCTAGTCCGTCCACCAAATCGTCAAAGGATGTTGATGGTTGATTCACCACATATTTCATGGTATTTACATCCCCAAGTGATTCATACACGCCCACAGGATCGTAAATCTCAAAGTGCGTTTTTCCAATTTCAGGACAGAGACGTGTGGCACGACCCAGCATTTGTTCAAAGAGAATTCGTGATTTGACTCGTCTCATGAAGACCAGTGTCGAAATCCTAGGAACATCAATACCTGTGGTTAATAGATCAACAGTAACGACGATGTTGGGAAAACGTTCATTTTTGAAGCGTTTGATAGCTTCTTGTACTTTCTTTGGATTCCCTCCGCCTATGCTTCCTGTAATCTTCATGACTGCATCATTATCTACATCATAAGGCTCGTAGATTTTCTTAAGTAGATTCACTATTTCATCTGCATGGCTATCATCAACTGCATAAATAAGCGTCTTCGCATCACCTTCGGGATTAATATCCTGAGCAATCTCTGCCAAAACTGTGCGATTGAAATTCTCATTCTTAACCTTTCTGTTAAATTTCTCCACATCGAATTTCAACTCATCCTCAAGCTCACTACTATTTGTAATTTCTCCCGTCACAGGATCGTAAATTGCTACGACTTCACCTTTTTTATAGTTGATTCCTTCTTTACTCAGCTTTGTAACAATAGTATGAGGAGCATCATGATCAACAAGATGACCTTCGACTACAGCTCGACGATATGAATAGTTAAACACAGGCTGCCCGAAAATTTTTGTTGTTTGTACAGCTGGCGTTGCTGTCAGGCCAATCTTGACTGCATTGAAATAATCGATGACTGCACTGTACTTGCTCATATAATCTTCCTGATTACGATAAAGTAGTTCATCATCACTCATCTCTTTGTCTAGAATATATCCGCGGTGAGCTTCATCTACAATAATTAGATCGTAGTCCGAAACAGCAGGAACGGTATCCCCCTCATTATAGAGTATACGTTTGACCAAGCTCTGCACAGTAGCAACATGTAATTTAGTTTCTTTGTCAATTTCTTTGTCGCTAAGCTCCTTAATATTGTAGATATTATCCAAAGTCATGAGCTCTTCAATTTTAACTTCCTTAAAAACATCCTGGGCTTGTACCCCGAGCGAAGTACGGTCCACTAGAAACAAGATACGCTGAAAACGCCCTGACTGCAAGAAACGATATAGCATCCCTAATATCGTTCTAGTCTTTCCGGTTCCCGTTGCCATAGAAAGCAAAACTTTGTCTTGCCCATTGATGATGGCCTTCTCAGCAGCCTCAATAGCTTCAATCTGATATTCACGAAGGTTAAGACCGTCAGCATCACTTAGCAAATCATATGGCGTTGTTCCTAGAGCTCTATCTGCTGCATCGGTATCTTTGTTCAATAATTCCATAATGCCGTCTGGGCTCATCCACCCTTGAAGAGCCTTGGAGATATTTGATTTTTTACGTAAATCCAAAAACCATATTCCCGACTTCGTCTCAAGTTGTTTCAAATATTTACGTCCATTCGTAGCAAATACAAAAGGCACTTTATACTGACCCCATTGTCCAAATTGATAAGCTGAGTGATCTTCTCGAACGGCTTGAGCATACTCTTTGCATTGGTTATCAATGACAGAAGGAATATCAGTGTACTGACGTTTTGCTTCTATGATTCCAACCATTTGAAGTCCAACGAACAGTGCGTAATCAGCGGAACCGTTTTTACCATTTACGCTACGAGTCGGCCATTCAGCAATAGCAATATTACGACCCTTTTGTGGCTTGCTCCCTTGAGAATAACGTATGTTAACCGTATCTGCTTCCCAACCTACTTTTCGCAGTTGCTCGTCTATAATATACCGAGTCTGCGCCTCGGAAAGATGAAGTTGCTCAATCGCTTTGTTCCCTCTAGAGGTTCGTTCCTCGATTGTCACACTTGGAGAAACTGTCGCTAGCTCTGCTAATTTGGTAAGTTCTTCAATCTTTGCTTCTTTTTCACGAATAATAGCTTCATAATCCGTTTGCGATTGATTCTTTTGTATAGGCAACTCAAATCGTTCTGGTGTGTACTGCCAATCCCCATACGTTTGCATAAACCATATGCTTAACTCGTGTGCCATGCCCATCAGTACCTTGCAATCTTCTAACGAATCATAGTTGGCATGAACTGCTTTATTTCGAGCCATACGAAGGCTGTACAATATATCGTCTATTTCCCTAGGTAATAGTCCTTGATTTTTAAGCAATTTAATTCGATTCGAGTGTGTATTATCATAACTTGGAGGCTGAATTCCATCTAATTGAATCATAATGTTGACAATTGTTTCTCCGAGCAATCCCAATTTGATTAAACATGAATTTTTGTCGGAATAAAGGTATTCTTCAGCAGTTCCACCTATTTGGGTAAGAATAGGAAAAGCATGTTCTAGAAATTTGAAATTAGATTTCATTTCAGTTCCCCCTTGTGCTGATTTTATAGTATTCCCTATTAGTATTTATCTGTAATTTAGGTCAACCTAAAATGATACTCAAGTCTATAACATTACAATTTTATCATAGTAAAATAGACCTGGATATACAGAATTTGTATTCTAATACAACCATCCTATTAAATCTTTTGTCTTACTCTATTGTTTTTCAGAATTAGGATTATCATATAATGCGGCACATTCTACCTTATTCTGTTATTTTCGACAAATACACGAACATATATTCCTATTTATGACGTTTTATGATACCATCTACCTATAGGAGGTAGCATATGGACTTATCATTTTATAAACCTACTGAACTCGAAAAATGGCTTGAGAAAGAGTATCGCAGTATCGGTATTGAGTATGCCTCAGATATGGATTTGGACCTCATAGCATCCATCTTTGATGTTGAAATCCGCATGTATGCCGGGCCCTCTTTCGCAGAATGGAAAGAGGATGAGTACTCCTTTATCTTTCTAAATGGTTATCTAGATCAAAAGCAGAGGCGTGAAGTGTTTTTCCATGAGCTTTGCCATCCGCTGCAGCATGTCGGCCGACAAGAAATTATGCCTAGATCGTTTATTGAGCTGCAGGAGATTCAGGCAAAACATTTTCAACATTATGCAGCCATGCCATCATACTTACTAGAAGAATTTAAGAATGTCTCTCCACCCCTCCTCGTAAAAGTAATGGCTGAGGAGTTTTGTCTATCCGAGAAGTTTGTTCAACATCGATTAACTCAAATTCAAATGCGAGTGCAAACCGTACAATATGAAGAAGAATTGATTCGTCGTCGGAGCATTAAAATTACAATTGATGATGACCACGTTAGGCGTGTGATGGCACAACTTGGTCCAAAACAACTTGAAGGAGCATAAAAGTGGCAAGGTTATCAGTTTATTATTCAGAGCATCCTGAGGATTTTCATCCAGTACCAGATAAATTAAATATCTCTTTCGCTCGAGGGAAAATAGAGTGGCATAAGAACCAACTTTTCATTCCATTAGAAGCTCCATTTCGTCCTAAAACAGCCGATGATTACTCGGAAGATATAATGAGCGTCACTATTCTGTTAGAAGACCTTATGACGCATCCTGAGCGTCCAAATCAGTTTGGGATTAACATACATAGTGTTGTTCGTCGTTTAGAGAAATTGAAATATCAAGAGGGTTTACATTTTGAGTACAGTGACATTGAACAATTCATCATTCAAATGGGGGATATTGAAGAAATCATGCAGATGGACGTAAAGCCTTTTTATGAATGGAGGTAATTTGTTGTGGCAAGCATTCAGAAGAGCGGTAAAAACTCTTGGAGGCTCCAGGTCGATCTTGGTTATGACGTTAACGGAAAACGGCTGTATAAGCGTAAGACAGTCAGCGTAGAAGATGCCGATAGGATGAAGAAACTGGAGTTAAAGCGTTTTTTAGACAGCGAGCTTTCCAAATTTAAAATTGAGGTCGAAGTCGGGGAATACATTTCTCCTGACAAAATGAAATTCGATCAGTTTGCAAAAGAGTGGGAAAGTAAATTTGTCATGAAGCAACTGGAACAAACATCCCAAGAGAATTACGTCAGCATCATGAACAATCGACTAATCCCACACTTTGGTCATATGCGTGTGGATCAGATACAAACATTCCATATCATGAACTTCGTTGAGTCATTAGATCAGCCAGGAGCGCGGTTAGACGGTAGTGGTAAACCTCTCTCCTCTTCGTCAAAAGTATACATCTATCGCGTTTTACGAAGCGTCTTCATGCGGGCAATGGACTGGAAAGTAATTAAATCAACCCCAATGACTGGTGTCGCAAAACCAAAAGAAGTAAAAGTGGAATGTGAAGCTTACGACGAAAAGGAAACGATGTTTATTTTTGAAGCACTTCAAAACGAACGTCCTGACTTTCGAATGATCGCCACACTCGCTCTTACGACCGGTTTACGCCGCGGTGAGCTTCTTGCGTTAGAATGGCACCACGTAAATCTCGAAGCCGGCACGGTCGAAGTGAAGCAATCTCTCCCCCGTTTCAAAGATGGAGCTCCTCTTATCAAGGTACCCAAGAATAACAGTTCATTCCGCAAAGTCGCCCTGCCCGCATCCGTTATCTCTGAATTCGAGGAATTTTATGATTACAAAAAGGCTGCTAAAGAGGATGTTATCGACAGATGGCAAGGCAAGGACCGCTCATTTGTATTCTGCTCAACATTTGGTAATGCCTATTCGCAGAACTGGCCAACAAAACAATGGCACTATTTCCACGCGAAATTAAAAGGTGCCATTAAATATATTCGCTTTCATGACCTCAGGCATACCTCAGCAACACTCTTGATCAACCAAGGCGTTCATGCTAAGGTTATTTCAGAGAGACTAGGACATTCCAACATTGGAACAACAATGAATGTCTACGGACACGTTTTACGCGCTGCTGATCACACTGCTGCTAATAAACTTGATTTCCTGTTCGACAGTAGAAAAAACAAGGTAAACAAAGGACAAGTTTAAGGTACCGACGAGGTACCAAAAGGTACTGTTGAGGTACCAACTAGATCATAATTAAATTCAGTTCAGTCTAATTGACCTCATACACATTCAAATAAACCGCACCAAATCAACATTCATTCGACTATAACAGGATAGAAGAAAATCGATATTTCACTTCTCCCATGAGACGGCCCGTAAAAGGGCCGTCGTATTAATTTAAAAAACAGTTTCCTGAAACCCTTATATGATAAGGGTTTCTTTGTGTATAACAGGGGTTAAAAATTATATAGTACAGAGAGTGTTTTTCACATTTGGTGACCAATTGGTGACCAAATTTAATTATATAGAATAAATAACCTCACATAAGTTCAGATAAACTACATAAAGAATATACAAGTTAATTTACTTAACCTTGGTGGATAAAGCTCTAATTTGGCATATTTAACGGCTCATCTTCCCATCCTCGATATAATTTTTATGGTATCACCTTAATCATAATACAACCAAACGATGAAATCGCTCGCCGGGCATTTATTTTTATCCTTCCAAGGAGTAGTCGTATCAATTTTTGCTTTTTGTTTATAATAATCTCGTGGACAAGAAAAAGAAATACGACTAGTCAGTAAAAGAGCCCAAATACTACGCCGAATGTGGAATTTGGAACCTAAGGAGAGAAGCAGATGCTTAACAATTTGGATAGCAATTACGACTGCGCGAATGCGGGCAATGATTTACATAATCTGATCCAAGAGCTTGAACAGTTCGAAGGTCCCGAAGAGCAGCGCAACCGACTCGAGAATCAAATCCATTTTATCCAAAATAAATGCTCCATTCCGCACGAACACTTCCGTTACCGGTAAGAAGAAAGAAAAGTCCATGCTCCTTTACCGAGCGCGGACTTTTTTCATGTTTCCCACAAGTTGACGACTCCACAATTCTCATCGCATACTGCGGAATGTTTGAACTTTTTTTCTTAAGAACCTTGCGCTTTCCTTTTTAATGGTCCCCATACATTCGCATCCTAGCCGCTTCCATGCTTAAGTATATGAAAATAAGCCCAAGGGAACTTTCCTTTGGGCCTTTGCTTTTTTTCTTCATTAATAATGATACTTCTCTTGGCCCAGGCTCTCATTATTTTTTACGAATCCGAGATTGCTGAAGGCGTGAACGAAAAGAAGGCTGATACAGTACCGGAAGACGATTTGTTGCCGCCACCTCCACACCCAGTTGTCCAATGATTCAAAGGAGGCGACCTCATGTATGATTGAATAATAATTTTCCCCCTTGGATTTGTATTTTTGAGCAAAGATTAGCTATGCTTGAGAAAAAGCAATGTGAGTTGAAGGATCACTTGGATAAGCAAATTAATGAGAAGCTGAACCATCAATTGGCTGGCCAAATAGACTCGCTGCCTCAGAATATAACCTACAAAATCCAAGAACTCCATGTAAACGAGCTTAAAGGTACGTTGAACATCGGTCTAACGGCCCCTGCTACTGAACAAATGAGGGACATAATTGAAAAGTTAAAAACTGACCAGGCACACATTTCCGAAAACATTTCTACTCAACAAAGTACGGATAATTAATGATCACTAAGCGAAATGACACTAATACCAATTTACAGAACTCTAGTGTTTGAAAAAAGCCCTTGGGATTTTTACCCATGGGCTAATTTTTCAGGAGCATGCTTTGTATGTTTTTTATAGCTCGGTCATTTCATCTTCTGTCCATTCATTATTTAATTCTGCTTTCAGAACATCTCTGTATCCAATCCATTCCCAGTCCACTGTTTCGCCATTGGGCTTTACTATATCCAAACGAAATTCACCATGTTTAGTGCGCGTTACGATGCCTGTAATTTTCCGAATCTTGAATTCCTCGTATAAAGTTAGTTCGATTGGTTTCTTGTACATATGCGACAAACTCAACACAGCTGATATGTTTTGTATTTCTTGCTCGTCTCGTATAGGTCGTGAAATGCGTTGTGCCTCTTTCCGATTTCTAATGGCGGGCTCTTTATGTTGAGGAAGCATCATTCGACTGGACTCCCAAAGTCCGTTAAGCTCTAATTTCTTACTCATTTATAATGACCTCCAATTTTACCAGCTCGATCCGCTGCTAAACCAGCTTTCATTAAACTGGAAGCCCGAATAATTGCCGTATTGCCAAAGCGGTCTTTAATTCCGTCTAGAACGCTGTCAAGCTTCCTTAGCTTCGTTACGTCTTCAAAT
Source organism: Paenibacillus chondroitinus NBRC 15376 (assembly GCF_004000765.1). Classification (GTDB taxonomy): domain Bacteria; phylum Bacillota; class Bacilli; order Paenibacillales; family NBRC-103111; genus Paenibacillus_E; species Paenibacillus_E chondroitinus. The sequence goes on along the minus strand of NZ_BILW01000005.1, from coordinate 274,038 downwards.
AGATCTAGTTGTGTAACTTCCTCATCATCAAGTGATCCTAGCGTAACGCCAACTTTACGCACCGGGTGCCCATTCCAATTACGATGAAAGATCTCACGAACTGACTTGAAAACTTTCAGAGTATTATTTGTAGCAAAGGGCATCTTGCGCTGTTGACTAAAGCCTGTAGGCGCATCGTATGGTGAGCACATACAGAATACATGAACGGTTCCGCTCGTATACCCCTTTGCACGTGCATCGCGGCAAACTTCTTCCGTTAATTCCAAGAGCACAATATCTACCTCTTCTGCCGTCGTATAATCTCGTGGCAAGGTCATTCCGTGACCGATTGATTTTGGAGCTACATTAAATGTGCCAGGTGTGACTGGACTATCATCAAGACCGTTAGCTGTACGCCACATGACTTCAGCTTGAATATCCGATTGTTTACCAAAGCGCGCACGAAATTTCTGCTTAAGTAAATGCAATGGTGTTTGAGCAACATGACCTATCGTTGTCATTCCAAGAGCCACGAAATGCCGAGTCATGCGCGACCCAACCCCATACATCTTATCCACACTTAAAGGCCATAGGACACGTTCTACATCCTCTTTACCAAGCGTAAAAATACCATTCGGGTTTTTCTTCGCAAAATTGTCCGTTGCTTGCTTGGCAAGGATTTTAGTTGGACCGATGCCAACACGAATACGTACATTCATTGACGCCGCGACCTTTTTTTGAATCATACTTGCCAGTTCTTCTGACGTACAGCGAAAATGATTGAGCGAACCCGTCACATCTAGAAACTGCTCATCAATAGAAAACACTTCAACTAAATCGGTATACTCTTTGTAAATGTCAGTAATTGCAAGTGATACATCGATATAACGCTGCATATGCGGACGCATTACAATAACATCTGGGCATAGCTGCAGAGCTTCTCCAAGTCGCTGAGCCGTGCTAATCCCAAAGCTTTTGGCTATTGGACATGCTGCCAAAATAATTCCAGATCTTCTGGCAGGATCACCGGCCACAACAACTGGAAGATTATCTAGTCCAGGATGTGTAGCCTTTTCGACGCTTGCGTAAAAAGATTGGCAATCCGAGAGGTAAATTGTGCGTTCGCTTTTTTCCCTCATTACCATTACAATGACCTCCGCATTCTCATTAAAGTTGTCATGAGTTCAGCTTTAATCAAACTTCTGAGCATTGTGAAATGATGGACGTAACCACGAACTTTATATTCAACGTTAATGCCTAAAGGAGTCATCGATGTATTCAACACCTTAATATCACGCTTTTTCATTTTACTCTTAATACTTTGGATTGCTGGATAAATAGTGTTCTCGACTTCTTTTAGGTAAAACAGAATATGACCATAAATAATTTTGTCTTTGTGAACCCTGAGTTCTTCACAATCCCTCGACAACATATCGAGCAATATAGGAAGCAGTGTAAACTCTTTGATTAATTGAACATCCTCGTCAGTCTCAACATTTGGCATGACACTCATTTAATCACCTCAAAATAGGAACGTTTGTTTGTGTTTTATATTATATACCGAACACGTATTCGCTATGCAAGCGATTTTTATAAATACAAAAATCCCCACTAGCCAGTAGAGCCAGCGGGGAACATTTTGATGGGCAATATAAGTTTGTCAGCACTATCACCGTAATCCAATTCTAGTGAAATTTCAGTAATAGCCTTAGCCCATGCCATCTTGTAGGTTTTGTCATAACTGCAATTTCTAATAACACTAAGCCAATTCCCAATGAAGTTCATAATACAATTCCTTAATATGGTAGGATTTCGAACTAATTACAACTCATTCTATAATATTCCATCTACAGAAAACTAAAAATATTCTCAAATGATCTGATAGAATAGAATACGAACGCACGTTTCCTATTCGTGACTAAATGACTATTAAAGTACTTAGGAAAATAGATGGACTTTACACTCTATAAGCAAACAGAGCTAGAAATTTGGATAAATACACAATATCGAGAAAATGATGTGTACTATGCCTCAGACATTAATATTAGAAATGATTGCAGCAATTTTGACTTTGATTCCATGATACCTTCTTTTAATGCTAACTCATGCTTAAATAACAACTCTTCATTTTCTTTGTTCGTATTTTCATCTTTCAATTGCGAACACTCCTATCATCCATTAAAACGAAACAGAGATCATGCGTTCGTACAACCGTGGCCACGGCAAAAGGGAGTGTTGCGGTGCCAAAGGAGGGCGTTAGAGAGTCCCTCATTTTATTTAGAAAGTATTCAACATAAAAAGCCGCCTTTTGAAAAGGCGGTGTTTCAATCATGCATATAATGGAATAACTTTTGAATAAATATTGTCTTTCTAATATGTTTTATTTTGTTTTAATAAAAACCGTCTTTGAATTTTCTTCCCAACTAACCTTGGCTCCAAAAGATTCAACTATAAACCTAGCGGGGACTAAAGTCCTTCCCTCAATAATTAAGGGTTCTGAGTCTAGTATCGTGCTAACTCCATTTATGTATGCAACATTGCTACCTACTGTTAGTTTTATGACTGTTTGCCCTTTCGTGGCTGTTGCAGTTAGTGTATCCTTATCCCACTGAATATCAGCCCCAAGTGCCTCAAAGATTTTTCGCAAAGGCACCATTGTATGACCTTTGACAATAGTAGGTGGTTGATCAAACTCTAATTCTTTATTATCCAGGTTCACCATTATTTGATCTTCTGGTAATACTTCAGAATCATAACTTTTTATCCATACTGGTACAGTCCTATACCATTTCGTTCCATCTCCAACATAACCATTTCCCCAAGACCAGAGTGTATGGTCTGCTTTTATAGCCATCGATTTAAATTCAGTTCCAGAGGCTGCAATTTTTTTTATTCTTGTTAAACCCTTCACTTGAACAGGTACAATACTATCTTCATAAGAGCCTATTCCTAGCTGCCCACCTGTGTTTGTTCCACTAGCCCAGACTGTTCCATCACTTTTCAAGAGAAGTGGCCCCCCTGCACTTGCTTGTACAGAGACGACATCCTCAATTCCTTCAAGTAATTGTGGTTTTGAATGATCAGCAGTATCTTTCCCACCAACTACTGCCCCACTCTCCCCATTTGAGCCCCAAAACCAAACCTTCCCATCTTTCTTAAGGCCATACGAATATTGTCCTCCAGCTGCAATTTCTATAATGTCACTAAGTCCTTCGACTTGAACAACATTTCCATGTGATGGCATCCATACGGTGCCATCTTTCTTTAACGCAACCATATTTCCCCAACCTAGTGAGACAGAAGCTATATCTGAGAACTTTTTAAGCTGGGTCGGGACAATGTAATTGGCAACACTTCCATCAGCTTTACGATAATAGATGCCTCCCCAGGCCCAAAGTGTACCATCATTTTTAACTGCATAACTTGTGTTCCAATCTGCTGCGATAGCAACCACATTAGATAGGCCTTTTGCTTGGACTGGTATACCCTTATCCGCACTTTTTATTGTTTTATAGGTTTTTGGATCAAAAACAGATTGGGTTCCATCGCCTAGTTGACCATCACCATTGCCACCCCAACCCCACACAGTACCATCTTTCTTCAAAGCTAAAGAAAATCCATGGCCTGAGGCGACTGCAGTGACATCCGAGATCCCTTTAACTTGTTTGGGAACCTTAATAATAGCTGGATTATCTACATCTTCTAAATTAGATGTTGGCCTTGAATCACTGTTTCCACTCCATGCCCAAACTGTACCATCTTGTTTGACTGCTAGGTTAAAAGCGCCAATTCCTGCCCAGCCAACTTTAACATCATTTTCTGATGATTGAGAATCAGCGCTAACCAAACTACCTCCAGAAAAAGTGAAAACAAGTACCGAGACAAATAAAGGTTTTATAATCTTTGTTTTTAATCGCATGAATAAATTTACCCCCAGTTATGAAAATATTAAAATTCAGTACTAGTTTAAAAATGGAGAAAGTCCCTTTCCATCCCACTAAATACTACCATATAATAAAATCTTTAGGTATAATTTTGTAGTTCCTTATTATTTAAGAAACTGCAGACCGAACTAAAAGAACTGGTTCAATCCCCGCCCACTCATAAAACCGCTTCTTAATTAAATCGCAGAAGACTGGGTCCAACTCCAATGTCCTGCACGTCCTGTCCATCTGTTCACAAGTCATAAGTGTAGATTCGCTGCAGCACACCGTGTTTCCGGATACTTTCAACTAAAGCTCTGAAGATATGATCGTCCATTTCGTTTGGGTTCCAGCCATTTGCATTTATATGTTCAATTTGTATAGTTTCGATTCTCAAATTAATTCCCCCTTATGTTATGTCGGATTTTAGTTATAAAGATAAGCACCACTTAGGACGCTTCTAAGTTCATATTATTAATCCCTTCATTTCTCGGTAGCACTTGTACGACAAAAAGAGCCGCATGTCAGCGACTCTTTAAAAATAATTAGATTTATACCTAACTTAAATCTAGAGTTAACCAATCAAAATTATGAATTTTATTTCTAAAGTCCGCAAATTCCTCTTCTGATTCAAACAATATTTTTAATGGAGGATCACTATACAATCCAATAAAAGGAGGATTTGCCGTAATATCTCTTACTCCGACACATTTACTCACTCCGTTTGAGTTCTTTTTAACATAGTTATCATAACATTCCTGGAATACAATCTCTTCTTCTTTATTACCAGTTAGATACTTAATTTTGTCTTTGTTTATAAAAGTGATGTCACTCAACTGAATTTTCACCATCAACAGATCCTCCTTCAAAATTTTAAGGGTTCACCATAAATAATTTATTCCAAACAAAACTATCAAACTATCTATATCTTTCAAATGTTGATATAACTTTATCAAAAGCATCTTTGTTCTCATCGCTGTATTTACTTTTTGCAACAAATACCTGTACTGTGAAATATTCCTTTGAATTATTGCTTTCTAAGTAAACCACCTTACTACGAGAATCCGGTTCTTCAAAATCAATATAAGTCCCTTTTAAATCTCCAATATTCATGTCCTTCATTTCAATGATATTTGAATAACTCTTAATTTCTTTAGTTTTCATTGCAATAACATCTTTAAAATTTTTATCATCATTTGGTGTAGTCTCAAATAGAACTCCCATATACCAGTTGCTATAAATTTTCTTAAGCTCTGTAATATAAGATGGACTCCACAGCCCATCGACACTAATTTTAACTCCACTTGTGGCTGTTAAATTAGCAAGTACAATTGGATTCTTTTCTAACGTTGCTGTTCTCTCTACCTCGTCCCACCTTACTTTCATACCTGTAGCTTCTGCTACAGATCGAAGTGGTAGGTATGTGCTTCCATTATAGTTTATTGCCTCTAATTTGTTACCTTCTGAATCCTTTAATGCAAAATCTGTTCCATACAAATTTATTTTAAAACTATGATCTAGATATGCAGAAATCGACTCCAATACTGAATCTGCCCTAACACCAATTGAGCCACCAAGAATAAACGCTAATGTAATTGAGGATATAATAGTATTTTTTTTAAGGTTCAAAATCATCTTTCCTTTGCTTTTTATTAATATTTAACTTATTGAAAACTGCCAAAATATCTAACATCTATCGTATCACATAACGGAATTTAGTAAGATTAAAATTACACAAAGAACTTATCCCACAAGTAATAAAATGTTACTCAGATCTTACTATATTAAAATTCCCACATTGTTACATTTTAGTGTTAATGATACAATGAAAAATATTATTCTAGGAGGAACAGATTTGTCTTATTTTGCACCGAAGTTAAACAAAGAAGAAATTATGGAGTATTCATATGATCGACCAATTGGTATTACTTTACTAGCTATTTGGATCGCCATTGCAGCTGTTATAGTTCTAGTTGCACAGATTGCATTTTTTAGCAGGCTGGATGATGTATCTTCATTAATTGGAGTATCGAGCTACTTCTTTCAAGCAGCAGTCACATTTTTAGGAGTTCTTAGTCTTGCAACAGCAGTTGGAATGTTCCTTGGTAAGAAGTGGGGTTGGTGGCTCGCGTTATTTTATTTTGCTTATGAAATCACAAGAAATATGAATGCAATGCTTTCTATACCCTCACTAGTTGAACAGTATGGTGATGTTAGTTCACAAAATGTAACAAGTTATTATCTGAAAAATGGTGTACGCTCTGCCTTTGATGGCTTTCTACTATTTTATCTATGCCGTGAATCAGTGACTTCATATTTCCGAACTACAGAAACAAAAAAGTGGAAAGCACTTCTTATCGTATTCGGAATATGTATTGCCATAGTCTTAATCTCCTCTTTATTACAATAACGTTAATATTGAGAAACAGCCTATTCCACAAGGAATAGGCTGCTTTATTTTGTTTCCTGAGTTTTTGCAAGCGGAGCAAGTCTACCGTTAATAAATAAAATGGTTACACTTTCTCCTGTTATTTTCCCCTCAAGATATACTTCAATTGTACATCCTTGCATCATCTTACAGTCCTCATCAGATTTTCCTAAATATTTATAGGTTTGAGTTGTATCAATTTCCTTCATGTAATTCAATGCTTTATGCTCATAACTATTATGTTGATGCAAAAAATAGAAATAAAAAATTGCCAATATAATTACTAAAAAAACAATTAATATTTTCGTGTTAATTCTTAACACACCTCTTTTAAACAATCTGTACCTCCCTGAAATTGATTCTATTCTTGTAAATAAAGTTTTTCTATTTTACTATCTACAAATAGAGTCACAATCAAACTAACACCAAAAAACGTATAAGCCAAAAAGTTTGAAAAGTTAAACTCCTTTATAATAAATATCGTTGGTCCAAGTATTACTACCTGCACTAAGGAACTAATTATTAAATATTTCACAGAGATATTTTGAGAGAAAATCTTAGATAGATAATTTCTAGTAAAGATAGCTACATATATAATTACAAATATCAATAAATAATTCATAATAATCTCCTAGTATTAATACCAATTCCTACCTTATATTTATGATTGTAGCATGGAGCGTACATTTATATACTAAAGAAATTAAAAACCTATCCTACAAGAAATAGGCTGTTCTGCAAGTCCTCTGATATTTTTTTCTGAGCCCGCATCACTAAACGAAGAGCAATCGCCATGCGCCAGCACATAACACTCTCGCTCCCGTTTGCTTAGTCTAGACAACGCATCTTCAATCTGAAACCTCTGCCAATCAGTGAGGTTTGCCGTGTTGCCGGCCGCTCAATGCCCCTTTTATTCACTGGCCGGCGCCCGCTTTCAAATCCCTTGGTTGGACTTTCACCAACTAGATAATACATTCCTCTGGGCACGCCCCAACAAAAAAAGAGAGTCAAATCGACTCTCTCAATTAATCACTACTACTACCGCCTCCGCTATCACTGCCTCCTCCACTGTCGCTTCCTCCTCCGCTGGAGGAATCATTGTGATGATGATCATGGTGATGGTGATTATGGTGGTGGTCATGATGAGTATGGCTATGGGTGTTATGATGATTGTGGTGATGGTGATGATGACGATTAATATCATGATCAGAAGAATTATTATTAAAGAAATTAGAGTTATGATTGTGATGATGGGTAGAGCTACCTCTTCTATTCTTATTGCTAAACATGCCAATTAAACAAAAAATAACGAATATAACGATCATAATAACAACAAAATTCATCGAATCAGCCCCTTCAATTACTTGTTACAAATATTTCTATTCTTCGCAAATAATTAAAAGTCCTCTAAAATTGATCCTTCTATTATCACCCCAAATTTCTTGATCGGTTTTTTGTGCCGATTCTCCTGATCTTAACGAACAAATTAACTTCTATGTTTATGTCTGCGTACTGACGCTGCCACGCTTCTTTTGTCTTGACCTGCTTGTTCCAATAACCAGGCTGTGTAGCACGCACATACTCACCGAAACCGAAAATATCGCTACCATCTATCTGGGTTTGCTGAATGAATTTTTCAAAACCTTGTTTGGCATTTTTTTCAATTTTGACCTCCAATTTTCTAAGAATTTCATCGGTAATACTGAATTTCTCGTCTGATTTTTCCTCTAAATCTCCTTCCATCTGACAATTTATTTTGACGTGTACGTTGCCATTTTGGATGGTTGTGGTTATTCTCGATGTCCGATGTGTCGCTTTGAATATAACCCTTGTGCCACCGGGTAATTCATGCATAACACTAAACCCACCAGGGTTTATCTGTTTAATCGACATATAATGGCCGATCTGCAGGGCTGTCGATGTGCCCACCATTTTATCGTCACGAAAATAAGCCAAACCAGAGATTTCAATGTTTGATGCCTTCTTTAACTCCACGTAGGGAATTGATCCTTCCTGCCCTTTCGCTGATGATTGACTAAAAAATACTCCTAAAATATTGTTTGGCAGCTTACCCATTTCTCTGGCATCATCTAAAGTTGCGAGCAAGTATAGTGCAGGCACCCTTTCCAATTGCGGCATGGCATGCATGATCTCTGCTGCCTCTCCTTTTGAGACAACCATCCAAACAGTTCTTCGAACTTGCGACTGACGTCGAAAGAAATCGTTCTCATTCTGAATCCCTTTTTTGGCGATAGCCTCCGATAACACGATGACCCTTAAATGACCATAGAACAACTGATCTGCGAGCTGCTGCTGTAAATTCATTAAACAATCCTCAATGGTATATCCAACACTGGATAGTACCCAAATAGGTTTTTCTTTGGAAGGGCTGCTTGCACCGAGCGGAATCCTTCCGGGAACGGCAATCTGGACCGTAATCCGGAGTAATCCCTGATTCGTCCTAGGATTCAGTTTAAGAATATGCGTTGCATTGCTGGTTTCCTTCTCATCGCCAGGCTTTGCTTCATCGATTCCAATCGCTAATACGACAGCACGATCTTCAATTTCCAGGCGATCCCAGCATCCCGAAAGCAAAGGAACAATCAACAGAAATACAAGAATCTGTTTACTCAGATTTTGCAACAAGTTGATCACCCCGACTTTTTCGAATCATCTCACTTTCCCAAACATTCCCTTTAAAGTATTTTTATCCAAATTTATGTTTCTATGCATATTATCAAGAACTGAAAATTAGGCAGCCTCTTCGCGTTATAAGAACCGGCTCTCCCGCAGTCCATTCATAAAAATCCACTTAAAGGGCAAACTAACGACAATTCCCAGTATGTGAGGTGTGTGGACTGTTATGAATCAAATCATTCAAAATATGGATTTTAGTAAAGGGTGGTGGTACCCAGCCATTCTTGGTGTTTTCCTGTTATTGTTCATCGTTTTTATGCCCAAAAGATTAAACATGTCAGAGATCTATCTCACTTTCGGTGTAATCGCCGGACTTGTTTGGGTTATCGATACTATATTTTCCGTTTGGCTTGATTTGTTTGACGTTGGCAGCCCTAATAAACGCGGTATCCCTGAGTTCTTCATGTACACGATTATTCCTCCAAGTTTTGCTGTTATTTATCTAAACGTTTATCAAGAATACAAAAAACTTCTCTACACCATACTTTTTACAGCTGTATCAGAGCTCGCCGAGTGGCTAGCTGTCGCTGTTGGGATAATGACATTAAAGCATTGGAACCCCTTGTACTCGATTCCTGTTTATTTAGTTGTGTACTATTTCTATTTACCTTTTCATTTGCGTGTTATGAAACGAACTTCGAAATCTGAGCATTAATCGGTGATGGAAGCTGTTCATCAAATGAAAAAAGCCCATGGGAATTTACCCTCGGGCTTATTGTTTCTATATATATAACTTACGATATCGCGCACTGGCTCTTTCAGCATTATTATTCCCTTATAGAATTCCGCTAACGATCGGCAAAATAACTTCCACCGTAGTCCCTTTCCCAACTTCACTCTCGATTCGTATAGTTCCCTTATGATTTTGGATGATCCTCATTGAAACCATTAATCCTAACCCTGTTCCTGTTTCTTTGGTAGTAAAAAAAGGATTTCCGATCTTGGATATTTCACTTTGTGGGATTCCATGTCCTGTGTCATGAATTCGAATATGAATTTCATCGTTTTTTTGCTTGGCTTCTATTGTCACTTGTCCGCCTTTAGGCATGGATTCAATAGCATTCTTTAAAACATTGATAAATACTTGATTGATGCTGCGTTGACACTGGATAAGCGGTAAATTGACATCCAACTCTTTATTGATTTGAACGTTGTAAAGGTTGGCTTGTCCTTCAAATAATCGTGTAACGTGATTTAACTCATGTGCTACGTCTCTTAATTCCGATGCCTCAGTTGAAGGTTTAGCTAACACTAAAAGCTCACTTACAATTTCATTAATTCGATCAATTTCTGATATCATGACTTCATTGCGTAATTTCTTTATACCTTCTATATCCTCTTTCACGTATAACTGCATGAATCCTCGCAAACTAGTCAAAGGATTTCTAATTTCATGAGCGATTCCAGCTGCAAGCTCACCTACTAAGGAAAGTTTCTCGGATCTGCGGATTAATTCTTCAGACTGTATCCGTTCTGTTATATCGCGCCCCATACTGATAACATGTTGAATCGCTCCTGCAGCATTTCTTATTCTTTTGGAGTGTGCTTCTTGCCAGATATAATGGCCGTTCTTATGCCGAACACGATAAACAAATATTCTGCTATCCGAGTTTTCATAATAACCGTACTTTAACCAGTTAGACTTCAAATCTTCTTGATGCCAATAATCATAGGCAAATGTTCCGATAAGTTCATCTGGCTCATATCCGAGTTGGTTACGTATAGCTGGCGAGACATATGTGATTATTCCGTCTGGCGTTAAACGCAAAATAACATCCTGTGAATGTTCGGAAATAAGATTGTGCAGTTCTTCAATCCTTTTGAACTCTTCTTCCTTCTTTTTTTGCTCTGTTATATCTACAACTTGGGAGATGAGTATGCTATTAGCATTGACTCCCTGTTGGTTTTTGACGATAGTAACATGTAGAAGCCCCCACACAACGGCCCCGTATTTATGAATGTACCTTTTTTCTAATTGGTAACCGTCTCTTTCACCTTGCGCCACTTGACGCCACAATTCCTGATCAGCTTCTAAATCTTCAGGATGGGTAACAGATGGAACACCCAGATTTATTAATTCACTTTCGCTATATCCTAACATTTTGCAAAAAGATGGATTAACCTTGAAAAGGCTTCCATCACATGACAAAAAAGCCACTCCAATTGGAGATTTTTCAAATGCATGTAAAAGAAGACTATGGTCATTGAAGTGTGTTAGCATCCGATCCTCCGTGTAAAGCAGTACATATTTAACCTAACAAAGGCATTATAACAGCATTTTTTAATCCGTTGTATAGATGTTTTTCACAAAAATACATCTCTAAGACGCTTTGTGCAATATCAGATGAAAATAATTTTCAATTTTACATGCATAAGAATTCCTTCCACTCCAAATGATATGAGTACACCAAGAAAAGGAGTGATTTTTTCCATGGCAAACAATAGCACATTAGTTGTTCCTCAAGCAAAAGCAGCTTTAAATCAAATGAAATTTGAAGTAGCTCAACAATTGGGAATACCTTTACAACCAGATGGTTACAATGGAAATCTCGCGACTCGCGATGCAGGCTCTATTGGTGGCAGCATTACGAAAAGATTAGTACAAATGGCTGAGCAGCAGCTCCAAGGTTTTCAACGTTAAGTTTTGATGTAAAAGTAAGCTTGCAAAAAAGACTTCTAGCCACCTAGCCTCCTCCAGGTGTAATGAAGTCTTTTTATTTTGATACAAATCCATTCGATAACTATAATAAAGCTGACTGCCAAGCAGCCAGCTCTACTTATTGCTTAATTTCCGTAGCGCATATTTAGCCAATGTACGCCAGTAGGAACCTGCCTCTCATTCTCGTTCTCAATCTCAATGACATCAACATTGGGTAATTGACTCATTTTCTGTAAATCGCCTACATATGCCGTGCCTTCCATTTCCGTAACTGCAAACTTCTTAAAACCAGTCTCTTTCAGGTTCATCAATGAAATTACTTCCATTCCAGTATCATACCAACTCACCGTATACTCTTCCCCATTCTCTTTAATCCCTGAAGCATAAATTTGAGAAAGATTCAAGTTATACTCTTTGGCTAGCAGTTCTGGTCTGGTGAATCCGTTATTTTTAAATGTCACGGCAAATTGAACCTTACTCTGGTCAGAAGCAAATTTCAATTTTTGAGCATTTTCGCGTTTATAAGATTCTAGCTTTTCTTTGGAATCAATCAAAGCGTAGCTCTTCACTTTATTAACATCCGCAGCCGCTTCATCTTCCGCTGTATATTGCTTGAAGGGACTATCAAACGATTCAGGAAGGTAAATTTCCCTATATTTCTTATTGATGGGTTCTGCTTTATCGAACGTAATGCGTGCAATTTCTTCGTCGGTTTTAGATAGGTCATTTAGAGTTCCGTTGGGTTGAGAATATCTTTGCATAGAACGTAATGATACTTGAGAATTGCTATCTGCTGTATGCAGCCATGCTGTATAGAATACATAAGGTTTATCTGCGATTATATGAGTAGTGTTTAGAATGGATAATTTAATTTCTTCCCCTTCAGCATAGGTGGCAAGCTTTCTTGTAAATTTTGCCCCAGGTGCGTTGGTTAACATAAGCTTCGACCTTAGTTCATCAGAACCGGTTACTTTGTACGATAAGGCAGGAAAAAATTGTTTAGAAGCATTGTTGCTTTGAAACAATTTTAATTGATCAGCACTCCATTGGACCGTGCTCGTAGTCATAAACAGTTTATTCTCGATCTTCTTAGCTTCCACATTTCTACTAGTTGGGTAATCCCAATTCGTATCTGAATTAGCATAAACTGATGTACACAATAATACATTAGCGGCAATAATCAAAATTGATACTTTCTTTTTCTTGGAAAACATAATTCCCTCCCCTCCCTCTTGCTACATTAACATAATTAGCATTTATTTTCCATCATTTAACATTTTTCTTTCTTTAGTACTTAGTTTTCCATGCCCAAATCGATTTATTACTACTTGCCCCTGTACGTCCTAGAAATGACACTTCCGCTCAAACTCTAGCGTTTCGAACAATCCCCGACATCATTGCTGCATTCGGATAGTCCACATCCCTGTATAGTTCGATCACTCTCTCCGCGTCAAAATCAACACGATGTATAGATGTTTTTAATTTACCTTCTTCAATTTCAATCAGACCATAAGAAGCTTTAGTGATGCCATCAAACGGAAGCCCAACGCTTCCAACATTCATAAGTACTTTACCATTCAAGTGCCTTATGTAAGCTTTATGGATGTGCGCGTATACATAGATCTGCGCATCTTGTGAACTCATCAAGCGGCTTTGCAATCCAGCGTCGTCCTCGTTCGGAAGTACGATTTCAAATAAACTATCCGGTGTTGCATGGAAGGCGTTTATTCGAATTCCACTTACCTCACAATTAATTTCTGTAGGGAGCGCTTCTAAATATGCCAGATCAGACGGTTCCAGTTTGGAATAGGTCCAATCACGTTCGATGTTCATCAGGTCGATCACTTTTTGCGGAACTTCCCCTTCGCGAACACCGCGGACTACCCATTCGTCTGCATTGCCTTTAATCACTTCAGTATTCAAAGAACGAATTAATTCCAGAGATCGTTTGGGTTCCGGTCCACGGTAACAAAGATCGCCTAGCACATAAATTTTATCTGCATTATTTTGCTTAATATCATTTAAAACCGCTTCAAGAGCAATTGCGTTTCCATGTATATCTGAAATAAAAGCTATTTTCATCCGAACTTGCCCCCCATAACATAATGACTAAATTTTACCATTACTTACTTTGTGTGTCCACGAGGTTTAACCGTTTTTGATCAGCAAAAAACCACCTCGCGGTGGTTTTAAACCAGCTTATACTTAACGATTACGCCGGAGCAACACTACACCGCTAATGCTTGACGTATTTTTCTGATACACCACTTTAAAACCGATATCTGCATCCAACAAGCAGGCAAACGCGTTATTCAATAGTCTACCGGGAGCTAACGTAAACGTACATGGCGAGGCGTTGCCGATCACACGAGAGGCGGTGATTCTGCGTGCAGAACCTGGACGAAGCGGGTTTCTTACCCAAGTTATCAAAACGAAGTCAGTGTTTCGAACTGCTTTTACTCGAGCCATTTGTCTTCACCTCTTTATGGTTTGGTACTCTACATTAAATGCGGCATTCAGAGGATTGGATCTAAGCGCTTACCTAAAAAAAAGGGAAACAAAAATAGCCCCATGAGAAGATTCTCATGTAGCAAAAGTTGACTAGCATCTCGAAAACTCATATGCTATAATAGCCAAACAAGAACATATATTCTCTTTTTTTCGCATTTATCTTACAGTCAGAAAAGAAGGTATCCGATCCAATGCAAGATCCAACAATTTTCGAACATCTACGAGACAAGTATGCCGACGAGGACAGAGCGAAGCTTGTTATGCTTCAGTTAAAAGCGTTATTAGAACAAAAGAAAAAGAAAAAATGGTACCAGAAGCTGAGATTGCCGACGAAAACACAACCATCAAGCTGGAACGAGTAGTACCCCATAAAAAAAGAGACTTTCCTCCAAGTAGCCTGACTACTTAGGAAAGCCTCTCTCCGTTTGTTATTTACCCCTTTTTTTCGAATAGTACAGTACACCAAGGTAATGAGCCCCTGTAAATAGCGTCAGAATCCCAAAGAAAAGCAAGAATCCGCCCTGCCGATCACGGAAGAACAACTGCAGAACAAACAACGCCAGTGAGATTTCACTCCAGAGAAGCGTTCTTTTTTTGAGTTGGGTCAAGTCCGCGGTGGATTTGCTAATTTTGCGAAGATTCATGAATGTAAGACCTGCAAGTACAATGATTCCAACAACAATCACGAGAATGTAACCCGAGCTGCCCGACATGTAACTCCCCCTATTTACGATGTTCAACTTTATCTTCTTTTAATAGTAAGATATTATATCTAAGATACATGGAATGATGCTAGATGTCTATTTGAAAAAGAAGAGAAGGAGTCTTATATGTCTGCAATTATGTTTAAAACAATAGAAGCGTCGGATATTCCCGCTTTAATGGACATTTACAACTATTTCGTCATGAATTCCACCGCCTCTTTTCATACGGAACCTGTTACAATCACCGAATTTACAGAAAGTGTTGTTCATCCGAACTCGCGTTTTCAAACTTTTGTGATCACATTGGATGGAGAACTTCAAGGCTATGTGCAGGTAATGCCTCACAAGAAAAAGCAAGCTTATGCCACTACAGGAGAAGTGACGATCTATTTACAACCGGGGTGTGTGGGCAAAGGAATTGGTTCCGCCGCCATCCAATTTATTGAGACGTTCGCGAAAGAACAAGATTTCCATTCCTTAATTTCTACGATCTGTGCAGATAACAAGCCTAGTATTCATATGTTTTCGAAAAATGGCTACACGCAGTGCGCTCACTTCCGCGAGGTTGGCTTCAAATGGGGCAAGTTCCTTGATATCGTAACCTATCAGAAAATCATTTGATATTCTAAGGCGTTAACAGCTGCCAATTCAAGCCTCCATCTTTCGTTTTCCACAAATTTCGGGCATCCCAGAGCCAGCCGTTGCTTGTTGTAACAAAACTCACTTGTAAATTCAGATCAAGCGGCTGGAACGCGGCGGGAAACGTGTGTTGACTCCATGTTTTACCGCCGTCGCCGGTCCGAAGCAGCTGTCGCTCTTGCCCTTGAGCACGATTCTGCTGATTTGTCTGGAGCAGTACGAAACCATGTGCTGTGTCTACAAAGGAAAGTGCCTTCGGTACGAGGGACGTAGATATTTTTCCTGCTTCTTCCCATGATTCCCCGTCTGTCATACGGTATAACGTTACAGCGGCCTTATTTTTTTCACTTGGACTCTGGAATGAACTCGAGCCAACAAACCAACCCTCTGAAGATGAAAGGAATGTAACAACACCTTCGCTTGGCATAGGAATACGATTTGAGGCCAACCAAGTAATCCCCCCATCTTGCGTCCGAAGCAATACCAAGTCCTTGCCGTTGCGAACGGCAATCAATCCATTTTGTCGGTCAAAGAACCGAAAGAACATGATTTCCTTCTCTGCCTCAAGCACAGGCAAGTCCTGTGCAATCACTTCCCATGTTTGGCCTCCGTCCGCGGTTAAGCTAAGTTCCGATTCTTGATCTTTCGATTCACTTGTCAGCAACCAACCCGTTTGAGAATCAAGAAAAGAAAGCATGCTTGGCGCCGCCAAAGCGTCTATTCCTCTCAGAGGCTTCCAAGTGGTCCCACCATCGCCAGTTTGCATGAGAGAAGCTTTTCCTTTTCCAGACGTAATCCCATAACCTTGCAGCTCATTCACGAATGTAATGGCTTTGCTAGGGACATTCGGCTTATGAACATTTTCATCATGTACTTGTATATTTTCTCCTGAAATGACAGATAGTCCACTAATTTGCTTATCTGGTTTGGTCGATTGGGTAGCAGTTGTCGGCAGAGTCGAGGTTTGTTCATGAAAACAGCCTGCGCACAGCACAAAAACGATCAATATCATTAATTTTTTGTTGTTCATCAGAGCTATCATGTCCTCTCCTCGCTCCTTTCACGTTTTCCGGTTCAAGTATATGTAATGACGCTCTATGACTGGAAATAGTTCATGTCCATGGCTTCCAATAGATGTTATTCCTTTATTTCACAGGATAGGCTGTCCCTTCATTACAAAAGCTAGAGCATATCATAATGCTCGGAGGGATTGCCATGACCACCAAGTGGGTGTGCTCCGCTGCCATCGTTTGCCTGCTAGCTGCTGGATGCGGTGTGCCTAAAAGCAAGCCATATCAGGATCAGCGCTCAATGCAAAATGCGCATGTCAATGAGCAAGAAGCAACAATAAAGTCCAGTCTCGATGACAGCGTTTTTGATTTTGAACCTTTGCCAAGCCCAAGGAACATAGAAGCATTAACGCCGACGACAACACCTCAGGCTACCGTATCACCTAAATCTGCACCAACGGCTGTTACACCTAGCCCATCGCCTAGAACAAACCCGAAGAAAGCCGCGCATACGGAAGGATCCAGCTCCAAGAAGCCATCCGTTCCCGTCCAAAAAAATTCAGGCCAAGTTCGAATTTCGCAGAAAAAACTTACGCTCTCGCAGCTCGTAGTCAAATATCCGGACACCTTCAAGCTGCGCGGATCCAGTCAGGAGAAGAAGGTCGCACTAACCTTCGATGATGGACCTGATACGCGGTTTACACCCAAGGTGCTTGATGCTCTTAAGGCTAACCAGGTAAAGGCAACCTTTTTCGTGCTCGGCTCACAGGCTAGTAGCCACCCTGATATCGTTAGACGGATTGTTCGTGAAGGCCATGTCATTGGCAATCACTCTTACAGCCACGCGAATCTACCCAAATTATCAGTGGACAAATTCCAAAACCAGATTATGAACACGGAAAATGTCCTGCAAGGCTTAATTGGCTACGCGCCCAGGCTTATCCGCCCCCCCTATGGAGCCATTAATGAGGAGCAGGTCAGATGGGTCGCTGACCACCATTATTTGATCGTCAATTGGAATGTCGATTCCCTTGACTGGAAATCGCTGAACTCGGAGCAGGTGCTGAACAATATTATGCAGCAAACGAAGCCTGGCTCTATCATTTTGCAGCACTCCGGTGGAGCTGAAACCCAGGATTTGTCGGGGACCGTTCAGGCCATCGGACCATTAATCACGAAACTCAAAGCAGCCGGCTATACCTTTGTCACTGTACCTGAGCTGCTTCACGTGACCAAAAACAAATAAACCCGAGGATAAACGACTTCGTCGTTTACTCAGGACGAGCGCATTTGTCAAGGCAGAGCGAAGCAAAAGTTACAAACTTATACTTTTTTATCCACGAACAAACGTACCCCAAGATGCGCTCTCGGCTTCTCTTTCCGCAAAAAAAGTCACGGAACGAAGAGTTCCATGACTTTTTTAATGTTCTATTGGTGCAGCAGCGGCTGCAGATGACTTGCATTCTGAGCAATATCCAAATATCTCAAACCGATGGCTTTGAATTTCAAAGCTCTCCGGCAGATCCTTAACCAGCTTCATCGGGCAAAATTCGAACGTCACCGTCTTCTCACAGCCCACACAGATCATATGGTGATGATGGTGGGATAAGCAGCTCGCTTTAAATTTCAAGCCATCCGCCAAATGAAACTGCTCCAGCACGCCCATCTCACTCAACAGTCGAAGATTACGATACACCGTATCGAAACTCACACCAGGGTATTTGACTTTCATGTATTCATAAACGTCTTTCGGCGATAAATAGCTTCCAGATTCCGCAAATAATGTTGCCAAACTCCTGCGCTGCTCTGTAATTCTCCAGCCCTGCTGAGCCATGGCCTTCAGCATCTCGTCAATCGTATGTGTATGAGTGCCCACTTGCATTACCCCTCTGTCAAAAATTATTCTACTAACATAGTGCGATAAATTGGCATCCTACGTCAAGTAGCTGACCATCCATGTTTCGACAATCTTGTCCAATTTGCCTCCAACTCATTATAACACATAATAGTAATATTTATTATTAATGGCGTATTTACAGACAATAAAAAGAACCCACAGCGCTACGTGCCGGGATTCTTTAAACTGTACTTAATATTTGGCTTCATTATCAGACATGGACTCCAGCTTCAGCAAGGCATCCCGAACGGCATCTCTTGAGAAATTTTCCCCAATAAATACCGCAACATCGGGTACTTCACCTTTTGGTGTAATTTTAACGAAATCCATTTCCCTATACGCATACTGAAATAAGAAACGGCTTGATGTATCTGAGAAGCTAAGAATTCCTTTAGCGCGATACACCTCTTGAGGAAGCTTACTGACAAACTCTTCAAAAGCATTACTATCTACTGCGCGTTCAAAAAAGTGCGTATACGCCATCACATGGCTATGAGAATGATGATGGTGGCTGCCGTGCTCATGAGCATGTTCATGTTCTTCGTGTGATGCGCGATTGCCTGACTCATGATCATGTGAAGCAGGCCCGTCCGTCAGATGAGTCGGAGCATATCCCTCTTCTTCGAGCATTTCAACGAGTCTCATATCAATGTGACTGAAGACTGTAAAATGTGTGGAGGCATATGGATTCCATTCGCGCACAAGGGCATTCACTTCCTCGAGCGCCGTACCCGTAAGCAGATCTGTCTTATTCAAAAGAAGCAAGTTCGCGCACCGGATTTGTTCCTTCATCAGGCGATATGTTTTGCCCCTGCTTGTTCGGTTCAGCTCCAGCAATTGCGGAGCATCTACAACGGTGATAACGGCTTTGAGCTCCACTGGAATGATAAGCGAAGCATCGGTTACTTCATCAATGATTTCCATGGGATTCGCGATCCCTGTGGATTCTATGAAAATCAAGTCAGGTTGTTCCCCGGTTACTAGCTCGTGAAGGGCTGTCGCCAGATCACCGCGGCTTGAGCAGCAGATGCAGCCGCCCAGCAGCTCGGACATCGGCACTTCATTTGCCACCAGCTGCCCGTCCAAATTCACTTCACCGATCTCATTCATGATAACTGCCGGCTTTCGCCCCGCTTCGGTAAAATGATCAATTGTTTTCGTCAATAACGTCGTTTTCCCGCTCCCAAGGAAGCCTGATAAAATAAACACCGTAACTCTTTTCTGTGCCATCACCTTTACTGCCTCCGCTCTTGAATGACTTCAAAGTTTGTAGATAAGATCGGCCATTTCCCTACATGCTGGACAAGAAACGGAAACAGCTTCACCCACAACAAGCTGTTCGTCGGGTCAACCGGCTTTAGTGGAAGCTCTAAGCGGTCATATAAAATACTTGCGGCCTCTTGAGCGAGCGCCAAAGCTAAATCTGCTGTTGCGGATAGTTCGACAGTTGACAAACGAGGCAGATAGTATTGACTAATCGATTCAGATAAACGATGCTCGGACAAGTTGCTTGAAGCCATCATTTGTTTCATTCCCGAACTGACCAAACGAGCAATTTCTGCATCGAAGGCATGAGGAATACAATAAATTTCTAGCGCTAAAGCGGCTATGTAAATCTCTTTTATGAGTTCGTCTTCTTTCTCTTGCGATAAAACCGGATCTTGTAAATAAGCGGCGACTGCCGGCTTGATCGTATCCCAGCTATTTTCGATGCTTTTCATCGTGAACTGCAGCATAGCTGCAGCTAGTTCATCCGGTGTGATTTGTTTTTTTTCTGCGTCTTGCATGGTAGGCTATTCCTCTTTTCTCTCGTTGCTTTTAAAATGAATGATTAATTCAATTATTTCGGAACGGCTCCCTAGACGAACCGGCGGCCCCCACGTACCGAAACCTGAGGAAACGATGGCATGCAGATTCCCCTTCTTCAAGTACCCCCAATCCAGCTCAAAAAGCCTTCTTGTGATGAGGTGATTCGGACTAATCTGCCCCCTGTGCGTGTGCCCTGAAAGCATGACATCAATGCCCGCATCTTCTGCTTTATCCAGGTGATAGGGCTGATGGTCCATAACAATAATTGGCTGGTCCAGGTCAGTCCCATCTAGCAAGGAGGCCAGTGCTTTTCGCCCCTCGGCCGTTCGTTCGGCCGCCTTGTCTTTTCGGCCCACCAGATACAACCGATCTTGGATATGGACAGTTTCATCCATGAGTACACGAATGCCGATTTTGTCCATTTGTTCGATGAAGGCAGGGATATGGCCCCCAATGTATTCATGATTGCCTAGTACGGCATAAATCCCAAGGGGAGCTTGCAGTTCTCGCATCGTCGTACCCATATCATAGCGGATAAACGGTCTAATATCATCATCAATAACGTCACCTGGCAAAAGGATCAAATCCGGCTTTAAGCCATTCACATGCTTCACCAGCTTTCGCAAATGACGATTGCCTACAATGGAGCCCAAATGGATATCCGAAGCCACAGCAATGCGTAGCTGCTCCCAGTCGCCTGCTTTTTTCGGAACCGTAATCTCGTACTTCCTTAGAACAGGACTACGTGCATTATAGGAGCCACGCGCCATAAGAAGAATAAAAATCCCTAGATCTATCCACCCAAGGATAGGCGTATAGGTAGCAGCAGGCACGGATGCCAGATGAAGCACTCCTGCAGCCACGTCCGTCAACGGCAGCAGCAGGAAACCGAACTGCATCATGGCAAACCAGTAAGAACCGACGATTTTTAATACCATCTTCATCCCAGCAGGCAGAACTTTGGAACCAGCCCATGCTAATAGATACGACAAGGCAACGATCCAGAAGACAACCCAATATAGACCGGGATGAAACCAAGAACCCAACTGGTTGGATAGAAAGACCTGACCGTGCCAGCCGATGTAACCGTTCAACCCGAAAATAATGGCAAATACAAGGGTGATACTTAGAACCATACGCATTTTCATTTTACCTCTCCCATTCTGTCCATCTGCCTACAGCAGCAGGCTTATCGGTTCTATACATAACTCATCATCATTGCGCACATTGCCCACCCGGCTGGACACCGGGTACGCATACATGTCGTCAGACGGGTATGGCTTCAGCAGCGGGCGCAGCATATCCGTGTTCGTTATGCTGCGGTCCAGCCAAACCGCTTCTGCCTCCCGCGGTAAAATGACCGGCATACGCTCATGAATATCCATCATCAATTCGTTCGCTTCCGTAGTAATGACCGTGCAGGTGGATATGCGAGTGCCGTCCGGAGACGTCCACGTGTCATAAAGCCCTGCCATACTGAAGATCTCTTTGCTGCGCAGCATGATTCGCATAGGCTGCTTCTGCTTTCCCGTCCCCTTCCAGTCGTAGAAGGAATCCGCCGGAATCAAGCAGCGTTTGCGCTCAAAGGGCTTGCGAAACGCAGGCTTGTCCGCCAGTGTTTCCGCCCTTGCATTCAGCATCGAATAACCTAGCTTCTCGTCCTTCGCCCATTCCGGAACGAGCCCCCAGCGCAGCTCGCCAAGCTTATTTTTCTCACCGTCGTGAACGATCGCCATGACTTGCTGTCCGGGTGCCACATTGTATTTGGGGCTATATTTCGCAGGATATTTGTAATAAATATCATACCGCAGCATCAGCTCCTCTAACGTTACGGTTATTGTATAGCGTCCGCACATGGCCGCACATCCTTTGCCTTCATATTTCCCAGCGAGGTCTCCACTTCCACTTCCCACTATCTAACATTACAATCTCTCTTCTCCATTATGTGAAAAAGAGATACTCACGTCAATTCGCGCAGCCCGAGGAGGGTTCTCCATCGGGCTGGCGGTTGCGTCATATCTTCTTTGTGTACGTCATGGACTACGTTTTGTGTTCGTCGCCTTTTTTGTACATGCTCGCTACGAATTGGTCAATGTATCTCGCTGTTCGCACGCTCATTTCAGCACGCATGTAGTCTTTCGCAATAATCAGCGCATCTTCGTGCCCGCGGCAAACATAGCGGTAATGAATGGCTCGATCATTTTTCTCTTCTTCGAACATTTGAATGCTTCTGTGCATCATTTTCGTTTTGGTTTCACTGATATCGGCTAGAATTTGGGCTGCAAGCGCGTGAGCAGCACGTGAATAAAGCTGTCTAAGCGTTTCGGCGGATCTTTCGATCTGGGCAGCCTTTCTTTTGATCATCCCATGCATCAAGGGCAGCAGCACGTAATCCCGCATAATGCCAATGTCCTCCGCTGTAGGACGATTCGCCGGAGCAGCCTTGTCGCTGCGCAAATGTTGCAGCGCTTCCCTGTGCTGAGGCAGCATCATCCTGCTGGACTCCCACAAACCGTTTTTTTCCAGTTTCTTACTCATTTATAGTGCCCCCCGATTTTGAGCGCTCTGTTCTGTGCTTGACCGGCTGTCGTGAGCGAGGAAGCCCGCACAATCGCTGCGTTGCCGAATCGGTCCTTGAGGCTGTCCGTTACTTTCTCAAGTGCCCTCGCCTTGATCTGATCTTCAAAAAGCGTAAGCTGATACGTATCATCGTCAACGAATTGGCTTAACATCGCACCGGCACGGCGAACGGGCATCGTGTCCCAGAATTTGTAGAACAACTTCTTAACAACTTGAAAAACTGTTCTAGTGTGATTCGTAGGGTCAGGCATCTTCATTTGGCGTGAGAAGCCTGTCGGAGCGTCAAATGGGCTGCACATGCAGCTGACAGTCACAATAGACGCCATATATCCCTTGCGGCGGCAATCGCGGCATACCTCTTCAGTAAGCTCAAGCAGGATCGTATCCACCTCAGCGGATTCCGCATAATCCCTAGGGAGAGTCATCATATGGCCTATTGACTTCGGAGGCGTATCGAACGTACCGGGCGTCACCGGACTGTCATCCAGACCATTCGCTGTTCGCCACATGACTTCCGCATGAATGTCGGATTGCTTGCCGAATCGTGCACGGAATTTGTCCTTGAGCAGCGGGAGCGGCGTTCTTGCCACATCGCCGATCGTATACATGCCGAGTCTGGCAAAATGCGCGGTCATCCGTGAACCGACACCAAACATTTTACTTACAGGCTGCGCCCATAAGTACTCCTCAACGGCGGGCGGGCGCAGCGTGAAGATGCCTGTATCATTCTTTTTAGCCCAAATATCGGTCGCGATCTTCGCCAGAATTTTATTCGAGCTAATCCCTATACGAACCTTCACGCCCGTTTGCTGCAGCACCTTCCGTTGAATAGCCATCGCAATCGTATCCGGGTCTCCGAAAACAGGCAAACTTGCCGTAATGTCCAGAAACTGCTCATCAATACTGAAAACCTCTACAAGATCGGTAAATTCTTCGTATATTTTAGTAATCATAAGCGAAACATCAATATAATGCTGCATGCGCGGACGCATAACGACCAGTTCCGGGCATTTCTTAAGTGCTTCCCCCAACCGCTCGGCCGTGGAAACGCCAAATGATTTGGCGATGGGACAGGCGGCCAGAATGATGCCGGAACGCAAAGCAGGGTCTCCCGCGACCGCAACCGGTTTATCCCTGACTCCCGGATGATCCGCCTTCTCTACACTTGCATAGAAGCTCTGGCAATCCGCCAGGAATATCGTCCGTTCCTTTCCTTTGCTCACCGTAATCCCCCCCGCATATTCATCAGCGTAGTCATCAGTTCTGCTTTAACCAAGCTGCGAAGCATCGTGAAGTGATGGATGTAGCCTCGGACTTTGTACTCGACATTAATGCCTAACGCATTCATTTCGGTGTGAATGACTTTAATATCTCTTTTCTTCATAACACTCTTAATGCTTTGTAATTGAGGATAAATGGCGGTCTCCACCTCTCTGAGGTAAAAAAGAATATGATTATACACAATTTTATCCTTATAAACCTTGAGCTCCTCCATATCCCTTGCCAACATATCGAGCAAAATGGGCAGCAGCGTATATTCCTTAATAATTTGAACATCCTCTTCTGTCTCAATTCTTGCATGAACACTCATATTTTTCACCACCATATGCGAACATATATTCGTGTTACTTATTATATACCGAACACGTATTCGTTATGCAAGTGGTTTTTTTGAAAAGTAAAAAAATACCACCTGACCAGGTCGTTTAGACCTTGCAGGCGGCATTTTGGGAATAGCTTATCGAAACATGGACCACAGTTTGATCAAGTGAAACGTGTTCGAGGGATCGATTTTTTGGGAAAGAATGAACTCCAAAATCTGATTCGCTTGGAAGTTGGTCAGATTCTCGCCGAGAATGCCGGAAGCAATCCCGATGAGCTGCGTGACTTTCATACGATTTTGCAAATCAGCCTTCGTAACGCTTTGCAGCAGCATGATGAGGCGTTCCTTGATCGCCGGGTTTCTTAATTTGAACTTAACTCGCTCAATCAACGCAGGATCGATGCCATACAGCTGATAACTCATGTTCGTACCTCCGATGTCCCGTCATGCTTTATACATATGAGGATACGAACATAATCTTGACTACATATAAATGGCGATCAAAATAACGCATATACAATTTAGCGCAACAAGCAAAGGCATCCCGATAACGAATGAGGTATGCTTCGTCTTATGCCGCCAAACCCGCATGCCGAGCCAACCGCCAATCCCGCCGCCAAGTGCAGCAAACATAAACAGCCGCTTCTCAGGGACTCTGCGTCCGCCTTTTTTGGCTTGTCCCTTGTCGTGCCCCATCTCTATGAAAGTAACGATATTCATCAGCAGTAAATAAACAAGAAAATAAGTCAAATGAGGGCACCTTCGTTTCCAAAATAATAATAAGACTACTATTATCTTAAAATCGAATGGGAGCGTGGTCAAATGGTAATTTCAAAAATTACAGCAGCGTAAGCTCTACAACGGTCGCCCTCTTATCCGGCAGCGGGTAGCTCGAGTGCTCCGGTCTACCGAAACTAATGAACGCATCATCCGGATACTGTGCGGCATTCCAAGGGCGGCTTAAGAAAACCTCGGAACCGTCCGATAGCAGCCTGGCTTTCTTCACTTTACCAGCCAAACCGTTCAAATTGATGGGACCTACGCTTTCTTCGAATAAGTGGGCATACAGCAGATTGCCCTTTTGCGTATACCTGCCCCATTCCGGTTTCGGCCAATCGGCTTGCCCGCAGCCGTAAATGCTGTTCCCATTTTTCTGAACCCAATCGCCAATCTCCGACAAAATGTCCAATGACTCCTGCGGAATCTCGCCGAGCGCATTAGGACCGACATTCAAGAGCAAATTACCGTTTTTGCTGACGCACTCTACCAGCTTCCGAATGACGGTAGTCGGGGATTTATATTGGAAATCCTGAGCTGCATAGCCCCAGTTATTATTTAGCGTAATACAAGCTTCCCATGGAATAGGGTTGCCCTCGTGATCCGTCACACCTTGCGGTGGAATGATTTGTTCCGGTGAAGCAAAGTCGCCCGAATAGCTGAGCGGATTGTTCGTATAAATGCTTCCGCCTTCCTCGCCGCTTGCGTCCAGACGGTTATCTACAATGACGTGCGGCTGCAGAGACCGAATCATCGCCATCAGCTCGGTGGCTTTCCAGGTCTCCCCCTTCATCTGATCATAGGAGAAATCGAACCACATGATGTCCAGCTTGCCATAATTCGTGAGCAGCTCTTTGACTTGCCCGTGCATATATTGCAAATATCTGTCGAACGTCTCCGGATTTCTGGCATAGCTCTCGTTCCCCCGCATCGGATGGTGGCGATCTCCGTAAGCCGGATAATCCTCATGATGCCAATCGATTAGCGAATAATAGAGCCCGACCTTCAAGCCTTCCGCCCGAAATGCTTCGATAAATTCCCGCACTAAATCTCGCCCGGCTTTGGTGTTCGTTGATTTATATTTCGTGAGAGCGCTATCAAATAAGCAAAAACCATCATGATGTTTTGCCGTCAATACCGCATATTTCATCCCTGCTTGTTTGGCTGCGCGCGCCCATGCTTTAGGATCATAGCGAACAGGGTCGAATTCATCAAAATACGGCTGATAGTCCTCTACCGAAATGCGCTCCGCATTGCGAACCCATTCCCCTCTAGCTGGAATCGCATACAATCCCCAGTGAATGAACATACCGAATCGATCCTGCAAAAACCACTGCGTGCGCTCTGTTCGTTCTTGAATAATCGGATTTGTCATTTCTACACACCTTTCGCTATTAAAATGCTAGGCGCTCCCAAGGTCCTCTTTCCAGTGGTGAGCCCACTAAGCCCTATAGGTTTATTCTACTAAGACAGACGGGCAATGGACAGGTACGAAACTAACCTCTGTTAGGATATAATTAACATTCTATCTGCAAAAAAACGCTAGGATCATGACTGACATTTATCCTCAGTCTATCCTAGCATTTTGTTTAATCCAGCACTTCACTATCGAAAATATGGGCACGCTCCAAATAAGCTCTCAGAGGGATGAAGGAAGCGCCTGTCCAGAAGGATGAATCGGCGACGAGCTCAGCAGCGTCATCACGCGCCTGCTCCATCACTTCGAAGTCCGCCATCATATCGGCGATACGGAACTCCGGCAGCCCGCTCTGCTTCGTGCCGAAGAAGTCCCCCGGCCCGCGCAGCTCCAGATCGCGCCTGGCAATCTCGAAGCCGTCGGACGTTTCGGTCATCGCCTTCATGCGCTCCTTGCCGACCTCCGTCTTCGGGTCGGCGATGAGCACGCAGAAGGACTGGTGCTCGCCGCGTCCAACCCGCCCGCGCAGCTGATGCAGCTGCGACAGGCCGAAGCGGTCGGCGTCGTAGATGACCATCAGCGTGGCGTTAGGCACGTCCACGCCAACCTCGATGACCGTGGTCGACACCAGCGTCTCCACGGTCCCTTCCTTGAATGCGCGCATGATCGCTTCCTTCTCCTGCGCGCTCATCCGCCCGTGCAGCAGGCCGATCCCCATTTGCGGGAAATGCTGCTGCAGCTGAATATGGACGTCGATGGCATTCTGCACGTCCAGCTTGTCCGACTCTTCGATGAGCGGACAAATCACATACGCCTGCCGGCCAGCCGCCACCTCACGCTGAATAAAGCCCAGCACACGCTCCAACATAGCGTGCTGGACGGCGTACGTCTTGATCGGCTTACGCCCTTTCGGCAGCTCCCGCAGCGTCGACACATCCATGTCGCCGAAAGCGGTAATCGCCAGCGTTCGCGGAATCGGCGTCGCCGTCATCGTCAGCACGTCGGGGTTCATTCCTTTGCGCCGCAAAATGCTGCGCTGATTCACCCCGAAACGGTGCTGCTCGTCCGTCACGACCAGCCCCAGCTGGCGGAAGTAAACGTCCTCTTGAATGAGGGCGTGCGTCCCGACCAGCACGTCAATCATGCCCATCTGCAAGGAGGCGAGCAGATCCCGCCGTTGACGGTCCGTCGAGCTGCCTGTCAGCAGCGCAACCTGCAGCCCGTAGGGCTCAAACAAACGGTCCAGCGAGCGCTTATGCTGCTCCGCCAGGATCTCCGTCGGCACCATCAGCGCGCCTTGGTAGCCGGCCTTGACCGTCGCGTAGAGGCCTATGGCCGCGACGATCGTCTTCCCTGCACCGACATCGCCTTGCAGCAGCCGGTTCATGCTGTACGGCTCCTGCATATCGTGCAGGATCTCGCCCACGACCTTCTTCTGCGACTCCGTCAGCTGGAAGGGCAGCGCGCGCACGAAGGCGCGTACAGCAGGCAGGTCGACCTGCTGCTTCACCCCGTCCGCACGGCTTCGCGTCACGGCGCGGTAAGCCTGCAGCTTGAGCTGGAACAGGAACAGCTCCTCATACACCATGCGCCTGCGCGCCTGCTTGCCTTCCTCCACACCGCTCGGCGTGTGGATGACCGCCAGCGCCTTGCTGCGCGGCATAAACCCGTACCTGCCGGTAATTCCCCCCGGCAGCACTTCACTGACCATGGCGCTGTACTGCGTCAGCGCCTGCTGAATCGCTTTACGCATCCACTTTTGCGTAATGGAGCCTGCAACCGAATAAACCGGCTGTATCGTGCCGGTATTCGAATCGCCTTGTCCGGGGAACTCGGAATCGGACACGCTCATTTGCCTCCGCTTGCCATCCCATTTGCCGGTCAGGATAATTTCCTGCTGCGGGCGCAAGCGGTCCTTCAAAAAGTGGCGATTAAACCACACCGCCGTCAGGAGAAAATCATCGACCATCACCTTGCAGGAGAGTCGCGACTTGCCGCTGTAGCGCTGCAGCACAGGCTCCCCGATGATATACCCCTTCACGGTGACTCGGTCGCCGTCTTTCACACTGGCGATATCGCGCACGGTGTAATCCTCATACCGGAATGGCACGTACTCCAGTAAATCCATAACCGTAAAAATGCCCATGGCGTTCAGCTCAAGTGCTTTTTGAGCGCCGACTCCATGGACTTCGCGTACGACAACTTGATTTAAATCCATCCCTTACACCGCACGGACGAACGCAGCAATCGTACCGGGTCCAGCGTGTGCGCCAATAACAGGCCCCAGTGTAATATAGTCCACATGCTGCACCTCGAATTGCTGCGTTATGACTTCTCGCAACAGCTCAGCGCCTTCCAAATTGTTCGCATGAGCAATATGCAGAGACGGAATGCGCCGATTCGGCACATCCGCTGCCAGCAGCTCTAGAATGCGCGCGATCGCTTTCTTTTGCCCTCGAACCTTATCCGTAGCCGCCACTTCTCCCTCACCATCGATCGAGAGAATAGGCTTAATATTCAGCAATGAACCGAATAATGCCGACGCTTTGCCGATTCTTCCGCCTTTTTGCAAAAATTCAAGCGTATCCACGAGAAAATATATGTAAAAGTTCTCTCTGATCGTTTGTACCAGCTCTATAATCTCAGCTGCACTTTGCCCAGCTTGGGCGGCTTTCGCTGCAGCGACAACAAGAGCGCCGATCCCATAGGACGCGGAACGGGAATCAACCACATGAACCTTGCCGGCAGACTCCTCCAGCATCGTGGAAGCGAGCAAAGCCGACTGGTATGTTCCGCTCAGCGCAGAAGATAAATGAATAGAAATGATTTCCGTATTCGGCTCTTCCAGCAAACCCTGATATAAGCCTAGAAACTCCGCAGGAGACGGTTGTGAAGTTCTAGGAAAATGAGGTGACGAGGTCAGCTTAGGATAAAACTCCTCGGATCGCAGCGTCACCGCATCCAAAAATTGTTCATCTCCAAAATGAATCTTAAGCGGCACCATTTCAATGTTAAGCTCTTGTCTAAGTGCCAAAGGTATGTCGGCCGTGCTGTCCGTTACAATCCGTATATGTGTCAACAGGGCTTCACTCCATTTCCGAATTTAATCCACTGTGAGGATGATCGTTTACTCTACAGAGAACAGGTACGCGTACAATGGCTGCCCGCCAGGGTGAAGCTCGACTTCAATTTCAGGATAAACCGCTTGAATGAAGGCTTCCAGCTCTTCTGTCTCTGCGCTCACGGCATCTTCTCCGGTGAGGATGGTCACGATCTCGCTGCCTTCATCAATCATCTCTTCGAGCAGCTTTTTGCAAGCATCCATCAGACTTGGCTGTGAAGACACAATCCGGCCATCTTGAATACCGATAAAATGCCCCTGCTTGATGTCGATGCCGTCCATATTCGTGTCACGCACCGCGTACGTCACTTGACCGGACTTCACGCGGCGAAGGGATTCGTTCATCGCTTCCGTATTCGTTTGGGCATCGGCTTTCTCTTGGAACGCCAGAATAGCTGCAAGACCTTGGGGAATGGATTTGGATGGAATCACGATCAACGTTTTGTCAACCAGATCAGCGGCTTGCTGCGCTGCGAGGATAATGTTGGAGTTATTCGGCAGCACATAGATCGTTTCCGCATCAATGCTGTTAACCGCATTCACGATATCCTCTGTGCTTGGATTCATGGTCTGTCCGCCGGACAATACGACATCAACGCCTACACTGGACAAAATCTCCGTAATGCCCTCACCCAAAGCGACTGCAACGAATCCATACGCTTTGCCCGGTGCTGCCGCTTCTACAGCAGTCGACACAGGAGTCTCGTAACCTTCCATGGTCATCTCTTCCAATATATGTGAATGCTGATCGCGCATATTTTCAATTTTGATACGGCTCAGAGCGCCGTAATTCATCGCCTGGTTCATGACCTCGCCTGGATATTCGGCATGAATATGCACCTTGACCAGTTCGTCATCGGCAACGACGAGTAAAGAATCTCCCAGTTTGCTAAGCTGCTCGCGGAACCTGCCTTCATCGAACACATGCCCTGCTACCTTGCCAGGTTCAATCGTTAGCATGAATTCCGTACAATAACCGAATTCAATATCTTCCGTAGCCAAATGCGCCTGCGCCGGAAGATGTGCATGGACTTCTTTGGCGAGGTTCAAGCCCGGAACGACGGAAACCGTATCGAGTCTTGTATCCATCATCGCGTAGTCTTCTTCTACCTGAAGCAAACCACCGTTTAATGCAGTGACAAAGCCTTCATACACGCAGACAAGCCCTTGGCCGCCTGCATCTACCACGCCTACCTGCTTGAGCACAGCAAGCTGCTCAGGTGTTCTGGCGAGGGCTTCGTTCGCCTTGCTCAAAACTTCCTGCATCAGTTCGAGCACATCGCCGCCGCGTTTAACCTGCGTGGCATGTTTGGCCGCTTCTTTGGACACTGTCAGAATCGTGCCTTCTACCGGCTTCACGACAGCCTTATACGCTGTCTCAACGCCTTGCTGCAACGCAGCCGCGAATTGCTGTGCATTCACATTCTCAAGATCGTGCACATGCTTCGCGAATCCGCGAAACAGCTGTGACAAAATAACCCCGGAGTTACCCCGGGCGCCCATCAGTAACCCTTTGGACAATGCATCAGCTGCTTTCCCAATATGAGAGGATGGCTTCTTTTTCAGTTCCTCACAACCAGCGGTGAGTGTTAAATTCATGTTGGTGCCGGTATCTCCATCGGGTACAGGGAAAACGTTCAAACCATTAACCTTGTCTACATTTCGGCGAAGGTTATCCGCACCCGCCAAGACCATGGCAGTGAAGTCATTTCCATTTATTGAAATAAAGCGCTTACTCAAAGTGATTCCCCTTCCTGGTTATCGGGCTTTTATTTGGCTACACGAACGCCTTGAACAAAAATGTTCACATCGTCCACATGAAGCCCTACAACATCGTTCAAAATATATTTGACTTTCGTTTGGACATTGCCGGCAACGACGGATATTTTGGTTCCATAGCTGACAATAATATAAAGATCAATCTCGAGTCGCCCGTTCTCCCGACGAACTTCGACACCGCGGCTTAAATTGTCCCGTCCTAGCAATTCTGCTATTCCGTCTTTTAATTGCTTTCTGGTGGCCATGCCAACAAGTCCATAACAATCTAACGCAGCGGATCCCGCCAGAGTTGAAATCACTTCATTGGTAATATACACTTTTCCAAACTCGGTTGTGAGTTCAATTGGCATTATCTAACAACTCCTTCATGTTTCACATTAGCGACTAATTAGTTAAGTATTCCCATTCCAGCTTTGCTTTAGCAAAGTTGACGCCAAAAACGTCATGACTATGTATTCGGAAAGGTGGGCTAATCTTCATTGTACTATAACATACTTCATAAATAAACGGCAAAAAAGAAGGTAATTCGTTGACTCTGCTCCTTTTGCTATGCTATTATATTTAAGTGTGTTTTTGCTGGTTATTACAAGAATCGCAAGAAGCAAAGTCTAAATTTGAGGAAAGCTGTCATGTCAAGCTTAGGCTTGCCACCCAGGCTGCTTTGTATACTGCCGAAGGAGGTGTCAAACATGTCCCGCAAATGTTTCGTTACAGGTAAAAGTCCTAAATCAGGAAACCACGTGTCCCACGCTAACAATAAAAATAAGCGTACTTGGGGAGTTAACGTTCAAAAGGTTCGCATCCTCGTTGATGGCAAACCAAAACGGGTTTACGTAAGTGCTCGTGCGTTGAAGTCCGGTAAAGTGGCTCGCGTTTAATTTTCGGATACTTATACTTTATGTAAAAAGACAAAAAGCACCTTCCGGTGCTTTTTTTGCATTTCTGGGGATATGGACTTCCTATGTGTTAGCCAACTTAGTTTTTGCTAAACGTATTAAGTACAGCTTTCACGAATCCACCCAAAAATTTTGGTAGCTTGATTGTGTAGAACTTCATTCTCTACCCCTCCTTAGAGTTTAGCCAGTAAACGGACGCATGCCCGAAGACTGACTTCGACTTCGTGAGCACTAACATCATTACAACAGTATATGCCCCGGTCGTGAAAAAGTACCTTCTATTTTACTTTCTCCGATCTATTCGCTTCCAGAAAGCAAAAAAAGCTACAAGAGCGCATCGCTCTTGTAACTATATGTATGCAGCTAGGGTGCAGTTATACCCATCTGCGTGTATAGTGCATAAATTAAGCTGAAGATGAAATAGAAGATCACGGCAATCACGATAAACCAAACCCGAAATCCAAGTCCCTCAAACCGACGGAAGAAACGCATCCCCAGATACAAGGCACCAAGTGAAAAAATATACTTCGTGAAATCGTGTATGTTAGAAAAACACGCAAGAAGCACGGCGCATACCAGACTGTACAGAAACAGCCAGAGAAATCTCATCGTCCCGCTCCCCTCTACCCCCGAATTCGTCTAATTGCATCGGCGCGGTCGGACTGGCCAAATACAGCATTGCCTGCGACGAGCACATCGGCTCCCGCTTCGACCACCTGGCGAGCCGTGACTTCGTTAATACCGCCGTCCACCTCAATGTGAAGACCGCTCAGGCCCTTGGCGTTCGCTTGATCGCGCAATGCGCGGATTTTGCCAAGCATACCCGGAATGAACGCTTGTCCGCCAAAGCCAGGATTGACGGTCATAATAAGCACAAGATCCAGATTCTCATCAAGCACGTGTTCAATAAGCGATATCGGAGTTGCTGGGTTAAGAACAACCCCTGCTTTGACGCCGCTTTGCTTAATCAGATGAAGCGTGCGGTGCAAGTGCGTACAAGCTTCTACGTGCACGGATATCAGGTCTGCGCCCGCTTTAACAAAGTCAGGAATATAACGGTCAGGCTGCTCGATCATCAAATGCACATCCAGCGGCAGCTTCGTCACCGGACGTATAGCGTCAACAACAAGCGGTCCAATCGTAATATTGGGCACGAAATGGCCATCCATGACATCCACATGGATCCAATCTGCTCCGCCAAGCTCGGCGTCTTTAATCTCTTCACCAAGTTTAGCGAAGTTTGCTGATAAAATTGAAGGTGCTACGTGTACCATTCGTTCCTAATACCTCCTCTTCCGGTCCTTGATTTCCCCTAAAAATAACAAGTAATGATCATAACGCGAAGCGGCAATCGTTCCTTCGGCCACCGCATCACGAACCTTGCAATCCGGCTCATGCAGATGCAAACAGCCCCTGAACCGGCAGCCTTCCGCTACCTCTGCAAACTCTTTGAAACAGCTGCCAAGCCCTTCCGCATCAACTTCCATGAAATCCAGCTGACTGAATCCCGGCGTATCTGCGACAAGCCCGCCATTGTTCAAAGGAAGCAGCTCAACATGGCGGGTCGTATGCTTCCCTCTGCCCAAACGTTGAGAAATCTCATTGGTCTCCAGGTTGCGGCCGCTAATCATTGCATTGAGCAATGACGACTTGCCTACACCGGACTGACCTGCGAACACGCTGACCGCGCCCTCCAGATGCTGCAGAATCGATTCCACGCCCACTTTCAGGCGTGAACTCGTCTTCAGCACAGGATAACCGATGCCCTCATACAGCTTCGTAATCCGCTCCAGTTCCGCAACGGTCATTTCTTTCGGTGCGGCAGCATCAGGATCCGCTGACAATAAGTCACTTTTGGTGAAACAAAGGACAACTTCGATGCCCGTATGTTCAATATGAACTAAAAATTTATCCAGCAGCTGTAAGTTCAGAACAGGCTCTGTAACAGAGAAAACAAGCACGACCACGTTCACATTGGCAATCGGAGGACGGATCAGTTCCGAAGAGCGGGGCAAGATTTCAGTAACTGTTCCTTCCCCATTCTCGGTCTCCTCAAAGACGACCCGATCCCCGACAAGCGGCGTTATTTTCCTGTTCTTAAATACGCCTCTCCCGCGACATGTAACCATATTGGCATCCTGGAGCTCCGCCCCTTCGGGCAGAACGTAGTAATAACCGCTCAAAGCTTTAACAATCATTCCTTGCGGCATTAATTTGTGCCTCCAGTTGGTGGTTTAGAGGCAGCCCCGCCTGATTGGCCTTGCCCATTGCCATTGCCGCCTACCGGAATAGCCGGCCCGTTGTTTTGCTGTTTAGGCGACGACGAAGGCGAGACGCTAGGGCTCGGCGAGACGGTCTTCCCGTTCTTTTGATCTAAATAATCTTGATAGGTGCGCGTAATGGAGTTAACCAAGTTGTCTCCTTCTTTAATCAAGATGACGGCTTTCTTATCCGGAGAAACAATGACTTTGACATCCAGGTTTTGAGGCTTCGACACTTTTTCCGTCTTGTATTCGAAGTTCTCGTACTGCGCATCGCTAACGATGATTTTAAACTCGGAATCCTTGCCCTCCGTCGTCGGTTTCACAGGGACACTGACCGTCACTTGTCCGGCATCCTCCGGCAACCCGTCGCTGATGATCAGCGAGATTTCGAAGCCGACAGAAACATCCGTGTCTTTATCATACGGGAACTGCTTAATGACTTTCCCTTTGGCCACCTTGTAGCTTTTCTCTCGCGTAATGCCGTTCGCAGGAAGCTTAAGATTCAGCTTGGTGATTTGCGCCTTCGCTTCAGCCTCCGTCATGCCGACGAGATCCGGCATTTTGAAGGTTTCCTTCGCTTTGCTTACGACAAAGGTTATCGCTGCTTTATCCAGTTCAAATTCTTCCCCGACCAGCGGCGTTTGCTTCAGGATCGTGTCCGGCGGATCATCCGTCGTCGTTTGCGTGAACGTAATCTGACTATCGTCAATCCCGAGCGCTTCCAGCTTCAGCTTGGCGTCTTTGAGCTGCTGTCCGATATAGCTTTCCATCTTGATCTTGGGAGCGCCTTTACTAACGTACAGCGTCACCTTGGTGCCTACGTTCATTCGCATGCCGCTGGGATTTTGACGGATGACCGTATCTTTAGGCGCTTTGCTCTCCTGATCATACTCTACCGTAAAACCGAGTTTAGCACTGGTCAGTTCGGCTTCCGCCTGCGTTAACGTCTTGTTCACCACGTCCGGAACCTCGACCGTTTCAACGGTGAACATCCCTTTCACATAACCGACCGCATACCACATTGCACCAAGAATCATCAGCAAAATGACGATCCATACAAGCGGCTTAATCCAGCCCTTCCCTTTCTTGGGAGCAGCTTCCTCACGCCAAGCAGGCTTCTCCGGTTCGTCGTCATCATCGAAGCTCGCAAGCTGATCCGCACGAATGGCCGGCATAACCAAGGTACGCTCCTCGTCCATGCCGTCGGCATCCCAAAAAGCCACTTTCGCCTCATTCCGGCGATCCGGGTTTAGACACGTATCCAGATCCGCCATCATCAGCTTCGCAGACTGGTAGCGTTCATCCGGCTTTTTGCGCATGGCTTTCAGAATGATGTTTTCCACACTCTGAGGAATGAGAGGATTAACTTTACGAGGATCTTCCACATCTTCCTGCAAATGCTTCAAAGCTACGGAAATCGGACTTTCGCCAAGAAAAGGAAGGCGGCCCGTCAGCATTTGATACATCACGATACCGAGGGAGTATAAATCGGATTTTTCGCCGGTATTCGTACCTTTCGCGTGCTCCGGCGAGAAATAATGCACAGAACCGACAACAGCTCCCGTTTGCGTAATCGTGGAAGACGTAGCGGCCCGTGCAATACCGAAATCCGTCACTTTGACACGGCCGTTTTTACCGATCAAAATATTGTGCGGCTTAATATCGCGGTGAATAATTTCATTATGATGAGCGTGATCGAGCGCATCTGCAATTTGGCTGGCGTAATGAACAGCGTCTTCCACCTGCAGCGGCGCTCTCTCTTTAATTAAATCATTCAAAGTAGTGCCTTCTATGTATTCCATAACAATGTAATGCACATCTTCTTCTTGTCCCACGTCATAAATACTGACGACATTAGGATGAGAAAGGGAAGCGGCTGCTTGAGCTTCTCTGCGGAAACGACGAATGAACTCTTCGTCATGAACATACTGCTGTCGCAGTACTTTTACAGCCACTTTACGATTTAATAAAAGATCATGCCCTTTATAAACTAAAGCCATGCCGCCTCCGCCAATACGGTCTAGAATTTCATAGCGGCCCCCAAGCTTTCTACCGATCAATTCCCATCACCCCTTTTTTCGTCCGAATCAGCATCGTGCGCAAGTAAAACAACCGTTACGTTATCGTCTCCACCTTCATCCAGCGCGCTTTGAATCAATTGTTTCGCAGCAGCATCCAGCTCGGCATGCGACTTGATGATTCGCAGAATATCGCCGGAATCCACTAATCCGCTTAAACCGTCGGTGCAGATCAGAATGATATCCCCCGGCCGCCACGAATACTCGTATAAATCCACCTCTACGCCAGGCTCTGTGCCTAACGCTCGCGTAATCCAATTACGGCGAGGATGGTGATCGGCTTCTTCAAGGGTGATCTGCCCGTTCTTCACAAGCTCATATACCAGAGAATGATCTTCCGTCAGCTGAGTGATCGACTCCCCGGCAATTTTGTAAGCACGGCTGTCACCAATGTGACCGATGATCAGCAGCTCTTGCGAAGCGATCACGGCGACAACGGTCGTCCCCATGCCATGATAGCTTTCTTGTCCGGAGGCAAACTCATAAATTTTCTCATTCGCCTTCTCGATCGCTTCCTTCAGCACTTGCTTGCAAGCGTCAACGGGCATTCCCCAATGAATGGATTGCAGTTCATTACTGATCATATCAATTGCCATTTGGCTGGCAATATCGCCAGCCTGGTGTCCCCCCATACCATCAGCGACAATAGCCAAAGAAAGGCCATTCAGCTCATGATGTATGGCGGCGCGGTCCTCATTCACTAAACGGACTTTACCGATATCGGTACGGCTTACCATCTTCATCCTGATCTCACCTCATGACTTGCTCTCCATATGCTTCGCGCGCAGTTGTCCGCATGCAGCAGCGATGTCACTGCCTTGTTCACGGCGTATGGTGGCATTAATTTTGGCCTTTTCAAGAATACGTTGGAAGGTGAAAATATCGTCCCTAGGCGTACGTTTGAAATCCCGTTCGGCCACGAAATTCACAGGAATCAGGTTCACGTGGCTAAGCGGCATATCTTTCAATACCTTCGCCAGTTCTTCTGCATGTTCTGCCTGATCGTTCACTTCCCCCATGAGGGCATATTCGAACGTAATGCGTCTGCCGGTTTTGGCAATATAATACTTACAAGCTTCGATCAGATCAACGAAAGGAAACCTGCGATTGACCGGCATCAGTTTCGAGCGAAGCGTATCATTCGGAGCATGGATAGAAATCGCCAAGTTGACTTGTAGATTCTCATCTGCGAACTTGTAAATGTTCGGCACAATCCCGCTTGTCGAAACCGTGATGTGACGCTGTCCAATGTTCAAACCTTTCGGATGAATCATAACGCGCAAGAAATTCATCGTCGCTTCATAATTCTCAAACGGCTCGCCGATCCCCATGATCACGATGGAAGAAATGCGCTCTCCCGTCTCATCCAGCAGCTTTTGAGCTTTCACGACCTGAGCTACAATTTCCCCTGGTCTCAAATCCCGCTTAAGACCACCCAGAGTAGATGCGCAAAATGTACAGCCAACGCGGCATCCTACTTGTGTAGTGACGCAAATGCTGTTGCCGTAGTTGTGCTTCATGACGACTGTCTCAATCGCATTCTTATCTTCAAGTTCGAATAAGAATTTGACGGTACCGTCCTGGGACTGATATTTAGCGATCTCGGACAGCGTAACGAATTCAAACTGATCCTTCAGTTTGTCGCGCAGCGTCTTCGGTAAGTTGGACATTTCGTCAAAGCTGAACACACGCTTGATATACAGCCAATCGAAAATTTGCCCAGCTCGAAATGAGGACTCGCCGTTTTCTTTCACCCAGCTCTGCCACTCATCCCAATTTAAATCATATACAAATGGTTTTTCTTTCAAATACGGTTTATTAGACACTATTTATCACAACCTGTTGTTATTTATTCCAGCTTTGTTCTAGCTTTGTTCCAGCCTTATTGCTAATCCTGTCTATTTTATCACAAAGCGGGGCCGAACACACATCCCCCTCTGTGCACTAAGCACGTTTGCGCAGCCGCGCAATGAAAAATCCGTCTGAATGGAACTGCTGCGGCAAAATTTGCACCATCCCGGCGGCAGCAGCCGCAGGGTCCACGCTCGCAAAAGCTTCCGCCGGCAGCGGAGCGAGCTCGAAATCGCGATGCTCCGCGAGGAAACGCTCCACCATGCCGGCGTTCTCTGCATGCTCAATTGTACACGTGCTGTATACCAGCACGCCGCCAGGCTTGAGCAGCCGGTGTACCCGGCTTAAGATCGCGTATTGCAGCTCGCTGATCGCATCGATCTCGGCTTCCTGCTTCGCCCACTTCAAATCGGGCTTGCGGCGAATAACGCCTAAGCCGGAGCACGGCGCATCAAGCAGAATGCGGTCAAACGACTCCGCCGCAAAATGCTCGTCCAGCTTCGCAGCATCCATCACCAGCGTCTGAATCGACGACAGTCCCAGACGCTCCGCTTGATCTGCGATCAGCTTCTGCTTGTGCTCATGCAGATCACAAGCCCAAATCTTGCCGCTATCATCCATCTTCTCGGCGATGTGAGCGGTCTTGCCGCCAGGGGCGGCGCAGCAGTCCAGCACCGTCATGCCTGGACGCGGCTCAAGAGCTTCAGCGACGAGCATCGAGCTCTCGTCTTGAATCGAGAAGTCCCCCTGCAGGAAGCCGGGGGACAAAGCCATGTTCCCGGCCCCCTGCACAAGAATGCCGGCCGGGGCCAGCTCTGACGCTTCCGCGATGAGGCCGCTGCCCTGGAGCTGCTCCAGCAGCTCCAGACGGCTGCGGCGCCTCGCGTTCGCGCGAATGCTCACGTGCGGCGGCTCATTGTTCGCCGCACAGATCTGTTCCGTCAGCTCAGGGCCCAGCTGACGGATCCATCGGCGCACGAGCCACTCCGGGTGGGAGTGGCCCAGCGCGAGGCGCTTCACATCGCCGAGCGCCGCCGGAAGCACCAGCTCCGCTTTGCTGCGGATGATTGCGCGCAGCACGCCGTTAACCATGCCCGAGATGCCTTGGTGGCCTCGGCGCTTCGCGATATTGACCGCTTCGCTGACGACCGCATGGTCGGGGATGCGGTCCAAATAATGCAGCTGGTAGAAGCTCAGCCGCAGCAAGCATCTGACCCATGGCTCCAGCTTCGCGAGCCCTTTGCTCACGAAACGCTCCAAAAAGAAATCAATCGTATTTTTACGTCCGATGGTCCCATACACAAGTTCTGTCGCCAGCCCCGCATCAGCCCGTTCCAGCGCGTGCTTCTGCAGAACCTGATTGAGCAGAAGATTGCTGTACGATTGATTCTCTTCAACGCGAATCAATACATCCAGCGCCGCTTCTCGGGCAGAATGCTTAACAGCGCTGCTCTTCGCAGCGCCTCCGGATGATTTAGATGACAAGGGCTTCCGAGCCCCTTGTGTTTGGTTAGATCCATGTTGCGGACGGTTAGGTTTTTGCGTTGACAAATCGAATACCTCATTTTTGTTAAGTTATGGCTGATCTTCGCCCACACTGCCGAATGTCGTCCCTGCTGCGATTTGTACGCCGCGAATAAATTCGGAGACGGGCATCGCTTTTTTGCCAGCAGGTTGAATATGGGTCAGCCATAGCGTACCTTCGCCGGTCATCACTTCAATACCGTGCTCGCTGCTGCCTAGAACCGTTCCGGGAGCAGGAGCTTCCGCGAAGCTGCGGCTTGTTGTTTCCTTCGGATTCGCGCTCTCCCAAACCTTCATGACTTCCCCGTTCCACAGGGTGTAGGCCCCAGGAAAAGGATTCAGGCCGCGCACTTGATTCCAAATCTCCACAGCCGAACGAGACCAGTCAATCAGCTCGTCCTCCCTGCGGATATTCGGGGAGTAGATCGCATCAGCCTCATTCTGCGGGACAGCCTGAATACGTCCTGCCAATAAATCCGGCAAGGTGCGTTTCAACAACTCGCTGCCGGCGATACTCAGCTTTTCAAACAAAGTCCCCGTCGTATCGGTATCCTCAATTGGAAGCTCTACACGCGAAATCATGTCGCCCGTATCCAATCCAACGGCCATGTACATGATGGTGACGCCTGTCGTTGCTTCGCCGCGCAGCACGGCATGGTGGATCGGCGCTCCGCCGCGATACTTGGGCAGCAAGGACGCATGAATGTTAATGCAGCCGTGCTTCGGCAGATCAAGAACAGCCTTGGGCAAAATCTGGCCATAGGCAGCCGTTACAATCAGATCAGGCTTCAGCTGTCGCAAAACCTCCACGGAATCCGCTTGGCGCAGCTTCTCGGGCTGCAGCACCGGAATGCCGTGTTTCTCGGCTTCGACCTTCACCGGCGGCGGCGTCAGGACGCGCTTGCGTCCTTTCGGCCGATCCGGCTGCGTGACAACCGTCGTCACGTTATAGCCTTCCTCCAGAAGAGCCTGCAGGGAAGGTACTGCAAAATCCGGTGTCCCCATGAAAATGATATTCACTCAGAATCTTCCTCTTCATCGCTAGTGTATGTTTTGGTTGCCAGGTCCGTAAACAGAATCCCGTTCAAGTGATCAATTTCATGGAAAATGCAGCGAGCCAGCAGCTCAGTGCCTGTCACTTCGATTGGATTTCCGTTGCGATCTTGGCCTTTGGCCGTAACGTTCATAGCGCGTGTGACATCACCACGAA
Organism: Paenibacillus chondroitinus NBRC 15376; assembly: GCF_004000765.1. Lineage (GTDB taxonomy): Bacteria > Bacillota > Bacilli > Paenibacillales > NBRC-103111 > Paenibacillus_E > Paenibacillus_E chondroitinus. Next base: position 232,682 of record NZ_BILW01000005.1, on the reverse strand, counting down.
GTCCAGGAATACTTAAGCAGCCTTCCGGTCCATGCTGTTCACCGCTGGAAGACACGATTTCCGGATTGACCATTTCGATCAGTCCGCCATGCTCTTCGCCGCAGTCCATCACAATCACGCGTTTGAGAATACCGATTTGCGGAGCAGCAAGGCCTACGCCCTCTGCCTCATACATGGTGTCTGCCATATCGTCGAGCAATTTATGCAGATTGGAATTGAATTTGGTAACTGTGATCGCCTTTTCCCGCAGCACAGGATCTGGATCTTTGACAATAATACGAATAGCCATAACGTGCACCTACCTTTGAGTCTTCTCTATTTGGGATTTCTTACATCAAATATTGCGGGTCAACATCCACACTGATCAGCAGCTTTTCCTTCGATGAGCGCTCTTCAAACCAGGCCACCGTCCGGCCGACAATCTCCGCCGCCTGATCTTCCCCACGATATTTTACCACGCATTGGAATCGATATCTATCTTTGATTCGGGAAATAGGCGATGCGACTGGGCCCAGCACGTCCATTTGGAAGGATTGGTCATGGGACACCGCGTCTGAAAACAGGTCCATTTGTTTCGCCTGATGCTCACGCGCGATCTCTTTAAGCCTCGTAACAAAAGCTTCGGCAAAGCGCACCAAAAGCGGCACCTGCTCGTGTGAAAAAGTAACCAAAATCAAGCGCTGATAAGGCGGATATCCTAAATTCGCGCGAACATCCAACTCATGGTTGGCAAAAGCGATAAAGTCATGGTGGCTTGCGTATTGCACGCTATAATGCTCAGGCGTGTAAGTCTGGACGAACACTTCCCCTTGCTTTTCATGGCGGCCCGCACGCCCGGCTACCTGAGTCAGAAGCTGAAAGGTGCGCTCCGCCGAACGGAAATCCGGAATATTCAGCACGGTATCCGCAGCAATAACCCCCACCAGGGTCACATCGGGAAAATCAAGCCCTTTGGCGACCATCTGCGTCCCCAGCAGCACATCCGCCTGCTTCTCGCGAAACATCGTCAGCCACTTTTCGTGCGAACCTTTCTCTGTCGTCGTATCGACATCCATTCGGATGACGCGAATACCTGGAAATATTTTGCCCAGTTCCTCTTCAACACGCTGCGTACCTGTGCCAAAATGGCGGATATGCTTGGACTGACAGCTAGGGCACTCGGTTACCTCACGCTCCGCATAGCCGCAATAGTGGCAGCGCAGCATGCGTGAGCTCTGATGGTACGTAAGCGAAATATCGCAATGCGGACATGTCGAGACGTACCCGCAGGTACGGCACATGACGAACGTCGCATACCCTCGCCGGTTCAGCAGCAAAACAATCTGTTCTTTCTTGTGTAACCGATCTTCAATCGCTTTATACAGCGCCGTGCTGAACATCGAGCGATTTCCGCTTTTCAATTCCTCCCGCATATCGATAATCGCAACTGGCGGCATTGGCCTGCTGGCCACCCGCTCTTTCATCGTCAGCAATCGGTATGGAGGTTCTGCCCGATCCCGGCGCCGCCTCGTTTTCTCCAAGCTCTCCAGAGAAGGAGTCGCTGAACCGAGCACAACGACCGACCCCTGCATGCTTGCACGCTTAACCGCCACATCGCGAGTATGATATTTGGGACTCTCTTCCTGCTTATAAGAAGACTCATGTTCCTCATCAATAATAATAAGTCCTATTTTCGTAAAAGGAGCAAAGATCGCGGAACGTGCGCCGATCACCACTTTCACTTGCTTGCGCGTAATTTTGCGCCATTCATCGTATCGTTCCCCGTTCGACAACCGGCTGTGCAGAACAGCAACCTGATCACCGAATCTCCCCTTGAATCGTTCGACCATTTGCGGAGTCAACGAAATCTCGGGTACCAGCACGATCGCTTCTTTCCCCATATCCAAGCATTGCTGGATGGATTGCAAATAAACCTCCGTTTTACCGCTGCCTGTCACGCCATGCAAAAGAAAAACCTCATGTCGCTCCTCGCCGACGGCACCCCGAATTTCCGCGAACACACGGCTCTGTTCCTCAGTTAACGGAAGCGGCTTCGTCCTCACAAAAGCACGACCCGCATAAGGGTCGCGCATCACTTCGACTTCGCGCAGCTCGATCCATCCGCGATCGGCCAAGCTTTTAACCGTTGAAGCGCCTACTTCCACCGTTTCCATCAGCTCCGTCAGCCGAATGGCGTAGGGATGCTCCATCAAATAACGAAGCACTTCCTGCTGCTTGTTGGCTCTTGCCGGAAGCTCGGAAAGCGCCTGTTCCAACCCGGTGCCTCCTGCAGGAGGGAATACCGTCAGCGCCTTCTTCGTGCTCATTCGGTCTTTCACGACCTGCACTTCCGTCAAAATGCCCGCGCCAAGCAATTGCTTGATGAGGGCACCGTCGGCGGCAAAACCTTCCATTAACGCATCCATCGGAACGGATCCTTTGGACTTGACGAAAGCCACAATCGCTTGCAAATCCGGCATGTCCAGCAGCGACTGTTCACCGGATTCCTCGCCAACTTCAATCGCCCGCTCATACTTCGCTTTGAGTGCGGCGGGCAGCATGGCTTGCAGCGCTGTGACTTCGTGGCACAAATACATGTGGCTGATCCATCTGCCAAGCCTCACAAGCTCATCGGTCAGAGGAGGCACCAGATCCAGGACGTTCTGTATGGGTTTAATCCGTTTCACATCAAGCTGTGTGTCCTCGTGCAATTCCACAACGAAACCTTGCAGCACCCGAGGCCCGAAAGGTACGCCCACACGGCTCCCCACCTCGACCCACTTCTTTAGCGCCGAGGGGACTTCATAATCGAACGCACGGTTCGTTTGTTTCGCAGGAACATCCACAATGACCTTGGCGTACATCAGGACTCCCTCGCCTTGGTGGATAAACGATCCGCTGTCAATTCGAGCAGCCTGCGCGCTACATCTTTCTTACTCTGAATAGGCAGCGCTTCTACGAGTCCGTTGCGGTCAAAAATGCGCACCACATTCGTATCTCCGCTAAAGCCCGCCCCTTCCTGCGATACATCGTTCCCGACGATCAGATCACAATTTTTACGCTTCAGCTTGTCCAGCGCATGCTCATCGAGCCGCTCCGTTTCCGCAGCAAAACCAATAACGAACTGATGCTTTTTCAGCGTGCCCAATTCCTGTAAAATATCCGGATTTTTAATCAGTTCCAGTGTCATCGAATCCGATTTTTTCTTGATTTTTTGATCCGCGATAACCGCAGAGCGGTAATCAGCGACGGCAGCCGCTTTGATCACCACATGGCTTTCCTCAAAACGGGATAAGACCGCCTTTCTCATATCCAGCGCGGACTGCACAGGAACCCATTCAACACCGGCGGGCACAGGCAATGCGCTTGGACCTGAGACCAAAGTCACCTTAGCTCCCATGCGTACAGCTTCCTCCGCGATGGCATAGCCCATTTTACCGGAAGAATCATTCGTAATATAACGAACCGGGTCAATGCGTTCTACCGTACCTCCCGCCGTCACGAGTACCCGCTGCCCTTCAAGGCGCCGAGGTTCTCCCTTAAAGTGCCGCTCCACCGCAGCAAAAATCTCCTCCGGTTCCGCAAGCCGGCCTTTGCCGACATAACCGCAGGCAAGCTGCCCTTCGCCCGGCTCAATGAAACGCACTCCGCGGCTAAGCAAAGTCTGCATGTTCATCTGCACGGCTGGATTTGCATACATATGCACGTTCATTGCAGGCGCAATCCAGACCGGTGCGGTTGTTGCGAGCAGCGTTGTGCTTAGCATATCATCGCCGAGACCTAGCGCTATTTTACCAATCGTATTCGCTGTTGCTGGCGCAACAAGCACGAGATCAGCGCTATCCGCCAAGTTGATATGGGAAACAACAGAAGGATCCTTTTCATCAAAGGTATCCACGAATACATGATGACGAGACAGCACTTGAAACGTTAACGGCGCCACGAATTGAACAGCGGATTCTGTCATAATGACGCGCACCACCGCTCCCGCCTGAGTCAGCTTGCTCGTGAGCGCTGCCGCTTTATAAGCAGCAATCCCTCCGCACACGCCAAGTACAATCGTTTTACCCTGCAAAACACTCATGAGTATTCCCCCTTCTATCTGCTATTCTGGGAAAAAAATAACAACCACAAAGGGTTGTTGGGTAAGCGATTTATTTCTCGGTTTGTTTCACTTTCTCGTTCTCTGTCGGCTCGATTTTCTCGTAGCCAATGTAGTGGCCGTAAAGCTCTTCAAGCGCCACGCCAACTTGCTTATGAGCTTTGTGGTTTTTCAAGTCTGATTTCGCGCCGTCGCGAAGAGATCTCGCTCTTTTGGATGCAGCGACAACCAGGGAATACTTGCTGTCTACGATATCTAGCAATTTATCAATTGAAGGATATAACATTTTATTTCACCTCATCTATCCATTGTACGATTTTGGGATACACGCGTTCTTTTTTGCAATGTTCAGCCGTTAGAATCGCTTGTATTTTGGAGCATGCTGTTTCCACATGATCATTCACAATTGCATAGTCGTAGTGTTCCATTAAACGAATTTCATCAATCGCTATCGACATGCGGCTGCGAATGACTTCGTCCGTTTCTGTACCACGCGTTACAATGCGATTCTCAAGCTCATCCAGCGAAGGCGGCAGCAAGAAAATAAACACGCCTTCGGAAAACTTTTGTTTCACCTGCAGAGCACCCTGAACTTCAATCTCCAGGATGACATCTTTGCCGGAGCGAAGCGTTTCTTCAACAAAACGTCTCGGCGTCCCGTAGAAATTACCTACGTATTCCGCCCATTCCAACACTTCATCCGAATCGATCATCTGTTGGAATTGTTCCCGTGTTTTGAAGAAATAGTTGACACCGTCGACTTCCCCTTGTCTCGGTGAGCGGGTCGTAGCCGATACGGAATACACGATATCCGGAGAGCACTTGCGCAGCGCGGCACATACGGTACCTTTACCGACACCTGAAGGTCCGGATAAAACAATCAGAATACCTCTCTCACGCTCAAGAGTGTTCGTATTACTCGTCATGATCATCGTCCTTGTTGGAAAGTCTATGCGCTACCGTCTCTGGTTGTACTGCCGACAAAATCACATGATCGCTGTCCGTGATAATAACGGCACGGGTTCTTCTACCATATGTAGCGTCAATCAGCATGTGACGATCACGCGCCTCTTGAATGATTCTCTTGATCGGAGCCGATTCCGGACTCACAATCGAGATAATGCGGTTCGCCGATACGATGTTGCCGAACCCGATGTTGATTAATTTGATAGCCATTTAGGGCTTCCTCCTCGCGAAGCTCCATGCCGCTTCACTCGATATTCTGTATTTGCTCGCGCATCTTTTCAAGCTCTGCCTTCATCGCAATGACTCTAGCCGTAGGCTCCGAGTGATTGGATTTGGATCCGATCGTGTTCACTTCCCGATTCATTTCTTGAATCAAGAAGTCCAGCTTTCGTCCGACAGGCTCTTTCTCTGAAAGCAATTGATCACATTGCCCAAAATGACTCTTCAGACGAGTCAATTCCTCATCCACGTTAGAACGATCTGCGAAAATCGCAATTTCTGTCGCCAGCCTCATCTCATCCACAGGTGTCTGATCCTGCAGGAGAGTCTGAATGCGATTGGTGAGCTTAGCCGCATAATCTTGCACGACCCCAGGCGCTAAAGCTTCCAGCTCCGTATGGATCCGTTTGAGCTCAGCCAGGCGCTCACGAATGTCCTGTTCCAGAAATGCTCCTTCTCGCATCCGCATATCGGATAATTTGGCAACGGCCTCCTGCAAGCAGGCGCACAATTCCTGTTCGATCTCCTCGTCAGGCTCCTTGCGAAGCTCTTTCATCTGAATGAGATCCGGCAGTCTTAATAAATCTTTGAGACCGACCTGTTCGGCGTACCCATAGCGCCCCTTCAACTCCTCAGCAGCCTGCAAATAAGCATCTGCCAAACCAAAGTCGACCGTCACGCTCTTGGTGGAAGCCGCTTCACGTTCCGCTGTAACGAAGACGTCAACGCGCCCTCTCCTCACAGCTTGCAGCACCGTCTTCTTCAAAGCGTCTTCAAAGACCGCCCATTCCTTAGGCATTCGAATCGACACTTCACTATACCTATGATTGACCGATTTCACATCGATAAACACGTTGTATCCCGCAAAAGAACGATTCGCTTGTCCGAATCCGGTCATACTGCAAATCATCCTCATCACATCCATTACCCTATTTTAATTCATTTTGAAAGTGGGTACAAGTGGAAATCATGACGTTTCGACTTTTCCCACACATACTTTGTCAAGTCAACACACATCTCGTACGCTAGAAAAGGGGTCATCAGATAGATGCCATTGAAGTAAGGCATTGCCGCATCCAGCAGCTCTTTGGCAATCTCCACGCCCATCGCGCGGCCTTCTGGACCCTTAAGTCCGCTCATGCGCGCTCTAACTTCATCCGACAACCGGATGCCCGGCACTTCATTATGCAAATACTCCGCGTTCCCTCCGCTCGCGAGCGGCGCAATCCCGATGAAGACCGGTATATGCAAATGCTTGGTCGCTTCGTAAATTTGTTCAATCAGCTCAGCATCGTATACCGGCTGCGTCATAATGTAATCGGCGCCGGCTTCAATTTTGCGTTCCAAACGCTGCACCGCTTTATCCAAATGCTTGACATTCGGGTTAAAAGCAGCCCCGACCACGAAGTTCGCTTTCTGCTTCAGCGGTTTGCCGGAGAACGCAATCCCTTCGTTCAGTTGTTTAATCATCCGGATAATCTCAAAAGATGTCAGGTCATAAACCGAGCTGGACCCTGGGAGATCGCCGAATTTGGCGGGATCGCCGGTCACGGCCAGCACATGGTCGATGCCCAGCGCGTGAAGCCCCATGAGATGGGACTGCGTCCCGATCATGTTGCGGTCGCGGCACGCGATATGAATCAGCGGACGCGCGCCAAGCTTATCCTGCACGAGGTGGCCGAGCGCCAGGTTGCTCATGCGCGTCACCGCGAGTGAATTGTCGGCCATCGTAATGGCGTCGACGCGCGCGTCCTGCAGGGCCCTGGAGCCCTGCATAAATTTGTCGATGTCGAGATCCCGCGGGGGATCCAGCTCGACAATGACGGTTTTGCGCTGCTTCACGATCTCCAGCAGCGAAGGTTTGCCTGCCGGCGGCGCAGGTTTCGCCGGCGCCGGTTCCAGCACGCGCACCGCGCGCGCGGACACTGCCGTGCCCGGCTCTGCCGGCACGTAGTCCTGCAGCGCCTTCGCGACTGCGGCGATATGTTCCGGCGTGGTGCCGCAGCAGCCGCCGATGATGCGCGCGCCGAGATCGGCGAAGCGCAGCGCGCTTTCGGCGAAGTACTGAGGCGTCGCCGCATACGTGTACTGCCCGTCGACGTAGTCGGGCAGCCCCGCGTTCGGGAACGCGGAGAACGGCACACCGGCCAGCGGGGTCAGTTTCTCCATCGAGCGGAGAATCCCGTTCGGGCCGACGCGGCAGTTGAAACCGATGACGTCAGCGCCTTCATCGCGCAGACGCAGGAACGCCTCCTGCAGGGGAACGCCATCCTGTGTGCTGCCGGTTCCCTCATTCGCGAACTGGCAGATCACTGGCAAATCGCTCATGCTGCGAATGATGCGCAGCGCCAGCTGCAGTTCTTCCAAATCATAGAAGGTTTCGAGCATAAGCCCGTCAACCGGTGAGTCCAGAAGAATGGAGATCTGTTCGCGCAGCGATTCTTCGACATCGGCGGTACGGACATTTTTGCGTTTGCCGGCACGAATCGAACCGATCGCTCCAACAACATAAGCGTCTTTTCCGACAACTTTCCTTGCAAGCTCCACACCTGCACGGTTGATCGCTTCAACATCGCCTTCCAGCCCATACTTAGATAATTTTTCACGGTTAGCCGAAAAGGTATTCGTTTCAATAAGACGAGCACCAGCCTCAAAATAGCGGCGGTGCACTTCAGCGACCGTTTCCGGTCTGAGCAGATTCAGTTCTTCATAAGAAATGCCTACCGGAAATCCCATCTGATATAAATAAGTCCCCATCGCGCCGTCACCGGTCAAAATATCCCGCTGAAGCGCCGCTCGAAGATCCAGTTTCATCATAATCTCCCCGCTTACTAAAAAAATGTAGTTATAATGTATCACAAATGATGGGAGATATTAAGATAAACCTTTATCAATCATTCTGATAGTGTGCTAGTCGAGCGTACCCTGATACACTTCTTCGGCTGGCCCTGTCATATACACGTGATTATCTTCTTCATTCCATTCGATGAACAAATCTCCGCCTTTCAGCGAAACCGTAGCCTGACGGTCGGTAAGCCCATTAAGAACGGAAGATACCAGCGTCGCGCAAGCACCGGTCCCGCAAGCCAGGGTAGGACCTGCCCCCCGCTCCCAGACACGCATATCCGTAAACGTACGATTCTTCACCGTAGCGAATTCCACATTGATTTTACGCGGGAACATCGGGTGTACTTCAAGCTTCGGCCCCCAAACGGCAAGGTCGAAATTAACCGCATCCTCCACATAAATGACACAGTGCGGATTTCCCATCGAAACAGCTGTAAACCGAAACTCTCTTCCGTCTACTTCAATCGGATGATTGATTACTTTTGCCTCATCTACCGTCGTAGGAACTTCGAGTCCTTGCAAAATCGGCTGCCCCATATCCACCCGGACCGTCGCAACTTTCCCCTCTTGCACATTCAGTTGGACCTTCTGCACACCTGCTCCTAGAGTTTCAACCGTAATCTCTGTTGCATCCGTAAGCTTGTGGTCATAAACATATTTGGACACGCATCGAATCGCATTGCCGCATTGCTCAGCCTCGGATCCGTCGGAGTTAATGATGCGCATTTTGAAATCTGCCTTCTCAGAAGGAAGAATGTATACTAAGCCGTCAGCGCCAATGCCAAAGAAGCGATTGCACAGCCGGATCGCGAGCTGATCCACACCGGCAGGCAGTTCTTTTTCACCAGCTATGACAATAAAATCGTTGCCTAAACCATGCAATTTTGTGAATTTCATTGTATTCAGCACTCCAAATGTGTGTTTTAGCCAATATCATAGCGCAAAAATGATTGAATGCATAGCCCTTTCTCCTGTTTTTCGTTCAGCTAAAGGGGAAAAGGCCATCCCCAAGGTCATCAAGACCTCTGAGACAGCCTCATCTCTAAACTTATCTGAAACTTGCCTTGGATGATGTATAGGAAGCAGGACGAGAGCCTTTCGTACGCTTCGGTGAGAGCACGCTGCCCAGCCCCATAAGAAAGGTCGGGATCCCTGCGGCGATGAGCACGAGAATCCAATCCTTCCATCCAAGAGGAACGGTTTTGAAGATCGGTTGAAGAGTATCCACATACATAACGGCGAGCATCAAAATAAGAGAGGATAATACCGCAAGAACAAGGTAACGATTTTGTAACGGATTGCGGTGAAAAATCGAACGGGAGCTGCGGCAATCGAACACATGGATCAGCTGAGCCATGACCAGCGTAGCGAAGGCGACGCTTTGTGCTTTCAATAATGTTGCGGCATCCGAAGGATCCGCCCGCAGTACGAGCCAGAATGCCGCCAAGGTGCAGACACCGATGAGAATTCCGCGGGAGATGATTTTCCAGCCGAGCCGTCTGGCGAAAATGTTCTCCTTAGAGGAGCGGGGCTTATGCTGCATCAAGTCCTTCTCGGCTTGGTCGACACCCAGCGCCATCGCCGGAAGGCCGTCCGTCACCAGATTCACCCACAGAATTTGGATCGGTACCAACGGCAGCGGCAGACCTGCCATCATCGCGATAAACATCGTCATAATCTCGCCGACATTGGATGCCAGCAAATATCGGATGAATTTGCGGATATTTTCGTAAATCCCCCGTCCTTCTTCAATCGCTGCGACAATCGTGGAGAAGTTATCGTCACTGAGAATCAGGGAAGAAGCTTCCTTCGAAACGTCCGTACCCGTAATCCCCATCGCGATTCCGATGTCAGCCGCTTTAATTGCCGGCGCATCGTTCACTCCGTCACCCGTCATAGCGACAACATGTCCTTTACGCTGCAAAGCTTTGACAATACGCAGCTTATGCTCAGGGGATACCCTTGCATACACGTAAGTATCATTTACCTTGGCTTCGAGATCTTCGTCCGACATGGAAGCGAGCTGCTGCCCGCTCAAGCTGACGCCACTGCCTTGAATCATGCCAAGCTGTTTGGCAATCGCTTCTGCCGTCGTCTGATGGTCGCCGGTTATCATAATTGTTTTGATGCCTGCTTTGCGGCATTTGGAGATGGCTTCGCGCACTTCTTTACGAGGCGGATCAATCATGCCGGTTAAGCCGATGAAGACCAAGCCGTTCTCCACCGTTTCATAGTCGTCGTAGCGATCCGTGCTTTTTAGCTCCTTGTAGGCGATGCCAAGCACCCGCAGGGCGGATCTGGCCATGCCTTCATTGGCCGCCATTACTTTTTGCTTCAGCGTAGAAGTGAATGGAATGACTTTGCCATCCCATAGAATGTAGCTGCAGTGCTGGAGCAGAACGTCAGGCGCGCCCTTGGTGCATGCCATGCGCCCATTTTCCGAAGTCACCAGAACAGACATCCGTTTGCGTTCGGAATCAAAAGGGAATTCGGCGATCCGTTTATACTTGTCGCTAAGCGACTCTTGCGTAATGCCGCTCTTCGCGCTCAGGACAACCAAGGCTCCTTCCGTCGGATCCCCTTTGATATTCCAGACGGAGACGACGTTCTCTTTGGAATCCTTACCCTTCTTCCGTTTCAGCTCCTGCTTTTCCTCATATAACGTTGCGTTATTACAAAGCACAGACACGTGGAGCAGCCTGCTTAATGAAGGGTTTTTGAGCAGATCGGCGTTTTGTCCGCCAATTTGAATATCTCCTACCGGTGTATAGCCGTCCCCCGTTACTTCCAGCACATCACCGCCAACCCATAAGTGGGTAACGGTCATTTTGTTCTGTGTGAGGGTTCCTGTTTTATCGGAGCAGATGACCGAAGCGCATCCCAGTGTTTCAACAGAAGGCAGTTTTCTTACGATCGCTTTGCGTTTAATCATCCGCTGCACGCCAAGTGCCAGTGCAATTGTCACAATAGCAGGCAAGCCTTCTGGAATGGCAGCGACGGCCAAGCTCACGCCTGCCAAGAACATCGCATACGGCTGTTGTCCGTGCATAATACCGGCAACGACGACGAGAACGGTTAACGCGATTGCGACAATAATCAGTATTTTCCCGAGTTGTTCCAGACGGTGCTGAAGCGGTGTTTCCATGGATTCCGTATTTTGAATCAAATCTGCAATTTTACCCATTTCCGTATTCATTCCAATGCGAACGACCACGGCTTTGGCTGTGCCTCTGGAAACCATCGTCCCCATAAACCCTAGATTTCGCTGATCCCCAAGCGGTACTTCATCATGCGCAATCGCTGCTGTTTGCTTACTGACGGCCACAGACTCGCCTGTTAACGCTGATTCCTCGATATAAAGACCGTTCGTCTCCAAGAACCGCACATCTGCCGGAACCCTGTCCCCGCTTTCCAGCAAAATGATATCGCCAGGCACCAAATCACGAGCCGGTATTTGATGAATGGCGCCTTCCCTCCACACGTTCGCATTCGGAGCAGACAATTCCTTAAGTGCGCGAAGCGAACGTTCGGCGCGGAATTCTTGGGTAAAGCCAAGGATGCCGTTCATGACAATAATGATAACGATCGTGATTGCATCTAGATATTCGCCCAGCAAGCCGGAGATCAGAGTCGCCCCTAATAACACCAGCACCATGAAATCTTTGAATTGATTCAATAGCAGCGTAATCGGAGAGACGCGATTGCCTTCAGTCAGCTCATTGCGACCCGCTTCTCCCTGCCGCTTCCAGGCTTCTTCCCAGGGCAATCCTTGCTGCGTGTCCACCTGCTGTAACTGCAGGACTTCTTCCGATGTCAACTGGTACCACTTATTCTGACTCATTCGCCCTTCTCCCTCCCACTTCCCACTTGATCTTGCCTCCCACTCATACGTAAATGTATTCAGACAAGCCGGAAAATATCCCTGAAATCATCTTTCCCGGTGGCTAAGGCTTAAGTTTTTGTGAAAAGTATGGCATCATAGAGATTAGCAAAGTTTTCACCTAGAATGGAGTTGTATGTATCATGGCTTTAGACGGACTAGTCCTGCACGCGATTGTTCATGAATTACAAACGTGTGTCGGAGGCCGCATTAATAAAATTCACCAGCCCAGCGAAAATGACGTCATCCTGCAAATCCGGGCGCAAGGGCAAAATCTCAAGCTTCTTCTTTCAGCGAATCCCACGTTCCCACGGGTCCAGCTCACGGAGCAAACCTCTTTGAATCCGATGGATGCCCCTATGTTTTGCATGCTCCTTCGCAAGCACTGTGAGAACGGAGTTATTGAAGCCGTGGAACAAATTGGCATGGAACGTGTCATCCGGTTGCAAATCCGCCACCGAGATGAATTAGGCGATATGAGCACCAAAGAAATCCTCGTCGAAATTATGGGGCGGCATAGCAATATCATTCTGCTGGATCCGGCAACGGACACCATTTTGGATGGTATACATCACGTAACCCCAGCTATTTCCTCCTATCGGGTTGTCATGCCAGGAAGCAAGTATGTCACACCGCCTGTGCAGGATAAGCAAAATCCACTTAACGTGAATAAACCAACCTTCCTTGATGCGATGACTCAAATGTCCGGGGAAGATTCCTCTGGTTCGGATAAACCCGAACATCGGCTTGTCGCCGCCTTTAGCGGGTTAAGCCCATTAATTGCCAAAGAGATCGTATACCGCGGCCGCAAGAGCGATGGAAGCGAACAAACGGTCGATCTCGGCGCTTTATGGCATGCTTTTGACCATGTGATGTCGGCTGTGCGTCAGCACCACTACGAACCCGTCATTACCGAGCAGACAAGTACCGGCAAATTGTTCTTCGCCATGACACCGCTCACGCACATTGAAGGCACGTCCACGACGTACCCAACGCCTAGCGCATGCTTGGAGATGTTTTATGGAGACAAAGCCGAAAGAGATACAGTCAAACAGCGCGTGGCCGATTTGCTCCGTTTTTTACAAAATGAATCGAACAAAAATGTTAAAAAACTGGAAAAACTGCAAGAGACCGTCGAAGATTCCAAAGATGCCGACAAATTTCGAATACTTGGCGAGCTGCTGACAGCTTCCCTGCATGCCGTTAACAAAGGGGATCGCGAGCTTGAGACGGTCAACTACTATGATGAAGATCAGGCTTTGATCAAAATTCCGTTGGATCCGCTGTTGACCCCGTCAGAGAATGCGCAGCGCTATTTTAAAAAATACACAAAAATGAAAAACAGTACCGCTATTGTCGAGGAACAAATCGAACAAACGCATCAGGAAATTACGTATCTGAATTCCTTGCTGCAGCAGCTGGGCGTAGCTTCCTTGACCGATATCGAAGAAATCCGCGATGAGCTTATGGAACAGGGCTACATTCGCGACCGCAACAAAAAGCAGCGCAAAAAGAAGAAAAAAGATAAGCCTGCCTTGGCATGCTATATGTCTAGCGAGCAAATTCCGATCTACGTCGGCAAAAACAATACGCAAAACGAATTTTTAACCAACCGGCTTGCTTCCTCCTCCGATACTTGGCTGCATACGAAGGATATCCCCGGCTCCCATGTCGTGATCCGAAGCGACAACTATTCCGAGGTAACTCTGCGAGAAGCAGCGCAATTAGCTGCATATTTCAGTCAAGCCAAGCATTCCAGCCAAGTGCCTGTTGACTATACGGCGATTAAACATGTCCATAAGCCGAATGGCTCCAAGCCTGGATTCGTGATCTATGTGAATCAGAAAACACTATTCGTAACGCCGGATGAACAGGAAATCAAACAAATGAAAGTAACTGTAAAATAAAGAAAGAACCTAGCGCATCTTCCTGCACTAGGTTCTTTTACTTATGTATACTTATGTTTATTCCGCTTCTAGCTTTCTAGCCAAATTGAGAAGATACGCTTTCACCTGCTGCTGCAAATCCGGCCGTTGAAGGGCAAGCTCGATGGTCGCTTCAATATAGCCGAATTTGTCGCCAACATCGTAACGATTCGCCTGCATCAAATAAGCGGCCATTTGCTGCTCTCTATTCAGGACACGGAGTGCATCCGTTAATTGAATTTCTCCACCGCGGCCAGGCTCTTGCCGTTCCAAAATGCCAAATATTTCAGGCATGATCAAGTAACGGCCGATCACGGCTAAATTCGAAGGTGCTTGGTCACGGTCAGGTTTTTCGACCAAATCTTCAATCAAACGATAGCTGCCGTAGCTCGCCGCGGGGGAAACGATCCCATATTTGCTCACATCTTCCCATGGCACTTCCTGTACAGCGATAACGGACGTTTCTGTCTGTTCATAAACATCCAGCATCTGTTTGAGTCCAGGTGGAGATGACTGCAGAATGTCATCGCCCAGAAGCACGGCAAACGGCTCATCGCCAATAAATTTGCGTGCGCAAAGGATGGCATGGCCGAGGCCTAAGGGCTGCTTTTGCCGAATATAATGAACGTCAGCCAGATTAGAGACAGACTGCACAATATTCAACAATTGCGTGCTGCCCTTTTCCTCAAGCATCATTTCAAGTTCAACGGATTTATCAAAATGATCTTCAATCGCCCGCTTGTTGCGGCCGGTTACAATGATGATATCCTCAATCCCGGACTCAATTGCTTCTTCCACGATGTATTGGATGGCAGGCTTGTCCACAATGGGCAGCATTTCTTTGGGCTGCGCTTTCGTGGCTGGCAGGAAGCGGGTTCCTAAACCAGCCGCAGGAATGATCGCTTTGCGAATCTTTTTCATTAACGCGGCTCCTTCTCGGTTTGTAGATATTGCAAAACTTCAGTCCCAATTCGCTTGGAACCGATAGGCGCATGAAAAACAACTCCGCCCCGTTCGCCGTGGAAATCTGAACCCGCTGTAATGAGAAGGCCTGTGCGCTGGGCAAGCTCAAGATATCTCGCTTCATCTTCCGGCGTATGGTCGGAATGGTAGACCTCAATGCCGTCTAATCCTTGCTGCGTAATAGCCTCAACGAGCGCATCGTCATGATAGATGCCCGGATGAGCAAGTACGGCCTTTCCACCCGCTTCATGAATCCACTGGATGGCCGTTTCCGGTTTGATGCGCGGCGGGTTGGCATAAGCGGCTGCGCCTGTAGCCAAATACTTGTCAAAGGCCTCGCTAATGGAGGAAACATAACCTTTGTTCAAAAGCACAGCAGCAATATGGGGTCTTCCGACAGTATCGCCCTTGCGCTTAATATTCGCTACTTCTTTGAGCACATCATCCATCGTAATTTCCATGCCTAACTGCTGCAAGCGCTCAATAATCATGTCGTTCCGAGCATTTCGGGTGTCACGCAAAGAGGCCAATCTTTCCAGAAACTGACTATCGTCGATTTGAATATAATACCCCAGCACATGGATGTCTTGGCCACCCGCGACGGTCGAGATCTCAACCCCAGGTACAACTTCAATGCCGAGCTTTGCTCCTTCTGCAAGCGCCTCAGCCACTCCTGAAACCGTATCATGATCCGTGATCGCGATTGCCGCCAATCCGGCATCGTGGGCCATTTGCACATTAGCCGCAGGACGCTGCGTCCCGTCCGAAGCCGTCGTATGTGTATGTAAATCCGCTTCCATTTTGGATGACACCTTGGCTGTCATTTCCGCTTCCCCCTCTTCTTCTTATCCCTTACAGGTGCTGCACATTTTAAAGAAAACGGCTTAATTCTTCCTGCTGTAAAAAGGTCATAAAACTGACTGCGGATATAGGAAGCAGTGTGGAATTTAAATAAATCGCATAGAAGCTGCGTTCAAACCTAATATTCTCAATCGTTTTCACTTTAAACAGTCCTAGGGTCACTTCATGCTTAACCGAAGACTGCGATAGGATGGAAATACCAAGTCCAGCTTCAACGGCTGATTTAATAGCGCCAGTGCTGCCTAATTCCATGACAATCTTCATTGTGGAGCAATCCATGTTGCAGCGGGCGAATTCCTCTTCCATTACCCTTCGAGTTCCGGACCCCTGCTCACGAAGCACGAAAGGATATTTCAACACTTCTTCGAGTGTAACAACCTCCAGGTCTGCTAAAGGGTGGTCCGTCGGCACAATAAGCTTCAGCTCATCGCTTAGAATCGCTTCTGTATGAACATCCGGATGATGAATCGGCGCCTCAACAAGCCCGAAATTCAGCTGATGACCCAGAACCTCATCAAGAATTTGTGTCGTATTCATTACCTTCATGGAAACGGAGATATTCGGGTAATCTTTGCTGAAGGGACCAAGAAGACGAGGTAAAATGTATTCGCCCATCGTCAAGCTTGCGCCAAGCTGGAGACGTCCTTCAATCATTTTGGTGAACTTGGACATCGCCACGTCCGTCTCCCGAATCAGCTCAATGCTATTTTTAGCAAACGGCATGAGCGCTCTTCCCGCTTCAGAAAGCTCAATCTTCTTGGTGCTGCGGTGAAATAGCTTCACGCCGAAATAATCCTCGAGGGATTGGACCTGCATCGTGACGGCAGGCTGGGTCATATGCAGCGCCCCGGCGGCATGTGAGAAACTTCCTTTTTCCGCGACGGTATAAAAAATGTGAAGTTGATGAAAATTAAGTGCCATGAAACCCCGCCTCTCTTTGCTACCATTATATGAAATTGCGCGCGCGCAGTCCATTCAGACGTAAAAAAGAGCATGCCCGATGGACACGCCCTTGATCCAGCTATTATCCAGTTACCGGCGCTTGCGGCTGTTCTTGATCAATGTCATGCGCCTTGAATGCCTAAGCCAAGAATAATATGATTTCAAATCGCGAAGCTCCATGGTTTCGGACATTCTCCCGAGGAAGGTGACGATGATCATCTTATGCAGCGGATTGCCCACCAGATCCGTTTCATTCTCCAAGTGAGAAAACTCGGCAACGACGACAAGGTCATCATCAATCAGATAAACATCTTCTTCATTTCGATAATAAGGGACGATGTCACCATTTTTAAGCTTTTCCCATAGAAAAGCACAGATTTCCTCCAGTGAGTTATTTTCACTAGAGACACGATCACTCCATCTCAGCTTCGCATGATTCGTGATCACGACATCCGCTACTTTCTTGTCACCCAGCTGCACGAAGAATGGTTCGTAAGTACTCCATCTCCCCATTACTTTGTCTTTCATGATCACACCCCCTTTCCTACAAAAATGAGTCCGCGTACCTATTCCATGAATATATGTAAGTTATAGTTTACTTGATTATAACTTTTTTTCCCATGTAAGAATATATAAAATTATTAATAAATATTTGTGAATTCATGAAAAAATGCTTATTATCTAAAAATTCAAAAAATAAAAAAAGCTTCTTCCGAAGCTTTCGTTTTGCACTACAGCCTCAAAGGGTGTAAAATCTAGTTTTGTCCGGTACTTCACTACTGTATTCGGTTTTGATTTCGTTGCGATATGACTTCTCTACTTTTTTGACGTAGGGCAGCTTAAGTAAGCTGCGAGTCGTTTCTTCAACTTTGCTTGCATGTATATAAAGAACCGCATAATTCATTTTCTTGGATATGTAATGAAGCGAACCGAATCTTTCCAAGTTTCTGGCGGCTTTAACATCGTTAACCCAAATGATTAACCCGCTACGCTCAATCATCATGATTGCAACCTCTTTTCAATAATCCTAGTATGGAGTGATACCCTTACATGAAGCCTTCTAACACCATTGTCCGCGTATACCGCGGGAACATAACGGAAAGTGTTCACCGCGTTCATCTCGCGGTCGTTAATACCAAGGGCTCGCTGCTGCACGGCGCAGGCGACCCACAGCTCCTTACCTTCGCCCGTTCAACGGCGAAGCTCATTCAAGCGCTGCCGGTCATCGAGTCCGGCGCGGCGGATCATTTCGGCCTTGGTGAGGCCGAAATCGCTTTGTGCTGCGCTTCCCACAACGGGGAAGCCGAGCACGTGAGCGCTGCCCAAGGCATCTTGGGCAAGCTCGGTTTCCACCACGAGCACCTGCAGTGCGGTGCTCATGAGCCCTACCACGCGCCGACCGCGCAGGCGATGCGGGAGCGGGGAGAAGCGCCGACCACGCTGCATAACAACTGCTCTGGCAAACATTCCGGCATGCTGGCGCTTTGTGCGCACCTCGGTGCATCACCGGATACATACATGAGCCTGCAGCATCCTGTGCAGCAGCTTATGCTGGAGGCGGTGTGCGCCATGTCGGACATCCCCAAATCGCAGATGGAGCTCGGGATCGACGGCTGCGGAGTGCCCGTATTCGGCATGCCGATCCATCATCTAGCCCTTGCATTCGCCCGGCTAGGAAGTCCGGAAGCGCTGCCTGAAGTCCGTGCAAACGCTTGCCAGAGAATCGTCGCCGCGGTGCGAAAATATCCTCAATTCCTAGCAGGCAACGATCGCTTCGATACGCAGTTAATCGAAGCCACGCAAGGCCGAATCATCGGCAAAATGGGTGCTGAGGGTATTTTCGCACTAACGGTTCCCGATAAAGGTTTGGGTTTTGTGCTGAAGATTGAAGACGGTAATCAGCGAGCGCTATATCCTGCTGTCGTTGAAGCGCTAAAGCAGTTAGATCTGCTTTCGGCATCCGAAGTCAGCAAGCTTGCTGCATTTCACACGCCTACCGTTCATAACTGGCAAGGAACCGAGGTCGGAATCATCCGCCCCGATTTCCAGTTGTAACATGGGTTAACCGCAATTGCCGCTGCAGCTTCCGCCGGAGGAACATCCTTTGCCGGTTGGCAGCGGGTTATTGCTGGGAACTTTGATAGAATCAGATACGGCGTGAGCGATCGTCGTGGATACGGTGAACAGTAAATCGTCCAAGCGATCCTCCGCTTCTTTGAATCTGCGAACAGCCTCGACCTGATGCAACTTGTCCTGAACCTCGTTCACAGCAGCCAATGCTTCGTGATAACTCGGGTGATAATGCCCGAAACGCTCGCATTCTTCGAAAGCATCTTTTTTCCTTGCAAAGACGGCTTTCAGCTCTTTCACTTCCGCACTGTTCTCAACAGCGTTCTTCCAATATAAATAATCTGCCACTTCAGCAGAGGAATTAATCATGTCACCCATGTCATAGGCCTGCATAAGAACGGCCGACATATCAATCGTTTCTGTTTCCATCGTCTGTAACATACCTATGTTCAACTTCCTTCCTCTTAAAGAGTATCTGACATCTCTACTATACCACAGTTCCTCAAGAGTTTCTTCCTTTTCTCTAGATATCCTTATCATTAATCCCCGGCAAAATCAATTTCATTTCCTCCCAATCCTCGCCAGACCATGCAATCTCTTGCAATTCTTCTAGGCCTTCCAGGATCCAACCTGTGCGTTCTTCGCGCAAACTTCTAGGAATGATGAAGCGGTTCTGCCCTTCTTTGCGCAGCTGTAAGCAGCTCTTCCATTCAATGGCCTTGCGAATCATTTCTTTACGCGTGGAACCATGGTAAGAACGAAAGTCATGCAGCCAACTTGACGGAATATCCCTCATGTCCGGGTATAAGCCATCTCTTTCGGGGAGCTCGGCATCCATCTCATATAGCTGGATGGAATCTCTGGAATAACATAAACCAGGTGTCTGATTGCCATATGAACCCTTGGCAGCATTGACTCCCGGATCATCCTTATCCTTACGGCTGCTTTTAGGGTTATAGCCCATACTTTCTAAACATTTCGTAAGCAGAGGGAGCTGCGCTTTGGGCACTACAAAATCAGCCGCGCCGACACGTTCCCGAAGAAACGGCTTGCATTTCTCGTTTCTAAGCAGGGCGTCTGCAATGTCGCTCGATCGGCAGCGAAGCAGCGTCACTTCTTCAAAATGCACTTTGCCGGTCTGCTCCCCCCATTGCCGCAGCGTTAAGGTTATTGGCTCAGGAATATCATAACACGCATTCTCTTGCAGCATGGAGATGATCTCTTCACTACTTTGCCCCATTTCCCAGGCGCGATAAAAGCCTTCTTTTGTCATCCGGTAAGTACGAACATGATCCGTTTGCTTAAGGTCGGCGAACGCCGCGATCTCCCATTCCGTTCGAAGCGAAACATCTGGAAGCAGCAGAATTTCAAAATCGGGCTGCACATAAAGTGAAGAAGATGTCGATTGTTTTTCCGCAACATCGGGTGGGTCATCGCTGATTCCCGCCTCTGATTCCCATTCCTCCCTCAGTGAAATCAGCCAGCGAAACCATATACCGCCTTCTTTATCGGCAGCAAGCTCAACAAAACGGAAGATGGACAGCGGCGCAATCCAACAAGAGAAGAGCGCACGCGAAAGTGAATCAGCTTCTTTCAGCGTATCGTATTCGGAGCAGCAGGCCATAATCGCTCCAACGATAGCATCCAGCTCAACCCATTGGCCTGTTTCCGCCCTCTCCATCCATGCTAAGCCAAGTTGAAGCCAGACAGGTGCAGGAAGCTGCAGCTGCCGCCAAACGCCGTAAAGCGCCTTCTGTTGGCTCTCATAGCGATCATCCAGCCATGTCAGGAAAGCGTCCTTGCACACAACCAGCTGATCCCCTTGCCCCGAAATGAATCCCATTCGAATAGCCATTTCTAACATCAGTGCTGCACCGTCATCGTAAATATCCCTGAATGCGTAGGTAATTCCCGCGGCGCGCAGCAAGTCATTCGGAAGCGTGAGATGCTGAGTTAGCTTCAAGATTTGCTTTTTATGTAATGTCCCTTTGTTGGTCAGGGGAAGTGAAGATTGCTGCGAACACGCTACCATAAAGTGAAAAAGCTGCTGGGCAAGACCTCGCGGATGCACGGTTGCTTCTTCCTCCTGCGAGCCAATCGCTTGGGTAGACCCCGCTGGTATTAACTCTAGCGCGTTTTCATCCACCATAGTCTTAAGCTTTACGGAAGGAAAAAGCAGTCCCTGCCATGCCTCAAAAGCATCCTCAGGCAGCACAAAAAGCTGCTCCCCCCAGGCTTTGCGGAAAGCGGCAATAACGCCTGCACGTCTAAGGCCTACCAGGCCAATGGCGACTTGAGCGCCGGCCATACGGAGACCCGCTTGCTTTTCAAGCGCAGCGTATGTGAACGACTCACAACCGAATGCGCTAAGAATAAGACGGAGGGTATTCTTCTCATCTACTGACAAATGAGACAGCAGTCTTAAGAGATATTTCCGGTCCGTCAGCAGATCAGGCAGTGAAACTCCCTCTTTGATGTAAGATGAGCACCAGGTTTGGCTGGAAATAAGCTGCTTCAAGGCTTCCGGCATTCGACTCACGACATGCTCATATCTCATACTGTTCTCCTTTACGATCTTTCGTTTCAGGACTCCAACGCTTAATGCAATATTCATAACCTTGTTCAACCAGAAACAATTGACGCTTCATGGCAAAGTCCTGCTCTTTGGTATCCTCGCTGATGATGGAATAAAATACGGCTGCATTCGCGCCGCTGCTTTTCGGGCGAAGAATGCGCCCCAGGCGCTGAGCTTCCTCTTGGCGTGACCCATAGCTGCCGGAAACCTGAATAGCCACCGCGGCATCCGGCAAATCAACGGCAAAATTAGCCACCTTTGAGACAATAAGCAAGGGCAGCTGCCCCTTTTTAAATTGATCATACAGCTCCTCTCTGTGTTCATAGGCCATTGAACCGCTGATCATCGGCGCGCCGGTATGAGCTGAAATCTGCTCTAATTGATCAATATATTGACCAATAATCAAAGTCGGTTCATCGGCATGGAGCCGCAGCAAATGGTCAATTACTTGTTGTTTGGCGCTATTTTCCCCGGCAATCCGAAATTGCTGTCTTGCGCTGGAAGCGCCGTACAGGTCACGATCGCTTTCGGAGAGCGGAACGCGCACTTCCTGGCAGGTAACCTTAGCGATCCAACCTTGCGACTCCAATTCTTTCCATGCCATATCAAACTTCTTAGGCCCCACTAAAGAGAATACATCTTCCTCTCGCCCATCTTCTCTGATTAACGTAGCGGTCAACCCGAGTCTGCGGGTCGCCTGAATGTCCGCTGTTGCGCGGAAAACAGGAGCAGGGAGAAGATGCACCTCATCATAAATGATAAGCCCCCATTCTCTCTCGCTGAACAAACGCATATGAGCGAAGTCATCTTCTTTATTCCCACGATGTGTCAGGATTTGATACGTTGCAATAGTGACTGGCCGTACATCCTTTGTTGTTCCGTTATATTCGCCGACCTGGTCTTCGCCGAGCCCTGTTTTGCTTAAAATTTCCCGCTTCCACTGCTTTACGGATGTGACATTCGACGTAAGAATCAACGTGGCACAACTGCATCTTGCCATGGCGGCGATACCAATCACCGTTTTACCTGCCCCGCAAGGCAGCACAAGAACGCCGCTTCCCCCTTCTCCGATGCGATGGAAGGCATCCACGGCACTCTTTTGATAGTCGCGCAGCTGAAAAGGCTCTTCCACTGTTTCATCGTCGCGCAGCTGAATCGGAAGAAATTCGCCGCTCCGATATGCAGCCAAATCTTCAACTGGAAAGCCGAGTTTGGTTAATTCCTGCTTCAACACGCCGCGATATGCCGGCGAAATAGCAATAGCCCGCTCGCCGCGGGTATCTTCTAAATATTTTTTCAGCGAATCGTACGTACGAATTTCTCTTAGTATGACCGTATCATCGCTAACGAGATAGAGTTCGTCGCCGACGTCTTCCATGCGCAACAAGCCATAGCGGTTTGCATATTTACGAATCCCGCTTAGCACAGAGGACGGTACGCCGAATTTCGCATTTTGCTGCAAACAAGCTGACATTTGTTCGATCGGCATCCCGGCAGCTGTTGCATTCCACAGCGATAACGGTGTAATCCGGTACATATGGAGATGCTCAGGGCTTTTGATGAGATCCGCAAAACGGGATAGAACCCCCCGAACGGACTCGAATTCGGGATGATGCGTCTCCAATAAGACTGACAAATCGCTTTGTACGATCAGAGGACGAGTAGGATCTACTTTCACTGGTTGCCATCTCCTTTCTCACTAGTATGAAAGGAAAGGACTGGATTTAAACCTATCTGGCCTGTCTGTTTTATTCATAAAAAAGCAAAACGGGCAGCCCGGCGGTGATCGCCGGACTACCCGTTTGATAATTTCTATTCAACGCGAATCGCTTTCTCCTGTGCAAGCAAGCAGAGCTCTGCTGCTTTGAACGTATGAGCCTGCGTCATAGCGTTCTCCGTACGGTTGATGCAATCAAGGATCAATTGGCCAAAGAAAGGAAACCCTACTTGTCCATGAAGACTATAGTGCTTCTCGCCTTGCTGATTGACCAGGTACAACTGATCTCCTTGCGGATCGCGCGCGATGTCAATATATTTACGAAGCTCAATATATCCTTCTGTTCCCAGAATCAGCGTGCGTCCGTCGCCCCATGTTCCAAGACCGCTCGGTGTCAGCCAGTCCACACGGAAATAGTTGGTTGCCCCGTTATCCCCAACAAGCGTAGCGTCACCGAAATCCTCCAGCTCCGGATAATCCTTCGCATGGTAGTTCGCGACTTTACTGCTTACCACGGTAGCATCTTTGCATCCCGCATAATGCAGAAATTGCTCAATTTGATGAGAGCCGATATCACACAGAATACCGCCATACTTATCTTTTTTGAAAAACCAATCCGGTCGGCCTGCAGCACCCAGTCGGTGCGGCCCAAGACCAATTACCTGAACAACGCGCCCAATAGCGCCTTCTTCGATCAATTGGCCGGCAAACACAGCGCTTTCTACATGCAGACGTTCGCTGAAGTAAACCGCATACTTACGGCCAGTTTCTTCTACCTTAGCTTTGGCAGAGGCAAGTTGATCCAACGAAGTGAATGGCGTTTTGTCTGTAAAGTAGTCTTTGCCATTCTCCATCGCCCGGATACCTAACGGTCCACGCTCGGATGGAACTGCAGCCGCAGCAATCAGCTTAACTTCCGCGTCATCGAAAATTTCTTGCTCCGAAGAAGCTGCTTTGGCTTGCGGATATTTCGCAATGAAAGCTGCTACTTTCGCAGGATCTTGGTCGTAGACCCATTTCAGTTCTGCTCCAGCTTCCAATAAACCATTACACATCCCATAGATATGACCATGATCTAAGGCAATTGCTGCGAAGACGAACTCACCTTTTTGCACGACGATGTTCGGTTTACCTTTTGGTGCATAATTCATTCCATCGCTTTTTTGCATATCCGAATTCCTCCACGATCTTACCCATGTATCGACAGGGTCAAATGGTCAGTTTTATTTATCTTGAAGCGGAAACATCAAAAGTTTTATAGCCAGCTTCTTTGTTAACAGTGGAATTTTTGATTTTGTCCTGCAAATGTTGCTCGAACAGGTCTTCGTCAATCGGCAGATCCACCCAGTTGTCTGTCCACGTGGACAATAGCATTGCATTGGAAAGCATTAAGCCTTTGATGCCTTCTTCCCCTGGAGCAACAAGTGGTGTGCCGTGAAGAATCGCATCAACGAAGTTTTGGGTAATTCCCATGTGGCTTGTTTCTTTGCCTTCGATTGGGATATCGATTTTCCAGCATTCCGGTTGACCGAATCCGCCTTTGAATGTTTCGTTAAATTCTCTTTCGGAAACACGCAAACGCCAGAATGTCAGCTTGCCGTCTTCAATAACAATTTTTCCGCGGTCGCCGGAAATTTCAAAACGATTTGTTCCCGGAGCTTCCCCTGTTGTCGTAACGAATAACCCTGTCGCGCCGTTTTCGTACTCAACGAATGCTGTTACATCGTCTTCTACCTCGATATTGCGGTGTTTCCCGAAGTAACAGAACGCGCGAACACGTTTCGGCATCATGTCAATTGTCCACTGCCACAAATCAAGCTGATGCGGATCCTGGTTAATCAGAACACCGCCGCCTTCACCAGCCCATGTTGCGCGCCAGCCGCCTGAATCGTAATAGCTTTGGGATCTGTACCAGTTCGTAATGATCCAGTTGGTTCTGCGGATTTCGCCGAGCTCACCGGATTCCACCAGATCTTTGAGCTTTTTATATAAAGGATTTGTACGTTGGTTGTACATCATGCTGAAGATTTTGCCTGACTCTTTAGCTGCTTCATTCATTTGGCGCACTTGTTTCGTATATACGCCTGCCGGTTTCTCACACAGAACATGAAGTCCAGCTTTAAAAGCTTTTATCGCTACTTCGGGATGATCATAGTGTGGAGTCGCAATCAGTACGCTATCAATAGCGCCTGAGTTCAGAAATGCGTCAAGATTGTCGAATAATTGGATATCCTGACCTAGGTTTTCTTTCGCCCATTCCAAGCGATCCGCTCTGAATTCACATATAGCTGTCAATTCAGCGCCTTTTACTTCGTTTTTCACCAAATATTTGGCATGTCCAGTTCCCATGTTGCCCAGACCGATAATACCAATCCTAACCTTCTCCATATGTACTCACCTTTTTCTTGTCAGATTCACAATTAATTGAACACGTTACCAATGTAGCATATTTCAGCAGTTCGCATCTTGTCGCAGATTGACCACCTTATTGCGAACTTTGACAGTTCCAAGCTTTCGCCAAGTAAAAAGGACCGGATGCCCGGTCCAAAATACTCAGATTAATCCTTTATCTTGTTAATCCTTTATCTTGCTCCAACCGGCGTTTTGTCGGAAGAGATTTTGCCGAGTGCTTGGCCGGCTTCATCTTCGAAGCTGCCGCGCACAGCCAGATCTCCAATGGCTACGATGCCAACGAGCTCGCCGTTCTCAACAACCGGCAGCCGCCGGATTTGGTTTTTCGCCATAATTTTGGCTGCTTCTTCAATAGAAGTATTCGAATCTATCGTTGCAATATCCTTCGTTATTACCTTTTCAACGGCCGTAGAACCTGAATGCTTTTCCGCATATCCGCGGACAACCAAATCACGGTCGGTTACAACACCAATGAGCTTCTTACCGTCAACAACGGCAACAAATCCGATATCGTGTTGTTTCATTTTCAAAGCAATTTCATATACATTATCCTGCAAAGTCACTGTCACGCAATCTTTACTCATAATATCCCGAACTGTTTTCCCAGCCATGTCCACGATCCCTCCCTTAGAGTTGTCTTACAGACATAGCATTCTCCAAAGGATGGACGGCATTCATGCCATATAATCCAAAGCCATTCCAAGCAGCAAATTTGCCGAATTCAGCATGGACTTCTCATCGATATCAAATTTGGGATGGTGGTGCGGATGGATAATCCCCGCTTCGACATTGCCCGCTCCAACAAACATGTAACAGCCCGGCCGATGGTGCAAATAATAAGAGAAGTCTTCTCCGGCCATAATAAGTGGAGATTCCTGCGTAGCTTCTGACCCAAATAATGCAGCTCCTACCTTAAAGAATCGACTAGCTTCATTCGCGTCATTCACTACCGTTGGATAGCCCAGCTTGTAATCAATTTCGTAAGCCGCTCCATACATTTCGCAAGTGGACTGCACGATCCGTTCGATGCGCTGCTTGACATCTTGTCTAAGCTCTGCGTTAAAAGTCCTGACAGTCCCGCTTAACGAGCTTGTTTCTGCAATGACGTTGAAGCTCGTCCCTCCGTGAAAGGAGCCGATGCTTACAACGCATGGTTCAATCGGATCTACTTGACGGCTTACAATCGATTGCAGGTTCACAACTAATTGAGAAGCCACATAGATGCTGTCAATGGTTTGGTGCGGCAAGCCGCCGTGACCGCCTTTCCCTTGAATCTGAATGGTAAATTCATCGGGAGCTGCCATTAATGGACCCGCTTTGGAGTAAACACTGCCTACTGGGAATGGTGTCCACAGATGTACGCCAAACACAGCATCGACACCTTCAAGCGCTCCATCTTGGATCATAGCATCAGCCCCGCCAGGGGTGATTTCTTCCGCGTGTTGGAACAGGAAAACCAGATTGCCCTTCAGCTCAGCCCGGCGCTTGCTTGCAACCTTGGCAATCCCGAGCAGAGTTGATGTGTGGGCATCATGGCCGCAGGCATGCATAACTCCTTTGGTCAGCGATGCATATGCGCAGTTTTTCTCATCTTGAATAGGAAGAGCATCCATATCGGCTCGCAGAGCAACGGTTGGTCCGTCTTCGCCGCCGCGAAGAAGCCCGACAACGCCATTGCCGCCAACGCCTTGACGGACTTCAATGTCCCAACTGCGAAGGTGGGTTGCTACGAAATCAGCCGTCCGGTACTCATGGAAGGAGAGTTCAGGGTTTTGATGCAGATAGCGCCTCCAACCAACCATTTCTTCATAAATGGCTTGTAAGTCCGCTTGAAAATCAATCATAGATAACTCCTCCGCTCATCCTTATATGTAGGTATTTCATATTTTGCCTAAGTGATTGAACCTATTCTACCAAATTAATGCGCCAGTTTCATCTCCAAAGTGCCATCAAATATTAGAAATTAGACAAAGCTATCGACTTGCAGAACCATTGGAAACATACTATCATGAATAAAGAATGCATACGTACAATATGGAGGCGTTATAAGTGATTATTGAAGCAACTGGCTTAAAAGGCTTAAAAAGCGATCTGGCTCACCTGGATGAAGTAACGACGAAGCTAGGTTTCGTGCGCTGGCAGTGGGAATACACTCGTGCTACTTATGATTTCAAAATGGAAGATAAAGCAAGCAAATCCGTATACTTCTTGCGCGTGAACACACGTGTAGAATCGGGCAAACTGGAGTCTCCTTACGCCATTTTGTTTCTAGAGGACGCATACATAGGCAGAGAAACATTCCCGCATGGTTTGGACTACGATTCACCAATTCCTGAATCCGTGCTCAAACTTTCCAAGCAAAAATTGGATCAGCTGAAGCAATTATTAGCGGACTAGGCGAGGATACAGCATGAATCCACCTCGAAGAGGAACGCCGGATTTTCTGCTGCTTCTATTAACCTTTGTGCTTGTATGCTTCGGTCTGGCCATGGTTTTCAGTGCAAGCTCGATGACAAGCGCTTATTATGGAGATCCCTGGGCATTCACGAAAAAACAGTTAATCGCAGTCGGGATTGGAACCATCGGCATGCTCTTTTGCATGAATCTCCATTACACGAAGCTCAAAAAGCTTGTCATCCCAGCGTTCTTCTTTATCGTGATTGCCCTAATCTTCGTTATCTTCACGACCAAAGCAAACGGAGCCAGCAGTTGGTACACGCTTGGTAAATTCGGCATTCAGCCCACAGAGTTCGCCAAGTTGATTGTCATTCTGTATTTGGCTTCGTTAATCAGCAATAAGGAGGAGAATTTCCGCAATTTCAAAAAGGGGCTTCTCCCCGCCTTGATTGTTGTCGGATTCGTCTGTTTCCTGATCATGCTTCAGCCGGATCTTGGTTCATGCATGATTCTTTTTATTTGTTCGGCCATCGTGATTATGGTTGGCGGCTCCAATTTGAAGCACATCTTCATGCTGGGGACAAGCTTGCTTACCCTTGGTGCAATCGGCGTAGCCCTTTATATGTTAAAAGGCGGCTCCGATGGCAATAACTATCGAATTGACCGTTTGACTTCGTTTATGGATCCTTTCTCGGACCCCCAAGGTGCCGGACATCAAGTGGTCCAGTCCTTATACGCATTTGGACACGGCGGCTTTCGAGGGGCTGGCTTCGGACAAGGTATCCAGAAACTGCACTACTTGCCTGAGGCACATAACGATTTTATTTTTGCCATTATCGGTGAGGAATTAGGATTTATAGGAAGCTCTCTATTTATTCTTATTTTCATTTTCTTCATTTGGCGGGGTATCCTTGTTGCCGTTCGCAGTCCGGATATGTTCGGCATGCTAGCAGGGGTAGGAATTATGGTGATGTTCGGCTTTCAAGCCTTTGTTAATATCGGAGGCGTCACAGGAACCATTCCCCTAACCGGGGTAACGCTCCCCTTTATATCAGCCGGAGGATCTTCCATGATGGTCTCTCTGATCAGTATGGGCATTATACTTAGTATATCTAGGGAACAAATACGCAAAGAAGAACCAGCTACCAAAAAAAGACCCTAATCGACACGAAATTCGATTGGGTCTTTTTTTTATTTTACACGAAGAGGATCGTCTGCAAGTTCTTCTTCTCTGAAAGCAACGCCTTCTACTTTAACGTTCACTTCAACCACATTTAAACCTGTCATATTCTCGACAGCTTCCCGAACGTTCTCTTGGAGATCCCTGCATACATCCTGAATACGGGAACCGTAATTGACGATAACGCGTAAATCGATGGCAGCTTCCACTTGACCTACCTCTACTGATACGCCTCGTTGCACGTTTTTACCGCTCAAGCGCTTAGCTAAGCCTTCTGAAATGCCGCCAGACATTCCTGCTATGCCAGCCGTTTCAAGAGCTGCTAGACCTGCTATTGTGGATACTACATCATCAGAAATACGAATTAAACCGGTTTGATTGTCTTCGGACATATGGATCAACTCCTAATATAGGGTTCTTTGAATGGAATGCCAAACTTCTCCACTCTGGTATAAATCTATTGTAATAAGTTCAATAGATGAAAGCAAGAACTGCCGCAAATGTCCAAATCGAATTTACTTTATCAGGCAAAGTGGGTATAGTAAAAAGAAGTAAAAAAGTTCCAATATTTCAAGGGTCGGAGGGTGTACATTGAAAGGTAAATTGTTTTATGCGGGTTTAATCATCTCTTTTGTATTGACAGGGATTGCACACTACATGCATATGAATACAACCCTGCAATTCGTCATTGCCTGTATCGCGATTATTTTTGTCGCCGGATTCCTGGGCAAAGCGACTGAAAGTGTGGCCCATTATGCTGGCGAACGGGTAGGTGGATTTCTTAACGCCACGTTTGGCAACGCAGCAGAGCTAATCATCGCCATCTTCCTTGTGAAGGACGGCTTGTACGATATCGTGAAGGCCAGCCTTACCGGGGCTATCATCGGGAATCTCCTGCTGGTGCTCGGGCTTAGTATTTTTGCAGGAGGACTTAAGTTCAAAGAGCAGTCGTTTAACGTCAAGCTGGCTTCCCACAACTCGTCCTTGATGATTCTCGGTGTCGTGGCGCTTTTCATTCCAGCGATTTTTACGGGAGGATTAACGTCTAAAGAAACTTCGACGATGAGCATGATCGTCGCGATTTTACTCATAGTCGCCTACTTGCTCTGGCTGTTGTTCTCCATGGTTACCCACAAAAGCATACTTTCCGATGCATCCATTGAGCACGGCGAGGCTGCTTGGTCCAAAACAACATCGATTCTCTTCCTCGTTCTATCCACCGTCATGGTTGCTTTCACGAGCGAATGGCTGGTTGGCACCTTGGAGGAGGTTACACATAAATTCGGATTCTCGGAGCTCTTTGTCGGGGCCTTCCTCGTAGCGATTATCGGGAACGCAGCTGAACACAGCGCAGCCGTTATGATGGCGATGAAAAATAAAATGGGTGCAGCCGTTGAAATTGCCATCGGCAGCTCCTTGCAGATTGCGCTATTCGTAGCTCCAGTGCTAGTGTTGGTCAGCTTCTTCATGAGCGGCACGCCAATGAATATCGTCTTCACAACCTATGAGATCGCCGCCATCGGGGTCGCCGTCTTCATCACCAAATCCATCACACAGGATGGTTCAACCAATTGGTATGAAGGTCTCCTCCTGCTCTTTGTCTACATCATCCTGGGCGTCGTATTCTTCCTCGTCTAACGTTCGTGTATCACCTCTACATACGCTAAACAAAAAAAAGTAACCCGAATGATGGGTTACTTTTTGTTATTCAGCGCTTCATATAGCTGAGCAAGGTTACGTTCAAGCTTACTGAGAATTTGCTTGCCTGGCATCTCGGAAATAAGTCCCGCACGAATGGCAAAATCAATTTCTCTAGACAGACCGTACATTTGCGTATCTAGAACCTCTTCGTACAACGGGCATTGACGTGTTGTCAAATTTTCCATTTGTACTTCGATCAGCTTTTCGATTTTATCTGCATCTTCTTGAAGAAGATTAAGCGCTTTTTGATTCATGTCCAACAACAGATCAGATGAAGACATTCCACTTCCCCCTATACGCATAGTCATCCGTCCTTATATGTATCTATATTAAGCGAAATTGCTCCAATATACAAGAGAAGGTACCCTCAGAGATTCTGAGAGTACCTTCATCAGGCATTATTCTAGTCTTCTACAACATTAACCCCTAGATCATGCTTAGCGAAAACTTCGGCCATAGCGACTTTCGCTTCTTGCTCATCTGGACCGTGAACGTGCAAATCATATTTGCTGGAGCTAAGCAGAGTTGTAAACAACCCCAAAATACTTTTCACATCGATATACTTATTATCATATTGGAGAACGATGGATGATCTAAATTTATTAGCTGTTTGTGAAATTTCAACAATTGCGGCGTTATTAGCACTTGGCATATTTCATTCCTCCATTTATTTGCATATGAGTTGGTCGCCTTGCTTTCTATATGATAACTTGGATAGGTGACAAAGCGCAACTAGAAAATTTCCTGCATTCTCCAACACTTTTATTTCGATTTGGGTGCCAGCACCTTCTTCACACCATTACCAACAAGAATTAAGACGACAAAGATACCGAGCAGAAGGAGAAGTCTTCCTTTATATTTGTGAAAATGAAATAAATCGTGTGCAATCATGGATTCTAAAAAAACGATGGGAAGTTTCCCAATGACAGTGCCCCAAAGAAATTGAGTGAATCGTACTCGCGTGAGTCCTGCAGCAAAGTTAATTGCCGATGACGGCAAAATCGGAATCAATCTCCCTAAAAGTACATAGACAAATCCACGCTGCTCCATGCGGCGGCTGAACTGAGTAACAAGCGGAAATCGTTCTAATTTCTTCTCTACCCAGGCATGTCCATAATAACGAGCAAAATAAAAAGAGGCAATTGCTCCTAGGCAAGACATGATATAGTTGACCAAAAACCCTACTTTAATCCCAAAAAGCGCAACATTCGTCCCGGCTACCAGCACAAAAGGAATAAACGGAAAAAAGGTTTGAGCAAATATCAAAGCCATGCCGATGATTTTGCCGGGCCAACCAAGATCATTCAAATGATCAGACAGCTGCCTCATATTGCTGTGAGCAAGTTTAATGCCTATGTGGTTAAAGAAGAAAAAATAAACCAAAAAACCGACTAAAATGATAATAAGTAGAATTGAAAGTATCCGCTTTCTGTTAGCCACTGACAAATTTCGACCATCCTTCCCTTAACCAAACCATTGTATCATGTTACCGTTAGTTCAGGAAGAGAAAAGTAGGGTAAAAGCATGCGTGTCTGAAGCTAGTCTGCCCTTTTTTTGCAACGTTATGAAAAGCAAAAACCACCTATCTATAGATAAGTGGTTTTTGTGGAAAGCTAGCCGACTTTAATTTGATTACGCCCACTGTTTTTAGCTTGATACAGCGCCATATCCGCCCGATAGAACAAGGATTCAACGCTGATCTTATCCTCTTCCCAGTTCCAATCGGATACCCCGCAGGAAACAGTCACTTGCGGACTGGTTTCCTTAAGAACTCTTGTACGTATGCGCTCTGCAATGCGAATCGTCTGATCTTTGGCGACTTGAGGCAGGTATACGGCGAGCTCTTCACCGCCCCATCTGGCCGCGATGTCGCTCTCGCGAATACAGGTCTTAATAATTTGACTCACCTGAATCAATATTTTGTCGCCAATTTGATGGCCGTGCGTATCATTAATGCGTTTGAAATTATCGATATCTACAACGATTAGCGAACCGCAGAAATCCTTCTTTTGCAGCAAATTCGCTTGCTCATCCAAATAGTGACGCGCATAAAGGCCGGTTAAATTGTCCGTGATAACCATACGTTTCACTTCCGCATGCAAAGAAGCATTCGTCATGGCTAAACCGATATGCCCGGAAAGCACTTGCAATAATTTGTAGTTATCGTAGGAAAAGAAATTCGGCTTGTTATGCGCCACGAGAATGACACCCTCTACACGGCCGTTCACTAAAATAGGCGATCCGATGAGCGATCTGGCGTTGCTTAACTGCATGAATTTAGACTTCACCTTATGGGTTGCCAGATAATCCGAAATGATAACAGCTTCTTTCGTCCTCCAAATTTGCCCGGAGAAGCCCTGATCCATCGTAAAAGTCTCTTGAAACAACGCAGGCAGGTTCGTGGCTTGCAGAATTAATTTGTCCGAATCTTGATCCGTTTGCAAAATGCAGCAAAAATCGGCTCCAAAGATGCTTAAAATCTCACTGGAAGCCGAGCTGAAAACTTCATTCAACCGCAAGCTCTGGTTAAGTTGCTTGGTAATTTCATTAATTAAGCGAAGCTCATTAATCATGACATTCGACTGCTCATACAGCTTCGCATTCTCAAATGCCGAACCTGCCGTATCGGCGAGCATTGAAATAAATTGCAAATCGGTGGCATGAATCAAATCATGCTCAAATTGCATATATAAAACGCCATACACGCCCTGCTTGCCGGATAATGGCGCCGCTACTTTCCCCGTACTTGGCCCTTCGCTGCCCTTCGTCGGCTCAAAGACCACGGTGCTTTCCATAAAGGCGCGCGTACAAATGTCATTCTCAATACTTTGAAAATTCAAGGGCTTAACGGACAGATTCGTTGAATCGTTATCTTGCGAGAGCAGCAGATCGACTTGAATATGCGGGTACACGCGGTACATGCATTCAATTGCCTCCGTCAGCACCGAGTCAACATCAATTTTGGCATGCAGCTTTTTAGAGGCTTCAAACAAAATGTCATGCTTTTTAAAATCAAGCTCTCTTTGCTGATTTTGCAGCAAGAGATGGTCATATCGGCGACGATCCTCAATGCTTTGTACACAGCTATGAAAGGAGATTGACAAGGTGTAAAGCAATTGAATAAGTCCGTTAGTCTCTGTAAGAAAATGGGAGAATAGTCCCAGATAGGCAATGGGTTGTTTTTGTGAGTCCAGGACCGGAATAGCGGCAGCATACATCGAACTCTGCCTTGAAACATCCAGTTCTTCGCCAGACATCACATGTAATCGAGGAATGGCTAAACATCTGGCTAAAGGATTCTCCTCTCGTTCAGCAAAGTTCCAAGACACTCCTGTCTGCGAGTATTCCTCCATAAACGGGGCGTTATTCAAACAAGCGTTAATGACACGAAGATCCCTATTTACGCACAACAATGCGGTTTGATGCGGTAGCATCGCTTGTCCAAATTGATAAACCCAATACTCAAATGCATCTTGCAGCGCTTGATCCGTATTGAATTCTCCATAGGAAAAGTTGCTAGGAAGAACAAGTCCTTGCCGAAGAAACTCTTCGAAGTGCTCTGCCGAACTATGTTGTTTCATACTACGAAGCGGTTCACTCATAGGCTCTCCTCACTAACAAACTATATAGTTCTTTTGATCCAGGCTAACATGTTACCACATTTATCATACTATTTTTCGACTGGTATTGCACGATATTTTCGATTTGTTTTGACGGATTGAGACTTGACACTTGCCCCGCTTTTTAATAAAATTAGAAGTCGAGTAACAACATGATTTCGGTGAATGCCATTTGTGATCACCCTCACTGCTTTTGCTCCTGCCAAGACAGCGGCTGAACTACTCTTGTCAGGGAATCACATTATGATTCGTAAGCAAAACCAGGCACTTGTCTTCACCCTGACATCTAGATGCTATCTACTAAACTATTTGTTAAAAAGAAGGAGTTTTTCCTAAATGTCACGTTATACAGGACCTAAGTTCAAATTAAGCCGCCGCGTTGGTATCTCTTTAAGTGGTAACGGCAAAGACATGAAACGCCCATTCCCTCCAGGTCAACACGGCCCGGGACAACGTAAAAAAATGAGCGGCTACGGCGTTCAATTAAATGAAAAACAAAAACTTCGTCACATGTACGGCTTGAACGAGAAGCAATTCCGCAACTTGTTCGACAAAGCTTCCAAACTTAAAGGTATCGCCGGTGAGAACTTCATGATCTTGCTTGAGAGCCGTTTGGACAACTTGGTTTACCGTCTTGGTCTTTCCAACTCCCGTGCAGGAGCGCGTCAACTCGTTTCTCACGGTCACGTAACTGTAAATGGCAAAAAAGTAGATATCGCTTCTTACATCGTATCCACTGGTGACGTTATCGCCCTTCGCGAAAGAAGCAAAGGCCTTTCCGCTGTGAAAGAAGCTCTTGCTAACCGTAACCACCTGCCAACTTACCTTGAGTTCAACGATGCAGCAGTAGAAGGCAAATACATCCGTTTGCCAGAGCGCGCTGAGCTTCCTCAAGAAATTGACGAGAAACAAATCGTCGAGTTCTACAGCCGTTAATAAAAGCAAACCCCTTAGGGAATTTCCTAAGGGGTTTATTTTATTTAAACTGCGCCAGATAGTAGTTCTTTTTGCCGCGGCGAATAACGATGTAAGACTCTCCGAGTCTGCCCAGGTCCTTGGCAACCGCATCAAGCTCTGTTATTTTGACCCCGTTAACCGTCACAGCTCCGCTTTCAATATCTTGACGAGCTTGGCGTTTGGACGGTGCAGCCCCTACAGCAATAAGCAGATCCACCAAAGGCATATCCTCTTGTTCTAGTGTCGAAGACGGAACATCCTTAAAGGCTTCCTCGATCTCTGTACGAGATAGTTCCTGGATATTGCCACTGAATAATGCCGCTGTAATATTAAGCGCGCTCTCCAGGGCGTCTCCCCCGTGCACAAGCTTCGTAACTTCACGAGCAAGCAATTTCTGCGCTTCTCTTTTCTCAGGCTGAGTTTGGACCTCGACTTCCAATTGCTCAATTTCCTCGTGGCTGATAAACGTGAAATACTTCAGGAAGCGAATAACATCGTTGTCCGCCGTACCCAACCAGAACTGGTAGAACTGGTAAGGGGACGTTTTGCTTGCATCCAGCCAAATCGCTCCGCCTTCTGTTTTACCGAACTTTTGTCCGTCACTTTTGGTCACGAGCGGCAAGGTTACGCCGTAAGCTCTGCTCTCCGTTGTTTTGCCAATAAGTTCAAGACCGGCTGTGATATTGCCCCACTGGTCACTTCCACCGATCTGCAAGGAACAGTTTTTCGTTTCGTTCAGTTTCAAGAAGTCGTAGGATTGCAGAATCATGTAACTGAATTCCGTAAAAGAAATACCTTTTGTGATCCTGGAGTCAACGGAATCCTTCGCCAGCATGTAGTTGACTGTGAAGTTTTTACCCACATCTCGCAAAAATTCAATCACATTCAGAGACCCAAGCCAATCATAGTTGTTGACTAGCTCCGCGCTATTTTCGATATCCGATGAAAAGTCCAAAAATCTAGATAGCTGACCTTTAATGCTTTGGGACCATGCTTCAACTGTTTCTGGCCCATTCAAGGTTCTCTCATTCGCTTTACCACTAGGATCTCCAATCAAGCCAGTGCCTCCGCCTACGAGTGCCAGAGGAATGTGACCCGCCAATTGAAAACGGCGCAATGTCAAAATAGGCAGCAAACTGCCGATGTGCAGGCTATCCGCTGTCGGATCAAACCCGCAATACAAGACGACTCGCTCTTCGCTTAACTTCTTGTCCAAGCCCTCGCGGTCTGTAATTTGATGAAGCAATCCACGAAACTCCAAATCCTTCAAAATCGACATGTTCATCCATCTCCTTTGTTATGTGGGCATACAAAAAAGCCTTCTTATCCACAAGGGACGAGAAGACTTGACTCGCGGTACCACCCTAATTAAAACAGCAGTTACGTACATCTATAGGAACAACGCCCGTGTACGGCTAACTATTTTCACTCAAGAACCTGTAACGGGGTTTAATCGGCAAACACTACTAATGCAGCTTCTGTTGCTGCAGGTTCCCATTCACTGCTCCAGACCGTAATTCACTAACCTGCAGGTACCGGTTCGCACCCTCCACCGGCTCTCTGAAAGCATCCACAAGCTACCTACTGCTGATCTCTCTACGCATTTGATACAATTTATATCACAGATTTCCGGCAATTGTCAAACGATGCAACCACCTTTCTTCGACACATCATTACCGCTGGGAGGGCAATTATGGTATACTATTAGGGTTCATGTAAGGAGGATATTGGAACTTATGCGTAATTTTTTCGCCAAAATCAATCGCCCTTGGGTAAGAACGACATTTAAAGTAATCGGAATTACGTTAAAATGGACGCTCATTTCTGCCTTTTTAGCAGGAATCGTGGGCGGCTCCGCGGCATTTGGATATGTCAGTGCACTGGTCAAAAAAGATCCTGTCCGCAGCGAGGAAGAAATTCGCCAGCAGATGCAGGAAAACGCAATAACCGGCTTTGCTTACTTCAATGACGACACGGTCATTGGACAATTGCGAACCGAAGAAGATCGGCGTCTCGCTCAATTGGATGATATTCCGCAAGTATTGTTAGATGCTGTTCTTTCCATTGAGGACAAAGACTTCAACGAACATCACGGAATTGATTTCCGGGGACTTTACCGGGCAGTGACACAGAAACTGCTGAATGAAGAAGTCCAAACCGGAGGAAGTACGATTACACAACAGCTCGCCAGACGGGTATTTTTAACGTTGGATCGAGATGATGGCCGTAAAGCAAGAGAATTGCTGCTTGCTCTGCGGATGGAACGCCTGATGTCCAAAGATGAGATTTTGCTCGCCTATCTGAACAAAATCCCTTATGGAAACGGCTCAACCGGTTACAACCTATATGGAATTAAAGCGGCTGCCAAAGGTCTGTTCGACATTGATGATCTGAGCAAGCTTAACGTAGCCCAAGCCGCCTATCTGGCTGGACTGCCGCAATCCCCTTCTCAGTACTCGGCATTCACAAGTAAACCGGAGTTTGATGAAGATGGCTTCAAAAAGGCTGTTACCAGGCAACAGCTGGTACTGAAACGGATGCTCGAAGAAAAGAAAATAACGAACGAGCAATATCAAGCCGCTCTCAAGTTTGATCTGAAAGGATCCATGCCATCTGCCGCTCAAAAAGCGTACACGACTTATCCGTATCTGATGATTGAGACGGAGCAGGAAGCAGCCGAGATTTTGCTGAAAATTCAAAAGCCAGACCTTGATCCTACCAAAAATCAAGCCGCTTATAATGAAGCTTTGAAAGGCATACATACTCAGCTGCTGCGCGGTGGTTATCAAATTTACACCACGATCGACAAAACGATTTATGATTCCATGCACGAAATCTCAAGCAACGATAAGAACTTTGCACCAAACGATGAGAAAAAGGGCATTGAGCAAGTCGGCGCGATCATGATCGATTCCAAGTCAGGCGCTATCAAAGGAATGATCGAGGGTCGGAACTTCTTTGATGAACAGCTGAATCACGCTACACAAGCGTATAGACAGCCAGGTTCAACGATGAAGCCCATCGCCGCATACATTCCAGCTTTAGAAAAAGGAGTCATTCAACCGGCAAGTATTGTGGATGACATTCCGATCATTCTCAAAGACGGCGTCAAAGGTTTCCATCTGCCAGAGAACTGGGATCACAAGTTCCACGGGTTGATGACAGCCAGAAAAGCATTGAACCAGTCTTACAATATCCCTGCCATCGATATCTTTTTGAATAAAGTCGGTATTAACGACGCCTGGGATTTTGCGAAAAAGCTAGGCATTACTTCTATTCAAAAAGAAGATTATTACGCCCAAACCGGGGTAATCGGCGGATTAAGCCGCGGTACTTCCGTCAGAGAGCTGACTGGAGCCTACGCTTCTATCCCGAACAAAGGACAATACAATGAAACATTCATGATTCGCGAAATCAAAGATTCGAACGGCCAGACGATTTATTCTCATGATCAAAAGCCAACTCAGGTCTACTCCCCGCAAAGCGCGTATCTGATTACGGATATGATGAAAACGGTGATTAGCCAAGGTACCGCTACCGATCTCATGAAAAAGTATAAATCTTACGGCAAAATCGAGATTTCAGGTAAAACAGGCTCTACACAAGATGATGCTGATGCATGGTTCATGGGTTTTACACCGGATATTACGGTCGGCGTTTGGATTGGTTATGATCAACCTATCAATAAGCTCTCTTCCAAAACGCTGCAAACGAATCACGCCAAAGACGTCTGGGCCTTAATCATGAATAAAACGATCGAACAGAAGCCAGAGCTCTTCCCTACCAAAACGTTCGCCAAACCTGATGGTATCGTATCGGCAACTGTATCCAGCTTATCAGGCAAATTGCCAAGCGAATTAACGACAAGCTCGAATCTTCAAGTGACCGATATCTTCAACAAGAAATATGTGCCTACGGAAGTCGACAATGTCATGGTGCGGATGAAAATCAGCTCCTACAACGGCTTGAACTACATTGCGCAGGATCAAACGCCGGTAGATTTCGTTCAAGAAAAAACGGTTATTAAACGCCAAAAATCGATTTCTCAGTTGCTCAAGGAAGTTCAAGACGCATTGAATAAGCTTCCTGAGAAAAGCAGAAAGCCAATCGATAATTACAAACCAACCGATTATGATGACGATGCTCCTTCCGAAACTGATCCAAGGGTTGATGACGGCAAAGAGCCCACTGCTCCAACGAATATAACAGCAACAAAGTCCGGAGAAACGGTCTCCATCACCTTCCAGCCAACCCCGAACCCGGATATAGTCGGTTATCGCATTTATCGTTCGGATAACCGCGGCAAGTTCCAGCTATTAGGCGGCAAAGTTGTTTTAGCCGGTGCGGATTCGAAATTTGTTGATACGATCCCTGCATCAAGTTTAATGGGATACTATGTGACGGCTGTCGATGTTGCCGGTAAAGAATCAGCTCCAAGCCGTTCGGCCTATACCGACGGAAGCTCACTGGATTCGCTATTTGTCCCATCCGATGATGGCACGCAGATCCCAGGTGCCCCAGGTGCATCCACTCCACCTACTGGCGCAACTGAACCGCCAAACACGACATCGAAGGATTCACCAGGCGCTCCAACCGGACTTAAAGCCAAAGCAGACGGAGCAGGCATTGTGCTCACTTGGAAAGCAAATGCTGCGAAAGAAAAAGTCAAAAAATATAACGTCTACTATAGCAACAAGGAAAAAGGCACCTACTCCAAACTTGGCACGGTAGAAGGCGGAACAGAGTTTCATTATTATGCAGCAGCTTACAATGGCTTCTACAAAGTAACGGCTGTCAGTGACTCAGGCGAGTCCAAAGCATCTGCTTCCATTGCCTATAATGACTAAAAAAAGAACCTAGTGATGATAATCATCGCTAGGTTCTTTTTCTGTTCATCGTTCAATTCATGCTAATCTTCAATCGTGGATAAGTCGCCTGTTGGGAGATTGAGCTCCCAAGCTTTGAGGACACGGCGCATAATTTTGCCGCTGCGTGTCTTCGGCAGCTTGTCTTTGAATTCAATTTCACGAGGCGCAGCATGGGCGGAAAGCCCTTCTTTGACAAATTTGGAAATGTCCGCTTTCAGCTCATCGGATGGTGTGAAGCCTTCACGCAGCGCGATAAACGCTTTGATAATTTCTCCGCGCATCGGATCAGGCTTGCCAATGACCCCTGCTTCTGCAACCGCTGGATGCTCAACAAGCTTGCTTTCAACCTCGAATGGACCTACCCGCTCTCCAGCTGTGTTGATAACATCATCAACGCGTCCTTGGAACCAGAAGTACCCTTCTTCATCTTGATAAGCCGAATCACCGGAAACGTACCAGCCTGTCAAACGGAAGTATTCTTCATATTTAGCTGGATTGTTCCAAATTTTGCGCATCATGGACGGCCAAGGTGTCTTGATCGCCAGGTTGCCCATCCGGTTCGGAGGCAACACATTCCCGGCATCGTCGATAATAGCCGCTTCAACGCCCGGAATCGGACGTCCCATGGAGCCAGGTTTAATCGTCATGGACGGATAGTTACAGATAAGCTGTCCGCCTGTTTCCGTCATCCACCATGTATCATGAATACGTTGGTTGTACACTTTCAGTCCCCAACGAACAACTTCCGGGTTTAACGGCTCACCAACGCTCAGCACATGGCGAAGCGACGAAAGATCAAATCCGGAAACAACATCATCGCCTGCTCCCATTAACATACGGAAAGCTGTCGGTGCGCTGTACCAAACGGTTACTTTATATTTTTGCAGCGTGTTGTACCAATCCTGAGGACTGAAGCGTCCACCACGGATGACATTCGTAGCTCCATTCAACCACGGAGCAAAAATGCCGTAGGAAGTACCTGTTACCCAACCTGGATCGGCTGTACACCAGTAAACATCGTCTTCTTGGAGATCCAGAACGATTTTACCTGTATAGTAATGTTGAATCATCGCATTCTGTACATGGAAAACACCTTTCGGTTTACCAGTTGAACCCGACGTATAATGAATAATAAGTCCATCTTCACGGTCCAGCCACTCGATTTCAAGCTCCGAAGAAGCCGCTTCCATCTCTTTGTAGAAGTCAACATGGCCTTCAGCAGGCTCCACATTGTCTCCCACAACGATGATGTGCTTCAGATGAGGAAGTTCACTCGAAGGAACCCGGGAAAGCAAGCTTGGCGTCGTCACAATCGCAACAGCTTCACTGTCTTCCAGACGATCTTTCACCGCTGTTTCCATAAAAGCTTCAAACAAAGGCCCTACAACAGCCCCTACTTTCAACGTTCCTAGCAACGCATAGTACAGCTCAGGCGTACGTGGCATGAAAATAAATACGCGCTCACCTTTGCCGATACCTAGACCACGAAGCACATTACCGAACTGATTGGATCTATCTTTCATCTGTCCAAATGTTACGGCCTCTTCTCTTTGGTTGTCGCTGTAATAGAGAGCAACTTTATCCTTCTTCGACGATTCAGCATGGCGGTCAATAGCTTCATAAGCCATATTCACTTTGCCTGTTTCGTACCAGGAAAAGCTCTTCTCGATCTCTTTCCAGTCAAAATTGGCGTGTGTTTCCTCATAATTTTTCATGTTAGGATTAGTAGCTACCGCT
The DNA here is from genome assembly GCF_004000765.1 of Paenibacillus chondroitinus NBRC 15376. GTDB lineage: Bacteria > Bacillota > Bacilli > Paenibacillales > NBRC-103111 > Paenibacillus_E > Paenibacillus_E chondroitinus. Next base: position 190,764 of record NZ_BILW01000005.1, on the reverse strand, counting down.
TCAACGAGTTCAACTTTCATTTGATCCATGTACGTAAAACCCTCCTCACGAGATAAACCGCTTTCATTTTACTGATGTTTTCGAGCAAAATGTGATCGATTTTTGACATATTCTATTATATCACACGGAGAATTTTTCGCCTACGCCTAAGTTCAGCTTTTATTTGCAAATAAAATTTGGTATAAAGGGACTATGACCTAACCGAGAAGGAATCACTCATATCATGCTGTTTTTCAAAAGGAGAGCTAAGGTTATGCAGCATTCCAAAATATATCACTCATTTCGCTTGCGAACAGCTCCCGATCAACCAGAAATTACGATAGAAGGTCCTGTTTCTGCTGACAGCTTGCAAAGTCTCACGATGCACAGCAAATTAGATGCCTTCCGCAGACCCAAGGAACAACTGGAAGCACTCATTGAAATTGCCGAATTACCGGAAGGCCGGATTATCATTGCCAGGGATGGCGCTACCATTGTCGGTTACGTCACCTTCCATTATCCAGACGAAATCGAGCGGTGGTCACAAGGAAATATGCAGGATTTAATAGAGCTCGGTGCAATAGAAGTTGCGGATGACTATCGCACCATGGGGCTCGGCAAACGTATGATTCGCCTTGCTTTCGAAGATGAGCAAATGGAGAATGTCATATGCTTCACCACGGAGTATTATTGGCATTGGGACTTGGAAAATAGCAAGCTCACCGTCTGGGAGTATAGGCAAATGATGGAGAAGTTGATGAAAAGCGTCGATATGATCTGGTTCGCTACAGATGATCCAGAAATCTGTTCGCATCCGGCCAACTGTCTAATGGTTCGTATAGGCAAGCAAGTGCCTATATCTTCTGTGGAACAGTTTGATCGTATTCGTTTTCAACAGCGCTTCATGTACTAAAGTCAAAAACAAAAGTAAATCTGTCTTTTGGATTTCTAGGACTTCAAGCAAGCATGTTAGCTCATTCGGGGGAATGTGGGATATGAACAAGAAGGCATCAAATCCTGTCTTTATCTATGATGACGAAGAGATTCACTATAAATTTAATGAAGATCATCCCTTTAATCAAGACCGTCTCGTGATGACGGTCGATCTGCTGCGCAAAGCCGGTGCGCTCCCAGACAACGCGCTGTGGGCGCCTCGCTTCGCTACAGACAGCGAGCTGCTGCGGGTTCACGCCCCGGCTTACATCGAAGCTGTGAAAGCGCTTAGCGCTTCCGTGCCGGAGGAACGATGGGTCAAAGAAGCGGCACGCTTCGGACTCGATACCGATGACACGCCATTTTTCCCGGGCATGCACGACGTCACGGCGAAAATTGTTGGCGGTTCCATTACCGCAGCGGAGCTGGTGATGTCCGGCCAAGCCCCGCACGCGCTGCATCTGGGCGGCGGGCTGCATCACGCGCTGCAGAGCAAGGGCGCGGGCTTCTGCGTCTACAACGACGCTTCAGCGGCGATTGCGCACGCCAAAGAGACGTACGGCGCGAAAGTGCTGTACGTTGACACGGACGTGCATCATGGGGACGGCGTGCAGTGGAGCTTCTACGCCGATCCCCAGGTATGCACGTTGTCCATTCATGAGACGGGGAAATTTCTGTTCCCCGGCACAGGAGCCGTGAACGAACGCGGAGAAGGCGACGCGTTCGGAACAAGCATTAACGTCCCGGTGGAACCTTACACCGAGGATGAATCGTGGCTGGAATGCTTCGGCGAGGTGCTGACCGAGACGATCGCCCGCTTCCAGCCGGACGTCATTATCTCGCAGCATGGGTGCGATGCCCATGCTTTCGACCCGCTCGCGCATGTACATTGCTCCATGCGCGTGTACAAGGCTATGCCCGAGCTAATCCACTCCCTTGCGCACCAATGGTGCGAAGGGCGGTGGGTGGCGCTCGGGGGCGGCGGGTACGACATCTGGCGTGTCGTACCAAGGGCTTGGAGCCTGCTCTGGCTCGTGATGAGCGAGCAGGCGGTAATCCCCCAGCTGGCGGCGCAGCCGCAGCTGAGGCTTCCCCAGGCGTGGCTGGACGCCTGGCAGAGCAAGAGCCCGGTCCAGCTCGTGGATACGTGGCTGGACCCTGTGGACGCTTGGGCGCCGATTCCGAGGCGCCAGGTCATTACAGAAAAGAACCGGCAAACGAAGGATCTCTCGATGATGTATTTGAAGTAGGCAGCCTATAAAAAAAGAGTTAAGCATGTTGTACATGCCTAACTCTTTTTTTATGTTCCCATCACAGCTGCTTCACAATTTCCTCAACCATTTTATAAGAATTCTCAGATGCTTGAACCGTGAATTCCGCAAAGTTCACATGAGCGGAGCCATCTGCTTTATCAGACATCGAGCGAAGCACGACGTATGGAATAGCATTCATGGAACAAACCTGGGCAACGGATGCTCCCTCCATCTCCACACAAACGCCGCCAAGCTCTGTGTTAAGGCCAGCTACTATTTCACGGCTAGCAATGAACTGGTCGCCGGAGAGCACTCTCCCCTTTTTTACTTTACCTGCAAAAAGTTTCTCGCCTGAAGCAACGGCCAAATCCACCAGCTTGCTATCCGCTTCAAAAACAGATTTCACTTCGTAAGGAATGATGCCTCGGGCGAAACCAAGCGGTGTAACATCCATGTCGTGCTGCATGCACTCGCTGGAAACAACAAGATCACCGATATTCAGTTCCGGATCCAATGCACCGGCAACACCTGTGAAAATGACGGCTTCAACACCGAATTTATCGATTAGAATTTGAGTGGTTACAGCAGCGTTAACCTTGCCTACGCCAGTGCGGCATACAACGACTTCCTTGCCAAAATACGTCCCTTCTCTGAAGGTAATTCCCGCTTTCACGGTTTCACGCACATCCGACATATGCGCTACAAGCAGTTCAATTTCTTCATTCATCGCACCGATTAGTGCAAGTTTATTCCATGTCATTTCATCGATCCTCATTTCCATAATGTATAAAAGAGAAAACCTCTAAGCGGCGTCATCCTCGAAAGGAAGAGCTCACTTAGAGGCTTAAGTTCACTAGGATTGTGTAACAGAGTTACGGTAAATCACTTCATGCGGCAAAATGACCTGCATATTATCCGTTGATTCCTTGTTCATCAACTTCGTCAGAAGACGCATCGAGACCGCTCCGATATCATACATCGGTTGAGCGACTGTCGTAAGCGTCGGTCTTACCATGGAAGCCATGCGAATGTTGTCCACACTGATTACGGCGATATCTTGCGGTACTTTGAGTCCGCTATCTTGAATCGTGTGAATGGCGCCAATCGCCATCTCATCTGTCGCCGAAAAAATAGCAGTTGGACGAGGGGAAAGCTCCAAGAAATATTTGACTGCGTCCACACTGGATTCATATCGATAGTTCCCGATACGAACATACTCGTCGCGCAGCTCAATTCCTGCTGCATCGAGCGCTTTCTTGTACCCTTGGTAACGGGCGAATCCATTAGCCGGATCTTGCAAAGTTCCGGAAATCATCGCAATATCGCGGTGTCCCGCTGCGATTAACACATTAACGGCATCAAATGCAGCTTTCTCGTGGTCAATATCGACGGAAGGCATCGTTTGTGCCTCATCCTTCGTTCCACATAAGACAACAGGAACGGAAGACGTGCGGAAAGCTTGAATGTGATCTTCTGTCACGACACCACCCATGAAGAGCAAGCCATCGACTTGTTTTTCCAACAGCGTGTTGATGACGCGAATTTCTTTTTCCTTCTTCTTGTCGGCATTACACAAAATAATATTGTAGTGATACATATTCGCAATATCTTCAATTCCGCGCGCTACTTCTGCGAAAATTGAGTTTGAAATATCGGGAATGACGACACCAACGGTTGTCGTTTTCTTACTTGCCAATCCTCTTGCCACCGCATTAGGGCGGTAACCGAGTCGTTCAATGGCTTCAAAAACTTTCTTACGTGTTTGCGGCTTTACGTTCGGATTGTTGTTTACAACCCGGGAAACGGTTGCCATGGATACGCCTGCTTCTCTTGCTACATCATAAATGGTTACGGTCACGGTTACTCTCTCCATTTTCAAAAGTATTCTGCGAGCCTAGTATATTACCGTTATGATACGACAAATTAATCCATCTTGCAATGAAAAATGAAAATACTTTGAAAATAATTTCATTTTGTTTTCAAAAGGTACACAAATATGTACAAAAGCCAATCCGTAAGGGATTGGCCGTTTGTAACTTATGTCGAGATTGCGCTTTGTGTGATTTGAGATAACCGTTTGCGAATTTCTTCGGTCCACGGCTCGTCACCTAGCGATTGTGCCAGCAGTAAGATGTCCAGAAGCTCATTTATACGTTCTTCAACAATCTTTTCCATGGAATCATTCATATGTTCTTTCTCAGTTACCTTGAGCAGTAAGAAAGCTACTTCCGATAGCTCATGAAAAAACAGCTGCTGCTTCTCAGGCTTACTCCCCAGCTTGCCGATTAAACCGGTAAGCTCGGGTTTAACATGAGGAACAACTTCACTGCGTCCACAAGCCTCACATGAATAAATAGGTACATTTTCAATATCGACTTTACTTTGATAAATAACCGTACGCAGACGAAGGTTCATCGTGCGTCCGCACTTACAAAACTTTTGCATTCTAACACTCCTTCACTGGCAGGCGGCATGAACATGAATTTCTTGTAATAAAGATATTCTACGATTCTATACGATTTCCTGCCGAAAGGAGAGTAGTAGTTTTTGCCACGAATGGAAGTGTCAAGTTACTTTTCCTGATGTTTATGGAATTGCACCAGCTCGTCCACAAAACGCTTGGAAAATGCCGGTAGATCTGGCGGGCGACGCCCTGAGATGATATTACGGTCGACCACGACTTCTTCATCGACCCAAGTAGCTCCAGCATTTTCGAGGTCATCGCGAATGCCTGGCGTGGAGGTCATGGTATAGCCATTTACGATTTTTGCTGAAATAAGCACCCAGCCGGCATGGCAGATTTGAGCAATTGGCTTCACCGCGGCATGGAACTCCTGCGTAAGGCGGAGCACATCCGGATAACGGCGTAATTTATCAGGAGCCCAGCCTCCTGGCACATAAAGACCGATATAATCCGAGGACTTCACTTCATCAAAAGCAAAATCCGTTGTGATCGGGACGCCATATTTGCCATGATAAACCGTTTTCGCTTTTGGCCCGACGATATCTACGACAACACCCGCCTCGCGCAAACGTAAAACGGGATACCACATCTCCAAATCTTCGAACTCTTCATCAACAAATGCCAATACCTTCGTACCCTTTAATTCCATCCTAAGTACCTCCTACAATGGACTCTGTCTGTTCGGTTTGTGCTAACAGCTCTATGATTTCATCGCTGGTTTTGCAAACTAAAATTTCATTTACCAACTGCTTGCATTTCTTAGCGTCACTGCTTAATAAGCGGTGTTTGACTTGCAAGATCGTTTGCACAGATATGCTCAGTTCTTCAATGCCTAGACCTAACCAAATAGGAAGCGCGCGGACGTCTCCCGCCATTTCTCCGCAGACACCAACAGGAATGCCAACACTTTTGCCAGCATCAATCACGTGTTTAAGAAGTCTGATAACAGCCGGATGATAAGGATTATATAAGTGCGCAATATTTTCGTTCATCCTGTCTACTGCAAGTACATATTGAACAAGATCGTTGGTGCCGATACTCATAAAATTCACTTCACTGGCAAGGACGTCTGCAATAAGAGCCGCTGCTGGTACTTCAATGGTTAATCCTACTTCAATTTGAGCATTGTAAGGAACCCCTTGGGCACTGAGTTCAGCTTTCGCCTTCTCCAGAAGGGCTTTGGCTTGACGCACTTCACCGAGCGAAGTTACCATTGGATACATGATTTTCACGTTCCCATAATGACTTGCTCTGAGAATAGCTTTTAACTGTGTCATAAAAAGATCTTTGCGATCCAGTGAGATCCGAATGGCCCTGTATCCAAGGAACGGATTATCCTCTTTGGCAAGCGGCATGTAATCCAGCTTTTTGTCTCCGCCAATATCCAAGGTTCGGATAACAATAGGACGGCCTTTTAATTGTTTGGCAGCGTGACGATAGACTTCAAACTGCTCATCCTCGCCAGGCAGTGAATCACGGTCCATGTATAAATACTCCGTACGGAACAAACCGACGCCAGAAGCCCCGTTGCGCAGAACCTGATCGATCTCCATAACCGAGTTGATGTTGGCGTGCAGATTCACATAGCTATTGTCCACAGTGACAGGCGCAACATCTGCGATTTCCTGCAGACTCTCTTTGAATTCCAGCCAATTCTTTTTGCGAGCCTGGTAACGCTCAATCGTGATCTTGTCCGGATTGATATACAAGGTGCCCTCTTGACCGTCAATAATCAAGAAATCGCCGTTTTGAATCGGACGCAGAAGCTTCCCTTCCAAGCCCAACACATAAGGAACCGACATGGCTCTCGCCATGATCGACACATGCGAATGCGTACCTCCTAGAATGGTTAGAAGCCCTAATACTTTAGTCGGATCCAGATGAGCCAATTGCGAAGGTGTAAGCTCTTTTGCGACTAAAATATACGGATGATCGATAGGCGGAACGGTTGAACTGGTATCCCCAAGCAAATGCTTCAGAAGCCTGTTGCCCACATCTTTAATATCCAGCGCGCGTTCCTTCATGTACTCATCATCGATCATATTGAACATACCGACGAATTTATCGATTACTTCTTTCACCGCAACTTCGGCGGCTTTATACTGAAGCTCAATGATCCCCTGAATTTCATTCATAAAAATGGGATCTTCCAAAATCGCCAAGTGGGCATCAAAAATATACGCCTGATCTTGCCCGACAACTTCCTTAATTTCCTGCTTGATTAACTCTAATTCATCTTTAGAAGAGCGGATGCCGTCATACAACCGCTCAAATTCATAAGCCAAATCTGTCACATCGATCATTTTCTCAGGAAAATCCCACTCCCACGTAGGAATGACAAAAGCCTGACCCATTGCTATGCCTGAAGACGCGCCTATCCCTCTGATCATCCGTTCATCCCCCCCGTAGATTTAGTAGGCTTTAAGACGACGGACATCACAGAACCTTGGCCTTTTTTAACAGATTTGAACGGAGCAAAGCTCCAAGACTTAACAAGATCCGGATTTGTAATAATCATCGGTGTCGCCAAAGATGAAGCAAACTTTTTAACTTTATTATAATTAAATTTAACTAACAATTGTCCCGCTTCAACACGATCGCCTTCTTTTACCACAGCATTAAAGCACTTGCCCGGTAAACTTGACGTATCAATACCAATGTGCAGCAAGACCTCTAGTCCTTCATCCGTCAAAATGCCCAGGGCATGCATGGTCGGATAAATATGCATGATGGTACCTGCAACAGGCGAGACCAGCTCCCCTTTTTCAGGAATGAACGCAACCCCGTTGCCCACCAATCGCGAGGCGAAAATGCGGTCAGGCACTTCCTCAATAGGAATCATGCGTCCCTGCATCGGCGAAGTAAACAATACCACATGAATATCTTTGCGCAGTACTTTCATAATCTCTTCACGAATTAGCTCTGAGAATGTCCCGAACACGACCTGAACATTGCCTCCTCCAAGACGGATGACGCCTGCAGCTCCTAAATGTCGTAATGCCGTGATGTCAATCAATCGATCATTAACAAGCGTAAGGCGCAATCTGGTAATGCAGGCTTCAATCTTCTTAATATTGTCTTTCCCACCCAAGGCTTGCAAAATTAAAGGTGAACGATACGGAATATCGCCAGCCCATTCTTCAAGTGAAGATCCTTCTTCCCTGCCTGGCGTCGGGATTTGGAACCGTCTGATCGCCCAGCGAAACATGAAGTAATACACCAGTCCATACACGATTCCAATCGGGATTAGCAGTAGACCGTTATGCGATAAATGCAAATTAATAACATAGTCTATAGCACCTGCCGAGTAGGAAAAACCATGTTGAATATGCAGCTCATAAGCCAACCACATGGCTACACCTGATAAAATAGCGTGAATAATGAACAAATAAGGTGCAACAAACAGGAAAGCAAACTCAATTGGCTCCGTGACACCTGTCAAAAAAGAGGCTAGCGCCGCTGTCAGAAATGTCGCCTTAATCTTCGGCTTCAAATCCTCACGCGCTTCCCCGATGATGGCAAATGCAATGGCAGGAAGCGCAAACATCATGATGGGGTATAGACCGGCCATGTACATCCCAGCCGTAGGATCACCGGCAAAAAAACGTGGCAAATCCCCGTAAGCCATCTGCCCTGATGGTGTTTTGTAAGCTCCCACTTGAAACCAAAAAAAGTTATTCAAAATATGGTGCAGACCTGACGGCACCAACAATCGATGCGCTATACCGTAAATAAATGCACCAAACCCGCCAAGGCCGAGCAGCCAAGTCGAAAGCTTACCCATTACATCTTCCAAAAACGGTCCTATCACAATCATAATATAGGACACAATGAGCGTGCACATCCCCATGATGAGCGGCACCATGCGGGGTCCACCGAAAAATTGTATGTATTCAGGCAGCTTGATCTCTTTGCAGCGATGATAAATAATGGCTGCGAGCAAGCCGATTAAGATCCCGCCCGGTACACCCAATTGAAAGTGGGACCCCAGTGAATGTTCGATGAGCCTTGTAAACATAAAATAGCCCAGCATGGCAGACAGTCCGGCGATTCCGGCACTTTCCGTAAGACCGAGCGCCACGCCAACAGCGAATATGATGGGTATATAGTCAAAGACCGTATTCCCTGCTAACAGCAGCATATCCCCAAAGCCGGATGCATGAATCCCGTCCCAAGGTAGATTCCCCAGACTAAGCAGCACAGCAGCAATAGGAAGCGCAATGGTGGGCAGCATTAATGAGCGGCCAAGCTGTTGTAAGTTCCCCATCCAGTTCAAACGTATGCTACCTCCTAAAAGTTTTGCTTAAACAAAACCAACATCGTAAGCCAAAGCCCAGTGTTCTCAAAAACTTACATGGTAAGCATAAGCCTCTCTTATCAAATCGTATAGCTTGTTTGCCCGTTTGTCAAAACAAAATAAGCAGGTCGAGGATCGACCCGCTTATACATGTTGGAAAGCATACGGCAATTAGTACGAAGAATTATTTCCGTATTGCTGCCCCATGCCCGTACTGCTGAAACTTTGGATGTACGGTTGTGTGTTTTGCTGTTGGTAGCTTTGATATCCCGTTTGTCCTTGCTGCCCTTGTTGCCCTTGCTGTTGATAGCCTTGTTGCGTGCTTTGTTGAAAGGCATAGCTCGGTTGGTAGGAGTAGGATTGCGCAGAAGAATTAGACGAGTCACTGCGCAAATACGCATCATGGCCTGGCTGGTTTCCACGGTAATTAGCCGTATGATAAGCATTAGGGGAAACATAGGTTTGAGTATTAGGCTGCTGATTCATTTGCGAAGAGCTCGTATAGTGGCTCGTGATCGATGGTTGGCTATAGGAATAAGTTGACGGTTGAGACTGGTTGGAAGTGAAGGTATTGCTTTGGTTATTCATCCCGTTGTAGGTAGAATAAGCGCTTTGGAAGCTTGATGGTTGGTAATGCGATGACACGGAAGACTCGCTGCGTGTATAGTTGTCATTGCCCGTCTGGTTCCCCCGGTAATTCGCCATATGAAAAGACTCCGTGGCAGCATGGCCTTGATTATAGCCCTGATTTTGATTGCTGCCTTGACTATAGCCTTGACTAAAGCTTTGAGTAGTATTGCCCGATACCGGTTGCGTGTAAAAGGACTGGACATATCCTACAGGTTGATACTGCTTTTGGTAACCTTGATATTGAGAGGTGTTGCTCTGATAACCTTGTGACGCTTGGTTGTTGTGGGACGCTTGCATACCTTGCGAAGAGTTTCCGAACGATGAAGTACCGTTGTTGTTGAAGTTGTTATACATGTGTGTAAATCCTCCTACATACTTCTATTTTTTGGGCACCTTTTGGGAGCCTCTTTTATTCTCTCCGCTCCTCCGTTTTTTATTTATTTTTATTTTAAGATCTATGCAAAGTGGTTCAAATGAGAAAACATACTTTCTATACACGTAAGTTGACTAATGGGAAATGAATATGCCATAATTTCTTAGTACCCTATACACTTTACAAGGAGGAATACGGACATGGCCTATGACATTATTATTATTGGAGCAGGACCTGCTGGAGCAAGTGCAGCCTTATTCTCGGCCAAAGCTGGCAAATCAACGCTCGTTATTGACAATGATCAAAGCGTGACAAAACGTGCGTGGATTGAAAATCATTATGGTGTAGATGGCATTACCGGTCCTGATTTAGTCGAAATCGGGAAGAAACAAGCCGCTAAATTCGGTGCTGAATTCGTGCAAGGCAAAGCTGCACAGTTAAATCAGGCTGGCGACGGCTTTCAAGTAACAACAGAAAATGGTACATATGAAGGTAAGTATGTCATTCTTGCCACAGGTTTATCCGTTGACCTCGCTGAAGCCTCCGGCATTCAGACGAAGCCAGGTACTGAGCCTCGTATCAAAACGGTTGTCGATACGGATGCACAAGGTAACACCAGCCTCAAAGGTGTATGGGCAGCTGGCACAATCGCCGGTGTTTCCATGCACACCATTGTTACTGCCGGGGATGGCGCCAAAGTGGCCATTAACGTGATCAGTGAGTTGAATGGTGCACGTTATGTCGATCACGACGTATTGAAAGCTTAAGCTTTAACGTAAATAAAACCGCTTCTCTCTCGCCATGACGGTCTGAGAAAAGCGGTTTTTTGATTTATGCCTTAGTTGTTCCGCGGATTGAGAATGGCGTCTTCAACTTTAATGCAACGATCCATAATGACTTCTAAGCCACCTTCACTTGCGATGCGGGCTGCTTCTTCATTCACGATTTCAAGCTGCAGCCAGAACACTTTGGCTTTGATTTTCACAGCTTCCTCCGCAACGGGAACGACTTGATCCGCCCGGCGGAAAACATTGACGATATCGACAGGCTCCGGAATGTCGGATAACGAAGCATAGCACTTCTCACCCAAAATTTCCGTTGCATTCGGATTAACGGGAATGATCCGGTAACCCCTGCTTTGCATGGCAGCAGCTACCATATAAGATGTGCGATCAGGCTTGTCGGACAGACCCACGACGGCAATATTGCCTGCATTCGCAAGAATTTCCTTAATGTGCTCTCTGGACGGATTTTCAAAAGTCATGTGTAGTACCTCCTATTTTTTCAAGTAAGTGAGGCCTTGCTTCCCCATAGCGGTCCAACTCTCAATAAACTGAGCTTTGTTTACCTGCAGCTGTTTTTTGCCGCTTAGCGGGTCATTCAAGTATACATTATTCTCATCGAATCCGACCAATAATACAGCATGCTCCGCATAAGTCGTTTGAATCGGGCCAAGCGGCGTGTCCCATGTCACCCATTTGTAGGGCAGATTATAATCAATTGTCGTCCATGTAATGACCGGAATACCGCTTGCCACTTGCTGTTCAAATAGCTCAAAGGACTCACCCGTAATATCGATCGCTTCCGGAATGTAGGACTTTAGCTGTGGGAAAAGACCGGCATGGTAAATGCCGAAGCCTCTTTGCTTTCGGGTAACATCACCTACAAAGCCTATGTTCGGGTTCCCCCAATAAGCAGGTGAACCATCTGCATTTAGCTTGATAGGTGTATTATCTTTGGGCATCTCAGCTGCAAGTTCCATCTTACTTTTGGTTATTCCATAGTAATGCAATAGCATCGTTAAACTCGTTATTTCACAACCTGCAGGCAGTTCAGGCAGTTGAGAAAAAACAGGCGCATCAATCATTGCTGATTTTTTTGTCTGGATTGTCGGTTGTGGCGAAGAAACCTCCGCTGCTTGAACTGGCTCATTTGGCTTAACCGTGGCCACTACAGGATTGGCTGCAAATAATGCCGGCTCTTTCCCGGTAGCTTTGGCATACAGCAGTACAGCAAAAACACTGCTGGCAAACACAAGTCCTGCAACGAGGAAAAATCCAAACGTCACCTTTAACCCCTGCCAAATAATCCTCATGCTGACTCACCCGATCCTTGTTTTTGGAATGAAGTTACTCCTTCACAAGTTCAACCTGAGCACCGATAGAACGCAAATGGTCAAAATATTGCGGATACGATTTGGCCACGTGATGAGCATCACGAATAGTCAAACCCTTCTCGGAACGAAGTCCAACGACGGTCAAAGCCATAATGACGCGATGATCGAAGTGAGCGTTGATCTCGACACCGCCAGTAACCCCTTCCGGCTTGCCGTGTACGATAATCTCACTTTGACGCTCTTCCACATCAGCGCCTGCTTTGCGCAGCTCGTTCAAGTAATCGGTGATTCGGTCGCACTCTTTGTAACGCAAATTTTCAACATTGTAGAAACGCGATGTCCCTTCTGCAAATACAGCGGCCGCAACCATAGCTAGTACAGCGTCTGTAAAATGATCGCCATCAAATTCCCCTGCGATCAGTTTTTGATTGCCGCGAACGTGTACAACTCCGTTATCATGCGTTAAATTAACACCCATTGTACGTAAAACATCAACACAAGCTTTCTCGCCTTGCTTGCTGTTTTCTTCCAAACGAAGAACTCGTACGTCCGAGTTCGTCACTGCCGCCGCTGCCAAAATGGCCGCAGAACCCGGATAATCGCCTTGAATCACATACTCTTTGGCTTGGTACGATTGTCTGCCAGGAATCCGGTAGTGCATCAAGTCTTCTTTTGCATGAACAACAATGCCTGCTTGCTCTAGCACTTCGAGCGTTTGGCCCACAATTATTTTGGATTTCAAATCATGAAGCACTTCAATCTCGCTATCTTCTTCAAGCAGTGGTGTCATAAATAAGAGAGAGCTAAGGAATTGCGAGCTGACGTTTCCGGAAACCGTAAGTTTGCCGCCGCGGGGTTTGCCCCCTTTAATTGTTATCGGCAAACGTCCGTTAGAATGTTGTACTTCCACACCCATTTGCTGCAAAGTTTCGATTAAATCGTCATGCGGACGCTTGCCCAGGGATTCCGGGTACGTATTCACGAACGTTACATCCGGGCAAAATGCTGCTGTAGACATTAAAAACCGCAGAACGGCACCGGCATTTCCTACGTTTAACTCAGACACGTGTTTAGGGTTCTTGCCGAAACCTGTAATGACAATCTTCTCGTCATCTTCTTCTATAACAGCGCCTAAATCTTGTACACAACGTCTCATTGCATCACTGTCTTCACTGTGAGCCGGGTAATAGATCGTGCTTGTCCCATTCGCAAGTGCACCGATTAGCAAATAACGAGTTGTGTAGTTTTTGGAGGAAAGGGCGTTAATTTCTCCTTGTAGATTTGCAGTAGGTTTCACAATGGCTTTCATGTGGTTAATATCTCCTTCGCATGTGTTTATATGTAATATCCGATGAATGTTAATAGAATTCCACCGGTATAACTGTAGTTAAAGCTCTCATAAAACCGGTACCAATCAATAGTTTCAACTGTCGAACGCAGGATATTTCATCAAAATTCCCAGTAAAAAACAGGCCAAAAGATTTATTGTCAGTGTACCATACGGAATAGAACTTGGGAACCTTCTCGACATGTATGTGCCACGCAGCCAACCTTCACGCTACTTATGAAAACGGCCTCCAAATAAGGGACTCTCGCTCCGTAAGGTTTTTTCAGTGCCGTAAATGGCACCTTTCTGCTGACCTAACGGACTACAGAGCCGTTAATTGGTCAAGAGCCAGCCAATTTTCATGTAATCATGAAAATAGAGACTGTGGCGTCCGCTAGAACTCGAAAACGGCCTATTTTCTCCAAATAAGGGCCGCTCAGTCCGTAAGGTTCTCGCACAGCGCAAAATCCGAGCTCACCCTGAGTATGTAGCTTGAGAATTGAGGCTTCTCGAGACTTGTCGCCGGAGCTCAGCGACACGATGTTTGACATCTTGTCTTAATGTTTCTATCATTACTTCTGATGGGGTTTACCCCCGCATTTTAAAACAAGGAGGTCCTACGATGGATACGATTTTACCATCCGACGTCAAAGATAGATTAAGCCGTGGCGAGAAGTTGGCAATCATCGACGTTCGAGAAGACGAAGAAGTGGCAGAAGGTATGATTGCCGGTGCAATCCATATTCCACTAGGCCAATTGCCGGAGCGACTAAGCGAGATCCCGCAGGCGGATGAAGTGATTCTTGTTTGCCGCAGCGGCAATCGCAGCGGGCGAGCGGTTGGCTTTTTGGAAGCGCAAGGCTATAAAGGCCTTAAAAACATGACCGGCGGTATGTTGGAGTGGGAGGACTAAGCTTAAAGCTTGTCCCTCCTCTCAAAGATTCGCTTGTTGAATAATCAAATCAACAATTTGGTCAGTCGTTAGTTCCGTCGTGTCGATCATGGCATGTGCGAAATCGTATGCAGACTTTCTCTGTTCAAGCAGTGTATGAACACGTTCTTCCAAGTTCCCCTGCAGCAGCGGACGATTTATATCCGCACTCACGCGATGAATGATTGTCTCTGGCGAAGCTTTCAGCGCCACGACAAAGCCATTACGAAGCATACACGCTCTATTCTCCTCTGCTAACACAGCGCCCCCGCCTGTTGCCACAATTTGCCCTCTTTGAGCTAATAAGCTTTCAAGAGTTTTACTCTCTAATGTGCGAAAATGCGCCTCCCCATATTGACGAAACAAATCCGCAATGCTCGTTTGCTGCTCATCTTCAAGTACGGCATCCGAGTCTTGGAATTGCCATCCTAGACGCTCAGCGAGCTTCTTTCCGACGGTTGATTTGCCTGTCCCCATGAAACCTACAAGTACAAGATTGCTTGTTGTCACGTTAATCCCCTTTTCTCATATGCTGTTCATACAAACTTTCCCAACATCATACCATAGCCGCAAAGTCATGAATACAATCCATTTGAAAAACATATAGTAGTGTGAATAAATTCCAACACAAACAGTTAAGATTTTAAGAGAAACCTAATGCCGACAAGGAGAGATGAAGTTTTGAACCCAATTGTTGCCTATTCCAACCACACGCAAGGCAAACTGGAGCAAATCTTACACCCGAGCTATGTTTTGTGCAAAGAGGATGTTGTTTGGATTTTGGAGTTTATTAAGAAAAAAGTGGCTGAAGAAGACCCGCGCATGCAAGGTCTTACTCAACCACGATTGTTAAAAAATTTCCGTTATTTTGCCGAAGTCTCCTTGATGCTCATTCACAGACGGAACGGCTTCGATCAAGAAGCCGACCGTTTGAAAATGTGGCTGCGCGAAGCGGCTTACGGTTTACAGGGAGAGGCGTAGCGCCCCTGCCCCTCTTAGTTTTCCATCCAGTTGAAGTGGAAGGAACCTTCTTTGTCCACACGTTGGAACGTGTGAGCGCCGAAGTAGTCACGCTGCGCTTGCAGCAGGTTAGCCGGCAGTCTTTCTGTACGGTAGCTGTCGTAGTAAGCAAGTGCCGATGCGAAAGAAGGAACCGCGATACCGCGAGTTACAGCTTCTGCAACAACTTGTCTCCACGATTGTTGATAGTTCTCAACCACATCTGTGAAGTAAGAATCGAGCAGCAGGTTTTTCAGTTCCGGATTGCGGTCGTACGCATCCTTGATATTTTGAAGGAATCTAGCGCGAATAATGCAGCCGCCGCGGAAAATCATCGCGATGTTGCCATATTTCAGATCCCATTTGTATTCATCGGAAGCTGCTCTCATTTGAGCAAAGCCTTGTGCATAGGAGCAAATTTTACTTGCATACAGAGCTTGACGCACAGCTTCAATAAATGCTTTACGATCGCCTGTGAAAGCTGGAGCATCAGGTCCTTTGAGCACTTTGCTAGCCGCTACGCGTTCTTCCTTCATCGCGGAGATGAAACGGGAGAATACGGATTCCGTAATGATGGAAAGCGGTACGCCAAGGTCCAGAGCACTCTGACTGGTCCATTTTCCTGTTCCTTTTTGACCAGCGGAATCGAGGATGACGTCGACCATCGGTTTGCCGGTTTCAGGGTCGTATTTCGTGAAGATATCACGTGTAATTTCGATCAGGTAGCTGTCAAGCTCGCCGTTGTTCCACTCTGTGAAGATCTCATGAAGTTCTTCAGTACTTACATTCAGAACATCTTTCAAGAGTTGGTAAGCTTCACAAATCAGCTGCATGTCGCCATACTCGATCCCGTTGTGCACCATTTTTACATAGTGGCCGGCACCGTCTGGTCCAATATACGTACAGCAAGCGTCGTCGCCAACTTTGGCAGAGATGGCTGTAAGAATAGGCTCAACCAATTTATACGCGGATTCTTGACCGCCTGGCATAATCGATGGGCCTTTCAGCGCGCCTTCTTCACCACCGGAAACACCTGTTCCAACGAAACGAATACCGTGCGCTTCCAGTTCTTTGTTACGGCGTTGCGTATCCGGGAAGAATGCGTTGCCCCCATCGATCAGGATATCTCCTTTTTCAAGGTGAGGCAGCAATTGATTAATCGTATCGTCTGTTGGTCCGCCAGCTTTGACCATGATCAAAATTTTGCGCGGAACTTCCAAAGATTGTACGAATTCTTCAACAGAGTATGTACCAACGAGTTGTTTGCCGGCTGCTTCTTCAAGAAGCTCTTTTGTTTTTTCGGCAGAACGGTTAAATACGGATACAGTGAAACCTCTGCTCTCGATGTTTAACGCTAAGTTTTTCCCCATTACCGCTAATCCAACTACACCAATTTGTTGTTTAGACACGTCTCTCATACACCCTTCCGATATATAAATATTTAAATCGTCATCGCGCCAAAACCGCCGTCTACTCTTAAAACAGAGCCCGTAACAAAGCTGGAAGCTTGTTCCGAAGCAAGGAACACAGCAGCACCCTGTAGCTCAGATGCCTCACCGAATCGGTTCATTGGCGTATGACGCATAATGGACTCGATACGTTCAGGCGACAAAATCTTACGATTCTGCTCAGCCGGGAAGAAACCAGGAATGATCGCATTCACACGAACACGGCTTGGAGCGAATTCTCGAGCCATGTTCTGTGTGATGTTATTAACAGCTGCTTTAGAAGCGGAGTAAGTGAATACACGTGAAAGAGGCGGATCCGAGGACACAGACGAAATATTGATAATGCTTCCGCCTTCGCCGCGATCAATCATGTATTTCCCGAACACCTGGCAAGCCAGCACGACGCTTTTCAAGTTTACCTCCATAATAGAATCCCATTCTTCCATGGAAATGTCAAAGAAAGGCGTAGCACTATTTTTCCCTGGGCAGTTCATTAAAATGTCAGCACGGCCAGACCAAGCGATAACTTCTTTGAGCACAAGCTCCAAATCTTCACGTTTCGTTGCATCCGCTTGGAAGGTTTGGGCTTCGCCGCCGATCGCTTCGATCTCCTGGCGAACTTGATCGCTCTTCTCTTGGTTGCGTCCGACAATGGCAACTTTCGCGCCATGACCGGCCAAAGCAATCGCCATAGAACCTCCAAGTGTACTGTTACCGCCGATAATTACTGCTGTTTTCCCTGTAAGATCGAATAAATTCATTTGTCTTCATCCCCTCTAGCATTTTGCTTGCTTAAGCTATTTATGATTGAGGGCTCCGAAGGTGCTGTCCTTGAAAGGCGGTTATCGCGTCGAATTGATCTTTTAACTGATGATATACGCTTGTATAAATAGATGTCAATTGTTGATATACGCGATAATTGCTTTCATTCACTTCGTGAGCCGTTCCAACCTGAATCCAATTGTGTGCATGAGCCAAATCATCAATCTCGCCCATTGCAAGTAAACCAAGCAGCGCTGCCCCGATGCCAGAGCTTTCGATGGAATCCGGCACCGTAACGGACGTACCCAGCATGTCCGTCATCATCTGGCGCCAAAATTCGGATCTGGCGAAACCGCCTGAAGCTCGAATTACTGCCGCTGGCCCCATAATTCGCTCAAGCGACGTTGCGACAGCTTGAATGGAGAACATGACGCCTTCCAGAGCTGCGCGAATCATATGTTTCTTCTCATGGCTAAGGGAAAGCCCGAAGTATACACCGCGAGCATTCGCATTCCAGTACGGAGCTCGTTCACCCGAAAGCAGCGGCAGGAACAACAACCCGTCAGAGCCCGCTTTCACCTGGGAGGCTAGCTCGGTCAAGTAATCATACGGATCGATCCCTTGACGGCGAGCCTCTTCGGCCTCCGCTGTAGCGATCTGATCTCGTACCCAGCGGAAGACAATACCGCCGTTGTTGATAGGTCCGCCAACGACCCAGAACTTCTCTGTTAGCGCATAGCAGAACAGTTTGCCTTCCGGGTCCGTTTGCGGCTTGGTCACTACGCTGCGCACAGCGCCGCTGGTGCCTATCGTGACTGCGACAACGCCAGGCTCAAAAGCGCCAACGCCCAGATTGGCTAACACACCGTCGGAAGCTCCGACAATAAACGGTGTATCCTGAGACAATCCCATGGCAGAAGCGTATTCAGCGTTAAGGCCTTCTACGCGATACGTTGTAGGAACTAGCTCGGAGAGCTGATCTGGCGTAACGCCAGCTTGTCCGAGGGCTTCTTCATCCCAATCCAAGTTCTCCAGATTGAATAAGCCTGTTGCACTGGCAAGTGAATGGTCAATCACATAACGATTGAATAGCTTCGCGAAAACATATTCTTTGATACCAATGAACTTATAGGTCTCTTTCATGAGCCCAGGTTCATTATCTCGGAACCACATCAGCTTGAGCAGCGGAGACATCGGATGGATCGGCGTGCCTGTTCGCGAGTAAATCTGCTGCCCCAGCCCGCTGCGCTTCAATTCAGCCGCATACATCGCGCTGCGATTGTCCGCCCATGTGATGCAAGCGGTCAGCGGCTTCGTGTTTTGATCAACTGCGATGAGACTGTGCATAGCCGAACTGAAGGAGACGCAAAGCACTTGCTCCGGCTTGACGCCCACCTTCCGAACAACTTCGCCGATCCCTTGCACGACAGCATCAAAGATTTGATCCGGATCTTGCTCGGCGCGATCAGCCGTCGGGGTGAAAAGGGGATACTCAATGGAGTGAGACCCCAGCACTTTCCCTTCACGTGAAATAACGAGCGTTTTCGTACTTGTCGTACCTATATCAGCCGCAATGATGTAGGGCTTGAAGGTACTTAATTGGTCAGTCATTTGCTAATATTCCCCTCTGCGTTGAATGAAAGCTCATAAGGCTCAGTTAAAATCTCAATATCGGGATGCACGCGCGCCGCATCGAGCAAATTCACGGAGATTTCAATTTCGCCAAGGTGCAGCGTATCTTGAATCCGAACCAGCTTACACTTTGTGTAGTCCAGGATGTTGCAAGTTTTTACAGCCGCTTTGATCGCATAAAAATCATTCTCCAGCGTTGTTGCGATCTTCGTTGGCGCACATACAGTGGATGTCAGTCCGTTGGCATATGTGAACTCCAGATTCGTTTTATCGACTAAACGTTGAGTCGTAAAATCAGCCGTTCCTACCCCGTTTGCATTACCTTTCGTTTCTGGTGTCAAATCCAAGACAACCATTTTGGCAACGTCCGGGCCACCGTGGGCATAAGGCGTCGGGTAGCGGCCGGTTACGTTCGGATCCATGCCGTCGCCGCTAATATTTTTACCGATATAATCAATGACCAACACGTCAATCTCATCAAACAAAATCTTCGGAAGCCGTGCTTTCGCTTCAATCAGCAGCTGCTCTTCGCGTTCTTCAATCTCGGCTGCAGGAAGCACTTCTACGCGGCAAGTCTCGTCATAGGCATTCTCGACAAGGGCTACACCGAATACGATCGGCAGCTTCTGAATCATCAGGTTCGCCATAGCCGGCACATTCTCCGCCATATACTTAAAGCCCAGCTGGTGGCAGGCTTCTGCCCCTTTTTGCTTCCCTAACCCGATCGCGATCATCTTCATGATGCCGCTCTCAATACGTCCGCGGAACGCCGTATGCGGCTTCACGCGGTTGATGACAACGATAGCATCCGCTTCTGAGGCGATGCGGTCCACATAAACCGGCAAACCGTTAGGAAGCTCGTCAATTTTCACAACTTCCATAGAGGAACGAATCGGAGCGCCCATTGTCGCTTCCGTGATCCCAAAGTGAAGGAGCACTTCCGTTTGTCCTTCTGCCGTTGCACCGCCATGGCTGCCCATGCAAGGTACGATGAACGGGAACGCACCTTTAGCCTTAATGGCATCAATCGTCGTTTTGGTAAATCCGGCGATGTTCGCAATCCCTCTGCTCCCTACGGCAACAGCAACTTGCTGACCTGGAAGAATGGTCTCCATAACGCCGCTGCTCGCAAGCTTATCGGCAAGCTCCTGCTCTGGATTTTCCAGAATCGTACGGTCGAACTTCTGACGAATCTTAACCACTTGCGGGATCGGAATATCATTTAACAGCTCTCTCAAAATGCTCATCGATTATTCCCTCTTTCTTTATGTTGACAGCTTTTTTACGGACTCCCGCACGACGAGCTCTGTCTTCAAAAGCACCTGCTCCGTTTCGTGCTGTTTATTCTCAATATTGCCAAGGAGCCGTAAAGCGCCTTCTTTACTAATTTGTTCAATCGGTCTGCGGACGGTGGTCAAGGCGGGCGTTACATAAGCTGCAAACACCGTATCGTCGAATCCAACAACGGAAATGTCCTTCGGCACCTGCATGCCGGCTTCCGATATCGCTTTCATTGCACCAAGCGCCATCTCATCATTACAGCTAAAAACAGCGGTAGGCCGCTCTTCCAAGGCAAGGAATTGCTGCATAGCTTTATGACCGCTTTCGAGATCATACAAGCCGGGAATTCTGTAAATCGGCGGTACCTTAATGCCATAATGCTTCATCGCCCGTTCAAAACCGTCTTTCCGATTTTGGGCGGATTTAAATCCTTTGCGTCCCTCAATCAATGCAATGCGCGTGTGGCTCTGCTCGATCAAATAGGAACAAGCCAGGAAAGCGCCCTGCTCTTCGTCAGACAGAATATTCAACACGCCGGCTGTAGTGACTGGCCGATTAAGAACGACGAGCGGGATGCCTTTACTTACGATATGTTCAATAATGGCCTGATCGTCATCGCTTTGAGAAACAATAATAATTCCGTCAAAGCTCTTGCGGGTAATGGATTGAAAGCTCGAATAGTCATCAATCCCCTTGACAATCAGTTGGTATCGGTCCTGAATGACCGAATTGACGCCGCGGATAGCTTCATAGAAAAACCCTGCTGAAGTTCCTTTACTCAGTGTGGTAAAGAACAGCCCCAAATTATACGATCGATCGAGTACTAAGCTCTTTGCACTGTAATTGGGCGTATAATCCAGTTGCTCGGCTATGAGTCGAATACGTTCTTTCGTTTCCTCTTGAATAAGCGGACTGTTATTAAGCGCCCTGGAAACCGTCGTATGGGACACACCCGCAAGCTTGGCAATATCCTTAATCGTTACGCTCATTCCTTCACCTCTATCAGAAGCATATCACATTCATGCACACGTTAACAATAGTCTTTTCAATAAAAAAGCTCCCTTTCCTGGGAGCGGCATACCTCTAGTTTAAGCAAAAATCCTAGTAAACACGCTTCTTCTTTTTCAGAAACCCTAAGAAACACAAAAGAGAGTCCGTATGTATAAATACAGGCTCTCTTCTTATTCAAATCCACTATTCATTCTCACATCTCCAATAAAAGCATTTCTTGACGCATTTCAAGCAATTTGGTTTTACTCTCCATAATCGCTTTGGCATCCCCGGATGCGATCGCATCATGCAAGGTGGCCAGTTCATAATCGAGCTCCATGCGCAAAATAGGGATACGCTCATCAGTACGCTTGGATCGCAGCGCTTGCATGACTTCTTCTACTGTCACGGCTGGCTCCTTCTGATACAGCACTTTATGTTCGATGCCGCTAATTTCAACCATGCGAATGATTTCCCCGAACATAATATTCTCAATGAGAATTTGCCGATCCTTAAATCTTTTGACTACGGCATGACCGCGTGTGTCTCCAATTAATTTTTCCATCATTTCCGCGAGCTTCTCGTCTTTGAACGAATAATTACCCACGATTTTATACTTTTCACCAATTCGTTCAAACTTCAGCTTAATCAGCTTGCGTCCTGTACGAATGGAAATGATGAACTGCAGCTCACTTTCGTTCCAATACAGAGAATAACCTTCTTGAATGAGTGCTTTAATGAAGTTCCGGATTAGCCGGCGATCAAATCGTAACTCTAGGTTGCAGTACTCCACTTCATGACTCTTACTCACGGCAATCCCCTCCATAATTGGTGCGTTTGATTTTATTTAAATATTCAGACAACTTATCTTCTTATCCTTATCTTATTATGAATTCTATGTTTTAGCAACTTGGATTATTGACATTTTTTTAAGGAAAAACGTACAAAAAAAGCCGATGCCTGTATGACCGCGGCGCCAGCCTAGCAAAAATGGAAGGCTGGATTTGCTATGCAGAGTGGCCCAATTTAATGCCATCCCCAGAAAAATCCGTCGCGCTCCCAAGCTGCTCTGCCGCCATGAAGTTTCTTGAATATTTTTTTGACTTCTTTGGAAATCGCTTGATTGCCATTTTCGTTGACATAAATAAAGGATTCTCCATAATGGCGAATAATATAGTCAACAGCTTCTTTCTGATGCAAAATCCCCGCGGATTTCAGCTGTTCAAGCATCCATTCTGCAACCTCGTTCGCCGTAACGGCCATTCCCGCTCTCTCCTTCGTTTCACTCGTTATCTCGAATTGAACCTTGTCCAATAAGGTAAATCTATCGTTCCATTGTAACACATTTTCTTTACATTTATCGATGGATAGGTACAGGAGCACAATCATCCCCCTACAGGTCCATTCGCCCATTCACTCCTAGGGAGATCACCATATGCTATCCCTGTAAGACAAACGCACAGAATTAATCAACGAAAGGGTGATTTTGAATGGGTTATGAAGCTGGTTTTGGTGGTTACAATTCTGCCGCAGCAATTTTGGTTCTCTTTATTTTGTTAGTTATTATTTCTAGTGCATTCGTCATCTAATCCACTTCAAATACGAAAGGGCTGCCTGGCATTTCGCCAGCAGCCCTTTATTCATATTTCCGCTAGAGAGCAGATTATCCTACTTCCGCATCCTCGGGTCTCAGAATCACAGTGCCGACACCAAGCAGAATCAGAGCAAATAAGGTCAGCACCCCCATGTGCATCCACATCTGGGACAAAACTTGCCCCGCAGCCATAAGCTGAATGGCTTCAATCACCCATTTCTGCGGAACGAAATCAGCAATTTTCTGCATCCAATCCGGCATCAGCGAAACCGGCCAAAAACAGCCGCCGAGCATGCAAGTTGGAGTAACAATTAAAGAGTTGATCATGCCCATATTGGAGGCATTTTTCACCAAACCTGCAACTGCGCTGGCAATGCCCATACTTGCTAATAAGAAAAACTCCAACATAACAAATTGTGAGAAGAACGGCAGTCCATAATCATACAGAGCCACATACCGTGTAATGATTAAGATCACTAGTACTTGCAAGGTTCCTACAAAAAAACTGCCGATAAAATTGCCTAGCATAATTTCTATGGAGCGAACCGGAGCCGTGAAGGTTCTTGCCATGGTCCGCATTCTCCGGTCCTCCATAATGACGGAAATCGTGTTATTGATAACCCCCATCATGAACATCAGCATAAAACCAATGACAAGATGCATATTCGGATTAACATACAAGTTCAGATCCGTGACACGCGCCTTAACTTGGTGCTTTTCCAGTTGGATCAGTGTCTTATCTACGGCATCCTGAAGCGATTTCTCCTGAAGTCCTTGCTTGAGCAAGGCGTCAACAGTTCCTTGATAGCCGGAAAGGGTGCTATCCAGCGTTATTTTCAACGTAACCGTCGCTTCGCTTACACTTAATTGATACATCTCTACTTGCGGTGCGGAGCCCTTTAACAACGTCTCACTGAATCCTTCCGGAATGACGAACGCACCACCGACACTTTGCTTCGTCACCGCTTCCTTCAAGTCCGCATCGGAAACTTGTTCCTTCAGCCTGTAGTCCGGCAGTCCACTCAACTCTTGCACCAAGTGAGCGCCGAGCGGCCCGCGATCCATATTGATATAAGCGATATCAACCCGATGCTCCTGCTGCTGTCCCATCACACCGATGATCAAGGATACTACGCCCGCCGGAATGAGCAAATACATCATAAAACCTCTTCTTTGTAAAATCGTGCGACGAAGCATATTATAGGCGATAAACAAACTATTCATGGTATCCCGCCTTTCGGTAAACAATGAAGGAAACAAGCAGTAATCCTCCGCTAATGCAGCCCAAGACAAGTAAATGATGTGCTAAAACAGAGGCTTCACTGCCTAGCATAATGCGATACATGCTTTGCATCGCCCAGTAATTCAGAGTGAAATCACCAATTTGCCGCAGAAATCCATCCGGTAAAGGTGTAAAGCCCCCGCTTAGAAAAGACATCGTCAACACCACCATCTGAAAAATAGTTGAGATTCCCTTGGACGATTTCACAATGAGAGCTGTTAATACCGCGAGACTCATGGACGCTATGACGACGAAAATACAGATTAGCGCCAATAACCCATACGATTTTCCCCAATCGACATGATACACAATAACGGTTGTGCCGACGATGACCGCCGCCTGACAAATCGCAATAAAGGCATTTCCGAGCACCTTGCCAAGTAAAATTGTAGATTCATGAATTGGCATGGCATTAAGGCGAGATAATGTATGTTTATCCTTTTCGCCTTGCAGTGTCATCGCCGTGGAAAGGCCGGAGTATAGCAAAAACATGACCAGCATCGATGCCGCATAATATTGCATAGCAGAATACTGGGATTTATTTGTTGCAAGATTACCTAGCTTGACATGGCTAGCTGCCGGGGCTGCAGCATGCTCAGACGAACCCTGATTCTGCATGGCTGCTGCTGCTTCAGAACCCGCCGCTATCGCGATTGCCTGTCTTTGGTTTACGTTATCCAAGAAGGAACGAAGCACCATTTCGGCTGTCAAATTTTGCTCGTAATTGTTACCGAAGATCATTTCCCATTCGGCTTCCTTCCCCGCCATTACACGGGCACTGAAATCAGCAGGGATAATCAGCGCAAATTCAGAGGTGCCTGATTTCAGCCTTTTGACAGCTTGATCGCGTGTCTGAACTGTTGAAGTATGAATCAAATTCCCGAGGTCGGGTGAATGCAGAAAGCCTTCAATACTTGATTTCAAGGCACCCGAATCTCCCTGCACAACGTCCACTTTCACCGGCTTGAGGGTCCTGTCCTCCACTTTGAACGCTCCTGAAAGCGCTGAACCCAAGATGAATATGAGCAAAAGCGGCATAACAAACTGAATAGCCATGACATAGCGCATGCGAAACATTCGCAAAACTTCATATTTTGCAATAATCCATAACGGCATCGCGCTCTCCCCCTAATCCCGTAAAGTTCTGCCGGTTAATGACAGGAATAACGCTTCAAGATCCGGTTCTACCTGCACGAGCGATTGAATTTTGACGTTATGTTTGGATAAAATGAACAAAATGTCTTGCAAATAGGCTTGCGACGAACCGACCAGCAGTTCAAGCGCTTGCTCCTGAGCGTTGACTTGCTTGATTTTGGGATGGTCCCGCAGCTCCTTAACCGCCTCTTCGGATAAATGCGCCACCTGCAGCACAATCTTGTTATCCTGCGCGACTTTGCCACGAAGCTCCTCTTGCGTACCGCAAGCGATCAGATGTCCGTGATCCATGATGCCGACACGCGTCGAAATCGCAGCCACTTCTTCCATGTAATGCGATGTGTAAATAATCGTAGAGCCCATGCGGTTCAAGGTTTTGACCGACTCCAGAATGTGATTCCGGGATTGGGGATCGATGCCGACGGTCGGCTCATCCATAATAATCAGCTTAGGATGATGCATAATGGCGCAAGCAATATTCAATCTCCTCTTCATTCCGCCTGAAAAAGCGTTCGGCTTATCGTTAGCCCGATCCGATAATCCGACGAAATCAAGAGCTTCTTTCACACGGCTCTGCAAGAGGGCGCCTCTTAAGCCATAGAGCCTGGCGAAAAACGTAACATTTTCCCTGGCGCTTAAACTTTCGAAAATGGCAAGTTCCTGCGGAACAAGACCGATAAGGCGTTTGACCTCCAACGGATCCTTGGCAACGGACAAACCGTCTACAATCATTTCTCCCCCATCTATTTTGAGCAAGCCGCTTAGCATTTTGATTGTCGTGCTTTTTCCGGCTCCATTCGGCCCCAGCAAACCGAAAATTTCGCCTTCCTGGATGGATAAATTCAAATGATCAACGGATATTTGCTGGCTGTATTTTTTTACAACATTTTTAATTTGAATAAAACTCATAGGATCCTCTCCCTTTTCTCGACGGCTTGAATTACACTTATTGTACCTCATGGAAATGACTTCTACAGGTAGATTAAGTCATTTAACAAGGGTGACAAAAGTCATAAGCACGCCATAAAACCTGTAGACTCACTTGTCAATTATGCTATAATTTTCCTACACGCTTACAAAGGAAGGGAATCGCTTGTTACCTTTATTGCTAATTACCCGCTACACGCTTATTCTCATTCCAGCGATCGCCTCCATGTATCTCGAAAGCTACGAATCTAACGGCACGTATGTATTCTTTATTCTCCTATTCTTCTGGATCGCAGAGCTGCGAAGAACGATTTTCAAGAGAGCTGTATGGATGCTTCTGATCGAAATCGGATTCAGCGGTTGGCTAAGCTATACGTTTGACGGCTTAATATTCATGATCTTTTACTCCACAATGCTGACTTATCTTCATTCCTTTCATCGTCATCTCCGAATTTCTATCTTGGGTGTTCAATTGATCGCTTTAAATCTGAGTTTACAAGGCCAATCGAGCAATTCTTATGTACTGGCCAATCTTCTCTTTTTTATCCTGGCTCTCCTATTGCTGCATATGAACCAGGTAGAACAAAACAAAGTGGATATCGAACTGATCTATGATCAGCTGCGGCGGCAGCATTATGAGCTGGATGAAGCACGCATGCAGTTATTGGACTATGCCAAGCAGGTTGAAAATATAGCCCAACTGGATGAACGGAACCGAATTTCCCGAGAAATTCACGATGATTTGGGGCATCAATTAATTCGTCTCAAAATGATGATGGAAGCCGGCCTGCGGATTTTGCCAATCCAAATGGACAAAGGCATGGAGATGTTAACTTCCGTCAGGGACCAGTTGACTGAAAGTATGGAGCTGCTTCGATCAACGGTGCGCAAGCTGAAACCGGATGACGACTCCATGCAGTCGTTCACGCTTAATCGGCTTATTGAAGGATTGACCAAGGACAAAAGTATCGCTATTGAAGTTGATATTCAGGGAATGCCTTATGTCCTGTATCCAAGTCTCGCCTTCATTTTATACCGCAATGCCCAAGAAGCCATCACGAATGCAATTCGCCACGGCGGAGCAACTTCCGTTCAGATTCAATTAATTTATGAAACCAAGCAAATTACAATGAGCGTTTCGAATAACGGGCGGCTCCCTGCCGCTCAAAACGAGAAAGGACTTGGAATGACAGGTATGGAAGAGCGCAGCAAGCTTATTGGCGGTCAGCTTTATGTGGCCATGGACTCCGCTTTTACCGTGACAACCGTCTTGCCCACTTTTCGTTAAACGAACGAATGCAAACGAAGAAAGAAAGGATTGAAACAACGATGATACATGTTCTTATTACTGACGATGATCCGTTTATTCGAGAAAGCTTGCAATTGATTATTGGACTTGACCCAGACATTACGGTTGTCGGTACGTGCAACCATGGAGATGAAGCTTTGGCTTTTATTCAGAGTGCTGTTCAGGTCGATGTAGTCCTTATGGACATTAGAATGCCCATTTGCGATGGCGTGGAAGGAACGTTGAAAATTAAACAAGCATATCCCGCAATTTCTATTCTGATTCTAACAACATTTGACGACGATGAGTTTATCGTTCAGGCGCTTCGCAATGGGGCTAGCGGCTATTTATTGAAGAACATTTCTCCGGACCGTATCGTTCAAGGAATTAAAACGGTTGAGCAAGGCAATTTGCTTATCCATCCTGACATTGCCAAGAAATTGGCTACCTTCATCAGCCCTGCTCCCGCACCAAGCGCACCTCTGCCTGCCATGCTCCGGGAATACGGACTCACGGCCAGTGAACAAGCTGTGGTTGAGAAAATATCGGAAGGCTTATCGAACAAAGAAATCGCCCAGGAGCTGTTCCTGAGCGAAGGTACGGTCAAAAATTATATCACTGAAATTCTCAGCAAGCTGAATCTCCGCGATCGCACGCAAATTGCCATCTTCTATTTAAAAAAACAATCCGGAGTCATCAGCTAGAGCAGCTATTTATTTACTTTGACGACCTCGATATTCTCTTTGGAGGAACTCCCCACCACATATTCAGGCTGATTGTTAGGGTTATTATTATTACTCTGAGTCAGCCTGAGTGTCGTACGGAAGTAATGACCGTTCTCGACAAGTAAATAGCTGTATGTATTGAGTTCAGGCAGTGCATCAATAATAATCGGGCTCGACATGTACGGTATCTTATCGATCTCATAATATCGGAAGCTCTCTACATAGTCTTTGAGTGCTTTGATTTTAATAGGGTCATTCTCGCCTGTGACCGTAACACCTTCATTATACATATATGAGGATTGCGGGGGCTCGCTCCCCCAAACCTTCTTCAATTCATCCTCTCCGACATAGATCTCTTCCGAATATTTCTCCTTTGCTTTGCGCAATCCGGCTGTAGGAACACCCATTCGTTCCACATCCTTTAATCGATAGTACGTCAACTCTGTCGTGTTCGTCAGGATTGGATAAGTGGCACCACGATAATCAAAGTACTGCACATAAGGGTATTGGAACACTATTTCTGTGTAATTGATATTATTCCCCTCTGTGGGTTGTCCTTGATTGATACGCGGGTTAATATAAATCGTTTTGGAACTCTCCTGCCAATTAACGACTGCCCCCAAATAATTTCCCAACTCTTTGACTGGCAAGTAGCTGCTATTGTTATAAATTAACGGCGGGTTCATAAGCGTCACCTGCTGCCCATTCACTACGATCTTGAAATCATTTCTTAAATACGCGTCAACACGTTGCAGCACATCTTGCGCATAGACGCCTGCGGTAAAGCATGTTCCCATCAAAGAGCCCAAAAGAGCGATCGCAGACCATTTCTTCATTCTCATATCCGAATTCTCCTGTCTTTAGCCATAGATTATTCCACATATTTCGGCAAACTCCTATATTTTCCTGCTTTTTTAGACAAATTGGGACCTTTTTCCTACTTGCATTCTACGAAACTCGTAAAACATTGCAGAGCGCACTCATTTATTTTAAAATAATTGAAAAACGTAAGTGAAATGAGGCAACTGACGATGAGCTTTACTGGATTTACACAACATGATTTTGATACGTTTGCTATAGAAGGTCTAGATGGACGAATGGAAGCCATTCGCGAGCGCATTCAACCTAAATTCAAAGCGTTAGGCGATTCTTTGGCACAGGATCTCTCGCTTTTGGCCGGAACCGAAATGTTCTTACATATTGCCAAGCATTTAAGACGCAAAATTAATCCGCCGGTGGACACCTGGATGGCGATCTGCCCAAACAAAAGAGGCTATAAGCAAGTTCCTCATTTCCAGGTCGGCCTGTTCGATGACCGCGTGTTTATCTGGCTTGCACTCATCTATGAGCTGCCTAATAAAAGCAACATCGCTACCACGTATATGAATCAAATTGATCGCATTCAAAAAGAAATTCCCGCCGATTTCGTCCTGTCCTTCGATCATATGAAAAAGGATGTCACTCCGCTTGCTGAACTGGACCGCAGCGCATGGAATGATGCTCTGATCCGTTTCCGTGATGTCAAAAAAGTTGAGCTGCTGATCGGCAAAAACCTTCATTTCCAAGATCCTGTGCTGACCAGACCTGACGAACTTGAATCCCTGATTAAAGACACGTTCGAAAAGCTGGTTCCCTTGTATCAATTGGCGGTCGACGCGAAATAACTCGAATCTTGGAATTTTTATGTAAAACTAAGGTTATTTTAAACTAAAATTAATCCCTCCTGCACAGACTATGTTCTGTAATTCCTATTATTTGGGAAAGGAGGCGTACACACATGAATCAGCATTATAGAAAAAGGCTTCTGGTGAGCACGATGGCCCTCTCGTTCGTCTTGGGAGCAGCTATGCTCCCGTCACTTTCAGCTTCGGCGCAGGCTCCTTCCGAGAATCAGCAGGAGATCGTCTCTTTGCAGCAAGCTGATGAAAAAGGGCACGGGCGCCATAGCCGCAAATGGCCGATTATCGAGGAAGCCGCCCATGTCATAGGCGTTGACAAAGAAGTGCTCGTGAAGTCGCTCAAGAGCGGCAAAAGCATCGTGGAGGCAGCCGCCGACAAAGGAATCAGCGAAGCCGATCTAACGGCCAAACTCGAGCAGCTCCGTACCGGGAAGATCGAAGTGGCCGTGAAGGACGGCAAGCTGACGGCCGACCAAGGCGAGCATATGAAGCAAAAACTTGGCGAGCATCTGAAGTTCATCCTCAACGAGAAGAACCTGCTGGACAGCCACGGCAGAAGTAAGTGGCACCGCTTCGGACTGAAGCCTGACACGGAAAAGCTCGCCAAAACGCTCGGACTGAGCAAAGATGAACTGCACGCCCAGCTCCGCTCCGGCAAGTCGCTCGCCGAGATCGCTCAGTCGAAAGGCATTTCCAAGGACAAGCTCGTTGCGTCCATTAAAGATCAGCTAACCCCTTCGATTGAGAAGTGGGTTGATCACAAGAAAGAGAAAAAAGCTAAGGAATAAGCGTATTTAAAAGACTGCTCACTGTCATCTTTGATGGCGTTGGGGCAGTCTTTTTTTATCCAGATCATTCAACCAACGACTCTTTATCGACCCCCAAGCGTTCTTCTCAGGCTTTTTCAGCTTAGGTACGATGTCTGTGTCCCTGCGTTCGATCGAGGTCGTCTTGCCCCTGAATTGCGGCGCTGACGCCCTCATGCATCAAAAAAAGCTGTACACCCGCCCTCTCCAACGAGATAGGCTAGTGTACAGCTTTTCATTTGCTCTAAGCCGTTTGCTGTTGGACGCGCGTCTGGCGGTCTACCAGCACGAAGCGCTGCAGCAGCAGAATCGCCGCCAAGCAAAGCACGCCGCCGATAATAAAAGGCAGGGAATGCGCGATGGCGAACACCGCTCCGCCAAGCAGCGGGCCGGCGATGCGGCCCAGGCTGTCCATGGAGGAGCTGAGGCCCGTCGCGACGCCTTGACCGACTTTCGTGCGCTGCGTAATCAGCGACGTTACACAAGGCCGTATCAGCGCGTTCCCCGCGCCGAATACGGACAAGTAAATCGCAGCGGTGACTACGCTGCTGGAGTACAGCAGCAGGAAGAAGCCGGCTGCTGAGAGCACTAAGCCGATGCCGATCACCTTCTGCTCGGCACCCTGCTTGACCAGGCGGCGAACGACTCCGCCTTGAATCAACGCGCCGACGATGCCGCTGGCAAGGAACATCATGCCGATATCAAATGGCGTTGCGCCGATCTTGTCCATTTGATAATACTGAAGTGTTGCTTCTAAGCCCGCTAGTGTAAACGAGACGAAAAAGGATAACACATACAGATACTTGGAAGCTCCGGAGAATGCGGTCCATCGGGAAGGTGCTTTCTCTTTCACCGATGACCGCTTATTTGCCGGCAGCGATTCCGAAAGGATCGCAAAAGCAAAAAGGAACGAGGCGAACGCCAGGATGGAAGCTGCGAAGAAAGGCACATAAGTCCCCCAACGGCTTAAAATACCTCCGAGCGCCGGCCCGAAGATAAAACCTAAACCGATCGACATGCCCACCATGCCCATGCCTTTCGTCCGATTCTCGGCCGTTGTAATGTCCGCCACGTAAGCGACAGCACATGCTGTGGCTGCACCTGAGAATAAGCCCCCCAAGATACGTGACACGTACATGACCCACAGATGTCCATTTGCAAATCCAAAAATCAAAAAGCTGATACTAAAGCCCAACAAGCCAATCAAGATGATAGGTCTGCGTCCAATGCGGTCCGACACCGCGCCCCATATCGGAGACATCAGAAAGGAAGCCGCAGAGTAGACCGATAGCAACAACGCGTTATGATACTCAGAGCCAGCTCCTTTGACAACTTCCGGCAGGATGGGAATGATAATGCCAAACCCTACGAAAATGGTCATCAACAACAACATGATGATTCCAATCTGTTTATTCATGATGCTTATGAGCCTCCAAACCAAACATTTTTCCTTATCGTACCATACCTTTTTTGGGGATGGAAATGAACATTTGAAGAACAAGTAACAGTACGAGGACTGAACCGCTCATCAAGAAAGGCGCATGATAACCATATACATCCCAAAGTTTGCCGGAAACAATCGGGCCGACGATCATTCCGAGCCCTTCAATCGTCAGGAAAAACCCCCATACCGCCCCTCTTTTCTCAGGTGGTATCGCTGAAGCAATCAATGCATTCCAGGAAGGTATGATAAACGCATAGCCGATTCCAAGCAGGGCTACCAATACATACAGTATGGTCATAGACTTGGCATATGTAAACAGCAGCAGCGCTGCTGCGCTTATCGTAAATCCCGCTATCAAAAACGGACGTATGCCTCGGCGATCCACCCATTTCCCCATCGGAACTAAACAAATGACCGTAACAGCTCCTCCGGCAATCAAAAACATGCTGTATGCAAAGGAGGAAAGCTTTAACACCTCTTTGGCATACAGGGTCAAAATCGGTGTCAATATGCCAAGAGCAAACGTCTGCGCGAACATCGCGGGAAACATCAGCGGACTAACAGACATCGATCGCTTTACTTCACTCAGATAGACTGAAATTCGCTGAGCTAGCGGTGCTTTCTGTACTTTAGCGTGGGTCAAAACCTTTTCCGTCGCAACATCCGCAGTTGAACTCTTCCTAGGCAGCATCAACGCTACCAGCACTACAATCGTCATGCAGGCAATTAATAAACGGAATGCCGTGCTGTAGTGATTTTCGCCTACAAAAAAGTTGATCGCCACCGGACCCAGTCCGACACCTGACAGCCATGCCATGTAAACGACACTCATAATCGTCGCTTTGCCATCCTCTCCCGCCACTTCCGTCGTACCTGTAATTACGCAGGGCCACAGCGGGGCTGTACCAAAGCCAAGCAGCGCACAGCCGACTATCATCCATATATATTGGGACGTTGTCGCCATCAGGATTACGGAAATAAAGGTCAAAAGCACACCTGTGAGCATGGTTGTACGGTAACCGAGCTTATCAATAATCCAGCCAACGGGCGTGCGAAGCACATTATCACCGATATATTGCGCCGCAAGCGTCCACCCGATAATAAACGCGGATGCGCCAAGCCCTGTTTTCATATATACCGGCAATATGGTAATGAGCAGTGCACCCTTCACAAATTCGACGATAAACATAATAATTAACAATTCGATCACAAATGGGGAAAACAGCTGGTTTTTCCGCCATTTTTGTCTCAAAATCATGCGATTTCTCCTTATTTGGCCGTATTTTAACAAGTGTTGTTAGTTTTTCCCCAATTTGCACAAACTATTTTCAAAAAATTAGCTTGCATGAAATCTCTAGTTTGATATACTCATTTTGTTTGTTGCAACTTTCGACAAGCAATCCACGATAGAAGGGAAGCGATAATCAGGTGGATCATACCCGTACCCCCCTGTTCAATGCATTGCTCAAGCATGCTGAAAGAAATCCGATTCAATTTCACATTCCTGGCCACAAAAAAGGAGTCGGCATGGACCCGGAGTTTCGTTCCTTTATTGGAGACAACGCCCTGTCCATCGACCTCATCAATATAGCACCGCTGGATGATCTCCATCAACCGATGGGTGTCATTGAGGAAGCCCAGAAGCTGGCTGCGGACGCCTATGGCGCCGACCATACGTTTTTCTCCGTACAAGGAACAAGCGGAGCCATTATGACGATGATTATGACCGTCTGCTCCGAGGGCGATAAAATTATCGTTCCGCGAAACGTACATAAATCCGTACTTGCCGCGATTATTTTCGTAGGCGCTAAGCCAGTGTTTATCCAACCAGCTCGTGACAAGAACTTAGGAATCGACCACGGTATTCCGACTCGTTCTGTCCGCAGAGCGCTCGAAAAGCATCCCGACGCCAAAGCTGTCTTGGTCATCAACCCGACTTACTATGGCGTATGCACGAATTTAAAAGAAATCGTTGATCTGGTACACAGCTATAACATGCCGGTCCTCGTTGATGAAGCGCATGGCGTGCTCATTCACTTCCATGACAAACTGCCGATGTCCGCTATGGAAGCAGGCGCTGATATGGCCGCGACTAGCGTTCATAAGCTTGGCGGTTCCATGACGCAAAGCTCCGTCTTGAACGTAAAAGGAAATCGCGTAAATCCGAAGCGGATTCAAACGATTATCTCTATGCTTACGACGACTTCTACGTCCTATATCTTATTAGCTTCGCTGGATACAGCCCGCAGGCACTTGGCCTTGAACGGTTATGAAATGGCGGAACGTACCATCGCCCTTGCTCAGTATGCCAGAAAGCAAATAAATGAAATTGAGAACCTCTACTGCTTTGGGGAAGAAATTCTAGGCGAAGAAGCAACTTTCACTTATGATCCGACGAAAATATGTGTCCACGTGCGAAAGCTCGGCGTCACGGGCTTCGAAGTCGAGAACTGGCTGCGCGAGCACTACAATA
The DNA here is from genome assembly GCF_004000765.1 of Paenibacillus chondroitinus NBRC 15376. Taxonomy (GTDB): domain Bacteria; phylum Bacillota; class Bacilli; order Paenibacillales; family NBRC-103111; genus Paenibacillus_E; species Paenibacillus_E chondroitinus. The sequence goes on along the minus strand of NZ_BILW01000005.1, from coordinate 155,976 downwards.
TCGAAGTCGAAATGAGCGATATGTACAACATTCTCTGCCTCATTACTCCGGGTGATACGCCAGAGAACATCGAGACTCTACTAGAAGCTCTGCGCAAACTCTCGCATATGAATGACGATGTTGTTGAAGTCAAAGAGGTAGTCATTAAAGTTCCTGCTATTCCTCAATTGACGTTGACACCGCGAGATGCTTTCTATGGCGAGACCGAAATTCTGCCGTTCAAAGACTCCGCCGACCGGATCATCGCTGAGTTCATCTATGTCTATCCACCGGGAATTCCGATTTTGCTTCCAGGTGAGGTCATCACACAAGAACTTATTGATTACATCGTCGAGCATGTTGAGGTTGGACTTCCTGTCAAGGGCCCAGAGGACCGCAGCGTTCAAAACGTCAAAGTTATCGTTGAGACACAGGCGATATTCTAAGCTTTTAACTGATAGGTAGTTATTGTAAAACCGTTTACATGATGCTATGATGTTGGTGATGTTTAGCGAATGAGGTGAACAAGGAATGGCTCAAAGCGCTTATATTAAATTCGTAACAGGCTCCCAAGTACCCGCACTCACCTTGGATGAACTCAAGGACAAGCTTTTGCATTACCGTGAGCAGCTCAGTCTGACAGCCAAGCAGCTTGGCTGGGAATATGACGAGGCCGGATTCCCTTATACCATTGAGACGAAGCCGGAAGGCGAAGGCAAATGGTTCTATCTGAAAGGTATCAATCCTTTATACAAATATATCGTGATTGGTGTCGGCAGCGAGAAGGTTCAAGAGGAAGACCGGCATTATGTTCAAGTCGTATTACCTGACGACGCCACTCATGGCGATAAGAGCAAAGGCAATGAGTTCTGCAAATACCTTGGTAAATTGTTGAAAGCTGAACTTCATCTATTTAATGGCAGAATCATGTACTTCAACCCTAGAAAATAACATTTTACACGAACGGGGCTGTCCCAAATGGTTTATTCAAACCGCTGGGACAGCCCCGTTTCATATCAATAGTGAAAGGGCTGCCCTTCAGTAGATCATCTACTGACTGGACAGCCCTTTCTTATGTATAGCTCTTATTCTTCGCCTTCTTGAGCTACGATCTCATTGTAAATGGTCACTACGCGTTCCCATTCTTCTTCATCCTCAATGTTGACTAGGAATGCATCGTCGCCATCTTCCTCAACACGGAAAATAACGCCGTCCGCTTCAGGATCATTGCGATCAAGCAATACCGCATAAGCTTGCTCTTGAGATTGGAAGGTATACACCATAACCATCTCATGCTCTTCACCGTTCTCGTCCGTTACGATAAAAACATCTTCCCCATGCTCGTGATCGTGGTCACAGTCCGGGCCGTGTACATGATCGTGCTTCTCATCGCTCACAGGCAGAACCTCATTTCGTCGAATAATTAGTTACGTCATTATCCTAACATTTTCATATTCAGAGGTCAAACCACTTTCTTGCGAGCTTATCCTATTCGGATTGAATTTGCTTCTCGGATACGACGGAATAATCGCTAGAGCCTGTAGCCTGCATCGCGAATTTAACAACATAAGTGCCTGCTTCGTCAAATGAAACGCCATACAAAGGCACCTTCAGCCAGAAAGACTCTTTGGAGTCCGTGATAGCTTTCACTACAGGTGTAACCACACTTTTGCCGCTTGGCGACACAATGGAAACTTTGACAGAACTAATGCTTGTTTTCAAATTATCCACTTGTGCAAACACAATAAAATCCGCTTGCTTCCCGCGTTCAACGACGCCAAATGGAACGATGGCCGAGTCTTTCCGCACTTCCGTTGTGAAGAACAAGTGTACGTTCGGTTTGTACAAATAGGCCGTCTTATTGGTGTTATCCCATTTCACCAGCGCTTGCAAGGCATCGCTAACCGCACGTAAAGGTAAAACGGTGCTGCCATCAACGATAAGAGGCGGAACATCCGAATCCCCGAACTCCGATGTCGTATCGTTGACGACCAGTCGGGCAATGTTAAATCCCTTATAATCCCCCCATATCGACGAGGCCACCACTGCAGCCGTACTTAGAACAAAAAACACCAGCATCAACGTAAATATCCGCTGAACAACTTTCATTTTGAATAACCTCCAGCTCTCGTTAGTAAACTTTATGTCTGCATCTTTATACTCCGGAGGTTAAAAAGAGTTGCGATGATTTTATAATTTTGATAAAAATGATAGAACGCGTTGGTTGTACGCCTCCGGCTGCATGTTATAAGACCCGACATGCCCCGCTTTTTGTGTGAGCCACAGCTCAAAAACGTCTGGATGCCGACGCCACATCCCTTCACTATTTGACCATGGAATCGCATCGTCATCTTTGCTGTGTATAAAAAGAATCGGTCTCGGATAAATGCGATCAACAGCCGCAAGCGCATCTACATGCCGGGGATTAATCCCTATCAGTCTTGGCAAAATGCCCAAAATCAAAGGTGTGAACGGAAATCTTGGCAGCTTCGACCACACCGGCAGGTTATCTCGCAAGTATGGGCTTAGCTGGCTAAAAGCACTATCTGTAATCACCCCCGCAACGGAGGATTCTTCTGCTGCAGCCAAAAGTGACGTGCTTCCTCCCATCGAGAAGCCCAGCAAGCAAATTTTACTAGGGACATGCTCCCGCACCCACTGAATAGCCCCCAACAAATCTTGCTTCTCCAAATATCCGACAGTCGTCAAGCTGCCTTCCGAATTGCCCGAATTGCGAAAATCAAACATAAGCACATGATAGCCGTCCTCAACGATCGCTTTCGTTAAAGCAAGCGCCGGCAGCCCCTTTTCCAGTCGTGTACCCGCATATCCATGTGACATAATGACCGTCGTCGCCAACTCCCCTTGGGGTGCGGAAGGCGATTTGAAAAACCATCCATCCAGTGCAACGTCCTGCGATTGGCTCGGAAATGCAATATCCTGCTTCTGCAAGCCATATTGCTCAGGGAACTCATCGACGATTTTTCGTTTCGGATGTGTTAACTGCCAACCGACATAGGTAGAAATACCCACCAAAATCAAGCCAACCGTCACGATCAGCGCTCCAATTAAATACCAAATCATCCCAATATCATCACCTTAAATGAAATAAACTTATTTATACATCGTACTTTAAGCTTATACGCCATACATATTATGGTTGAAATCGAACAACCTCCCATGCTACATTAGAAAAAGATGTTTTTTGTCGAAAAATGGAGGCGGCTGAATGAGTTTGCAAATTCAAATGTTGGGAACCGGCAGTGCTTTTGCCAAAACATTTTATAATACAAGCGCATTAATCCGTTCAACCGAAAGAAATCTACTCATCGACTGTGGCTCAACAACGCCAAGATCGCTTTACGATATACAGCTGCAGCCGGATCAAATCGATGGCATCGTGATTTCACACATTCATGCGGATCACGTTGGCGGATTGGAAGAAATGGCTTTCCGCTTATTATATGAAAGCAATCAGAAGAAAACAAAGCTCTACCTGACTCAAGCAATTGCAGATACGTTATGGGAAAACACTTTGAAAGGCGGCATGTATAATCCGGAAGAAGGCTATCATTCCCTCGAGGATTATTTTGACGTCATTGTGATTGAGGAACAAGTGCCTGTTGTCATAGGCCCTGGTTTAACCATTGAACTTGTGCCAACACTTCATATTTCCTGCAAGCCCAGCTACTCGCTGTTTATCAACGACCGAATCTTCTATAGTGCGGATGTCCGCTTCAGTGAAGAACTGCTCGTTTACGAAGTTGCCGCCAAAAGAAACTGCCATACGATCTTTCATGATTGTCAATTAAGCGGCCAAGGATTCATCCATGCTACACTTGACGAATTGCTTACGTTACCTGAACATATTCAACAGCGGATCTATCTCATGCATTATGCCGACAATATGAGCGATTTCATTGGCAAAACCGGCCATATGCGGTTTGCCGTCCAGCACGAAATTATTGATCTTCCAGAATAATTATCATCATGGAACCTTAGGAATTCAACCCCCTGAAGGTTCTTTTTTCGCGAAAATCCGTGTTTATTTCCTATTCTTTTTGCCTGAAAGCAGGATTTGGGTAAGAGACAGAGAACATTTCACAAGAGTGGTTATTCTGGACATCGTAATTTGCAGGAGATGATACTTTGATAATCAATTGGATTCTTTTTGCTTACGCATTTATTTTTATGCTATATACGACAGTTCTCCACACTTCCATTAACACTCCTTTACAAATCCTTTTCGTTTTACTGTACTTGATAAGCTTCCGTATTCCAATCAAACATGCAGGAATGCCCTGGCTCCGCCTACTGATCATTGGCTTCCTACATTACATAGGTCATTTAAACTTGATCCTCCCTCTATACATACTAACGCTGCTCTACGATATTTATACAGAAGAAAATCGCAAAAAATCGTGGGTGCTGTCCGCCTCCTACGCGCTTATTTTTTTGGGCAATGTATATCTCATTAAAGGACTCTATGACTTGCTTTGGATTTATGGGATTGAATGCTTGCTGCATTTCACAACGGTTTCATTACTGACGAAAGCAACATATTCCACGCTTAAACAAGCTGATCGATTGAAAAAGGAGCGATACTTATTCTCGCAGCAGGATTCGCTAACAGGCCTTTACAACTATGAAGAGTCCCATCGCCGGCTTGAGCAGCTCATTCGTCAGAAACAGGGTCTGGTCCTGATTCTGATCGACTGCACGGATTTGAAATCGATGAATACGACCCGCGGTTTTCAGGCTGGAAACTTTATCTTGAAGCAGATGGCGGAGCTCCTCCAAATCTTGTTTAAAGATGCGCTCTTCATAGCGAGATACGGCGGTGATGAATTCGCAGTCGTTATGCCGCTAGTTGCTGACCAATCAGCCACATCCTCTTTAAAACTAAAGCTGGACTCCGAACTGCCTAAACTGACTGGTATCCAAATTACATACGGGATTGCTTCCTATCCGCTGGACGGCTTGACGAAAGATGATCTGATCTTGTTAGCTGAGAATAACTTATTTACGAGTAAACGGGAGTCTTGGCTAAAGCGTGAAGAGCATATGCTTCGATCCGATAAGCTAAGGGTAATCGGCGAATTGGCTTCCGGTATGGCTCATGAAATACGAAACCCGCTTACAACGATCAAAGGATTTCTGCAAATCTCCAAAGCAAACGGTTACAATATAGAAAATTGGTACAGCTTGATTATGGAGGAAATTGATCGCATGAGTGATTTAACCGGTGAATTCCTGCAATTCTCCAAGCCTCATAGCATCGATTTTCGCGTCTACTCCTTGCACGAGTGTGTGCTCAGGGTCATCGCGCTGATGGAGTCGGAAGCAACCCGATTCGGCCATCAAATTCACTACAAAGAAGCGACGGAGCCCGTCCTTGTCTTGATGGATCAGGATAAAATGATTCAATTGCTTCTTAATCTCGTAAAAAATGCCTGCGAAGCCATGGAAGAAAACGGTGTCGTACACATGCAATTGACGTCTGATGCCAAAAGCGTGACGGTCGTCATTGCCGATAATGGCCCCGGGATTCCAAACGAACAGTTGGAGAAAATTTTCCATCCCTTCTTCACGACCAAAGAATCCGGCACAGGGCTTGGTTTATCGATCTGCTACAAAATCGTGCAAGATCACCAAGGTACACTGGAGGTGGAAAGCGAGCTTGGCACTGGCACACGATTCATCATTACTTTCCCATTGGCGCAATAACATCGTCATAGCAAAAAAAGCCGCTGTAGTTACAGCGGCTTTTTCATTCTTACGTGCAGAATGCCTGCATCGTAGAATGGTTCTGTTGAGATGACATGATATCCTAGTTGACTATAAAAGCCCTCAGCCTGGCACTGCGCATCCAGAATGGATGACGTGCAGTTCAATTCGCGGGCTTGCTGCTCCATAGCCAGAATGATTTGTTTGCCGAGGGATTGGCCTCTATATTCTTTCAAAACAGCTACACGCTGAAACTTGGCGGTTTGGGGCTGGTATTCGTACCAACGGGCTGCGGCTACCGGTTGTTCACCGTCTAGAATAAGGAAATGATGGCAAGCTTCCGGCGATTCATCCTTTTCGTCCATCTCCAAATGTTCAGGCACTTGCTGCTCGTCTACAAATACTTTGAAACGAACCTTAAAGCAATCTTTCAGTTGATCATGACTAGTAACACGAATGATTTGCATGTGGACTTTCTTCCTTTCAATGAATATTCCTTGATCTTATATCATTCAAGAAAGGATGTCCACACGCGTCAAAGCCTACCTCTTTTTCTCCAACAAATAGCTGGAAGCGCCGATGGCTACCCCCAAAATCGCACCGCCCAAGACTTCCCGCGGCAAATGACCCAATTTTTCTTTCAAAGCCTTCCGTCTGCGAGCATGGTATAAACCCGGATGTTGTTTAGCTAACCGCTCTACCTGCACATCAATTTCGTTCACTTCTATGGCAATCTCCCCAGCTGCATGACGAACTCCCATGGCGTCGTACATGACGACAGCACCAAACACCGAGCTAATGGCAAAATCAACGGCCGAGAGCCCTCTTTTCATAGCGATATAAGTTGCTAAAGCCGACACACCCGCGGAGTGCGAACTAGGCATTCCACCGGTTTGAATGAGTTGCGACCAGTCCCACTTCTTCGTTGTCATATAAGTAAGAGGCATTTTTAACGCCTGTGCGGTACCAATTCCTAACAATGCTGTTATAAGCGCTCTATTCATTCTACTCACCTCTCTTGTAGCATCCAACACAGGTTTAGATTCTATTCGTAAATTTTGATACAATAGGAGTGTTAGCTTACGAAGAAAGTTTTCCTGCGTAAAACTCCAAGCCTTTGCTAGCAACGTCAGTTTTCTTATGAAAACTCTAAGGAGTGTGAATGATGAATATCGCTTTTTTCCTTTTACCGAAATCAGAGGTTATTACAACAACATTACAAACAACGCTTCGTCAAACACTTGAGCGTATGGAATATCACCGTTATACCGCGGTACCGATATTATCCGACGATGGTCATTATGTAGGGACTGTCACTGAAGGCGATTTGTTATGGTTTTTGAAAAATTCGGAAGGCATAACGTTTGAGAATGCGCACCGGCATTTGCTGTCTGAGGTTCCGCTACGTGTGCAAAACAAACCTGTCCATATCCATGCGGACATGGTAGATCTCATTGATTTAGCCAAAGTTCAAAACTTCGTGCCAATTGTAGATGATTCCGATAAATTCATCGGTATTGTGCGAAGAAGCGAAATCATTGAATATTGCGCGAAGCAAGTCGTGTTCAAATCCCCCTCCGCTGCAGGAGAGAGGTAGTCACAGCACTCCTGTCTTGTCCTTTTCCAATCTTCATACATTTCATCCAAAATCGCGGTTCAGTGGACATTGGGTCCACGCAATGGACTTTCGGAAGATCGGGTCCGTTCCTCCCTGGAACGGATCACCCGCTTCCCCCGCTGCCACGTCTCATTCCGAATTCCCTCCCCTCCCGCTTTTCTTACTTCCCAAGCAGAACTGCTCCTTCCACCAGAAAAAACAGCGCCACCCACGGCAATTTCAACATTATCTTCTTCGCTGCCTGAATCAGCCAGTTTCCCTTAAGTCATGGATAGGGTCAGCCCTCCGGAGACAGACTAAGAGGTAAACTTTGCTTGGAAAGGAAGGGTATCCTTCGGGGGTAGAATCCAGTTATGTGGTTTCCGAATACCTATTCAACTTTTATCGCAAAAAAAAAGAACTAGGATTAGATCCCATTCTCTCCATTGTGGAATCGGCTAATAATCGTTTTACGATCAATACTGCCGTTGTTTTTGATAAAAAGAATGTTCAGCTAACACTAAACTCGAATGAAACACACCTTTTTAATATTATAAAAGCGAGTATTAACAAAGTTGAAATTGAAGCTCCCTTTCAGGATTCGAAATTTTTCGTTTCGGTGGATAACATTAATTCGAAATATCACATTCTCATTCCAAAAAATGGACCTCCTTATATCGATATGCACATTAAGATGAGAGGTGTCATTGAAGAATCGGCATCAGTTTATCCCGAATTAGAGTTCCGCGTCGGTGTCGAAATGAAGCTCGAAGGGGTCTGCGTGATCAAATAATGATCGGCTCTACGAGTCGCTTCAACCTTAGCTTCATTCCCTTGATCAGACATCCATTTATGTAATTGATCAGGCTGAATTCCGAGTTGATTCATCAGATGATGAATATCTATTTCCCGCATACACTACACCCCATCTATGGTTTGTCTCTTTACGTTTAACTCCTCTTTACTTTATCGGTCAGACTCGATTATGTAAATAAGTGCATATTGTCGAATCGCCTAAAGAATCAATAAAACGCGTCACTGAAAAAACAATTGAAAAGCGTTTCGTTTCGACAAAAAACCAAAAAGAGCTGCACGGGCAGCTCTTTTTTTGGGGTGCTGATCTCTTTTATGTTATTGCAGCTGTCCATTCGAAGAGGCTTTGGATGATACAAATTCGCTGGCCCAATCGACCATGCCGTTCATTAACGTCAATATCAGATTGACTGCGTCTTTCTCTGTTAATGTCCCGTTGTTGGACTGGCTGCTGACATATTGGGATGTTTTTTGTTCCAGCTTTTCAACCAAATCCTTAATTTTCAATAGTTCATTGGCTAAGTCTGAGACTTGTTGGCCGTTAGCGCCATTTTGTCCGGCTTGCTGGCCTTGTCCTTGTCCTTGGCCCTGACCTTGAGATTGTCCTTGAGATTGTCCTTGAGCCTGTCCCTGATCTTGTCCTTGCCCTTGAGCCTGACTTTGAGCTTGATCCTGGTTCTGTCCTTGATCTTCACCCTGCGCTTGCGATTGACCGGAATTCGAAGCTTGCTGCTGATTTTGGCCACCTTGCGAGCTTTGGGATCCGCCTAACAACATTTTCTTTACCTGTTCGAGCTCAATTAGCACTAAGTCATTCTGTTTGGTGAGTTCATCCATCTGCAGTTTGAGATCCTGTGTTTTGATCATGTTGTCATGAATGCTCCTTCCTTTATTTCACGGCACCGCAGGCGATTCGTTTACCAGAATTTCCAGATGGATCCGTCTTCAAATCATCCTCTTTCTCATGAATGACGAGAGAGGTTCCCCCTGGCTTAAACAATGAATTTGGCTTGTCAGGAAGCAGCACCACGGATTTGGTGACCGTACTCAAACGGCCATTTCCCTGCTCATCTACGACCAAGTTAGGAAGGTCCCCAGCATGCGCGCCTTTGGGATTTAGGAAACCATGCTCTTTATGCATCGGGTTAAAATGAGCACCTGCCGAATCAAATGTCGGCGCAACGCAAGCGGCTTTTTCATGAATATGAAAACCATGGGCACCAGGCGTCAGCCCGCTTACTTGAAGATCAATTTGTACGCCCTCTGGAACGGCCGCCAGTTGTGCCTTACCAACCGTTTGTCCGCTTGTCCCAATTAATGTAACCTCTAGAGGTGGCGTAGAACCAGCTTCTGCTGTCGCCGTACTTTTCACACTTTGACAACCTGTCAGCACGAGCAGCCCCAAACTCACAGTCACAACAATTTTTAATGATTTCATGTCGTATCTTCGTCCTCCCGAAAACTTAGCATTTTACATAATCTACCCTTAGGATGCACAACTGACTTCTGCTGTAACCGTATAACAAAAATAAAATTTTCATCTATGCTCAGAAATAGTAAAAAACCCGCAATCATCCGATCGCAGGTTTCTCATCATTTATTTCCCCTTATAGAATGGTCATCAATTTGGCTATAATTTGTAGATTTTCAAGCTTTCGCTTGTAAAAATGGAACTCTACCTTCGTATGCTCGACGGCATCTTCCATTCTTAACACTTGCTGCTGCAAATCTTTCGTGTAAGGCCACATTTCAGCTTGACGCTGCTGTTCATTTTTCCCTGTCACCAATCCGTCACCTATGACCTCACATTCCTTCGTCAATAGTTCGTGCTTGGCCCAACTCAGCTCAGATACGGCATCCACATAGATCGCTTCAGCTTGCTTGAGCAGCTCAGGGACTAACTGTAATTCCAAAATAACATCCGACCGGTTCATTCGGACTCCTCCTAAGAGTTTTCGTAAGAAAACTATCTTTATAGCGTAGCTCAGCTTAGTCATTCATAAACTTTCGCTGCTTGCCTCATGTATATTCATAGAAAAATAAAACATGCTCATTAGAGAAATCCGGCGAAAATAAGTCATTTTGGCGCAAAAACCGAGTTTTCTCGCTACCCCCTTTTAGCGGGATTTGACAAACGAATTAAGGTTTCATTAAATCTATGCACAGCCCTCTAAACCCTCTTGTAGGGCCTGATAGAAGCGGATAAAATGATATTATACATAACCGAGGAGGTGAAATGCATGAGCCAAGAAGAAGAAGTTGTATCCCAAAATGAAGAAGAAATCGCTGAAGAGTCCACAGAAGAAGTAGTGAACGAAGAGGCGGCTGAAGAGGTTGCAGAGGCGAGTCAAGAAGCTGCAGCGGCTGAGGAAAGCGTGGAATCCGAAGAGGAATAATTGATCCTTATTTTAAAATATATCCTCCCCCAGCCAACCGGTTGGGGGTTTATTGATGATATAGATATTTTTATTTTTTGCGTATAAATTTTCTGAACATTCAAATAATACTGATGTACCATAAAAAAGGAGATGATTTTGAATGGCTAGTAACAACACTTTAGTCGTACAACAAGCAAAAGCAGCATTGGATCAACTGAAGTTTGAAGTCGCTCAGGAAATTGGTGTCCCTCTCTCCCCTACTGGCTACAACGGTAACTTGGCAACTCGTGATGCTGGCGCGATCGGCGGAAACATCACGAAGCGTTTGGTACAAATCGCAGAACAACAACTTTCCAGCTTCAAACGTTAATCCTTTGATGTAGACGCAAACTCCAAAGACTGATTTCACTCGATCCTCCTTAGAGTGACCGTCAGTCTTTTTTTCTATTTCTTCAATATTGTCATCTGTTCCTTCGATATCCTCATGAGTTTTCGTTCGCATATTTTATTCGGATTACCTCTCTAGTATGATGGCTTTATCCCTTATACACGAAAGGAGTGGTAATCCATGACTGAACAACAATATGAAATTTTCCGTGATCCGTACCGCATGCTTATTCTATTGGCGACATTAGTCTCCGAACAAAAAGGCGAAAAAACGCTTCAGTTTGACAACGTACCTTACTTCGAGAATGACACCTTCCTCATCCAACACGGCAAATTTATTTACAAAAAAGCGCAAACAGAAATCACCTGGTTTCAATTCCTGGGAAGAGACATTGCCTGCAACAAAGACTACACCCGCGAGGAATATAACAAAATGTTCGTTGATTGCCTGGCCTCCCTCTACAACATTGCCTAGTACATACAAAAGCATAGGATCCAGTGTAAGAATAAGCTAAATTAAAAAGCGCTGTTTAGAAGGATGAACCCTCCTAGACAGCGCTTTTACCATGAGTTACTTCTTCTTCACTTCTTCTACAAACACATCGCTTGCATCGCGATTACTTCCGAGTTCAAGAATTGTATATTTCTTATCGCCAATCATAATCACATCTTCCACTTCAGGAAGCGGATCGCCCAAATATACGGTACCTAGATATACATTACTGCTTTTTAAACGCAAATTCCATCGATGCTGCTGCTTCGTCATTCCTGTTCCTCCCAAACTCTAATGACACCAAGTTACCATAAATCCCGCTAATATGAAAGTCCTATATCAAAGCGCTGACTTTTTTGATATATTAATGACATGATTGAGCGGAAAGGTTGACTAATCCATGACAATGCAAGGCGTAACCGACGATGAACTGTCCATCCTGCTGGGGAAAGGTCATACAGCAACTTTAGAAACTTCAACAAACGAATTCTCCTTCATGCCCAGGTCCAAAAAGAAGCGTAAAACTTACCATCTCCTCACCAAGCTTTTTCGCTTTTGGCGCCATTAATCCGTTTACAAAATAATCATTTTATATATTGACATGCTTGAGAATTCTTGGTATATTACTAATTGTCTTTACAAAACGACTTGTTAGCTCAGCTGGGAGAGCACTATCTTGACAGGGTAGGGGTCAGTGGTTCGAGCCCACTACAGGTCATATATAACAGAAACCCGCATAGCACTGTGCTTTGCGGGTTTTGTTTATTAGTACAGTCTTCAAAAAGTGCATATAACAGCTTGTTTTTTATCGCTTGGGTACGCTTTGGGTACCAAATACTTTAAACTCGGTTTTTAAATTGAAGAATGATAAGTTTTGAAAAATACGGTTTAGATTGATCCATTAAAAGAAACGGCAGCAGACCAAGACCTTAAAATTAAAAGTCTTAAACTGCGCTGTTGTCATCCAATCTGGCATAAAGGTTTTCATACTAAGCATGAGTTCAGCCTTAATCAAACTTCGTAGCATTGTAAAATGGTGGATATAACCGCGAACTTTATATTCATCATTTATACCTAAAGCAGTGGTTGACATGTTTAACACTTTAATGTCCCGTTTTTTCATTCTACTTTTAATATTTTGTATTTCAGTATAAATTGTGTTCTCAACCTCTTTTAAATCAAACAGAATATGACTATATAGCCCAAAACAAGAACACTTGTTTGTGTGTTATATTATATACCGAGCACGTATTCGCTATGCAAGTTATTTTATTTTAGGAACACAAAAATCCCCACCAGATATTTAACCAGTGGGGAAATACTTATTCGCTAAATGAGTTCTATTTGACTTAGATATCCCAGTCAAATTATTTATTTCCGAGCTCATGAGTAATTCATCTACCTTTAAGGATGTAATACACTGGAAATGTTATTGCAGTTGCAATACTTAAACAAACGAAAGAAATTGATGAAGTTCAAGAGTACTGAATTGTCGAGAATCATTGGATTACACAGAAAACATCAACGAGTCCCTTCATTGGAACAGGTTGAGAGGGCTTTTAATGATGCAAAGGCTGGAGATTTTGATTGAGCCCTGCGGCTTCTAGACTGGAAACGTCGGCATCTGCTCCATGTTTTTTGAACTATCGTTCTCCCGTTAGTTTAAGTTTTGTTCCGCAAAGGTGACCTTGATGTACTTATTATCGTGCCTTCTTTTTAAAAGGATTGTTTATGTTTAATTCACGGTTCCAATTATTATTCTTTTCTCTTACTTTTAGAAGTAACCTAGTAAACCAGTAGGCAATATATGCTATTCCAACATCGATAATAAATAGGTGAAATTGGTTCGTTCCTTTTCTAAATTCAACAAACCCCATATACTTTTCAATTGTTGCGAAACCAAATGCAAACATTGCACTTAACAACAAGGTATACAAATAGAAATTTTTATTCTTATTGGTACAATATTGATACAAAAGCAAAAAACCAACTGGAAGTACCGATACAGTGATATTTAATGCATTCGGCAATACAGGAGTTAGAAAGTATTTATGAGTGAAGTGACCGGTTCTTCCAAGTGCAATATCGATGTACGTCCAGATCATATGTACTGTATATCCAAAGAAAAATATTTCAAAAATTCTTTTTCGATCTACTATAAAGAAAACCAATAGAAGGGGTACCACCAACAATGAAGTAACTACCCAAAATTGCCAATTACCCATATCCGAAAAACTACTCCAATAAGAACTTAATTGCGAATTTAACTCTTCCTGTTTCTCAAGGATTTGATTCCAATATTGTTTAAAATCCATTTTATGCCTCCTAACAATATTTCTCCCAATAAGCATTCCGCTTGTAACCATAATAATTCTTGATTTCAGGATTAGTCTTCATTACCATTCATGTACGAACTTTATAGGTTTCTTTTTATGTTTAATTTATCCAACATATGCGCTTATATACATGTATAAATTGTACATTGGAAAATGTATAAATTCACTATTCTGCCCGTTAGGTGAGCGAAAGGCTGCCGATCGTGCCGGCAGCCTCCCTTTGCTGTGTATTGTGTACATACAACTCGAATCGATTCTATGAACAAAAAAAAGAAGTCCCCTTAAAACTTAAAGGATTCTCTTTTTCGGTACACTACAAGGTGATAGCGAATGAGCATTCTGGGTATTACCAAGCAAAAACTGCAAGAACAATTACAAGTAAAATATAAAGGACCAATACCACCGCGGCTGTGGAGTAGCCACCATAACCTGCACAACTTGCACCCATATTTAATCCTTCCCTTCATGTAAATTTTCATTACAGTATGATCATACGCTCAGTACATAGTTCTTGATTGGACATATGCCCAGGGCTTTTTTGTTTCGATGGATTGTCTTTTACATTTAAATTGATCGACTCATATTCTTCTCAATTAAATGCCCAATAATCGCCAAAGAAAATCCCAGGACAATACCTGAAAAAACAGGACTTATCAAAAATACCCAATGCAGTCCGAAAAACATACCAAAAACGAGCCCAGTAAAAAAGCCCATATTATGTGCCAGTTTTTCAGGCTTTGGAACTCCTTCTGCTTCTAGCTTAGCATTCATGATCTTTGCCGTATTATAGGCATGCCAGATGTTGAACGCGTATACGGAGGGATAGAACAACCCCCATCCCATATTCACAATCTCGGAAGACTCTTGCAATTTTCCAGTAAACGAGTAATAAATAGACCAGTTTAATTTAGATAAAATATTAAAGGCAATTTCAGAACCGAGTAAAATAATACCGATAAAATACTCACGCACATAAAGTTGCCCGAATCCTGGAAGACATAATGACCAAAGTGCAGCAGCGTAAGGGGACTTGTACACCGGTTCTTGATAAAATTTTTGTTGATTTTTATAGAACATCTTGTACCACCTTGTACTTTCTGATATTCAGACAGTATTCCCAAATTATGTGATTGTATAAATTATCTCGAATTCCCCCTATCACTGAGCATCCATTACAACAAAAAAGCACTTGAATAAATTCAAGTGCTCTTTCTATAATATTTCAACTATTACCGGACGAACTTTTCAAAAACCTGTTCAAATTCTTCTTTTGTTTGGGCTTGTTTATAGAGAAATACGCCATTTACATCTCGAATCTCTTGTTCATCAAGGCCGATACTTTCATAGAGGTTAACGATATCGCTCGGTGGACCTTCAACAATGATATCCATGCCCTTCTGTTTCGGAGAGATGATATAGGCCATTTTATTTTTAGGTGAAAACGTATGAAACAATAGATAATTTCCTTTACGTGTTAAATAATCGAGCTTTTCAGGATAAAATTTCTTAGTTCCACAAGGCAATTTATACGATGACATTTGAGGCATGATTCAAATCTCCTTAGGCATAATTTATTGGAGGTAAGGCTACGTCCCAAAAACTTACATGGATTTACTCTTCAAATCATTGTACGACTTACCACCCGCATTATCAAATGCTTCTTGATACATTGTAAAAAAAGCACCCGAATGATCAATGATCATTAGTGCTTTTTGGTCGATAGAATCGATTACATGATTCAATGTTTTCGTTCCAGTTCCTCCTGCTGTGCGTGAAGCTTGTTTTTTATATCATCGATTTTCGTTTCGAGCCAATCTTTCGTATACACTTTAAGTAGTGCGTCTTTTGAAGTGTCTATGGCCATCAAAATGACTTCGATATCGGCTTCACTCAGCTTGTCATTCGTTAACATAAAATCAACCTCCTCGAACAATTAATCTCATTATTCCCACCTTTTATACACCTTCATACTTGTCGTTCAAGCGCCATCACGCCTGTTCCTCATCCACCACTACCGAATCGCGAATCTGCTCAAAAGACACCGGCGTATAGTCTAATTGTTCTACACTCACATTGTAATATTGACGTCCTTCATATTTCTGGCCATGAATATGCCCATGAACATTCAAATACGGCATCTGTTTATTCATGTACATAGGCTCATGCGAAAGGAAAAAGAAGTTCATATAAATAAGTGGATACTCACTTACTTCATCAAATCCCGCATCAAGCCACCAGGTCCTCGCTCTCCCCCGATCATGATTGCCCATGATGAGGATTTTATACCCGTTCAGCTGTGAAACAATTGACTGAGTGCGTTCTTTATTTAAAAAAGAAAAGTCGCCTAAATGAAAAACTTTGTCTTCTTTACGGACGACAGCATTCCACTTTGCTATCATGGCTTCTGACATTTCGTCAACATCTGCGAAAGGCCTGTTTTCGAAGTCAATGATGTTTTTATGGCCGAAGTGGTGATCTGAAATAAAATAAGTTGTAGGCATCTTGCAACTCCCCTTCAATTCAATATCCGACGGCTCTGCCACGACGACCCCACCCATATGACCACATCATGGTACATAGTGGCAAAGCCCAAAGAAATGGCGCATAACTAATATAATGCTCGACTGGCACTCCTACAATGGTTCCACATACAATAGCGAGCATATTCCAAGGAATCATAGCAGCTAGAATAAGGCTTGAATCTGCAACTACTCTGGCAAGCTGACTGCGCGGGAAGCGTTCCTTCCAAAAGGGCAGCAAACTCCTGCCTGTCATCATGATCGGGAGGGTTTGTGTACACGAAACTAGGCCAAGGCCTAGACCAAATAAGCCGGTTCGAATCGTAGCTGCGAATAAGGAGGTGGAGCTTCCTCCCAACAATTTTTGCATATAGGCCTGTAAAACACGGTTTTCCTCTAAAATCCCGTTGAACGCTCCCGCGAGTGCAATAAGTACAATTAATTCAACCATACTGGACAATCCTTTGGTTTGCAGCGAATCAAAAGTCATGGAGTGGTAACCAAACCACATCGCATGCAGCCATTCCTCCCAAGTGACTCCTTGAAAAATCAGGCCAATTCCGATTGCACTCGCGATGGAAAGGAGAAATCCGTTTCTTGTTTTAAATCTGAGCAAAATCGAAAGCAGTAAAAGCAGCACAGGCACTAACAACCAAATGCTGTAGTTAAAACCGGAGCCAAATTGCTGACTAAGCACATTGTTTTCCTCTTGATGCCACTTCCCTCTCATGTCGCAAAACAAGAAAAAAACGAGGGCAATACCTCCAGCCCCAATCGTAGTTGGCAGCAAGGCTTTAAATAATTCTTTGACGGTAACACCTGTGGAAGACGCCACCAGACGGTTCGCACTGGAAAAAGGCGAAGTCCTATCGCCGACAAAAGCGCCCGAAACTAGTGCGCCTGCAACCATCGGTAAAGGGATTTGAAGCAGCATAGCAAGACCGATTAGCGGGATTCCGACCGAGCTCAGCGTCCCCGTGGAAGTGCCCAGCAGCATGGAAATGCACACGGAAAGAGCAAACGAAAATGTAAGAAAATAGCTGGGATCCACGATGCGAAGTCCTAAATCGATCATATAGGGAATAGTCCCGCTAGCTGTCCATGTAGGGATAACAACGCCAACCAATGCAAGAATCCACATCACTTCTTTGGTTTGCGTGACACCCTCCCACATGCTTCGCAGAATGCCTCTGAATGCAGCTCCGCCTCGCCATACGATGACGATCAATGTGATGAGTCCAAATGAAAAACCAATCGCCAAGGCGATATGCAGCACATATGCAGCAGCGAGTCCAAGAATGGTAATAAGTATCGTTACGCCAAGTTGTCTATTCGTTAACATGTGTCTTTTTATCCTAACATTTCTCGAATGGTGTGAAGAGTCTCTTGAATGGCTTGCTTCAGCGCCTGGGACTCTCCTTGATAAGGATGAACCGAGCCAAAGGTATGATTGCCCTCAGGAATTCGGATCCATTGAATAGATGAGTTTTGCTCGACCATCTGTCGTGAGCCTCGAATAAGCCTTTCGCTATCCTCAGTTCCTTGAATTAAAGCAATTGGAAACGCAGCGCCGCTAATTCTGCCCATTATATTGAATCGCTCGCTGTTGCTCTCCATGTCTTCAAGGATTTCAAGATCTAACGGCATATTTTGTTTTGTACGACCGTTCAACGTATACGATCTTCCCGCTATGCGCATCTCATTTTTATTATCCTCCGTCAACAGATCAACATTCGAAATGCCATTCCAGCTGATAACACCCGCAATTTGATCAGGATGATCAAGCGCATAGATTAGGCACACCCCCGCCCCTCTGCTGTGGCCCAAAAGCAAAATCGGTTTCTCACCGGCACCAGTACCAGCACCAGCAAGCTGTTCATTTCGCCGAATTTCCTCCACAACGGCTTCCAAATCTTCAAGATCTCTGGAATATGTATCTCGCGCGAACTTCTCCAACTCTGTAAATTCAAGCAGATCCTCTCCAACGCCATTGTGAGAGAAATTGATGGCCATGACATTTACATCCTTAGACAAGGATTGCGCTACGTGAGGGAACATCCCCCAGTTTTTAAACCCTTTGTATCCATGGCAAATGACTAAGGTCCCCATAGCCGGTTGTGACGCCGCTTCATAGAAATCTCCTCTCACAATCCGATCCTCTGCTATATGTAGCTCAAATGCTTTACATTCACTTGGTTGCATGAGATAACCTCCCTTTCCTAAGTACTGCTATATTTTAACACAGATGCCAATCGGGCAGCAGATAACGATGAATTTGTTCATAAATTTATGGCAATTAGTAAAAACTTGACTATGGCGTTTCATCCTGCTGTTCAAATGTGGACCGCTACTAAAATCAATTCAGGAGGAAGCTTACCTATGCATCATGCCCGAGCAACCCGCTTGCTCCGAACGATGATCTGCACCTTGTTGCTTTCTGTGATGTCCATTTGTTTGTTTGGTCCATTCGGCCACCATGCTTATGGTCAAGCCCTCAGGTCTCAAGAAACGACGAATACGACTACTTTTCAGTTGGTCGTCCAAGCCTCTCCACATGCCGCCTACCGATCAGAATCATCTTTTGAAAATAAAAAATTACAGCGAGAGCTTGAGCAACTACAGGCAGGCGCTTCGTATACGGAGCCTTTGCCGCCGGACACCACCCTCATTTATCATAAAAAAGGGCAGACGCAGCATTACGGCGTCACGGAAAATGGGGAATTGGTTGATCCGATGACCAAATCCATTTATGCGGTGTCGACAGGCGTGCAAGAAGCGCTTCGCACGCAAGTTCAAGCGCTTAGAGCTCAGCACTATGGCGAAATCCTGACTTGGGAGGACGCAAGCGCGGTCATCCCCAAATATAGTAAATTCACGATCACCGACGTGGAAACCGGTCTTAGCTTTGAAGGGCAGCGCCGCGCGGGTTCCAGTCACGCGGATGTCCAACCGCTGACGAAGACCGACTCTGCGACGCTCAAAACCATCTATGGCGGCGCCTGGAGCTGGGACCGCAAAGCGGTCCTCGTGAAGTTTAACAGCCGCACGCTGGCCGGCTCCATGCACGGCATGCCGCATGGCGGAGACGGGATTCCCGGAAATGACTTCAACGGTCATTTCTGTATTCACTTCCTCGGGAGCGTGACGCACGGCTCCCACTCCTCGGATCCGGCGCACCAGGTTATGGTGCACCGCGCGGCAGGCTTGCTGACGTCCTACATCAGCAAGCTTTCTCCTTGGGCGCTGATCGACGTCTGGATCAGCGGAGCCAACCAAGGTGACCTGCAGCTGCTGCAGGTCACCACAGGGCAAGAGCAGGCGGTACATGTGCGAAGCATGCGCCGCCTGTCCAAGTTCCCGGAGCGGGACGTGTCCCAGCTCCTCGAGCTTGAGGCTGCGGTCGACGTTTCGGTTACACCGGCACGTGCTTCCGCGCCTGCACACAGGCGTGTGCTCTTTCGGCTCGAAAGAGCATCGCTTGATTCGCGCTGGTACATTCGCAGCGCTGTCATGCAATGACAAAAGCCCGTTAACTCTCAGGAAACGAGAGTTAGCGGGCTTTACATTTACTGCAGCGGCTGGCCAGACGCCTTGCGCAGTTCATTCGCCAAGCGATTGAATTCCGCTCGGGCCGGAAGCGAAGTTGTCGCCATATAACCGGCAGACAGAAAAGGGATGATGACATTGGCATCATGTGTTGTAAGCGGATAGTTCACTGGTGTCAGCGTGTTCCACCAGCCTTCACTGCCATAGGATTCGTCATGATCTATTTGGATGCCATTCTCGGAAACATCATTCAAATATTGATAAATGTTAATGAATGTGGATTTTTTACCTCCGCTCCATGCGTAGGTCTGCCAAAACCTCGAGCAAGCACCTGCTTGCTTCACAGCTTCCATAACCGCATACGACCCATATACCCCGGTGGTATACTCCGGAGTCGCTTCACTTGCCGCTTGGATGTACGCTATAACCGTAGCCATTTGAGCGCTAGTCGCGTCAAAATCGACAGCAAAATAGATACAGCTTCCTGTTGGCTGCCCCAGCTGATGAGCCACCTGTACCGCGGTAGCGCCGTCAGCCAATCCTGCACTTCTACCGCCAAGAGCCCGGTTTGCCGTAGTTTCGAAAACAGATACGATGTCCAAACCTGCTTGGCTGATTCGTTCCGCTTCACTTTTCGTTAAAGCCTTATACCCGCTCGGGACGAGATATCTGGCCACAAACGAGTAGCCATCTTTGACGAAAGCTGCGGCGGTTTGCGCCGTTAAAGGCGTTGAGCAATCAAAACCTTTGGTCACTTTCTATCACCTAATTTCTACTAGTTTGTTACATCATATGCTCGTAGACAATAGATTGCTACCTTCAATTGAGTTGCTAATGAAAGGAAAGCAACAAAAAGGCTCTTACCTAAGAAGGTAAAAGCCTTTTTATTAAGACTCCAGTTTTTTTACGGTTCCGAAACGTTTGGCGTTTCTAGCGCGTGCACGCTCGATTTCGATTTCTCGATTGCGCGGCTCCGCAGTAGTGACGAGTGAATCCATTAATTGACGCGCAGCTAGCGCAACTTCAGTAACCGCTCGGTTAAAAGCTTCTTCATTAGCCTTGGATGGCGCGGTGAAACCCGAAATTTTTCTAACAAATTGTAAGGAGGCCGCCTGAATCTCAGCATCTGTAGCAACGGGGTTGAAGTTAAAAAGCGGCTTAATATTTCGGCACATAGCAAGCAGCTCCTTTGCAAATTTTTTAATTGTTGAACACTTCAGCTTAATTTTCGAAAACGGTAATTTTCCTAAGAATCAAATTGATATCATCATAAATCAGAATATTACCATCGGCATTAATGGCAAAGTGCGGTGAAATACCAAGAACCATTTTTTTAGGCTCAAAATCATCATTTATTGCTCCTGAGTAGCCTGGAGGAATGGGCATCTGATCATAGTTCCCCGTCAAAGAATTAAAAATACCCTTTTTAAAAATGGCAAGATCCATATTCGCGTAGGGTTCAATCTCCCCCTCTACATTGACACGATAAAATTGCTTCGCATCTGTAAGGTAAAAAGATCCATCATGTGTGATTGCGATATTTATCTGATCCATATTTAATGTAGCAACTACCTGTGATCCTACCCCGGGAGTAATTTCTTTTATTTGCTTGCTCTCGCGATCAAGAACATACAAGATCCCATTACTAACAAGTGGAACAAGATGATGCATGCGATTTCCCTCAACACTCATGTAGGATGTGAGCCTCTCCCCCTCATGAGCCGTGTACAGGATGTTTTTGAAAGAGTTGCTTATCACATACGTTTGTCCATCTTTCAAAGGTTGAATAAAATCCGTATCCGTATCTAATTGTCCACTCGTATCGAACGCAATCATTTTCACACTAGGCCATACTTGATAAAAAACCGCCATTTTATTATAAAAGTCTCTCCCCATGACAAAAAGTCTATCTGAGGCTTGGTCATAGAATAATGATTTTGGGATGAATTCATAACGTAGAAATTTGCTTACCGAACCATGCTCGTCTTTATATTCAAAATCAAACTTCTCATCGTTGAACGATAGGATGGTTTCTAAACTTATCTCTTTTCCTTTGCTCAAATTCATCTTCTTGATATAGAAGTTAGACTGATCATTTTGTGAGATGAAGTACAAATCATCTTTGCCATCCGAGATCATCTCTATATCACTAAGGAAATAATGAGGATAAGGTCTAGATGATGGGAGGAGTCCAGTTAAAGGAATTTTTATTGAGTTCTGTGAAGTTAGATTATCAACTGTTGGCTTATCCAATCGCTTTTTGACAGGGAGAGCGGTATTCGAGCTTTGATCAACTGGTGGCGAAATCGTGATAACCCGAGTTTGTTCATCGAATGCAACTGTCTGTTGGAAATTCTCTGCAATGAACCGAATCGGCACGAGAGTGACTTTATTTTCAATAGTAGGAGCTTGCTCAAGGTGAATTGGCATACCATCTACATGAGCAGTTGCATCTCCTATCTGCATAGAGAGGAGCTATGTCCCATAAGTCAAGTCAACTCTCTGAGCCGCTCCATCCCATTTAACGGTAGCTCCTAAGGCTTCTGTAACAAATCGGAGTGGGACCATCGTTGTATTCTCGACAAGGTGCGGAGACATTTGAAGCGTAACGCTCTGGTCATTAATTGAAGCTTTGGTTTCCCCCAGTGTTAACTTGATGTAAGCGGATCCGCTTGTAGATGAAGCAAACACAGCTAATGGTGAATAAGTCCATACTAGTAATGCAGATAAAATGAGGCTTCTTCTAATAAAATTTAATGGCATGCAACTTCCTCCAAGTAGTAATTTCTTACACAGTTTACCATACCTTTCAAATTGATTCTCTTATTATTTTTTGTAAACAATGTGCACAAAACATGCACAAGCCCCTCATCATCATCAAACGATTGATGAAAATAAGAGGCTTGTTTTTATCTTCTAAAAAATAAAAAAACCCTTATTCCAAGGGTTTCACTACTATGGGCCCAGAGGGACTCGAACCCCCGACCAATCGGTTATGAGCCGACCGCTCTAACCAACTGAGCTATAGGCCCAAATAAAATTTGGTTGCGGGGGCAGGATTTGAACCTGCGGCCTTCGGGTTATGAGCCCGACGAGCTACCGAGCTGCTCCACCCCGCGTCATGTTGCCGCTCAACAGCGACAAAAATAAATATACACTAAGCGCGAGTGGTAAGTCAAGCGTTAATTTTTAGATAAAATGCAGGAAATTACGTATTGTAACGAACGCCGAAACGTCCCTTTTTCGACTTGAAAACTTCCACTTCTTGTGGGCATTCATACCCGTAAATCCACCAGTCTTCTTCCATTCTTTTCGCCAGACAGCCCGCTTGAAACTTGGAATCATATAATTTAGCCCAATATATCCAGTTCATCGCAATCACTCCGTTTTAATGAAATCGATAAACCTATCTTATCCAAAACAGATCAGACTTATGAGTCCCCCTCACGAACATCCTGCATGCACGATAAAAACGAAAAACCGCCTAGCAGTGCTTCATGCACCACCAGGCGATTTATCCATTGAAAGACTATTGTTTGAACGTTGTAAGGAATCGTTTAACCGTTTCTCCGTATTCGTTCGTAAAGGTCTCATAAACTTTGACTTGGATCGGGAAATCCAGTTGACCGGATCTCGCACTTAGGTCAATTGTGTTCGTACCATTGTACAATCTTCCTTCGCCTGACAAATCTCTCGTTGTTTTTCCGACAGGATTGCCAACTTTATCAAATAACTCAAAGGAAAGCATGTTGTTATACTTATCGGCGGTTACTTGTTTATCCGGTTTGATGTCCAGCTCCAGCTTCAACTTGTAATCGTAGGTCAAGGAAGCTTGGTATATCGCTGATATACTCCAGTCCTTAATATTGATCTCGTAAGGATAAACGTTAAGCACTTTACTCGTTGTCTCGTTGGCCTGTACGGGCACTTTCGCAGTTGCTAGCAGTGACTTATACACCGTATCTCCGCTAACTTGCTGGCTGTATAAGTTCATCTTCAAGCCCTCACCCGTTTCGGAAGCAGGAAGCGCATAGGAATAGCTGACAACATAAGATGCCTTAGGAACAACACTAAGCGCAGTTGCCAACTGTCTTCTTCCTCCATAAGCAAAGCCGTCTTTACTTACAAGCTCCGTTTGTATCGCTGGAATTGGGACTGGACGATCGCTGTTATTCGTTAGTTTAAATTTGGCAACTGCCGTATTGAATCCATCATCTTCATTGTTGGTGACATGCAGTTCAACAAGCGACACATCGACATTGGACGGTACAAATTTATTCGTGGAATCCAGTTTAACTGGCGTTCCCAATGTGTAATCTGGTGCCGGAATGACGCCTTGTGTCGCCGCTCCAACAGGCAGTAAAATGTTCGCGCGTCCTACACGGTAAGTATCTTCTTGCATCTTGCCATCCCCCTGCGAGGCGAAGAAACTCTCTGGCGTCACGACATTCAAACTCGTGAATTCGGTGTCCAAATCGGTTGGGATCACGATATGGATATACTTTTTCTCACCCGGATCAAGCACAACGGAAGCTTCAGCACGATCGCCGGAATAAACCTTGCTCTCCGTCTTGCCATCGATTCCGAAATTCGGCACGGTTTGACGTTCATTCGTTGGATTGACGACCTGAATTTGCACAACAGTAGACACGCCTTTGGCTGTAATTTCCTTGTGGATATCCACAGGAATGAAGCCTACCGATGTCCTCAGTGATGGCAGCGTGAAAGCCTCGCCCCACTTCAGAAGCGCAGAAGCTTTGGTGATTGTGCTGTCACTGCCTTTCCACACGAGCGCCGCGTCAACCGGTACGCTCAGCAGTGTTGTTTCTTTTTTAGGATAAACTTCCATATCCACATCTACAAAGCTAAGCTCACTAAGCTCAGCATCGTCGCTGCGTTCTGCATTCGTTAGATAGCTAAGCTCTTGCTGCGTCTTCGGTAGTATAGACTTTAGATTTTTGGCACTCGGCTGCAGCGTATATTCAATGCCATCCGCCATGCGAACACGCAATTCAAAATCAGGGACACGAGTTATTTTATCGGTCGTATTTTTAATCCGAATGACTGCTCCCAGCTTCGTTGAATCCGATTCATGCTGGTTGAGTATACTTTTGATTTCCACTTCAACTTTATCTGTCAGCGCATAGCTGGTATTCGTGCTTGTTTGAGCGAAAACTGCCGAGCTCACACCCTCCGCAGCCCATGCAGGAAAAGAAGCGGTAGTTAAAAGTGCAGCGGTTAGTACAATAGTGGCCAGTGATCTCTTCATTTTCTTATTCACGTAGTTCTCCTCCTTGAGCCCCTGCTAGTTGCTCACTTTGATTTTATCTTGATCTTTCAGCTGGTGCTGTCCGGAAATTACGAGCATCTCGCCTTCCTTAACACCGGATAATACTTCTTGATTCGTTTCGTTTAAGCGACCAAGTTCAACCTTACGCTTTTGTACGGTTTCCCCGTTCGCGATATACACATAGCTGTCGCCGCCTTCGCGGACGATACTAAGGCTCGGGATAACCGGTACGATTTGTTCATCGTCTTTAGTAAGCTCGACTTGGGCTTTGGAGCCCGGTTTCAACTTGCCATCCGGATTCGGAACCTCTAACTCCAAATCATAGGCCTTGGATTGACCATTGATCACATCGGATAAATACGTGACTTTAGCGCTCGCTTTGTCTGTAACGTCTGGTATGTAGAAAATAAGTTCGTTTTTGCCTCGAACGAGAGCTGCCGATGCTTCGGTCAGTTGAGACTTGATTTTGACCGGGTTCGTCTGCTGCACTTCACCGACACGGCCGCCTGGTGATAAAGTTTCACCAACGGTCACATTGAGATCCGTTAGCACACCGGAAGCAGGCGCTTTTACATCGAGGTTGCTTAACGTTCTATCAATGCTCCGTGCACTTACCTGTGCTGACTCCAGACTAGTCTCCACCTGCGCAAGAGAATTCGTCTCTTGCGCAGTTTTCAGCGTTCTACGTGCGCTCTCCAAATCTTTTTTCATATTTGTTAGCGCTGTTTCGGACTGTTCTAACTGCGTTTTCGTTGCTGTACCCAGATCGTATTCATTACGAGCCTTGTTATAGGCCTTCTCAAGATCGCTAACGGCTGTTTCTAATTTGGACACCCCGTCTTTGGCATCAGCAATCCCGTTGGCCGTCTTCTGTTTAGCTTCAACAAGCCCGGCCTGGGCTCCTTTGATACTCACGGTATTCAAGTCTTTTTGAATCAAAACATCGGTCGGATCCAAGCGGAACAGCACATCGCCTTTTTCAACTTTATCTCCGCGTTTTTTAAGAATTTCAATAACTTCCCCGCCTGACTTCGCTACCACAT
This sequence comes from Paenibacillus chondroitinus NBRC 15376, assembly GCF_004000765.1. Classification (GTDB taxonomy): domain Bacteria; phylum Bacillota; class Bacilli; order Paenibacillales; family NBRC-103111; genus Paenibacillus_E; species Paenibacillus_E chondroitinus. The sequence goes on along the minus strand of NZ_BILW01000005.1, from coordinate 129,868 downwards.
CCAATTGTATAGAAGAGACAACATCCCCTACTTGCTCGATCGGATTACCAATCTTTTGTTTAGCAATTTTAGCCGTTTTTACAACTTTAACTCCTTGCTCGGCAGCAGTTCCCGGCGTTGCGCTCGGGCTTGCAGCAGGTGATGCGGAACATCCTGCGATGATCGCCGCGCTAAGCGCGACGACACCGAATAATTTGGCACTTTGCTTAATCGTGAACAACTGACGTTTCATATTCGATTTCTCCTTTTCCCCAATTCAGCTTATTGAAGCGCAGACGGTGCTTGCTCCGTTTGTATGGTTGACGATTTCCCTTTTCTTTTGAACCAACGACGATCTCTCTTTTTAAATAAAATCTCATACATTATCGGTACAATAACAAGTGTTAACAACGTTGAAGTCGTAAGTCCCCCAATAACAACGACCGCCAATCCTTTGGAGATAATGGTCCCTTTGGATAAACCTAATCCAAGCGGCAGTAGGGCAATAATCGTTGCGCCTGCCGTCATAATGATCGGTCTTAAACGTGTAATCCCTGCCTCAATAAGTGCATCACGGATGGAATGGCCATACTCCCTAAGCTGCTGTACACGGTCTACAAGTACAATCGCGTTCGTTACAACGATACCGATCAGCATGAGGAATCCGATGAGTGAGGTAACATTGATGGATTCTCCCGTAATCAGAAGCCCTAGAAGCCCTCCAATAGCCGCAAGCGGCAGTGAGAAAAGAATAGCCAGTGGCGCTCTTGCGTTACCAAATGCGATTACCATGACAATGTAAACAATGAAAATGGATGCAAAGATGGCGACAAACATTTGCATAAAGCTTCTGTTAATATCATCAGAAACCCCTTTGACTTCACGTGAGACCCCAGACGGCAGCTCCAGCTTTGCCAGTTCAGCCGTTATTTTTTGGCTCACGCCGCCTTTATCCGTACTGTCAATTTTGGCGCTTACACTTACAATTTGTTCTTCATCTTCACGACTGATGCTGTTAGGCGCGTCAATTTGCGCTATATGAGCGACTTCATTTAACTGGATCGTTTGACCCGTAGTTGTTTTGACCAAGAATGTGCCTAATTTATCCACGGAATTTTTATACATTGGATTAAGCATAACTTTGGTTGCATAAGTAACATTGTTAAACTTCAAATCTCCGAGCTTTTCTTCTGCGATCCAGGAACTAACAGATTGTAGAATTTGCGCTGAAGATAGTCCGTACAATCGTGCCTTATTTTGATCGACCGTAATCTCAACTTCCGTTTTAGAATCACTCAGACTATCTTTGATATCGTTTATTTCTGGAAACTCTTTCAGCTTATCTTCTACCATCTTAGCAGCTTGCTGGAGATATAACTGGTCATCGCCCTTCAGCGAGTAGGCAAAATCAGAGCCTGTTGATGTTGGAGGTCCACCCGTAAATAACTGGATGTTGACATCCGAACCTGGCGGCATCAATTTCAGCATATCTTCTTTGTAGATTTTGACAGCCTCTGTCGCATCTGTGTCTGCGGTTAATTCGAAGAACATCATCGCTCTATAGGCATACCGATCGCTGCTTTGGTTATAACCAACTAGGGATTCAATATACTTGAATGCAGGATTTCCTAATTTATCTTTATGCTGCTTTAATTCTCTTTCTAGTTCCTTGGATTTTTCATTCATCATCTCAATGGATGTTTCACGAGGCATTTTTATTTCAATTGCGCCTTGTTTCACAGCTTCACTGTTTGGCATGAAGGCCACCGCTAAATTCGGAACCGTAATAACAATAGAAAGAATAAGGGCTACTCCGGCTATCAAAAGCGTTTTGATGCGGTTGTTTAAAGACCAGATAATCGCTTTCTTATACTTTTCACCCATCGGTCCAACGTGATTTTCATCGTGGTTGGTAAGTTTGTTGGATTTAAGCACCATCAGCTTCGCCAACATGGGAATGACAGTTAACGCTACAATTAATGAAGATAAAAGAGCAACAACCAGCGTTATCGCAAAAGGACGGAATACTTCGCCGACAACACCGCTTACGAAGCCGATCGGACCAAATACACCTACGGTTGTAATGGTTGAAGACGTAATTGCACTCGAAACTTGTTTCGTTGCTAATCGAATAACGGATTCATTACGTTGTTGGGCCACTTGCAGCTGACTATAAATATTTTCGATAACGACGATACTGTCGTCCACGACCCGGCCAACCGCAATCGCCATACCGCCAAGCGTCATGATATTCAGGGAAATGCCCAATGGTCCCATGACTAACAGCGTGACGAGAATCGATAGAGGAATGGAAACGAGTACGATCAGTGTCATGCGTATATTACGAAGGAACAGCAAGATCATGACAGATGCCAGGATTGCACCTAAGCCGCCTTCTTGGACCATTCCATGGATAGAATCTTTGATATCGTTGGCTGAGTTATAAATTTTGTGGAACTTCACACCAGGCAAAGTCTGAGCCCAGTCTGTCATTAGTTTATCTGCGCTGTCTGCAAATTCAACGGCGTTGGCTGCTTTGGTTTTGTACAAAAGCACACCAATCGCCGGTTTATCGTCTAATCTGGCAATAAATTTGGACTCGCTAATGGCTTCAACCTTGGCTATTTGCTTAAGGAGAAGCGTATCGCCTGCTTTCGTCGTAATTTTTAAATTATCCAAATTGTAGATAGTATCCATCTCGCCTTTTACACGAACCATCTGTTGGTTACCATTGAAATCCACGGTACCTGCAGGGCTGGAAACCAATGCTGCCTTAATGGATCCAGATACATCCGCTGGAGTTAAGCCATAGTTGTTAATCGCAGGCGCATCCAGCTTAATTGTGAGCACAGCGTCCTGGTTACCGACAGAGTCGACATGGTCAACCCCTTTAAGTCCATTAAAGCCTGGAAGAATTGTATCCTTGTACGCATTATCCAGCTCAGCTTGGTTCATTCCCTCATCACCGTATACGGCTAGATAATAGACCGGTTCGGAAGCAAAGCCGGCTGTTAACACCTTAGGCTTCTCAGATCCCTGCGGAAGCTTAACGTTGGAAATTAAGCTCTCAACGTCCTTCTTCACATCTTCCGGTTTCTTATCCTGTTCAAGCTCCAGAATAATTTGTGAGTAATTATCCTGTGAACTTGAGCTAAGGGTCTTTAAACCGTCTAATCCTGCAACCGCCTTTTCGAGCGGCTTCGTAACTTCGTCTAGCACGTCCTTAGGAGGCGCTACGTATGTAGTACTTACAATGACGACCGGAAAAGTAATGTCTGGAAAGCTTTCTACCTTGAGCGTCGTTGTGGAGTACGTACCACCTACGACTAACAGCAGCATCAGAATGAAAATTGCTGCTACATTTTTCATTGAAAACTCGGTTAACTTGATCATTCTCACTTCTCCCCTATCACCAGCTTTAATACTTTGAAACACTCACTCAACCATCATACTTGGAATTTCTTAACAAAACATAAAATTACATTGGAAAATTTATGTTTTTTTCGGTCTGGGTTTATTATATCTCGGGCTATGTATAAAAACAGGTGAGTGAAGTCATATTTCAGTCATATATTGGTCATATGGCGGGCATTCCTGTTATGACTTCTTATGACTGAACACAAAAAAAGGGCTGCTCATTGGCTTTAGCAGACCATTTGAGACAACCCTTAGATGTATGTTATTAATCCGTAGTAATAAACCAATCTGCTTTCTGAGAAGCAACTAATTTTCGTTGCCCCTGGAATTCGTCGTACACACTAAGTGTATATTTTTGCAGGAATTTTGTATTAAAAATAAGGCCTTCATCCGGGATCGAGATTTTGAAATTCTCTCTTTTCCCAAGTCGCATCTTCGTATCCTCATCCCCCGTGGATTCTCCATTGAAGACGTCAAAATCTTTGAAATCGAATCTCCTCTCAAAACGTTTAATTCCGCCGCCATCTTCAAATACAAGCAATAAGTTGTGGCCTTCGGTATTAATTTCGGTCAGTTTCTCTTTCGTTAACTCGTAGTTGAATTTGAGTGTAAATACTTTATCCTCAATACTCGTCCCAATTTTATTAATGCTAATCGTGTAAGGGAATAAGTCCACATTTGTAAGTGTATCTGCCACTTTCGTAATTTCCGCTGGCAGTGTATAGGCAACTGGATTTACATAGGAATCAGCTACAGCTTTGTCGCCTTCCGACAGTTTGCCCTCCGTTACGGCTTCGCCAAGAAGCAAGTTCATGTTCTCCGTTGAAAAGCCTTTTGGCACAGGCGCCCAAACGTTAAGCAGCCCTTTTCCTGATGGAGAAATTTTGTTCTTCACTTCCGCAACAGAAGCCGGGAATACGGTTCCGTCCGGTGACCGGAAATTCGCGACAAGCTTCGTGGCGTTCGTGAATCTTTTCTCCAGGTTAGTCACCTCAACCATAGCGGAATACATGATGCTCGTTTTGTCCTCATAAGTCGATACGCTTCTAACTGCATACTTGGCTTTGCGCCCGACATCTGTCGACGAGTAGGATTCGCCCAATCCAATTAGAGGAACGGCTTGTAGTTCAGCTTGTGTTGAGAACTCCAGAACATCCGTCGTTGTTGTGCTTGTTGTTTCTGTTCCCGTAGCTGGTTCATCTCCCTCATTCTCTTGAAGTACAAGCTTCACGTGAGAGAACTCATACGTATACGGCAATTTGCCGGCAAGCTGCAGGTTAACGCTTGTACCCGCTCCAAGCCCAATCACTTTAGCTGTCTGGATAAGCTTCGCATCGATTTTAACCGCATCATCCAGGAGGAAATATCCGGACAGCTTCGGAATGGGCAGCGACTCATCTCCCTTATTGCTTAGGACTAGATCTGCTGTCAAAAGATCTTGATCCTCCCAAGGAAGACGGTGAAGACCACCTAGCTGAGCTGTGTAAACGCCCGATTTATTCGTAAAAGAATATTCTTTGCCAATGGAACCACCTTCTTGAGATGATACGGCAGGAAGTTGGAAGTTGGCCACGGCTACATTAAGCTTCAAATCCGCAATCGTATCCGCAATGGCCAGCTGCCAAGCATCCGCGGCTACCGCTACGGGAATCGAACCTGAGAGCTGAATTTCTTTGCTCTCTTTTGGATTAATTTTCAAATCTTTGATCCCTTTAGCCTCCAAAGGATACAAGAGCCCGTCTTGTGTCCTAATTGAGAATAAGTAAGCAGGTATAGTTACAGCATGACTACCAACATTCTCCAAGGTCAGGTAAACCGTAGGAACATGATATTTCTCGTTTTTGTTGCTGACGAATTTTTTAATAGAAGCTCGTACGTCCACTCCGCCAATCGAAATGGTGCCCGTACCTTCAGAGGGAACGACATCTGTATAATTCTCCGGTACAGCGACCTCTCCAAGCACCCGTTCGAAATTCGTTTGGCTAAAATCCCACTTGATGAATTGGACAACAAGGTCCTGAAGATTCGTGCTTGGATTCACCGTTGCATAGAATGTTAAATCGGTTGTAGAACCGGGGGCTACCCGGTTCTTATCCTTATCAGCAGGCAGCAAGCGCGCTGAGAATTGATTACCTGATTTACTTTTCAATCTAGCCCAGTAATCAATAAATTGCAATTCACTGCTGCCTTCATTATGAATCGTAATCGTGAACGTTGCGATCTTGCCGCTTTGATCAGGTAAAACATGAATTTGCTTTAATTCAAAATAGCTGCTATTCGTAATCGGTACCTTACCTATCGCCATGGTTACGGCGGCTGGACTGCCATCTGCCCAAACGGGTGTTATGGCGCCAAATGCCATTGTGGCAGACAAAGCAATTGTGGCCGCATATTTGTAGCCGAACTTGATCTTCATGGTGTGAATGGCCTCCTTCATTGTTTGTAACTGTCATCTTATCGTTAGTCGTTATTAACCGGCAGGCACTGCTTGCATAGTCATAGGTCTCGGTGGTTCACCTGGATTTTCCTTCATTTGCTTCAGCATTGCATCGCCTTGGGTTTGCCATTCTTTCAGTGCCTCACGAGCCGTCGTTTTTCCTTGTAAAACATTGTTAAACAATTGATGGCCAATTTCTTGGACTTGATAAATGTTCGGCTTATCACGATAAATTTTGAAGTTATTATCCGATGGTGCAGGAATGACATTGTAAAATGCTTCCATATGGAAATCCATACCGTCTTTCGGCTTCAAATACTTGGAACGCGCAACTAAGTTATAAGAACTGTATGATTTCAGTTTGGCCCAGTCATCGCCATTCACGAATTTAATGAATTTCCAGGCATCGTCCGGATTCTGGGCTTTCGCGTTAATCCCCATAATCCCATTCATATAAATGGAACCGCCCACGCCTTTCGCTTCAGGATGTGAAGGAATTGTTACAACATCCCAATCAATCGGTGTAAATCCTTTGTAGCTGGCAGCGTTTTTGTTCGCATTCGTAATTTGTTGAATTTGACCGTAATTAATGATTCCCATCGCCAAGCGGTTCGACATGAAATCGTCATAAGCAAAAGGATTTTCTTGATCGAATTTACGGTTCAACCCCTTTTGTGGATCAATAAGCTCAGGGAACACATTGTCTTTTTGCAGCTGTGCCATCTTCGTCCATACTTTTTCCCACTGATCCGTATCCACCGTCATCTTATCGCCAGCATCATCAAACATCTTGAGTTGCAGGGGAGCCGTGTACATTTGCATACCATAGAATAAATCGCCTTGAGCTTGCGTTGAGAATGAGAAGCCGTTCAAGCGGTTCTCTCCTTCTCCTTTGGTCAGCCGTTTGGAAAGGTCAAAAACCTCATCCCACGTCATGCCGTCTTTCGGAAAATCAACACCGGCATCCGTGAACATTTTCTTATTATAAATCAATGCCGAGGAAGAGAAGGTTGGAGCTAGTGCATACAACTTACCGCTGCCAGCGTTTTTGATGCCATCAATGACAGCAGGCACAATGCCTGTTGTATCGAATTTATCTTTCGTAATCAGCGGATCCAATTGCGTCAGCATATTGCTTTCAATAATATCCGGCAGCTGTTCGAAGCCGACCATCACGACATCCGGCGGGTTATCCCCCTGCATGACCTCTTTCAGCTTCTCCATCGGATCCGGCATCTTCTCACCAGGCTGCACCCCGCCATAGCGATATTTATCATCCATCGTTGGAATCATTTCAATCTTAATATTCGGGTTGGCGAACTCAAATATTTCGGTAAACTGTTGCCGGAAATACTCATCATCACCGAACCCCATGGATGTGGCGATCTTCAGCACCCGCTCCTGTTTATCATCCGTTTTCTCACCCTTCGTACAAGCCACTGCAAGGGGTACGATCATGGCCAAGGTCAAAGATGTAGCGACCATTTTACGTGTAATTGATTTCATTTGGATTTACCTCCGTCAGCATGTGAATTCATATCTTTGCCCCCAAAAGCCGGTATGGCTTTTGGGGCTTTAATCATAATTTTCTCGCCGTCAAACTCCATCGTTGCTTTGCCTTCGATTTGCAAGGCGTTCAGATAAGCTTTGGGCACTTGCAAGCGGCCTGCGCGGTCCAATACCACAAACTCTTCATGGTCCTTATTCGCAAGTCCACCCGCAATACCCGCCGTGCCTACAAGTGACGGACTGCGCGCAATAAACTCTGAACTGGTCATTCCATCCCGGATGGCAACGACTCTTCCTACTTTTCCAGCCATGGATAAATCATGGGTAACAATCACAATCGTAACCCCCAATTCTTTATTCAGTCGCTGAAAAATGTTTAGTATCATATCCGCCGTCTTGGAATCTACGGAACCCGTAGGTTCATCGGCAAGCAGCAGCCTCGGACGGTTTGCAAGCGAAATCGCGATGGCTACACGCTGCTGTTCGCCGCCTGACAGCTCTTGCAGTTTATTGTTCAGCCGATGGCTAAGCCCAACCCATTCCAGCAATTGCTTGGCATAGGCGGGATCATATTTCCCGCTGAGCATCATCGGCATTTCTACATTCTCAAGTGCAGTCAAATAGGAAACAAGATTGCGGGCGTTATTTTGCCAGATGAAGCCGACTGTATGCCGTTTGTATTCGACCAGCTGCTTATCTGTGATTTTCAACAAATCCCAATCGCCGACTTTCACTTGACCTGCGGAAGGACGATCCAGACCGCCCAAGATGTTTAACAAGGTAGACTTGCCGCTTCCGCTGTTCCCGATAATGGCCATAAGCTCGCCGGCGTCAACTTGGATGTTCAATCCTTGCAAAGCGACAACTTCCACTTCGTCTGATTTGTAAATTTTGACTAAGCCTTCACAAGTAATCATTCTATTTCTCCTCCCCGAGCTTCACAGCTTGATGAACACGCAGCCTTCTAATGTGCAAGAACAGCAGTAAAGCTCCTGTTGCCATCATGAAAGCTACAACGAAATAGAGCTGATTGGTGTCTTTGGAATCGAAAACAACCCGGAAAGGCGGCACCTGAGTCTTCACATTCTGAGACGTTTGCAAGAAAGGCAAGAAGAAATAACTCGTCAGTTTACCTATTGCAATTCCTAAAGCAATCGATAAACCTGCTGTAAAGCCTTGCTCAAGCAGCAGCATGCCGGTCAATTGCTTACGGGAAAGCCCCATAGCACGAAGGACCCCAAACTGCACGACTCTACTGGAAAGATTGAAGAACCAGTACAACATGTAGCCGATTAAAGACACTAGGACAGATACGAGAAAGCCTAAGCTTAGAATCCCGAAAACTCCGCCCCTGGCCGGAAGCTTCTTCTGAACAATGAGCTCGTTGCGAACATCCTTCACAGAAGCCAGCTCAATCCCCTTATCTTGCAAAGCAGTAACAATAGGCGCCACTTTCGCGTCTGGTTTCATTTTCAGCCAAACCTCATAAGGAACCATAGGCGCTTGATCGTATACATAATCCAAATTTGTAATGAAAAATGGCGTCTGATCGGGATATTGACTTGGCCAGTACGGAAGAATGCCAACGATGACGAATTCCACAGGCTGCTGGCTAATGGTAATTGAGAGCAGATCCCCGGCTTTCAACGCATACTTGCTTGCATAATTAGAAGGAATGATAACGGCTTGCTCATAGCTGCCAAGCAAATTCAAATATTGATACGGAGGAGCTGGAAATAAATCTGGCCGGAACCACCCGACTTTGGCAAAATCGACGTTATCGATGCCCATGACAAGCCCTTGGCCCGTCGATTTCCCGGAAACCACGACATTACCTTTGGTTTGCAGCACTCTTGCCGCTGCCTGAACGCCTTCAAGCTCGCGAAATACTTGAAATGGCGGCTCCACGTAGCGAATCTTCGATGGTGTTTCCTCCCCGGGATTTCCACTACCCTGACCGCCCTGGCCTCCTTGACCACCGCCAGCACCGTTTCCTCCATTCCCGGAGCCACCGTTGCCGCCGTTATTACCTCCAGCGCCACCACCCTGATTTCCGCCTGCATTAGGATCTTTAGGCAGATCATCGGAGAAACCTTCCCATACCGTTTGCAGCACCACATCCGTTCCATATTGATAGAGCGTTCGCTCTGTGGAATTCAGATCAATCGTGCGTGCTGCCGAAGAATTGTATACGCCGAGTCCCAGCGTAAGAATCAACAACAGCATTAATGGATAGTAAGCTTTGGCCGACCGGGAAAGCTGCACAAGTGTTAAGTAGAGAGGCACCGGAAGGAATCTCCGCCCAAGCCATCCAAAAAAGCGCAGCAGCCACGGGAAAATTCGCAAAAAGAATAATCCCAACGCAAATATCGAGAGTGCAGGCACAAAAAACAGTAGCGGATGAACTTGCAGCTGATCGGTCGTTAAGCCAGTCTGTACAGACAACACCTGACGCTGATCAAACAGATAAAAGCCATAACCTACAACACCGAGCAGTACAATGTCTATAAACCAACGCTGCCATAGCGGAGATCGATCAGATCGAGCAAGGAGCTGATTATAGTTCACGATCGAAGCTTTGGCGTAAAGAACCGCAGGAATGACACTTGCCAGGATGGCGATTAAAACAGCAAGCCCGCCGTACAGCATTGCTTCCTTGGTAAAACTGACCGGAATTGATTTGCGGTCCACAAAAGTCAGGAACCCGCTGGAAGAACCTATACTTTTGGCCATGAACCAGCCCATGAACGGTCCAACTACCAACGCTATGATCCCTAGCGATAAACCTTCCAGAAAATAAATGCCAATGATTTGCTTCGTGCTGCCGCCCCTGCTTCGCAGTGTGGCGATAACTCCCCGCTGTCGATCCAGGGATTGTCTGGCATTCATAACAATGTAATAGAAAACCATGGCAATCATAGGTGCTGCTAACGTGAATAATAAAATTTGCATCTGCAAGCTTTGCGCCTTAAATTCAGCAAGCATCGGCTTGAAGGAAACATCGACCTTCGTATTTTTAAGTTTCTGGAAGAGGTTGATATCCAATCTCTCCAGACGGTGATCTAGTGGTGACAACTGACTTGTTTGAATATCCCGCAGGTCGAAAGCATAATACCAATTAGCCAACTGGAGCGGAATTTTCTTCTCTGTTAACAATGTCTTCATAAAAACATCATCACTTACGATAAGTGAGTTAAGTAACCCCTCTAAACCTTGAAACCAATAGGCATCCGCTTCATTTTTTGGCTTGAAAGAGCCGACAATCTTCACCTTAAGCAGTTGGCTGCCTCCTGCACCAGACACCGAGTAGTTGAACACATCACCGATGTGCAAATCATTCCGGTATAAAGCTTCATCCAAAACAACAGCTTCCAGAATACCGTTCTGCACTTGATCCGAAGCCATTTGACCGATGGACCAATCCACGTGATTATTCAGCTCGCTCCATGAAGTGAGCGCCATTTGCCGCCTTTTGCTGGGATCTACTTTCGATGCATCAACAGGGGTTATTTGAGCTGCTTTGATCGTGTAGCTTTTGGCGAACGTATCAATCGGAAATCCAATTTCTTTGGGAATTTCTTCTCCTATGTACACATTGACGTCCTTTAGCTCGTCTAACCCTGCACGTTCCGTCCCAACCGCTTGATATCGCATAAGCACGGATCCTGCCGGAAGTCCGCTGCTTTTCTCTTCGAGCGATTTGGCTACGACACGCTTCAGCGACCCGTCCGCATACATCGGTATGCTGGTTGTGAACGCAACAGCCATAATCAAACCAAGCAATGTGCTGAGCGTCAGCCAGCGGGTATTCCACATTTTCCGAAATAAAAACCGCAGCATGGGAATAGACATTAGCGACCAACTACTTTCTGTCCGGCGGTAAGACCTTTTACAATCTCTACATCCGTTGACGTCTGTTGACCGATTTCCACATCAACTTCCTTCTTATTTCCCTGATTATCAACCACCTGCACATAATTCCGGCCGGAATAGGAACGAAGCGCCGCAAGCGGTATCGTTGTCGCGTTTTCTTTCCTTTGGGTAATAATTGTCACGCTAAGCGGTGTTCCACGATTCAGGCCTTTCGGAAATTCATCCAACTGAACGACTAAATATTGATCAATGGAGTCCTGCTTGCCGTCTTGCCCGCCTCCCGGGAAGCCGCCGTTATTATTCCCTGCCGCTTGCGGGTTCGGCAGCTGCTTAACCTTTCCTTTGTGCTGTCCGGCAGAGTTAATATCCACTTGGACTTCCATGCCGATGGAGACTTTCTTCGCATCGTCTGCGCTTATACTTGCCGCCACCGTCAATTCATTCAAGTCCGCAAGTGTCGCGACGGACTCTTCTGACTTCACTGTGTCGCCTTTCTTCGCTGTAACCGTGACGATCGTTCCGCTAAACGGTGCGAGAAGCTTCGCTTTACTCACTTGGTTCTCCAGCTTCGTGAGTTCCTCCCGCTTCAGCTCAAAATCAATCTTGGCCTGCTCAATTTGCTCCGGCGTCATTTCGTCCGCTTTCCGCAGCGTTTCGATCATCGTCAGCTCATCTTTGCGGGTTTCAAGCCTCTTCCGCTTCAAATCGCTTTCCATATCCGAAACGTCCAGCTCAGCTACGGGCTGACCTTTCTCAACCGCATCGCCATTTTTCACGAGAATGGCACTGATCCGTTTGGAAGTCATATCTTCGGAGAAGAACAGCTTTTCTTCCTGCAGCGCCATGAGACGCCCGCTCCCTCTTACTTTCGTCTCAAGTGTTTCTGTTTTCACCGTATATTCAGGCTTCTTGGATAACTTAGGCGGATTAATGCTTGGAAGCGCCTCTTCTTCCTGTTCCTTTGGCAGCAGCGAGCAGCCGGAAGATAAAATAAGTGTAGTAGAGATAAGTAGTGCAGTTACGGGCTTTCCCCAGTTAGGAGACGAATTTCCCGTCCACCATTTCGTAAACATGATCGGCATCCTCCAAAATCGTAGGGTCATGGGTCGTCATACAAATTGTTACCTGCTCCGTTGCAATCATACTGCGAAAAACGGACATGATTTGTGCTCCCATCTGGGAGTCCAGCTCAGCCGTCGGTTCGTCGGCCAAAATCAAGGAAGGTCGATGCGCAATCGCCTTGGCAATGGCAACACGCTGCTGCTCACCACCAGACAGCTCGAAAGGCCGATGGTACATTCGCTTACCGAGCCCGACGAGCTCTAGACAATACGCAACCCGTTCTTTCCATTCAGACCGAGGAACACCCGCCATGCGAAGCGCAAGCTCCACATTTTCCCATGCTGATAATAACGGCATTAAGGCATACGATTGAAAAATAAAGCCGATCTCCTTTCGACGAACTAACGTTCGTTCATTGTCGCTCCCTAAATGGAAAGCATGATTTAGGAACATGATTTCTCCCTCATTCGGCTGATCAAGCCCCCCAATTAAATTCAAAAGTGTTGTTTTCCCTGAGCCTGAGCGGCCTTTGAGCATCACAAGCTGAAGCGGTCGGAGTTCCATCTCAATCCCTTTCAGTACCTCTAAACGCTCGCCGCCGACTTGAAAAGAGCGATGAACACCCGTTACCGTTAGCAGCGGCGAATTATGTACGTGCATAGCTGCTTGCAACTCGTTAGGGATTATCTTATCCTCAGTACCTGCAGGCTCAGCCCTGTTATTTTTGCGAAACCAATTCGCCATATGATACTTCTTCCTTTCATTTCCAAAATAACCTGTATGATAAATTAGACGTTAGATGTTTTCAAAAAGTTCCACGAAACTGAAAATTTGCTGAAAGTTTTTAAGCACGAACGTTCTCTTGTATGAATCTATTAAAATATACTATGATTTGTAAAAAAAATGTTATACAACAAAATACCTAATTTTATCCAAAAAAGGACCATCCTGAAAGTCCTTACAGACTTTTAAGATGATCCTTATCTACATCTACCGCTTTTATTCCATAGCCGTATTCCGCAGCACCATATGAATATGATCCTCCCAAACACCATGAATTTTCAAATATTTGAACGCTAAGCCCTCCTCATAGAACCCCAGTTTTTCCACAACCCTCAAAGAGGCAGCATTGCGTGGCATGATGTTGGCTTCAATTCGGTGCAGCCCCACGACCTCAAAAGCATAGTCAATTATGGCCTGGACCCCCTCCGTCATAAGCCCACGATTGACAAGGCTTCCATCCATTCGATAGCCCAGATGGCAGGATTGAAAAGCTCCTCTGACAATATTGCTTAGAGAAATCGACCCTATCACTCGGTCTTCATACAACATCCATACTTTTATCAGCAAGCCGTCCTCGATCAGTTTAACTTCTTTCTCAAGCAAATCAGCTTGATGCGAATTCGTATAATACAGCTCATTACGCTCAATTTCCCATTCCTTCAAAAAAGCCCGATTGCGATTCACATAATCAAGCACCAGCTCAGATGAAGTTGGATCTAAACGAACCAAAGACATTCGTTCTGTTTTACAAACAAGCTGCATGTTTACTCCTCCTTAACCGTCACGGTTCCGTTTATTTGGCTTTACAATAATACCCGCTTCTCCAAGCTGCATGCAACTGTCCTACAAAATGTGATAGAGGAGCATTCATTTGCAGGATTTTCCCGCCCTTTGGGGAAGTTAAAAGAAGTAGCTTATTTAGAATTGCTTACAAAGAAGGAGATCACCGACATGATTGAAACAATCAAAACCTATTTGGAAGAGCAAAGAGACCAACACATAGAGGAATTGATGCAATTTTTGCGGATTCCAAGTATTAGTGCTGTTGCCGAACATCAACCGGATATGAAGCGCTGTGCGGAATGGACGGCTGACTCCCTCAGAAAAGCCGGCCTAGAAAATATTGAAATCATGCCTACAGGCGGGCATCCTGTCGTTTATGCTGACTGGCTGCATGCAGAAGGTAAACCAACTGTGCTTATTTATGGACACTATGACGTTCAACCGGCAGATCCTATGGAATTATGGGACACTCCACCTTTCGAGCCTGTCATTCGCGATGGGAAGCTATATGCCCGAGGCAGTACAGACGATAAGGGGCAACTTCTGCTTTATGTAAAAGTGGTCGAAGCTTTCCTTCGTACACAAGGCACTCTTCCCGTGAATGTGAAATTCTGTATTGAAGGCGAAGAAGAAATTGCCAGTAAAAACCTCCCTCCCTTTGTAGAAAAGTACCAAGACAAATTGCAGGCTGACGCTGTTGTCCTATCGGATACTCAGATGCACGGCCCTGGCAAACCGGCGCTTATGTATGGCTTGCGTGGTCTCGCCGGTTTTGAGATTACGATCGATGGAGCGAACAGTGACCTGCATTCCGGGCTATTTGGCGGGGCTGTCCAAAATCCGATTCATGCTTTAACCAAGCTGCTAAGCTCTTTTCATGATGCCGATGGCCGAGTAGCCGTCGAAGGCTTCTACGATCGGGTCATCGAGCTTTCAGACAAAGAGCGCGAAGCTTTTAAACAAGTTGAACCTGATGAAAATAAAGTCCGTACAAATCTAAATGTCGACACGTTATATGGGGAAAAAGGATTCTCGTTCTACGAGCAAACAACGTCGAGACCCACGTTGGAAATAACTTCGGTGAGCGGCGGTTTTCAAGGTGAAGGGATTAAACCCATTATCCCTAACCGTGCTTCGGCCAAAATTGCCTGCCGACTCGTTGCTGCGCAAATCCCGGATGAGATCATGAATGCCGTTGAAGCGCATATTCATGCCCAAGATTTGCCTGGCGTTAAAGTAACACTCGATCGTCAATTACGCGGCAATCCGTTTATTACGCCGATCGACGAGCCCGTCATGGTTGCAGCCGCTGAAGCTTATGAAGATACATATGGCTCATGGCCAGTGTACACACGTAGCGGCGGCTCCATTCCAATCGTGGAAGTGTTGGGCCGCGTGCTGGATGCCCCAGTTGTTCTGCTCGGCTTCGGCCTTCCGGGTGAGAACTTGCATGCCCCTAATGAGCATTTCCATTTGATCAATTGGGAAAAGGGAACGGAGACAATCAGCCGCTTCTGGCTGAATCTAGCTGCACGAAATGAGAAAGCATGAGAGGAATGAGCGAACATCATGAGCACAACAAATCTATCTCTCCGCGATGCCAATTTGGAAGATCTCGCGGATATCGTACGTATCTATAATTCAACAATTGCTGGGCGCATGGTTACCGCAGATACGGAACCCGTGACGACAGCCAGTCGTGAAGGCTGGTTTCATGAACACTCCGCGAATTTCCGTCCTTTATGGGTACTGGAAAATGGCAGCGGGATCTGCGGCTGGCTTAGTTTTCAATCCTTTTATGGCCGCCCTGCCTACAATGCCACGGCAGAAGTCAGTATTTATATAGACGAAACGTGCCGCGGCCAAGGAATCGGCCGATACCTCATGGAGCAGGCTTTAGAAGCTTGTCCAAAGCTGGGGCTTAAGACTTTGCTCGGCTTTATTTTCGGCCATAATGAACCTAGTCTGCAGCTTTTCCGTAAATTTGGTTTTGAAAATTGGGCGCATCTGCCTGGCATTGCCGAGCTTGACGGAATTGAACGAGACTTGATTATTCTCGGTAAACGGGTCGGCTAACAAATAACACGCGAATAGCGCTTTTTCCTCTTGTCAGCGACATGACATCAACGACAAAATGAAAAAGCGCTATTTATTTATTAACCTGAACACATCTCTAATCTTCGGTCTTCAACGCCTCAACTTCAATTTCTATCATTAACCTGGGATCAATTAAAGCTTGCACCTCAACCATTGTTGCCACTGGCTGAACTTCCCGGAAAAATTCCCCATGCGCACGGCCGAATTCCTCCCATAAGGAAATATCCGTCACAAACATGCGCGTACGTATAACATCCGACATCGTGGCTCCAAGCTCTAGGAGTGCTTTCTCAATTATCTCCAGCACATAACGCGCTTGCTCATAAGCGTTGCCTTCGCCGACCACTTCGCCATCCCTCATTGCTGTTGTTCCGGCTACCTCAATGCGATTGCCTACTCGGATTGCGCGGCAATAACCTACCGTAGGCTCCCAAGGCGAGCCTGTAAATACTTTTGTTCGAGTCATCATTCACTCAACTCTCCTTTTACAGATAAGATGCAAGCTTAGCGCGCAAACCTTCCGATACCGGCATAAGCGGCAAGCGAAGCGTTCCCGATTCAATGACCCTTTGGTGCTCAAGCAGCCATTTCAGTGGAGCTGGATTAGGCTCTTGGAAAAGCAGGTGAATCAGCGGAAGCAATTTTTCAAAAAACTCTTTGCTTTTCTCCTGCTGCCCTTCCAGAAAATGGCGATAAAATGCTACAAACCGCTCTGTCTCCACATTCGCAGATGCGCTCATTACACCCTTAGCCCCTGATTGAAGAGCCTCGAAAAGCAACGTATCTTCACCGCACAAAATCGGCTTCGAGCCCAATCTAGTAAGCTCCGAGACTAGCTGAGTGTTGGGCGTACTGTCTTTCATTCCAATCACACCATCCAGTTCGAGAATGGTCCGAACCGTATCCAGCTCTAATTTAACCCCTGTACGATGGGGAACTTCATAGAGAATGACGGGTACACCAACACTTGCAACACGGCGAAAATGCTCAATAATCCCTTGCTGACTGGGTTTATTATAATACGGCACCACGACTAAAGCACTGTCAGCGCCAAGTTTTCCAGCTTCTTCTGTTTTACGCACCGTAGATCGCGTATCATTCGTGCCCGTACCCACTACAAGCGGGACATGCACATGCGCCGCATCTCGGGCAGCTTGAGCAGTTGCAAACATAATGCCCAGTTCATCACTCGCAATCGTCGGGGATTCCCCTGTCGTACCATTAACGACGAGCCCATCGATTCCGTCTTGAAACAAATTGTAGGCATGATTATACAAGGAGGCAGCATCCAACTCGCCATCCTCGTCAAAAGGCGTAATGATAGGAACATACACACCATGCAAGTCTTTTTCATTTAACATATTAGCCATCTCCCCGTTAATTTGATGTTGTACATCCACTTTAGCATGGAATAATGCATCACAGTTAGCTATAATAAGTGATACTACTCATCAATAATTTTGAAGTGAGATTAGGAGGCTGCCATGGACTTAACGTATTTCCGCACCTTTCGGGAAGTTGCCCGAAGAAAAAGCTTTACCAAGGCCGCCGAAGATTTAGGCTATGCGCAATCCAGCATTACGATGCAAATTCAGAAGCTTGAGCGTGAATACGGGGTGCCTCTTTTTGAACGATTTGGCCGGCAGCTGCGGCTGACATCTCCTGGTGAAATCCTTCTGAAACTGGCTGTACAAATGCTCGATCTCTATGATCAGTCCAAAGAAATGGTGGCAAGCCAGGTCACCGGTACTTTGACGATTGGCACAATTAACTCGCTTGCGGCTTATTACCTGCCTCCTTATTTACAAGCTTTGAAACAGCTTTATCCCGGCCTCAATATTCAGTTATATCCGGACAGCGAAGCCTCCCTGATGACCAAAGTTAGAGAAGGCGACTACGATCTGGGTCTGCTTTTGGACCAATATCCGGCTGAACCCCTCTTAACCTGTACGAAAATTAAAGAAGAACCCTTGCTGCTTGTTGCTCCATTATCTCATCCGCTCACACAATTAGACCGAATTGAGCTTACCGATCTACAACAAACTGAGTTTATTGTAACAGAAGAAAGCTGCATTTATCGGGGCATGTTTGAAAAGCTGCTCAAAGATCACGCCATCCCGTTCCAAATCGGCTTCGAACTAGGCAATTTGGAGGCCATTAAGCAATGCGTTATGAATGGGCTCGGGATCGCGCTGCTTCCCAGAATTGTCGTTCAGGGCGAACTCGAACAAAAAAGGCTTGTTTCCCTGCCTTTTTCACATGAAGATTTAAAGTTGGATATCCAACTGCTGCTTCATCCGAAAAAGTGGATCTCCCAGCCCTTGCAAACTTTTATCCAACTATTGACCAATAACGAGGAAGACAAATAAAAAAAGAAGCCCTCCTTTTCGAAAAGGTAGGGCTTCTTCGCATTTCATTTATATGTGGATGTCGAGAATGTCATCCTATTGTGGCGCCGCCGGTGCGGTAACCAGCCGAAACTGGCACACATCAAATCCTTTTACACACCAAAAGCAGCAGGATTCTCTCTCCATGAGCGTAGCAAAGCCATATCCTCAGCTTTGATTGCACCCTTCTCTAAAGCTACTTCAAGCAGCGTAGAGTAGTTGGAAAGCGTATGAAGCGGCATCTCCGCAGCTTGGAAAGCGTCTGTCGCCTTGTCCAATTGGTAGGAGAAAATGGCTAGTACGCCTAACGGTATGGCTCCGGCTTCTTTGACAGCAATCGCTGCTTTCAGAGAGCTTCCGCCTGTTGAAATCAGGTCCTCGATAACGATGACCTTTTGGCCGGGCTTTACAGAACCTTCAATCAGGTTCTCTTTGCCATGGCCTTTCGCTTTATCGCGAATATAAATCATGGGGAGACCCAGCTTCTGAGCGACCCATGCCGCATGAGGGATGCCAGCCGTTGCAGTACCGGCTACAACCTCTGCATCCGGGAACTTCTCTTGAATCAAGCTGACGAAGCCGTCAGCGATCGCTTCGCGAATCGCCGGGTGTGACATCGTCAGACGGTTGTCGCAATAAATCGGGGATTTCAAGCCCGAAGTCCATGTGAAAGGTTGCTGCGGTCTTAACGCTACCGCTTGAATATCTAATAAGGAAGCCGCGACATGCTTCGCAATCGTTTCGAGTTGACTCATGTTACTTCCACCGTTCCTTCCGTTGTTAGATGTTACAAGATGGAATCAATAATCGATTCCAATGCAGCCCTTGGGTCCGCTGCGCCTGTGATCGGTCTGCCGATCACGACGTAGTCCGTTCCCTGCGCGAACGCCTCGCTTGGCGTCATAATGCGCGACTGGTCGCCCACATCCGCTCCTGCCGGGCGGATGCCCGGCGTTACGGTGACGAACCCGTCACCGCACGCCGCCTTAATCGCCGTCACCTCTAGCGGTGACGCGACGACGCCCTGAAGCCCCGCGGCATGCGCCAAGCGGGCATAACGAATGACGGCTTGCTCCACCGTACCGGTCAAGCCGATCTCTTCGTTCAGCACCGCTTGCGAGGTGCTGGTCAGCTGCGTCACGCCGATGACGATCGGACGTACCGCGCCTGCGGCCAAACCCTTGTCAACACCCTCCAAGGTAGCGACCATCATGTCCTTGCCTCCGGCGGCATGGACGTTGAACACATCCACTCCTAGGCGCGTTACGCTTTCCGCGCCGCCTTTGACCGTGTTCGGAATGTCATGCATCTTCACATCAAGGAACACCTTATAACCGCGATCCTTCAGGCTCGCGACAAAGCTTGGACCTGCAGCATAGAACAGCTGCATGCCCACCTTCACATAGCAAGGGATGCCCTCGAGCTGCTTCAGCAGCCCTTCGGCGCTTGCCGCATTCGCATAATCGAGCGCGACCATAATGCGTCCTGCAACATCCGTACGAGTTAATACTGACAAGTCCGTCACCTCTTTCTTAGACATGAACCGGCATGGAACGTGAGGAGAAGTTGATCGCTTCAAGCATATTCACGAGTGCTCTTACTGTGTCCAGCGATGTCATACAAACCACACCGTTCTCAACAGCTTCACGGCGAATACGGAAACCGTCGCGCTCAGGCGTTTTGCCTTTGGTCAGCGTGTTGACAACAAACTGCGCGTCACCGCTGCGAATCAGATCCAAAATGTTCGGTGAGCCTTCGCTCAATTTATGCACCGTTGTAACTGGAAGACCAGCTTCTTCAATCGCTGTAGCCGTTCCACCGGTTGCAATGATTTTATAACCGAGACGGTAGAAGCCTTTCAAGATTTCAATCGCTTCTTCCTTGTCTTTGTCAGCAACAGTCACGACGACTGAACCTGCAGACGGGATTTTCATACCCGCACCGATTAAACCTTTGTAAAGCGCCTTAGCGAAGTTCGTATCGCGACCCATGACCTCACCTGTTGATTTCATCTCAGGTCCGAGTGTTGTATCGACACGGCGAAGTTTCGCGAAGGAGAATACCGGCACTTTTACGGAGACATAGTTATCTTCCGGCCATAGACCGCTTTGGTAACCCATATCCGCCAGCTTTTGTCCCATAATGACGCGTGTAGCCACGTTAGCCATCGGAATGTTCGTTACTTTGCTTAAGAATGGTACCGTTCTGGAAGAACGCGGGTTAACCTCGATTACATACACTTGGTCGTTGTGGATAACGAACTGGATGTTTACCAAGCCCACTACGTTAAGTTCCAGACCGATTTTTGTCGTAATCTCGATAACTTGCGCCTTAATTTCGTCAGAGAGCGATTGCGGCGGGTATACCGCGATGGAGTCGCCGGAGTGAACCCCTGCACGCTCAACGTGTTCCATAATCCCAGGGATTAGAACCGTTTCTCTATCACAAATCGCGTCTACTTCTACCTCTTTACCCAGCATATAACGGTCGATCAGAACCGGATGCTCAGGGTTGATTTTCACCGCATATTCCATGTAGCTCAGCAATTCTTCATCGGAGTAGACGATTTCCATCGCACGTCCGCCCAAGACATAGGAAGGTCGAACGATAACCGGATAACCGAATTTCGCTGCAGTTCCAACCGCTTCATTCACAGAAGTTACTGTACCGCCTGGAGGTTGAGCAATGGAAAGCTTGCTTAGCAAAGCTTCGAATTTCTTGCGATCTTCCGCAGTATCGATACTTTCCAGATCGGAACCTAGAATGCGAACTCCTGCTTTGTGTAAAGGAGCTGCCAAGTTGATCGCGGTTTGACCACCGAATTGTACGATAACCCCGATTGGTTTCTCGCGTTCAATGACGTTCATCACATCTTCGAAGAACAATGGCTCGAAGTACAAGCGATCGGATGTGTTGAAGTCCGTGGACACCGTCTCTGGGTTGTTATTGATAATAACAGCTTCGTAGCCAGCAGCTTGAATTGCCCATACAGCGTGTACGGTTGAGTAGTCAAACTCAATCCCTTGTCCGATACGGATTGGACCGGAACCAAGTACAACAACTTTCTCTTTCGATGTTTCCGTTACTTCATCTTCTTGCTCATAAGTTGAATAGTAGTATGGCGTCGAGGCTTCAAACTCCGCTGCGCAAGTATCAACCATTTTGTAAACAGGTTTAATGTTTTGCTTCAAGCGATAAGCTCTTACATCAGCTTCGTTAATGAATGTTGTGCAGCCGGCAAGCGTACGGATTTCAGCAACAGCTCGGTCTGTAAAGCCTTTACGCTTAATTTCAAAAATCAGATCAGCCGTTAATTCGCTTGCAGCGATTTCTTTCTCGAACTTGATCAAACCTTCAAGCTTGTTCAAGAACCACCAATCAATTTTCGTCAAATTTTGCAATTGTTCTACAGAATAGCCTCTGCGGTAAGCTTCTGCCAGTAAGAACAAGCGCTCATCATCAGGTTTTTGCAAACGGGATTCCAATGTTTCTGTATCTAAAAGGTCTGTTTCCTTCAGGAACAAACGATGTACACCAATTTCCAAGGAGCGAACCGCTTTGTGAATGGACTCTTCGAATGTACGTCCGATCGCCATAACTTCACCGGTTGCTTTCATTTGTGTACCCAATTTGCGGTTAGCCGCCGTGAATTTATCGAAAGGCCAACGCGGGATTTTGGACACGATGTAGTCAAGTGCAGGCTCGAAGCATGCATACGTTTGACCCGTTACCGGATTTACAAGCTCATCGAGCGTGTAGCCAATCGCGATTTTAGCTGCCATTTTGGCAATCGGGTAACCTGTTGCTTTGGATGCAAGCGCTGAAGAGCGGCTTACGCGCGGGTTAACTTCGATAACATAGTACTGGAAGCTGTGCGGATCAAGCGCATATTGTACGTTACATCCGCCTTCGATGTTCAAAGCACGAATGATTTTCAGGGATGCGGAGCGAAGCATTTGATATTCGCGATCCGACAACGTTTGGCTTGGCGCTACTACGATACTGTCTCCGGTATGTACGCCTACTGGATCAAAATTCTCCATGTTACATACAACGATACAGTTGTCGTTCGCGTCACGCATAACTTCATACTCGACTTCTTTCATACCTGCGATGCTGCGTTCAACCAGACATTGGCCGATTGGGCTGTAACGAATTCCGGAAGCTACGATATCCGTCAGTTCTTCCATCGTGTTACAGATACCGCCGCCAGTACCACCAAGTGTGTAGGCAGGACGAACGATGATCGGGAAGCCGATTTCATTTGCAAAATCTACCGCTTGCGCGACAGTTGTTACGATAACGCTATCCGGTACAGGCTGCTCCAGCTCTCTCATCAAGTCTCTGAAAAGATCGCGGTCTTCCGCTTTCTCAATCGCAGTAAGCTGTGTACCCAGAAGCTTCACGTTCTCGCTCTCAAGAACGCCAGCGCGAGCAAGTTCTACTGCCATGTTCAGACCTGTTTGACCACCTAAAGTCGGAAGCAAACCGTCTGGACGCTCTTGACGAATGATTTGTGTAACAAATTCAAGCGTAATTGGTTCGATATATACTTTGTCAGCCATGTTCGTATCCGTCATAATCGTAGCCGGGTTGGAGTTGATCAGGATAACTTCCATGCCTTCTTCTTTCAATGCTTGGCAAGCTTGCGTTCCCGCATAGTCGAATTCCGCTGCCTGACCAATAACGATCGGACCGGAACCGATAACGAGGATCTTTTTGAGTGTATTATTTTTTGGCATATTACAGTTCCTCCCTAGAGTTTTGCTTCAGCAAAACTTGCTTCGTAAGCTTTACTTACAGATGTCGATGCCGCGGATGCTTTCCATTGAGCAAGCATTTGCGCTTGGCGCGGTTGTTCTGGATTATCTAGTTTGTGCTGACGAATCATCGAGATGAAATCATCGAACAGATAGCTGGAGTCAAACGGTCCAGGTGCAGCTTCCGGATGGTATTGAACCGAGAAAGCCGGGAATTTCTTATGTTTCAAACCTTCAATTGTACGGTCATTATTGTTAATGTGCGTCACTTCAAGATCAGTTCCGGCAACGGACTCATCTTTTACGGTGTAGCCATGGTTTTGCGATGTAATGTAGCAGCGGCCGGAAGCCAAATCTTTCACCGGGTGGTTACCGCCGCGATGTCCGAATTTCAGTTTGTCAGTGTCAGCGCCGCAAGCAAGTGCGAACAGCTGGTGACCCAAGCAAATTCCGAAAAGCGGGATGTCGCCAAGCAATCCTTTAATCATTTCGACAGCGTGTGGAACATCTTTCGGATCCCCAGGGCCGTTAGACAGCAGGACGCCGTCAGGTGCAAGGCGGCGAATTTGTTCCGCTGTTGCATCTTGAGGCACAACAACAACGTCACAGTCGCGTTTGCTCAGATCGCGGATAATTCCGCTTTTCGCCCCAAAGTCAACCAATACGATTCGTTCTTTGTGACCTGGTGCTCCGTACACGCTTTTCGTGGAGACGCGAGCTACTTGATCCGTCATGAGGGAAGTCCCTCTCAGGATTTCAGTTAACTCGGCAACAGATTTATTGGAAGTTGTCAGCAAGCTTTTCATAACGCCATGGTGACGGATCTTACGAGTCAACATGCGCGTATCGATACCGCTGATGCCTACGATGCCATATTCTTTAAGCAAGCTGCCAAGCGTGTATTGCGCTCTCCAGTTGCTTGGGATTTCTTCGTGCTCACGAACGACAAAACCATGAATGAATGGGCGTACGGATTCAAAATCATCACGAATCACACCGTAGTTCCCCACCAATGGATAAGTCATCGTTACGATTTGACCGCAGTAGGAAGGGTCGGAAAGAACCTCCTGATACCCAGTAATTCCCGTGTTGAATACTACCTCACCAACGGATTCCCCTTCACTACCGAACGATTTTCCTGTAAAAAGCGTGCCGTCTTCCAGCAACAATCTTGCCTGCATGTATGTTCAGCTCCTTCACTATTGTCAGGCGATTCTAACGAACCGCAGATGTCATGCTTATTTGTTATCATCTTTATGCGTAGACTTGCATAAAAAATGATCAGTTTGTATAAATATACACGATTTTATAGTTTCCGTACAGATCGTTCGTGTCGTTTTTATGAATAAACGATTTTCCCGGAAGCGATGGTAACAACCGGCCACCCCTTCAGTTTCCATCCGATAAACGGTGTGTTTTTGCTGCGCGAAACAATCTCTTCTTTTAGAACCTCGCGTTCTGTTTCTAAATCCACGATAGTGATGTCCGCGATGCTGCCTACATTCAACGTTCCGTATGGAAGTCCGAATACATCAGCTGGTTTCTTCGTCATACGATCTACCAGGAAGCCAAGCGTCCATTTGCCGGTCAGGACAAATTTCGTGTACAGCAGGTTGAAGGCAGTCTCGAAACCAAGGATACCGAATGGCGCCAGCATCATGCCCTTCTCTTTCTCTTCTTCCGAGTGAGGCGCATGATCCGTCACGATAATGTCGATCGTCCCGTCTTCAAGGCCTTCGATGACAGCTTGCACATCGCGCGGTGTGCGCAGCGGCGGGTTCATCTTCCAGTTCGCGTCAAGCCCTGGAATATCTTCATCCGATAGCACAAGGTGATGCGGGCAAACCTCTGCGGTTACTTTAATTCCAAACTGCTTCGCATGACGAATCAAGCGAACCGATTGCTCGGTAGAAACGTGGCACACGTGGTAGTGAACACCTGTTGCTTCAGCCAGCAGCACGTCGCGGCCAACATGAATCGCTTCGGATTCGTTCGGGATGCCTTTCAGGCCGTGCTTCTTGGCGAAGGAGCCTTCGCTAACCGGAGCTCCGACGACAAGCGTATCATCCTCGCAGTGAGCGATGATGGGCATTCCGATGGATGCGGCCAAGGCCATGGCATCCTTCATCATTTGCGCGCTTTGCACGCCTACGCCGTCATCCGTGTAGCCGATGACTCCCGCTTCTTTCAGCGCGGCAAAGTCAGTTAACTCGCGGCCAAGCTCGTTTTTCGTGATCGTGCCGTAAGGAAGGACACGAACTACGCCTTCTGTAGCTGCTTTGTCCAATATGTAGTTCACCGTCTCTACTGTATCGATGACGGGTCTTGTATTCGGCATACATGCAATCGTTGTGAATCCGCCTCTTGCAGCGGAACGCGTTCCGGTCGCAATATTTTCTTTATGTTCAAACCCGGGCTCTCTTAAGTGAACATGCATATCGATAAAGCCAGGTGTTACCAATTTGCCTGCTGCATCGATAACTTCATGCCCTTCCGTTTGTGGCGCCGAACCTTCGACAGCGTCCAGAACCTGAGCAATTTTATCATTTTCAACTAAAATGTGTTTCTTCGCTTGTACATTATTTGCGTCAACTGTCGTTCCGTTTAGAATCCAAATGCCCATTGTGATGAGTCCCCCTGTTTTATGATAAAGCTCGTTCGATGACGGCCATACGAATCGGCACGCCGTGAGCAATTTGTGTGAAAATTTTTGACTTCTCATGTTCAACCAGTTCATCGTCCAGTTCCACGTTGCGATTAACCGGAGCAGGATGCATGATGATCGCGTGAGGAGCCATGCGGCTTGCGCGCTCTACCGTTAACCCGTATTGCTCGCGGTATTCCTCTGCGGAGCGAAGCAGCCCTGTGTCGTGGCGTTCGAGCTGCACGCGCAGCATCATAATAACGTCTGCCTTCAGCGCTTCATCGAAGGACACGTACGGCGCGAACTCTGCGAGTTCTGGAGCCTGCATGCTTGCTGGCGCGCAAAATTGCACTTTAGCCCCCAATGCAAGCAGTCCCCACAGATTGGAGCGTGCCACGCGGCTGTGCAGGATGTCTCCGACGATGGAGACGGTCAGCCCTTTGATGGCGCCGAACTGCTTGCGCATCGTGTAGAAGTCGAGCAGCGCTTGCGTCGGATGCTCGTTGTTGCCGTCGCCCGCATTAATCAGCGGGATTTTGATTTTCTCCGCGAGCTCCTGGAGCACGCCGTTTGGCTTCAAGCGGATGACGCCTGCGTCGATCCCCATCGACTCCAGCGTACGGACTGTGTCGTAGATGGACTCGCCTTTCTGTACGCTGGATTCCGCTGCAGAGAAGTTCAGAACATCTGCGCCTAGACGCTTTTGCGCCAGTTCGAAGGAAAAGCGGGTTCTAGTGCTATTTTCAAAAAATAAGTTGGAAACGAATTTGCCGTTAAATTGATTGGTCACTTTCGCAGGACTCTGCTCCCAGTAAGCCGCGCGATCAAGGATGCTTATGATCTCGTCAGCGCTAACTCCTTTTAGTCCTAGAAAATGTTTGGTTTGTGTACTCACCATGCTCACTCCTGTTTCCCCCTCTGTTGAAGTATAATGACGCCGTCTTTGTCGTCGATTTCCGTTAGCAGCACTTCAATGCTTTCACTTTTGGAGGTAGGCACGTTCTTTCCTACGTAATCCGGGCGAATCGGCAGTTCGCGATGCCCTCTGTCCACTAGCACGGCCAACTGAATCATTTGTGGCCTGCCTAAGTCGATCAAGGCGTCCATCGCTGCCCGCACGGTGCGTCCCGTAAACAGGACATCGTCGAACAGAATGATTTTCCGGTCTTGAATTTGGATGCGGCCGCCTTCCTGGACGTTCAGGGCCGATTTCACTTTGACGCGGTCGTCTCGATACGAAGTGATATCAATTTCGCCGACAGGAACCGGCACGCCTTCGATTTCCATAATTCTCTCAGCGACTCGCTTCGCTAAATAAATGCCTCGTGTCCGAATCCCAATTAGGGTGCAATTTTCTACCCCTTTATTCTTTTCAAGTATCTCATGTGCAATCCGCGTAAGGGCACGACGAATTCCCATTTCGTCTATAATCGTGTGCTCGGTTGCTTCGTTCATTTGATTCGCCTCCTGAGAGTTTTGCTTTAGCAAAACTGGCATCGTAAGCATTGGCTGAGTTTTCCGTAGGAAAACTGGCATCGTAAGCATTGGCTGAGTTTTGGCAGGTTAAAACACACCAAAAAACTCCTTGCCCATTCATTGGCAAGGAGTTAGCGTGCATAAAGATACAGAGCGGGGCATAAGGATGCGCACATCCCCAAGCTTGTTCATAAACTGAATTCACGATTCAATTTATCCCGTCTTTTCTTATCGACTACCTTGCCAGCCTCTCTGGACTGTTTTTAAAGGTACATATGTAATTAAAAGCATTATGCCACTTTCGACAAGATAAGTCAATATGAATAGCGTTGAATTTTTGAACAGAATTTTTATCATGTGTTATAATTTACATATCAAAATCCACTATGGCATTACTCACAATTCCCTAAGGAGGAAAACATTTGTTCAAACTGTTTAGACTTTTGAATCCGTACAAAGTTTCAGTTGTTGCCATCATCGCCTTAATGCTTCTTCAGTCATTGTCTCAACTGTATCTCCCCACTTTGCTCTCGGACATCGTCGATGTCGGAGTCTTGCATGGGGATGTTGCCTATATTCTCCGTTATGGGGCCTACATGCTTTTGGTAGCTATGGGCGCGATGGCTTGCGTGATGGTTGCCAGCTACTTGCTGGCACGGACAGCCACTGGATTCGGCAGAGATTTACGCCGTAAGCTTTTTAGCCATGTCGAGAGCTTTTCCTTAAATGAGTTCGACAAGGTCGGCACCTCCTCGCTGATTACACGAACTACCAATGACATTGCGCAAGTACAGCAAGTGATTGTTATGATGCGGATGTTCATCGGTGCGCCGACAATGTTGATCGGTGGTGTCATTATGGCGACCTATAAAGATGCCCATCTGGCTATTGTCCTCATTGCCGTCATTCCGATCCTCGCATTAGCCATCATAGGAATCATGTCCAAAGGGCTTCCTCTATTTAAAGTGCTGCAAGTCAAAATAGACGCCATCAATCTTGTGCTTCGCGAGAATTTGACCGGTATCCGAGTCATTCGCGCTTTTAACCGTTCCGGTCATGAACAGCGGAAGTTTGAGAAAGCGAACCTCGATTACACTCAAACAGCCATCAAAGTAAACACAATTATGGCGACGATGATGCCAATCATGATGCTGGTTTTTAATTTGGGGATTGTCGTGATCCTCTGGTACGGGGGAATTCGCATTGATAACAACCAGATGCAAATAGGCGATTTGATGGCTTTCATTCAATATGCGATGCAAATTATGTTTTCGATGTTCATGATGACGATGATTTTCATGATGATCCCTAGAGCATCCGCCTCTTCCGGGCGTATTAATGAAGTTCTGGCTTTGACCTCTACGATAAAAAATTCCAAAGAGGCAAAGGTTCTTCCTTCCGATCAAGCAGCGATTGAATTTAAACATGTCTCTTTCAGCTATCCGGGTGCCGAGCAGCCTGCCATCCGTGATATTTCATTCCGCGCAGAGCCGGGTGAGATAACAGCCATTATTGGAGGTACAGGTTCTGGCAAAACAACACTGATCAATTTGCTGCTGCGCTTTTATGATGTTAATGAAGGCAGCATTACGATTGACGGCCATCCTTTACCCACCTTGCAAATAGATAGCCTGAGACAACAAATTGGATATGTCCCGCAAAAAGCGGCGCTCTTCTCCGGTACGGTTGCCGATAATATCCGGTTCGGACGCGAGTCTGCAACGGAGGACGAAATCCAACAGGCTGCGCAGACGGCGCAGGCCGCAGATTTCATTGCTGAATTGAAAGATGGCTATCAATCCATCCTGGCTCAGGGGGGCACGAATTTATCCGGCGGTCAAAAGCAGCGGTTAGCCATTGCCCGAGCCCTCGCTCGCAAACCAGAAATCTACGTCTTCGATGACAGCTTCTCTGCGCTTGATTTCAAAACCGACGCGAAGCTGCGGGCGGCACTTAAAGCTGAAACCGCGCAAGCGACGAAAATCATCGTAGCTCAACGAGTCAGCACCATCATGGATGCCAACCGGATTATCGTACTAGAAGACGGACGCATAGCCGGGATCGGCACACATGCCGAGCTGATGGGCACCTGCCGTGTTTATCAAGAAATCGTGGCTTCCCAGCTGTCAGAGGAGGAAATTGCATGAGTGATCAACCGAGAAACGGGCAGCGTCCTCCCTCCCAAGGTGTGAATCCAGCACATTTTGGCCGAGGCGGTATGGGTGCGATGGGCATGCCTGTTCAAAAAGCAAAGGATTTCAAGGGTACCTTGCGTCGGCTGTCCGGCTATATGAAGCCTTTCCGGGTATCTATCATTTCTGTTTTTATAGCAGCCGTGCTCAGTACGGTTTTCAGCATCATTAGTCCCAAACTCATGGGGAATGCAACGACAAAGCTGTATGAAGGCTCCATGGCTAAGCTCAAGGGTGTGCCCGGTGCAAAAATTGACTTTGATGCGCTGCTGCAAATTGTTTTGATACTAGCTGCACTTTACGTATTCAGCTCTGTTTTAACTTTTATCCAGCAAAGGATTATGGTTGGTGTCACACAGAAAATTGTGTTTAATCTCCGCAAGGATATTAGCGACAAGCTGACTCGGGTTCCGCTTTCTTTCTTTGATTCACGTAGTCATGGAGATACGATGAGTCGCGCAACGAATGATGTCGATACGATCTCTTCCACCATGCAGCAGAGTTTAACTCAGCTAATTACGTCGATCGTCACGCTGCTCGGGATTATCATTATGATGCTTACGATTAGTCCACTTTTGACATTGGTAACCATCATCACACTGCCTTTAAGCATTTTGGCAACGAAAATGATTGCTTCCCGCTCGCAGAAATATTTCAAAGGCCAGCAAAAAACACTTGGCGAGCTCAATGGCCACGTCGAGGAAATGTATACGGGACATACGATTGTCAAAGCATTCGGGCGTGAACGCCACTCTATCGAGAAATTCAATGAAATTAATGACCGGTTGTATCATTCCGGCTGGAAGGCGCAATTTATTTCCGGGATGATCTTTCCCCTCATGTCATTTATCGGAAATATCGGCTATGTGCTCGTCAGTGTCATTGGCGGTATCATGGTGACACAAAGCACGATCAAAATTGGTGATATTTTGGCCTTCATCCAGTACTCCGGGCAGTTCGGGATGCCTATCACACAGGTTGCCAATATCGCAAACATTATTCAATCCACCATCGCAGCCGCGGAACGGATCTTCGAGCTGCTGGATGAGCCTGAAGAGGTACTTGAGGACGCCGCAGGCAAGTCCGTTACGCAGGTGCGCGGGCATGTCCAGTTCAACGAGGTTGCTTTCTCCTATAAAACCGATGAGCCGCTCATTGAGCATATGAACATTGAAGTTGAGCCAGGTCAAACCGTGGCCATCGTTGGCCCGACCGGTGCGGGGAAAACCACTATCGTCAACCTGCTCATGCGCTTCTATGAGTTAAAAGGCGGAACGATATCCATCGACGGCGTTGATTCCCGTAAAATGTCTCGCAGCCACCTTCGCGGACTGTTCGGTATGGTCCTCCAAGACACGTGGCTGTTCAACGGCACGATTCGGGAGAACATCGCTTACGGTCGAGTCGGCGCATCCGAGGAAGAGATCGTGAATGCGGCTCGCGCGGCATACGCCGATCATTTCATTCGAACGCTGCCGGAAGGATACAACACCATTTTAAATGAAGAAGCATCCAATCTTTCCCATGGCCAAAAGCAGCTGCTAACCATTGCTCGAGCGATATTAGCGGATCCAGCGATTTTGATTCTGGATGAGGCGACCAGCTCCGTAGATACCCGCACGGAAGTCTCCATTCAGAGGGCGATGAACAATTTGATGGAGAACCGCACGAGCTTTGTTATTGCCCATCGCTTATCTACCATCCGTGACGCTGATCTCATTCTGGTGATGAATCATGGAACGGTTATTGAACAGGGAACACATGAGCAGCTTTTAGCGCAAAATGGCTTCTATGCCGACCTGTATAACAGCCAATTTGCTTCAAAAGCGATCTCCTAATCGATGGACTGCGCATTCGAGTTGTTTCGACTCGTTACGCAGTCCTTTTCACGTCGCCCCCTATCTGATAATATAGGAGAGTCAATTTAATTTAAGGAGATGTCACCATGAGCGAAATGAATACGTTAGAAATCATCCAGTTTATTAAAGAAAGCAAGAAAAAAACTCCCGTTAAAGTATATGTAAAAGGAAACCTTGAAGGTATTGAATTCGGAGAAGGCAGCCAATCCTTCATTTCCGGAGGCAGCGGCGTCGTATTTGGCGAATGGAGCGAAATCTCCCCTGTGCTTGAAGCCAACAAAGAGCAAATCGTTGATTACGTGGTTGAATCTGATCGCCGTAATTCCGCAATTCCTATGCTAGACCTAAAAGGAATCAACGCTCGTATCGAGCCAGGCGCAGTTATTCGCGATAAAGTACATATCGGAGACAACGCGGTTATCATGATGGGCGCGCTTATCAACATCGGTGCATCCGTAGGTGACGGCACAATGATCGACATGAACGCTGTTCTTGGCGGCAGAGCGCAAATCGGTAAAATGTGTCACATCGGTGCTGGTGCAGTTGTTGCCGGCGTTATTGAGCCTCCTTCTGCACAACCTTGCGTGATTGAAGATGACGTGCTTGTAGGCGCTAATGCTGTAATCCTAGAAGGCGTTCGCATTGGCAAAGGTTCCGTAGTAGCTGCAGGCGCTATCGTTACACAAGATGTTGAAGAGTACACGGTTGTTGCCGGCGCTCCTGCTCGTGTAATCAAGAAAGTTGACGATAAAACAAAATCCAAAACAGAAATCTTACAAGATCTGCGTACCCTGTAAGATCATCTGGAGGAACACCTATGTCTAGCCCTTTCATCGCATTGCGTCGTCAGCTTCACCAAATCCCGGAGCCGGGCTTTGAAGA
The DNA here is from genome assembly GCF_004000765.1 of Paenibacillus chondroitinus NBRC 15376. Classification (GTDB taxonomy): domain Bacteria; phylum Bacillota; class Bacilli; order Paenibacillales; family NBRC-103111; genus Paenibacillus_E; species Paenibacillus_E chondroitinus. The sequence continues at coordinate 97,728 of NZ_BILW01000005.1, read as the reverse complement.
GTTCAAGACGCAAAAGCTGCTCTTAGACGAACTTGCTAAGCATCCTCAGGATCGGATCAGCATCCGGACTTGGCGGACAGGCATTTTGGTTTATATCAAAGGAACAAATCCCACCAAACGGTTTGGCTATCGCGCGGATATGGACGGGCTGCCGATTACGGAAGAAACTACGCTTCCGTTTCCATCGCAGCATCCTGGGTATATGCATGCCTGCGGTCATGATTTTCACATGTCAATCGGGATAGGCGTGATCACCCATTTTGTAGAACAGCCTATTAAGGATGATCTTGTTGTCCTGTTCCAGCCGGCTGAAGAAGGACCTGGGGGCGCAATGCCCATGCTTGCTTCGGAAGAACTGCAGGACTGGATGCCGGATCAGATGGTTGCTCTTCATATCGCGCCTGAGTACCCGGTTGGCACCATTGCCACACGGCCTGAGATCTTGTTCGCCAACACTTCTGAGTTGTTCATCGACCTTCTAGGTAAAGGTGGACACGCCGCTTACCCGCATCAAGCGAATGATATGATTATCGCGGCGACGCAAATGGTTGGCCAACTGCAAACCATCGTTTCCCGTAATGTGAATCCGCTGGATTCGGCTGTCGTGACCATCGGCAAAATGGAGGCTGGCACCAAACAGAACATCATTGCCGAAAAAGGTCGCCTGGAAGGCACGATTCGCACACTTTCCGCTGGTTCAATGGACAAGATCAAGAAACGGATTGAGGCTATTGCGGCTGGCATCGAAAGCTCTTTTGAATGCAAAGTAACGATTGATTACGGCTCGAACTACCGTCAAGTTTTTAACGATCCTGCTTTGACTGGCGAGTTCATGGCGTGGCTGCGAACAACCGATCAAGTTCAGCTTGTAGAATGTACGGAAGCTATGACTGGCGAAGACTTTGGCTACTTTTTAGAGCAAATTCCCGGCTTCATGTTCTGGTTAGGGGTAGATACGCCTCACGGACTGCACAATGCCAAACTTGACCCGGATGAACGGGCGATTGATGTTGCTATTAACACCATTACTGCTTACTTCCAATTTAAATCTCAGTAAATGGGTAAAAAAAAACCTCCAAGCCCTTCGGCTTTGGAGGTTTTTGCGTCTTACAATTTGCTGATAAAACGTTCCACACGATTCAGCGACTCTTCCAGTACTTCCTGCGAATACGCATAGGAAATACGGATGAAACCTTCGCCGTAGGAGGTAAAAGCATCCCCAGGCACGACCGCGACATGCTCTTCTTGAAGCAGTCTCATCGTGAACTCTTGAGAGGATAATCCGAATTTGGTGATAGACGGGAACAAATAGAACGCCCCATCCGGCTTCTCCAGTTCAAAGCCCATGGCCAGCAAACGATTAAAAACGTAATCTCGGCGAGCTTCATATTCTTCTCGCATCGGCAGAGCATCGTCGATCCCTGCTGTCAATGCTTCCAAAGCCGCGTACTGGCTTACAGAGCTGGCACAGGTGACATTATATTGGTGTACCTTGACCATATGCTCGGTTATGTTAGCCGGCGCCAAGGTGAAGCCAATCCGCCATCCTGTCATGGCATGAGATTTGGACAATCCATTGATGACGATCGTTTTTTCTCGCAGGCTGCCAATCGTTGCAATGGATTGATGCGTATCGCCATATACAAGCTCACTATATATTTCATCGGATAAAATGAATAATTCACGGTCTTCCAATAGCAGTGCCAGGTCGTTCAATTCTTGCTTCGATAGCACTTGGCCTGTTGGATTGGACGGATAACATAAGATCACGCAGCGCGTTTTGTCAGTTATGTATGGCGCTAACAGTTCGGCGGTTAATTTCAATCCGTTTTTTCTGGTGTCTACATAAACTGGAACCCCGCCGGCAAGTCGAATCAAAGGCTCGTACCCCGGATAAATCGGAGCCGGCAGGATGACTTCCGCACCCGGCGTAAGAATGGTACGCAGCGTGATATCTACCGCTTGGCTTGCGCCGGCAGTCACGATAATTTCATCTGCTGCACGGTAGGTTTGTCCATATTTCACTTTCACAAAGTGAGATACCGCTTGTCTAAGCTCAAGTAAGCCCGGATTTTGCGTATAGACGGTTTTATTTTCGTCCAGCGCCCTCTGTCCCGCTTCAATAATATGCCGCGGCGTCGGGAAATCCGGTTGTCCGATCGTAAGTGTCAGTGCACCCGGAATCGTGCTGACCAGATTGGAGATTTTACGAATACCCGAAATCTGAATGTCTTTTACTTGTGGATTAATTAAATGCTCCATATGATTCGCTCCTCTCCCCATCAGATGAACCCTAGGATGTTCGTATTGTTTGCAGCAGCTGTTCCATGTCTGATGGAATCGGCGCTTCGAACTGCAGCCATTCCCCTGTCCGAGGATGCTCAAAGCCTAGCACTGCGGCGTGGAGCGCTTGACCATCCATCAACATCCCTTTGCTCTTGCCGTACATCGGATCACCGACTAAGGGATGTCCAATAAACTTCATGTGTACGCGAATTTGGTGCGTACGCCCCGTTTCAAGCTTGAGTTCCACTAAAGTGAAATCGCCGAAACGTTCCAGCACGACGAAATGCGTCACCGCATGTTTGCTGTTTTTCTCCGTCACCGTGTACATCTTGCGATCATGGGAATCGCGCCCGATCGGCGCATCGATCGTGCCTTGATCATGCTGAAGATGTCCGTGGACCAGCGCGATATATTTGCGATTAACGGTATGTGCCTTCAATTGCTCAGCCAGACTCGCATGAGCCTTGTCATTCTTAGCAGACATAATCAAGCCGGATGTGTCCTTATCGATGCGGTGTACAATGCCGGGACGCAGCTCTCCGTTGATTCCGGAAAGATCCTTGCAATGATGCATCAAGGCATTCACTAACGTGCCTGAATAATGCCCTGGCGCAGGATGTACAACGAGCCCGCGCTGCTTATTGATGACGATGACATCCGCATCTTCGTATACCACATGAAGCGGAATGTCTTCAGCCATCAGCTCGACACCTTGCGGGTCTGGGATTTGCAGCGAAATCGCATCCTGTTCCGAGAGCTTATAGTTCGGTTTGATCGTTTTCTCATTTACCTTAACATGCCCGTCTTTGACCCATTGCTGTACCAAGGTTCTGGACACATCTTCTTCCAACGCTTCGGTGATGAATTTATCGATCCGTTCACCCGCATACTCTTTATCAACTGTCCATTCAATAACATCTTGAGATGCCATTTCAGACGAGGTCTGATTTGTGTTCATGAGCCGCTCCTTTTTTCTCTTTTCTCCACGCAAGAATTGAATCTAAGAAAATGAGGATAACCCCGATCACGATGGCGGAATCAGCGATATTGAAGATCGGATAAATGTAATAAATGTCCTTGCCGAACAAGCTGAAATCAAAAGTCACCTGCAGGAAATCCACGACTTCTCCGAATAATGCGCGGTCTACAAAGTTTCCGATAGCTCCTCCGAGGAGTAAGCTAAGTGCGCATGTCAACAACGTTTTCCCATCACGAATTGTCCGGCGCATATACCAAATGATACCGATCAACACAAAGGTCGTAATGATAATGAAAAACCATCTTTGGTTTTGTAAAATGCCGAATGCGGCTCCCCGGTTTCTATGGGAAGTGATCATGAAAAACTCACCAATGACAGATCTTTCTTCGCCAAGAGGAATCCTTTTTACGATGAACCATTTGGACACTTGATCCAAAATAAACACGATTAGCGCATAGAAATAATACTTCATATACTTCATTTCTTTTCCTCCTAAGAGCTTTGCCTCTGCAAAAACCCACTTCATAAACATTCACATCTATCCGTAAGCAAGAAAGGTACCTTAATTGCAAGGAATTACCTCACTAAAAAACGCGGCTGCTCGGCATTATAACGGTAAGGATCAGCTGTAAGAAGGGAGCTGTACGACCTATGAGCCATCTAACCGAGGAGCAATCAAATCAATTATACCTGCAATTATTGGAGGAAAAGCTGGGTCTTGAAAAACATTTTGCCACGAACGATCATTTTGGCCTGTCAAACTCATTCAAAGACAGCACAGGTGAGCTCTCCATGTACGATAATCATCCTGCTGACGTGGCCTCAGAAATCTTCGAACGTGAAAAAGATATCTCGCTCAATGAGCATGCTGAGTTTCATTTGAGGCAAGTTGATGAAGCTTTAGCACATATGGAAAAAGGCGATTATGGCCAATGTATCTTTTGCCATAGCCCGATTTCTTTTGAACGATTGCAAGCCATTCCAACCACGCTCTACTGCAAAGAACATGTGCCTGATCCTGAACAGTCCATCAGAAGACCGGTTGAAGAGCAAGTGCTTTATCCGCCATTTGGCCGAACAAGCTTTGACGAGCGTAATGACGAAACCGAATTTGACGGTGAAGACGCTTGGCAAATCGTTGAAAGCTGGGGCACATCCAATACGCCTGCATTCGCAGAAGACCCAAACGTTGAGAATTACAACGAAATGTACATTGAAGCTGATGAAAATGTCGGCTATGTTGAATCTTTCGAAAGCTTCGTAGCCACAGACTTATATGGTGAGCATGTCACCATAGTGCGCAGCAAAGCTTACCGGGATTATATGCACAGCGAGGAAGGCGACCCTTTTCTTGAGCCTGAGAACCGTTCCCTTGATGACGAGCCGCTCTAACATAAACAGGACAAACGAGCTTCGCTATAACAGCGCAAGCTCGTTTGCTCCTTTCTTACTCGTGGTAATGAGCAGTAACCACGTCATTACATCTGACGCATAGCGTTGGATGTTCTTTACTTTGCCCAACCTCTGGAGTCACTATCCAGCAGCGCTCGCACTTCTCACCGTTCGCTACTTCAATAGCAATAGCCAAATCCTTCGTTTGATGAGCCCCTTCAGGTGCACTTGTACCTGGCTGATGTACACTTACAGCGGACACGATGAACAATTGATCTAGCTGTTCAAGCTGGCTAAGCAGAGCAAAAGTCGCTTCGTTCGGATACAGGTGCACAGCAGCCCCTAAGGAGTTACCGATGACTTTCTCTTTACGCGCTTCTTCCAGCGCTTTCAGTACTTCGTCGCGAATGTCGAGGAAGCTGTTCCATTTATTTTCCAATTCCACATTGTACAAGCTCGAATCCACTTCCGGCAGCTCAGCCAATTGAACACTGCTTAATGTTACGCCAGGGATGTACTTCCACACTTCATCAGCTGTATGAGCCAAAATTGGTGAAATTAGCTTAGTCACAGCGACTAATGAATCATACAACACTGTTTGCGAAGCTTTCCGTGCTGGATCTTGCGGTGCGTTGGCATATAAGCGATCCTTGATAATATCCAAGTAGAACGAGCTCATCTCAACCGCGCAGAAATGATGAATCGTTTGATACACAATGTTGAATTCATAAGCATCGTAAGCTTTAACAACCTTATCAATCATCCGGTTCAGACGGATCAATGCATAACGGTCAAGCTCCGACAAGCTTTCAACAGCTACGCGATCTGTCTCTGGATTGAAGTGACTCAGGTTCCCGAGCAAGAAACGCATCGTGTTACGGATTTTGCGATAAACTTCCGTTGTTTGATTCAAAATGTTGTCCGAAATCCGGTGGTCTGATTGGTAATCCACAGAGGATACCCATAGACGCAGAATGTCCGCCCCTAGTTTGCCACAAACCACATTAGGATCAATCGTATTCCCAATGGATTTGGACATTTTACGCCCTTCTCCGTCCAGTGTGAAACCATGACTTAGAATGCCTTTGTAAGGAGATTGCTCTTTCGTCGCAACACCTGTAATCAAGGAAGAATTAAACCAACCACGGTATTGGTCAGAACCTTCCAGGTACAAATCTGCCGGCCACTGAAGCTCAGGACGGGCCTCAAGCACGGCTACGTGGCTGGAACCGGAATCAAACCAAACATCCATGATGTCTGTTTCTTTGCGGAATTCGCCGTGGCCGCATTTGGAGCAGCAAGTTCCCGCTGGAAGCAGGTCCTTCTCTTCTTTAATAAACCAAGCGTTCGATCCTTCTTGCTCAAATAGCTGGGCCACATGCTCAATCGTTTGTTCATTGACGAGCGGTTCATTACAGCTGCGGCAATAGAAAATAGGAATGGGTACGCCCCAGGAACGTTGTCTCGAAATACACCAGTCTCCACGATCGGCGATCATGTTGTGCAGGCGCAATTCTCCCCACTCTGGCGTCCATTTCACTTTCTTGATTTCATCCAACATCTCTTGTCTGAATTTATCGATCGAAGCGAACCATTGCTCCGTAGCACGATAAATAACCGGTTTCTTCGTACGCCAGTCATGTGCATATTGATGCTGAATTTCCCCTGCTTTTAGCAGTAGGCCTGATTCCTGCAGCTTCTCAATGATCAGCTTGCCGCCTTTTTCATAGAACATGCCTTCAAACCCTGGTGCCTCCGCTGTAAAATGACCCTGATCGTCCACTGGACAAAGGACCCCAAGATTATAGCGTTGACCGATTGCAAAGTCATCTTCCCCGTGACCTGGAGCCGTATGTACACAACCTGTACCGGCTTCAAGCGTAACATGCTCGCCAACCATAACAAGCGATTCGCGATCATAGAAAGGATGCTGGCAAGTCACATACTCCAACTCTTGGCCTTTCACCGTCGACAAAACTTCATAATCGCTCCAGCCGATTTCTTTGGCCGCTGCTTCCAGCAAGCCTTTCGCAAGCACATACTTCTTCCCGCTGGCTTGTACCACAGCATAATCAAATTCCGGGTGCAAGGAGATCCCTAAGTTCGCTGGAAGCGTCCAAGCTGTAGTCGTCCAGATGACAATTGCTGCGTCTTGAGGAAGCTTGCCTTTACCGTCTTTAACCGGGAATGCCACATAGATGGAGGAGGACGTTTTTTCTTTGTATTCAATTTCCGCTTCAGCTAGCGCGCTTTCAGAAGACGGAGACCAGTAAACAGGCTTCAAACCTTTATAGACATAACCCTTTTGCACCATTTTGCCGAACACACGGATTTGTCCCGCTTCATATTCTGGCAGTAAAGTGATATACGGATTCTTCCAGTCGCCTCGAATACCTAGACGTTTGAATTGGCTTTTCTGTTTCTCAACGGATTGCAGCGCGTATTCTTTGCAATATTCACGGAATTCAGGGACCGTCATTTTCTTGCGGTCGACTTTCCCGCTGTTCGTAATCACCTGCTCGATCGGCAAGCCGTGTGTATCCCAGCCCGGCACGTAAGGAGCGTCATATCCTTGCAGCGTTTTAAAACGAACAATCACATCTTTTAATACTTTGTTAAGGGCATGTCCAATATGAATGTCCCCATTCGCGTATGGAGGTCCATCATGCAAAATAAATTTTTCTCTGCCTTTGCGACTCTCCTGCACTTTGGCATAGATGTCTTCGGCATCCCAATGTTCTTGAATTTTAGGCTCCGCTTGAGGTAAATTCCCTCTCATCGGAAAATCGGTTTGTAATAAGTTTAATGTTTTGCCATAATCCAACTCAACCACTCCATTCTTACCTTCATACATTTTATCATCCAAAAAAACAAAAAAAGCCTCTCATCCCCTAAAAGGGACGAGAAACTCTACTCGCGGTACCACCCTCGTTAATAAGCCACCGAAAAGACGCGCTAAACGCATACAATTCCTCGCTCATTCACTCGATCATGTATAACGGCATGACCCGGTTCTCTCTACTTGATTCAAGAGACGCTCCTGGGGGATATTCGATACGCTGCAGAGATTAGGCTCACACCGATACCCTAATTCGCTGACACTGCTTAGGCGACCTACTCGTTCCAGTCATAGCTTTACTGAGATACTAATAACAGGAGTATACCGAATTCACTAGACATAGTCAATATAACAGCCGCCTGTCAGCCGCCATCCTAGGCTTCTTCTTTTTGATCGAACTGCATGCTCTGCCAGCCTTCATTGTTTAGAAGCTCCAGCTGCGCTTCCAGGAGCGTCCGGAAACGCGTGCGGTAAATCGACGCTTGTTTCTTCAGCTCTTCAATCTCCAGAGCTACCTTGCGTGAACGCGTCAAGGATTCATTAATAATCCGGTCTGCGTTCTTCTCAGCTTCTTTCAAGATCAGCTGTGCTTCTTTCTTGGCGTTATTTCTAACTTCATCCGCTGCTTCCTGGGCAACAATGATGGTTTTGCTCAACGAGTCTTCGATATTCGTGAAATGATCCAGACGCTCCTGCAGGGCCACCGTTTGATTAGCTAAGTCTTTATTCTCACGAATCAATGCCTCGTAATCCTTAATGACTTGATCGAGGAATTCATTGACTTGATCTTCATCGTATCCGCGAAAAGAACGGGAAAATTCCTTATTATGTATATCTAACGGTGTTAATGGCATCAGTGCCCCTCCTTTGCGTTTTGCACAGCTTTGCACGGCAATACGCACATCTATACTGAATCAGTTCGACAGAAAATTAGCAATTCCTGCATGGTTCGTGGATAAATTATCCACGCTCACGCAAACTTGCCGATCTTCACACGAATCCTACCTTTTTTCGTTACGCCTTCGACTTCAAGCACCTTGAATCTGCCGAACCCTTGCATAGAAACCATGTCGCCTTCTTTCAGCGGCTTGCTCGGATCTTCTTCCGGCTTCCAGTTGACGCGGCAGCGCCCAGCTTGAATAGGTATCAGCACTTTAGCGCGGCTAAGCCTGAATACATCGCTTACAATACCGTCCATCCGCATGGAGGCAACGGATAACGTCAGCTCGTCCAGGTTCACAGCAGCTAGCTCCAGCTTATTCAGTGGCAGCAGCTCTGTCTGAACATGCACCCTGTGAACTTGTGACAAGTTCAAGTGCAAATAATCGGCTGCATCCCGGGTAACCAGGCAGTGGCAGCCACCCTCTATAACATGAATATCGCCAACCTTGTCTCGCTTCATGCCGAGTCCAAGAATGGCGCCCATGTAATCCCCATGTTCTAATGTTAGAAACTTACCGTCCCCGGATGAAACGGAGAGAACTGCCATCTCCATATCTTCCTCATCCAAAGACCGGTAGTCAGGGGCGACCAGCGCCCTTCTGCGTTCCGCATCCGGATAACCTCCGTCGAACCGGCAGTGCACATCCGGATGCCGATTCACGAGTGAGGTTAAAATGAAAGCTTGTCTGGGATCCAGAAAATCAGTCAGCTTCACGGCGTGGTTCTGTGCCGCCCGCTCCACCCAATCCCAGGCTTTATCTACAAAGTAATGTTCGTCTGAATGAAAATGACTATAGAGTTCTTTAGACAATTTTAAAACATCCTTACAATGAAATCTAGAACGGCAATAATCCCCATGACCACAAATCGCAAAGCGATAAGAGCAACGATCGGTGACAAGTCGATGAACCCGATGCTTGGAATTATTTTTCGGAAAGGACTTAAGTACGGTTCAACCAATTTCCCCAGCAGACCACCGACAAAGCTGTCGCGTGCATTCGGAAACCAGGAAAGAATTAAGTAACCGATAATCATGAAATAATAAATTTCCATCAAAATACTAAGATAATAGTGAACGTAATCCACGTACGCATCCACCTCTGTGTTAGGATATGCGCCTATTCCTCACCCATCATCTCTGAGATGTGGCCATGAATATCAACTGTATCAGGTGTGCAAAGGAAGATATTCGGTCCCAGTTTGGATATAGACCCATTCAAAGCATATACTGTTCCGCTCAAAAAATCTACGATGCGTATGGCTAAATCACCGCGAACTCGCTGTAGATTGACGACCACCGCTCTTCGAGAACGAAGATGATCCGCGATGTCTTGCGTTTCTTCGTACGTTCTAGGCTCGCTCAGCACGACACGCGCGTTCTTCTGAGAGTGAATGCTGACGACATTCGCCTTATTTTTATTACGCAATTCATAGGGATTGGTTTCAGGTTCTTCCGTTGTTTCCACGATTCGCTCACGCTCCACAACTTCTTCCTCTTCTTGTAATCCAAGAAAATTCATAAAACGGTTATAAACTCCCATTATAATTCCCTCCTATCCGCTTCTTCAATCCTTTATAACCTTTATGCTTCTTTTCCAACCAGAACAGTACCCAATCGCACCCAAGTAGCTCCCTCTTCAATTGCTACTTCAAAATCCCCGGACATTCCCATTGATAGTTCTTTGATCTCATAGGGGAAGATGCTGCGCTCATTCAACCGATCTCTCAGTTCTCTCAAACCGCGAAAGACAGGTCTAGTCGCATCGGCTTCCATCTCATAAGGCGCCATCGTCATTAAACCGGAGATATGTATATGCTGCAGTTTGCTGACTTCTTCAGCAAATTCGAAGAAATGCTCGGGGTCCATGCCATACTTGGATTCTTCTCCGGATATGTTCACTTGCAGTAAACAATTCACTTTCATACCCAGTGCCGCAGCCTGCTTGTCCAGCTCTTTGGCGAGCGACATTCGGTCGAGCGAATGAATGTAAGCGAATTTGCCAATGACATCCTTCACCTTGTTCGTCTGCAAATGGCCTATGAAATGCCACGTACCCCGGTCATGCAGTGCTTCCCACTTAGGCTTCACATCCTGCCAACGATTTTCACCGATATGCAGCAATCCCGTATCCAGTACGCTTCGGGTCGTCTCCAAGGATACATATTTGGTCACAGCAATAATCTTGATCTCATTCTCATTTCGTCCTGACCGCTGGCAAGCTGCAGCAACACGAGCTTCAACTTCTTCTTTACGCGCTAGTAAAGTCATATATGTAAACACCTCAATTTTCAAACGTTGCCTGCTTGTTTCTCCTTACCGAAGACCAATCCAAGCAACCATTCTACCTGTTGATCCGCCCTCTTTGCGATGAGAAAAGAAGTCATCTGAGCGACAACTCGTACATAACTGAGTAACTTCGATATGGGACGACAAAATTCCTGCTTGTACCAACAATTTTCGGTTCAGTTCTTGCAAATTCAGCATGTATTTGCCGTTGTCCTTGCCAGTAATCACTGTAAGCCTTTCATCGGGCGTTGCATTAATTTCTTCCAGCACAGCATACACACGTGTTGCAACGGTTTCGTCCACCTCATAGCAGCAAACACCGATGGAAGGTCCGATGGCTGCCCTGATGTCCTTAGGCTGACTACCAAAAGTATGTGTCATTAAGGATATTGTAGCCATGGAAATGTTTAGCACGGTCCCTTTCCACCCGGCATGAGAGAGTCCCACGACGTGCTGTACAGGATCGTAGAAAAACAGCGGTACACAGTCTGCAAACTGCGCACAGAGCACAATTCCCTTCTCCTTCGTAATAAAGCCGTCTTTCGCTTGAATGGCTGACTCCCTCGACGTTCTTCCTATCCCTTTCTCCTGAAGCGACACAACGGTCACCTCATTGCCATGCACCTGCTCCGCATAGGTAAAAGCGTCGAATGGCTGACCGATTGCCTCAGCTAGCCGTTCGCGGTTCCTGATCACGTGCTCAGGATTATCCAGCACATGCAGACCACAGTTCAGCGTTGAATAGGGCGCTTCGCTCACTCCGCCATGTCGTGACGTAAAGCCCGCAGTAAGTCCTTCAAATTGATTCATCCAGCTTTCTATCGTAAAGAGTGCAGGCTGCCCCTCTCTAACTTGTTTCACAAATGGTTCCACGATCATTCCACTCCCTTGCTTTCATACTACCTCTACTTTAGCACAAAACAAAAAGACACACGATTGTCTCTTGGCTGATTGTGCGAATTCAGCCTGCATTCGTGTGTCATACGTTAGTTGCGGAACTGTCTGTTGAACTCATAGACACCTTCATTTTCATCGGTTTGACGATACGGACGAGCATCTTCAAGCTTCACGAGCACAACGTCTGCGCCGATTTTTACAATATGTTTCCATGGTATGATGACGTCTGTTCCGGTACCAAACAATCCGAAGAATCGGCTTTGATTCGGCACGACAATCGCTTCGATCCGTCCCTGCAGCAGATCCAGCTCCAGATCGCTGATTTGACCGAGCTTTTTGCCGTCCACGATATTAATGACATCTTTCGTCTGGAAATCAGATATTTTCATGAGGCTATTCACCACGAATCCATAGGATTTTAACTGATTTTGTACTAGTATATGTGCAGTGTGGGCAAAATGTCCTGAATATCAAAAAAAGACCGTCACAGCTTGTCACAGCTGCTCCGGTCTTTATGTATAGAAATTACGATTTCACATGTTTCTGCATCTGGCAGATGGCTGATTTCTCAAGCCGCGAAACCTGTGCTTGGGAAATACCAATCTCATCGGCAACCTCCATCTGTGTTTTTCCTTCAAAAAAGCGCATGGAGAGAATCATTTTCTCTCTCGCATTCAGCTTGCGCATCGCTTCACGAAGTGCGATTCCCTCAATCCAGGACATGTCCTTATTTCTTTCATCACTGATTTGATCCATGACATAAATCGGATCACCGCCATCATGATAAATCGGTTCGAATAACGAAACCGGGTCTTGAATAGCGTCGAGTGCAAACACGACATCCTCTTTGGGCACGTTCAGTGCCTCGGAGATCTCATAAATCGTAGGTTCGCGTGAGTTCGCATTCGTCAGGCTGTCTCTGACTTGCAGCGCTTTGTAAGCAATATCTCTTAAGGAACGAGAAACGCGAATCGGGTTGTTGTCACGTAAGTAGCGGCGTATCTCACCTATAATCATCGGTACAGCATAGGTTGAGAATTTGACATTTTGGCTTAAATCAAAGTTATCAATGGCTTTCATCAGACCGATACAGCCAACTTGGAAGAGATCGTCCACATACTCTCCGCGATTGTTGAACCTCTGGATCACACTTAGAACCAATCTGAGGTTCCCATTCACCAATTTCTCTCTTGCCGTTCGCTCCTGCTTAGTCTGCAAATCAGCGAACAGCTCACGCATTTCTGCATTGGTCAGAACAGGCAGTTTGGCGGTATCAACACCACATATCTCAACTTTATTTCGGGTCACCGTGATTACCTCCCAAGGAGAAACATTAATGTTAATTATCCCCCTGAGTGAGTGATTTATTCCTGCTTAACACCCCGTCCAGCCACTTGACAAAAGGTCTCCGACTCGCTCCCCCCTGTGACGCCTGAACAATTTGAACATCGCCAGCTTAAAAAAATTTTTCACAAAAAAAAGAGAGGTGGGATCGCAACCTCATCCCAAGCTCTCTTTTCACCTTACACCATCTTATTAAACTCCTTACGAAGCCTTTTAATGATTCGCTTTTCCAGCCTGGAGATGTAGGATTGCGAAATGCCAAGCAGATCTGCGACATCTTTTTGCGTTTTTTCCTCGCCGTCCTGTAATCCAAAACGCAGCTCCATGATAATTCGCTCACGCTCACTTAATTTATCCAACGCTTTGTGCAGCAGCTTACGGTCTACTTGTTCTTCAATGTTACGGTAAATGGTATCGTTCTCTGTTCCGAGCACATCGGACAATAGCAGCTCATTGCCATCCCAATCGATATTCAGCGGTTCGTCAAAAGATACTTCCGTACGGATTTTACTATTACGCCGCAGGTACATTAAAATTTCGTTCTCAATACATCTGGAAGCGTATGTAGCAAGTTTAATCTTCTTCTCCGGATCAAACGTATTAACGGCTTTGATTAAGCCAATAGCGCCAATGGAAACCAGATCCTCGATGTTGATGCCTGTATTTTCAAATTTCCTGGCTATATAAACAACCAATCGCAGGTTGCGTTCAATCAACATAGCTCGAATAGCAGCATCCCCGGACGGTAATTTTTCCAATAAGTATTCTTCTTCTTCTCGCGTTAGCGGTGGCGGTAGAGCTTCGCTTCCACCTATGTAATAGATTTCTTCTCCCTTAAGGCCAAGGAGCATCAAAATTCGATAGTACGCTAGTTGTAAAAGCATTTTCCACTTCAAGAGCATGTTAGTTTCCTCCTAAGAGTTTTGCGTTAGCAAAACTTGCTTCGTAAGCGTAAGCTGAGTTTTGCGTCAGCAAAACTAACTTCGTGAGCATGGGTTGAGTTTTCCGCAGGAAAACTTGCTTCGTATGCATTCGCTGAGTTTTGCGTATCAGAACAGACTTCGCCAGGGCAATGAAAGCGCTAACCAGCAGATATTAAAGCCGGATGAATAATCGCTTGATAGGATCCGTCACTGCAAAGCTTTCCGCCGTCGAGTCCGATAAGCACCTTGGATGCTTCAATTTGCGTACTATTATGGGTAATCACCACCTTATCCGGTTTAATGGCCAGCATGAATTGGGTGTTCCGATTAACGCCTCGATAAGGCACTAGACGCAAGCGGTCCTGCCAAACGAACTCTTCTACACCCAAACCGCTTATGATTTGGTCAACATCAGCTGACCGAATCCGCTGCAGCCACTCTACAGGCAATACATCGCCCCATTCCGACACTTCCATGACCATCACAGGGGTGCGCGTTAGTGGATCATACAATTGATTTCCCGTATCAATCAATCCTTTGCAGGAGGCCGTGTAGTCCCCTACATGAATCGTAACTTCCGCCACGTAGGCTGTCAGTACCTCACGCTGCTTCGTGCTTTGCAGCACGGTCCTGAACCACCAGAGCAATGGAATAAGTAATAAAAGAACAAAGAGCACGCTGCCAATTTGGAATTGGAACATAGCCACACCGGATTGGGTAAATACAATACCTTTCATCACCTCAGAGGATGATGCAAGGACGTAATGGATACCAAACATCCCGCCAGCGACAGCAAAATTTACTAAGAGGAACGTTCCGAGGTTTCTCAATAAATTTTGTAAAGACCCGAACCCAAAAGCAGTCATAATCATCCCTATACAAAACATACATTTCACAGAAAATGTAAAAAGAAACACGGGTACCGGCAAGAACATAATGACGACATAGGAGGCTCCTAAGAACGACGAACCTGCGATTCTCCACCACTTGAACGATATTTTCCGCGTTTTGGCCGTTACGATCAGCATGGCCGCATCCATCAGAAAGTTCAGTAGGAAAATGAGATCCGCGTAGACGATCACAATGTCCTCACCTCCATGATAGATGCTTTTTCAACCATTTTCCTGACGAAACTTTAAGGTTCTAAATCAGTATAGGGCAATCCTAGTTCAAAGTCTGTCTAAACTTGCTAGTAAGCTACTACTTTTTTTGTCAGTTGACGCGGCCTTTAGCTAGCTAGAAAAGCCTTCAAAATAACAAAAAACCGAAGCCGCTACATGACGTAGGACTTCGGTCTCTTTACACATTTCGTGTAATTATTTGTCGTTATTCCGCCCGCGATTGCGCAGGAACGTCGGAATATCCAATTGATCGTTTGACGGCTGTGAGCCAAAAGGTTTGAGGTTGTTCAATCGGTCGGAAGAAACGGATGGCGAGGATTGTGGTTGCTCTTGATGTCCGCTGACCGGACGCTTAACCGGTTGAGCCAACGGTGATGTTCTATGCTCAAAACCGGTAGCAATGACTGTTACCAGAATTTCGTCTTTCAGTTTATCATCAATAACGGCTCCGAAAATCATGTTCACTTCAATATCAGAAGCTGATGCCACGATATCCGCCGCTTCATTGACTTCGTACAAGCTTAGGTTCACGCCGCCTGTGATGTTCATCAGCACCCCGCGAGCACCTTCGATCGACGTTTCCAAGAGTGGCGAGGAAATCGCCTTTTTCGCTGCTTCAGCCGCGCGGTTTTCACCTGTTGCCACTCCGATTCCCATCAGGGCGGAGCCGCGTTCTGTCATGATTGTCTTCACATCGGCAAAGTCCAAGTTAATCAGACCAGGAACCGCGATCAAATCGGAGATCCCTTGAACACCTTGGCGAAGTACGTTATCCGCTTCGCGGAAAGCTTCAAGCATAGGCGTCTTCTTATCTACGATTTCCAAGAGACGATCATTAGGAATAATGATAAGCGTATCCACTTTTTCTTTCAATGCTGCAATCCCTTGCTCTGCTTGTAAAGAACGTTTGCGACCTTCAAATGTAAACGGGCGAGTAACAACACCAACGGTTAATGCGCCCACTTCTTTTGCGATTTCAGCAATAACGGGAGCCGCTCCAGTTCCGGTACCGCCACCCATTCCTGCAGTAACGAATACCATGTCTGCGCCGCGAAGCGTGTTCAGAATCATCTCCCTTGACTCTTCTGCCGCTTTCTTCCCTACATCCGGGTTTGCGCCTGCGCCAAGACCGCGCGTCAGCTTGTCCCCGATTTGCAATTTATGCACCGATTTGGCAAGGTGTAAAGCTTGAGCATCCGTGTTAACGGTAATAAACTCAACGCCCTTAACACCGTTCTCAATCATTCGGTTTACCGCATTACTACCACCGCCACCAACACCGATGACCTTTATTTGAGCCAACTGTTCCATATCCATATCAAATTCAAACATGTGAGTCATATCCCCCTAACGTTGCGTTCACTAAATAAATTCACTGAAAAAACTTTTTACACGTTCCAAAATACCAGGTTTAGAGCTCTCGGAGGATTTTTTTGTTACAGGTTTGGATGCCACTTTTTTGGTGAAAGCGGTATTCCGGTTTTTCATGTACTTGGAAACGAATTGAATGATGCCAACACCACTCGTGTAAGAAGGATCACGCACTCCGATGAAATCAGGAACGGCAATTCGAACAGATGTAGCGAGTTGAGCTTGCGCAATTGCGAGTACACCTGGCATACAAACGGTCCCGCCTGTGAGTACATACCCACCAGCTAGATCGCCATATCCCAAACGGTGCACTTCTGCACGGATCATTTGGAAAATTTCTTCAACGCGGGGTTCAATAATATTCGCGAGATCAACTTGCGAAAACTCTTTTTCCACATTGCTTCCCATTCGTGTAACCTTAAACATTTGATCGGGGGCCGAGTCGTCTACCGATGCGCAACCGTATTTCAGCTTTATTTTCTCTGCGATTTCGAGCTGAGTACGAAGGCCTATCGAGATATCATTGCTGATATACTCACCGCCGATTTGAATCGTTGATGTGGCTGTCAGATTCCCTTGTTCAAACACAGCGATCGTCGCTGCACCTGCACCAACATCAACCAGTACAGTTCCAACTGATTTCTCATCCTTGGAAAGAGCTAACTGTCCGGATGCAAGCGACATCAAGATGAGGCCTGCAACCTTAAGTTCGGATTTTTCCACAACTCGGATCAGATTATGTATCCCAGTCTTCGCGCCTGTGATAATCGTCGCTTCCACTTCTAAGCGAACGCCGATCATGCCGCGAGGATCGTTAATGCCTTCTTGGCCATCAACTAAGTATTGCTTAGGTACGACTCCAATAATTTCACGCTCGGGAGGTAATGCGATGACTCTTGCCGCTTGAATGACACGATCAATATCCTCTTCCCCGATTTCTCGGTCTTCATTGGAAACAGCGACAACACCGTGACTCGATTGAAGAGCAATATGATTCCCTGAAATTCCTACGTAAACCTCGGAAATTTGTACGCCGACCATTCGTTCTGCATGATCAACAGCGCTCCGGATGGAGTTGACCGTTTGGTCAATATCAACGATTGCGCCTTTACGAATACCCTCTGACTCGGCAGATCCCACACCTATTATATTAATGGTTCCGTTAACAACTTCCCCAATAATAGCACGAACCTTGGATGTACCGATGTCTAAACTAACAATGATATCATTGTTGCTCAAGCCCCTGGCACCTCCTATAACTTGGATAATATTGTGTTTACATTACAATTACTTAAATACGTATTCCACACAACCGCCATATTCCCTCTTTTTTCAACATTTTTTTTAACGGAAGCAACGTCGTTTTTTTAAACAGTTAATTTTCAATAGAATAGGGATAAAACAAGTCTATTAATTGCTTGTACCCTTCATAGGGTCAATAGATTTCTATTTAACCATAAAACTAATTTTAACATTAATTTTCATGGTTGAGTAGTCCATTAAACCGTTTTTTTATCTGGAAGGGCGCGCTGTCTCTGGGATTACGGTTTCGGTGTCGCTTTTGGAGTCGGCTTTGGCGTCGACTTGTTCCCATCCTTGTTAGCAGGATCGGGTGATGGGCTTGCCGCTGCGTTGCTTCCACCTTTTTGGCCCGACGTATTATTAGAATCATTCTTCGTATCTTCATTAGGTTCAAAAGGAGCATGATATTCTACTTCTAGCATTTTGATAATGCCGCTAGTAATATGATCCTCTTGTAAGCTTGCTATATAAGCAGGCAGATTGTCAATTTTCTCAGGCAAGTAAGCTATCGTGGTGTACACTTCAAATTGGGATCTCGTGTACAGCTTGATTTTGTCCGGGTACGGCTCCGACGGGTCCGGTTTGATTTCGGAAATGTCCGACAGCGCACTCTCCGGAATTTCACCAAGCACTTTGCATAGTGCTGCTTTATTCGGATCACCATCCGTCCACCCTGTCAAAATGGGCATATCCAGTGGAATGCTGCTGCCAGAAGGCAATTCAACGACAGCGCCATCGGCAAGCACGGCTTGCTTCTTGCCATCTGCTGCTATCTGGAAAGCAACTTTCGGATACTCCTGCACGGTAATGAGAATCTTGCCTGGAAAATGCTTCTTCACCGTAGCTGTCTTAATCATGGGTAGAGAGGCTATACGTTGTGTTATCGTTTGGGAACTGAAGGCAAAAAAACGGTCCCCGACGGCAATCTGGCTGGCTTGTCCGATCGCTTCCGAGGTTATGAGCTCATTTCCTTCAACTTCAATGGCACTTACACGGCTTAGTGAAGATTGAAAAAACAAAATGACTAAAATGATGATAAAAAAAATAAATAAAAAGATGAGCAGTTTTCTATTCGTACGGGCTCGTGGCTTTGGAACGGGCGGCAGAGCGGGCATATTGCGGTCGTCAGACAAGCTGGGCACCACCTAATAGTTTCGAATGAAGGTTAAAATTTAAAATCTTGTATGTACCAATCAAATGAAACCGTGAATCCCCGCCTGAATCCAGGAAGGGATGCGCGGAATTCATTCAGTTGTTCGCTTGCTCGCTTGGAACAGGTGATTGTCGATGCACGGATGCACCCAATCTTGAAAGCATATGTTCAATTCTATCATAGCCTCTATCAATATGATGAATTTGCTCAACGATCGTCGTACCATGCGCAGCCAGACCGGCGATAACAAGTGCTGCGCCAGCACGTAAATCCGTCGCCTCCACTGTCGCTCCATACAGCCTGGGAACGCCTCTAATAAAGGCTGAACTCATATCAACACGGATATCTGCACCCATACGGGACAATTCATCTACGTGCTTGAATCTACCTTCGAAAATCGTTTCTTTCATTACGCTCATACCGTCTGCTAAGGATAGCAGCACCATAACCTGTGATTGCAAATCAGTAGGAAAAGATGGATGCGGCGAAGTCACGATACGTTCGACGGCCTTCGGTCTAGTCGGACAGCTTACATGTATTATATCACCGTCAGAGATGATTTGAACACCTGCACGCTTGAGGACATGGATCACAGAGGTTAAGTGAGCAGGGTTAACCTTCTCTAAAGTAATGCTCCCTTTCGTTGCAGCAGCGGCCACCATAAAGGTTCCGGCCACGATACGGTCAGGGATGATGCGGTAGGTGCAAGGTGACAGATTTTCCACGCCACGAATGGTGATGGTATCTGTTCCTGCTCCGATAATGTCGGCGCCCATGGCGTTCAGGAAGTTCTGCAAATCCTGAATTTCCGGTTCGCGTGCCGCATTATAAATCGTTGTGATGCCTTCTGCTTTCACAGCAGCCATCATGATATTTTCCGTCGCTCCGACGCTCGGGAAATCCAGAACGATTTCACTGCCATGAAGCGATTCGGCTGTGCAAACAATTTTGTTTGCGAATTCTTCGATGTTGGCTCCTAAAGCTTGCAGCCCTTTCAGGTGCAAATCAATTTTACGTTCGCCGATTGCGCAGCCTCCGGGTTGATACACGGTGACACTGCCAAATCTAGCGAGCAGCGGTCCCATAAGAAAGATGGATGAACGCATCTGCCCCATCAATTCTTCTGGAATATGCGAGGAATTAGCTGTGGATGTTGTAATGGATACCGTATCCTCTTGCTGTTCGGCACGGCAGCCCAACGCACGAAGAATGCGCAGCATGGTGTCGATATCGAGCAAATTAGGAACATTATGCAGAGTATGAGTGCCGCTAGCCAGGATGCATGCTGCTAAGATTGGTAATGCGGCGTTTTTAGCGCCGTGTATCTGGATGGCTCCCGTGAGAGGTTTTCCACCTTCGATAACGAGCTTCTCCAAAGTTCCACCTCCGATTTACCTCTCACCCATCACCAAAACTTCCGGTACTAGCGATATGCCGTACTGTTTCTGCACGATTTGCTGTACTTCTGCGATGAGAGTGAGAACGTCCTCGGCTTTAGCATCTCCGGTGTTCACAATGAAATTGGCGTGCAGCGTGGAGATTTGCGCTCCACCGACACGTTTGCCTTTCAGGCCAGCCTCTTCGATGAGCTTTGCGGCGAATCCCCCTTCGGGGTTGCGGAAAACACTTCCAGCACAAGCTAATTGAAGCGGTTGAGTGCGAAGACGCCGATCCCGGTAAGCCGCCATGGCTCCCGCGATTTCTTTGCGTTCTCCAACCTGTAATTCAAAGACAGCTTCTGTTACTATGCCGGGTAGAGTGTGCAGAATCGAATGCCGATAGGCATACTGCAAATCCTCTGCCTGCATCGTGACCAATTCCCCTGTGTCCAGGATGACTTCAGCCTGCTTGAGTATGCGTGACACATCGGACCCGTGAGCCCCTGCATTCATGTAGACGGCGCCTCCCACAGAACCGGGAATGCCCGAAGCAAACTCCAGTCCGGTTAAACCTTCCTTGGCTGCTAGCACAGACAATTTAATGAACGAATAGGAACCGCCTGCATAAACCGTCGCACCTTCAAAGCGCAAAGTTTCCAGCGCAGAGCCAAGTTTGATAACTACCCCTCTAATTCCTTTGTCACTGACAAGCAGATTAGAGCCACGACCGATAATCGTCCATGGTACTCCACGTTGATGCAGGAAACGGATGACTGCAGCAACCTGCTCCTTCGTGTTCGGGAGGATAAGGCAATCGGCCGGACCACCGATTTTCCAAGTCGTATAAGGGGCCAGTCGCTCATTCGTTCGAATCTCGCCAATATTTGCTGCCTTTAAGTCGGATATTAACTGCTGCATGGGAAAACCTCCTTCACAGAACATAGGGCGAAATTATCGAATCAGCTAAGCTCCATAATTTCAAAAATACGGACCAAGTTGAAGATGGCCGGGCTTCAAACTTTGGCGCCATATCAAGCCTTAGGTGTCTGTCACGGTTATAGTATAGTTTATGTAAAATCGGATAGAGTGTGACAATCGCCCATTCGCTTTCGAAAAACTAACTCGATAAGCTGTAGGATTCAATCAATTTAACGATCGCAGCAACAGCATCGCTGTCATTGCGGGATTGCATAGCTGCTTTATAAGTTTCTCTGTTTGCATAGAGAGCCTCCAGGCGGGTTTGCAGCGATTCAGCTGTAAGCTCATCTTCCTGCATAACCTCCGCGTAACCGGCTTTCTGAAACGACTTGGCGTTCAGAATCTGATCGCCACGGCTTGCTTGCAATGACAAAGGAATAAGCAGCATTGGTTTTTCCAATACCAAAAACTCATAGATGGATGTAGCGCCAGCCCGGGAAATCACAAGGTCTGTCATAGCTAAGACATCCGGGAGTTCCTCATTCAAATATTCGAACTGTTTATATCCGCGCGTCCCGGCAAACTCAGCCGCAATATTGCCTTTGCCGCACAAATGAACAATTTGGAATTGCTCGAGCAAGCGAGGCAGATTGGATCTGACAGCTTGGTTGATGACCTGCGAGCCCAGGCTTCCCCCCATAATCAAAATAACGGGTTTTTGCTTATGAAAATCGCAAAGCTGGTAGCCTCTGGAGGCTTTCCCGCTCCGAATATGTTCGCGAATCGGCAAACCGGTAAGAACCGCTTTCTCTTTGTTGACATGCTGCATGGACTCCGGAAATGTTACACATACTTTCGTTGCCATAGGAATCGATATTTTGTTGGCCAGTCCTGGCGTCATATCGGATTCATGAATAATAACCGGCACTTTGTTCATGCGACTGCCCAAAACGACCGGTACGGAAACGAACCCGCCCTTCGAAAAGACGATGGCGGGCTTCAGACGACGGAGCAATCTATAAGATTCATAAACACCTTTCATCACTCTAAAAGGGTCTTTGAAATTTTTCAGATCAAAATATCGACGCAATTTCC
Organism: Paenibacillus chondroitinus NBRC 15376; assembly: GCF_004000765.1. Lineage (GTDB taxonomy): Bacteria > Bacillota > Bacilli > Paenibacillales > NBRC-103111 > Paenibacillus_E > Paenibacillus_E chondroitinus. The sequence goes on along the minus strand of NZ_BILW01000005.1, from coordinate 75,500 downwards.
CAGAAGATATCGGGTAAAAAGGAACACCTTCGCGCTCGATGATGTCTTTCTCGATGCCTGTTGCCGAGCCTATGTATTGAATTTCCCAACCTAACTCTTTCAGCTTATGCATAAGAGCAATGTTAGGCGTAACATGTCCTGCGGAGCCTCCTCCGGTAAAGACAATTGTTTTCATTCCTTTGTCACCTCGAATAACGGGATATATTGAGCAGGATGCCGACGGATGTCAGCATAAGCGTCAATGACGAACCGCCTGCACTTATGAATGGCAATGTAATACCGGTAACTGGAAACATTCCAATGACGACACCGATATTAATAATTACTTGAACAGCAATCATGCCGATAATGCCAACAGCAATTAAACTTGCAAATGTATCCGGAGCTGTAATAGCCGCCCGCATACCGCGCCATACTAAGATGGTAAATAATAGAAGCACTAAAGTACCGCCAATAAAACCAAGTTCTTCTGCAATGATGGAGAAAATAAAATCGGTTTGCGGTTCAGGCAAATAACTGTATTTCTGACGGCTCATACCAAGTCCTAACCCTACTAAGCCGCCTGGACCAATTGCATAGAGAGATTGAATAGATTGATAGCCTGCACCAAGCGGGTCCTGCCAAGGATCTAAAAAAGCAGTAATCCGTTTCAAGCGATAAGGAGCAGCAATGATGAGCCCAATGAAACCGGCAACCCCTATCATACCCAGATATGAAAGATGAAGCAATCGTGCGCCAGAGATAAAAATAATAAGCAGCGAAGCTCCGACCAGAACAGCGCCGGTGCCAAGATCAGGCTGCAGCATAATCAACCCGAAAGCTAGACCCATAATTCCTAGCGGAGGCAATAACCCTTTGGTAAATTGGGTGATTTGGGATTGCTGCTCGGATAACAATTTGGATAAATACAGAATCATCCCCATCTTCATAAACTCCGACGGCTGTATACCGAAGGCGCCGATCCCGAGCCAGCTCCTGGCCCCGCCACGTACAACCCCGATGCCGGGAATGAGCACAATAATGAGCATGCAGAAACATACGATCAGTGTAATGCGCGCTATCTTTTTCCAAACGAGATAATCGACATTCATGGTAAAAAACATCGCAATGATCCCTAAAACAGCGAAAATTAACTGCCGTTTGAGGTAATACAGGGAATCGCCGAATTCCCGAAAGGCAAGTACACTGCTCGCACTGTAAACCATAATAATGCCAATTGTCAAAAGCAGCAAAGTTGGAATAATAATCCAAATATCAGGAGCAGACCGTGATTTACCCATAACAGACACCTCTTTATGTGTTCTGGGCCACATCCAGAGGATGAATAGCCGAGCAGGAGACAACCGTCACCTGCCAGCAAACACATGTGGATAAGCCCTATTTAAAGGTTATGCACGGACTCCTTAAACATGCGTCCCCTGTCCTCAAAGGAGGGGAACATATCCCAACTTGCACAAGCCGGCGAAAGCAGAACGATGTCTCCCGCTTCACACATCTGCCAAGCAAGCTGAACGGCTTGCGAAATTGCATCCGCTGCATCCTTAGCAGTATCGACGGTTTGAATGCTGCTAATCCCTGCCAGCTCTGCGATATGTTTAATTTTCTCTTTAGTTTGTCCAAGCGTGACAATCCCTTTGACTCGCTCACGGAACGTAGGGAGCAGCTCCATGTAATCTGACCCTCGGTCCAAGCCTCCAGCAATTAAAACTAACTTCTGGTCAAAGGCTTCAATTGAACTAATCGTTGCCACAGCGTTTGTTGCTTTGGAGTTATTGTAGAACGTGATCCCCTTAAGTTCTCTCACGAACTCCAGGCGGTGTTCTACGCCCTTGAAGCTTCTAAGCACATCCGCGATCGTGTGCGGCTCTACGCCTGCTGTGAGGGCTGCTGCCGCTGCCGCCAAAGCGTTCTCAATGTTAAAGCTGCCCGGCATTCCCATTTCCCGAGCCGGCATAATCGGCACAATGTCCCCCTGGCCATTCGCATAAACAAGGTTATCCGATGATTGGTCATAATAAACACCGTAAGACAGTACTTCTTTTCTGGAGAATGGGAAAAGCTTCGCTTTTAGAGTAGGAATAAGCGATTGGCATACCGGATGGTCCCAATTTAATATAGCCGTGTCTTCCTCTGTTTGATTGGCAAACAGCTTTGCTTTTGAGGCAATATAGTCATCCATCGAACCGTGGTAGTCCAGATGAGTTTCGTACAAATTCAAGAACAGCGCAATTTTCGGACGGAACGAAGTTGTCCCTTTGAGTTGAAAGGAGCTTAACTCTACAACCATCCAATTGTCGGCCGTTACTTCTGGCGCTGCTTCTGTAAGAGCACGCCCGATATTCCCCGCCACGACAGGCGACAAGCCTGCTGAATCCAGCATTAATCCAATCAATGTTGTCGTTGTTGTCTTCCCGTTAGAACCTGTAATCCCGATAATCGGCGCTTCACAGAACTGGTAAGCGACCTCTACTTCCGTAACGACTTCAATGCCAAGCTCCAATGCTTTGCGGATCGGCTCAACCGAGTATGGAATGCCCGGGTTTTTAACAACGAGCGCAACCCCCTCATGCACCAAGGACTCCGGGTGAAACCCGCATACAACAGAAATACCCAGAGCCTCCAATTCGTCGGCTTCAGGGCATGCGCTCCGCTCTTTTTTGTCATTAACGGTGACCAGGGCACCTTGTTGATGAAAAAGCTTAGCCGCAGCGACACCGCTGCGAGCCAAGCCCAATACGACCACTTCAAGTCCACGATATTCCCGCGGATGCATCATGTTCTACAACACCTCATTCATATATAATCCGAGTGCAGCAAGTACAAGACCTACGACCCAGAATGTGATAACGACACGCCATTCCGACCATCCGACCAGTTCAAAGTGGTGATGGATCGGACTCATTTTGAAAACACGCTTGCCCCTGGTCTTGAAGGAAACAACTTGAATAACGACAGATAAAATCTCGATCAGGAACACGCCGCCGACAACCGCCAGCAGCAGCTCCGCTTTGGTCAAAATTGCAACAGCCACTAAGCCGCCACCGATGCCAAGCGAGCCTGTATCTCCCATGAACACTTTCGCCGGATGCGCATTGAAGACGAGAAATCCAAGCACAGCACCGACCATTGCCGCTGAGAAAATCGCTGCTTCCGGCTGTGTATTGTTCATCGCAATCACCGTATAAGCGCCAAATGCAATTGCACTTGTCCCTGCCAGCAAACCGTCCAACCCATCGGTGAAATTCACCGCGTTCGACGCGCCTAACATGAGAATCGCCATCAGTGGGAAGTACAACCAACCCGGATTGAAGTGGAACTCCACAAAAGGAATATATAAGTCCGTGCTATGTCCTTCCCTTACCAGCAGGTAACAAACAATAGCCGAGATCAGCAGCTGCCCGAACAGCTTTTGTTTCGCTGTAAGGCCAAGCGAGCGCTTGAAAATAATTTTGATGTAATCATCCAGAAAACCTACCAGGCCGTAGCCTAATGAAGCAATCAGCAAGATGAGAAGATCGGTATTTTTATCAGCAAAACGAAGGCTTGCCAAAGCTAGGGCAATCAGAATGATGATGCCGCCCATCGTTGGTGTTCCTTGTTTCTTCAAATGTCCCTGCGGGCCATCCTCACGGATTTGTTGGCCAAACTTCATACGCCGCAATATCGGAATACAAAGCGGCCCCATAATAAGCGCAAGCACAAATGCGACGCCCATCGTTAATAAAATTGCGTTTTCCACGTTGGTTCCCCCTGCTCGTTTCCGTTAACCGAAAACGATCTACTGTTTCATCATAAGTTCATTCTGTTCTTATTAAGTGAGCAAAGCATTCACGACTTGCTCAAGCCGCATACCGCGCGAGCCCTTCACAAGCACAATGTCCTCCGGCTGTGCCAAAGCGGCTAGCTCGCTCGCGAGCAGCTCTTTGTCCTCGAAGGCGCGCACGCGGTCCTTCGAGAGGCGCGCCGCCGCTTCCTCTGCGATGAAGCGGCCCAAACGGCCGAACGTGAAGACGTAGTCTACACGTTCCGGCGAAACCATCGCGCCAATTTCGCGATGGAACTGCTCTTCGTGCTCGCCAAGCTCCAGCATGTCGCCGAGCACGAGGAACTTCCGACCGAAGCCGCCAAGCGTCTCGGTCAATGTAATAGCCGCCCTCATGGAGGCCGGGCTGGCATTATACGCATCGTTGAGCACGGTCAGCCCTGAGGCTGCCGTCAGCTTCTCGATGCGCATGCTTGTCATCTCCAGCGAGCGGAGCCCCGCTGCAATGGCTTCCGGCTGAACGCCGAAGGCTTCGCCGATGGCGATGGCCGCTAACGCGTTGATGACATTATGCGTGCCGAGTAGAGGAATGTACAATTCCGAGTAATCCGGTGAATTGATCTGGAAGTGCGTACCGTCCGCATCCATCCGGATTGTTGTCGGGTATTTCGCATTGTCCTTGCCATGTCCGAACTGGAGGCGGTGAAGCCCCTCCGGCAAGCTGCGCTCTGCAAGAGCCATCTCAATGAGCGGCTCGTCACCGTTGTACACAAGCAGGCTGCCGCTTGGCATGCCGCTTACGATCTCCACTTTCGCCCGGGCAATTTCTTCTCTCGAGCCCAGCTGAAGCATGTGGGACTCGCCGATCATCGTGATGATCGAAGCATCCGGCTCGGCCAAATCGCTTAGCAGCTCGATTTCGCCCCGTCCGCTCATCCCCATTTCAACCACGGCAAACTCTGTCGTTTCCTCCAGCTGTAAGAGCGTAACCGGCAACCCGATATGATTATTTAAATTCCCTTTGGTTTTATGCACCTTATAGGTACTGCCCAAAACGGCTGCGACCAAATCTTTCGTCGTTGTTTTACCGTTACTGCCCGTTATGCCTATGATACGTACAGGCAGTTGCTTCCGATAAGCCTTGGCTAATTGCTGTAAAGCTGCCAGCGTATCTGCCACGGGGACATAAGGAACACCTGCAGGTGCCTCTCCGCGATCCTCCTGCCATAATACAGCCGCCACTCCTTTATGATAAGCTTCCTCTGCATAGGCGTGCCCGTCAAACTTTTCTCCAATCAGCGGGACGAATAGACTGCCGGCCGGAATCGAGCGGGTATCGGTCGAGACGCCCGCAACGCTCACGGCAGCTTCTGTCCCTCGAACCTCACTCCCCAACATGTCTGCAATTTGTTCTAATGTACGCTGGATCATCGCTTTCTCCCCTTTATCGCAGCCTTAGCCACCAAACGATCATCGAAATCATGCTTAACCCCCATGATGTCCTGATACGTTTCGTGGCCTTTTCCCGCTATCAATATTACATCTTTGGGGCCTGCCCCATCAATAGCCTTTTGTATCGCTTTTTTACGATCTGGAATCAATTCATAGTTATTTTCGGGATAATTGACCTCCTTCAGACCAGGAACAATGTCTTGAAGGATCGCATCCGGGTTCTCGGTGCGAGGATTGTCGGAAGTCACATATAAATAATCGCTATAGGCCGCTGTTACCTTACCCATCAAGGGGCGCTTCGTTCTGTCGCGATCTCCTCCACAACCAAATACGGTAATGACTTTGCCCTCGGCAAATTCACGGACCGTAGAAAGTGCATTCTCAAGTCCATCCGGCGTATGGGCGTAGTCAACCAGAACCAGATAATCCTGGCCCTCATCCACGACCTCCATCCGTCCATCAACGACAGCAATATTTTCCAAGCTATTTCGAATTGTCTCTAACGGAATACCTTCCGCCAATGCGGCTGCGATTGAGCCTAAGGCGTTATATACATTGAATTTTCCTACCAATTTCATTTCGAAGAACGCTTCTCCGGCAAAAGAGACTAACTTGAATGCTGTGCCTTTTGCGGTCATCCGAATGTCCGTTGCTCGAACATCACATGGCTGCTCTATTCCGTATGTAATTACTTGTGCGGCAGTAAGCCTGTTGAACGTTTCAGATGCCGCATCATCCGCATTCAAAATCGCATACTGACGATCTTCGGGATTGCCTGAAAAACCATTGCCCAGCCTGGAGAACAAAAGCCCTTTTGCCGCTGCATAAGCTTCCATGGTTTTGTGATAATCCAAATGATCCTGGGACAGGTTCGTGAAAATACCGGAGCGGAAGTGAATCCCCTTCACACGGCCCATCTCCAAAGCATGGCTTGAAACTTCCATAATGCAGTAATCTGTTCCTGCCTCGCACATGCTGCGGAAACTGCGCTGCAGATCAACGGACTCTTGCGTTGTCCGCTCCATCTCGGTGTACGTATCACCGATTTTCATTTGAATCGTGCCCATCAGACCCGTGGTAAAGCCTTGATCGCGCAATATTTTTTCCAGCAAGTAGGTCGATGTTGTTTTGCCGTTGGTTCCTGTAATTCCGATTAACTTTAATTCCTTACTCGGATATCCGTAGAAATGAGCAGACAATGCGGCCATCGCGTATCTGGCATCTTTCACCACCAGCTGTGGAACCGGCAAATCCAGCACTCTTTCGGTAACAAGCGCAGAAGCCCCAAGCGCAATCGCTTTTGGGGCGTAATCATGGCCGTCAACCGTCAGTCCTGGGATGCACAAAAATATATCGCCTGGTTTAATTTTACGAGAGTCTGCTTCAATCCCCGTAATTTCCGTATTCGCATTTCCATGTATGTGGGTAATGAGCAGTGCGGAAGCAAGCTCCTGCAGTTTCATGAGCAACCCTCTCCTTAACATTTTTCCTATCTATTATGGACAATTTTATGCATATGGAAAAGCTAAACATGTCTTACTTGCAAATCTTTTTTTGAATCGGAAGCTAACTCTTTATTGTGGCGGCTCATTGTTCGATAAAAAAATACGAATCGTTGAACCTTGATCGACCCTTGTGCCTGCTTTTGGCGCTTGGCTGATCACATATTTGCCATTGCCGGACTTCGCCAGCTTAAAATTCATGTTCAGATCTTCTAATATATCATCAACTGACGCTCCAACCAAGTCCGGCACCTCAACAACCGGCGTTTCCCCATATCGGTACTCTTTATCGAGCTGCTGCTTATTCGGCTCAACCTTCATATAGCGCAAAGCGTCAGCCATCATGTTCTTCACTAAAGGCGCTGCGATCAAGCCGCCAAATTGAATCCCTTTGGGGTCATCCACCGCCGCATAAATCACAATTTTCGGGTTATCCGCCGGGGCAAAACCGATAAAGGACACGATATGCTCATCGGGTGAATAGCGGCCGTTGATAACCTTTTGCGCAGTTCCCGTTTTCCCTCCGACCCGGTAGCCGTCGATGAAGGCATTGCGCCCTGTACCTAGAGCTACTACGCTTTCGAGCGCTTCCCGGACCTGTTTCGAGGTTCCCTCGGAAATAACATTGCGCACAAGCTCCGGCTCTACGACATCAACAACTTCACCTGTGTCCGGGTTCGAGAACGATTTGGCCACATAAGGTTTAAACAGCTTTCCGCCATTGATTGCCGCAGATACTGCTGTAATTTGTTGAATCGGCGTTACGGAAACCCCTTGACCGAAAGCGGTCGTTGCAAGTTCCACGGGCCCTACCTGGGAAGGTTTGAACATAATCCCGTTCTCTTCTCCGCCGAGGTCGATGCCTGTCTTTTTCCCAAAGCCAAATTTGGAAATATAGTCAAACAACTTCTCTTTGCCCAGCCGCTGCCCCATGACGACAAAACCCGGGTTGCAAGAGTTTTGTACAACTTGGAGCATCGTTTCACTGCCATGGCCGCCACGTTTCCAACAGCGCAGTCTAGCTCCTCCAACTTCAATAAAACCAGGATCATAGAAAGGTTCATTCTTGAGATCCACTTTCTTTTCTTCCAAAGCTGCTGCAAGCGTAATGATTTTAAACGTCGAACCTGGCTCGTATGTTTTCCAAATCGGCAAGTTCCTGTTATACGTTTCTGCTGGAAAATTCTTATAATTGCCCGGCTCATAGGTCGGTCTGCTGCCCATGGCCAATATTTCACCATTATTCGGATCCATCATAATGGCGACGACATTTTGCGCTTGATATTGAACCATGGCTTGGTCCAATTCTCTTTCCATCACGGACTGCAGATGATTATCGATGGTCAGTTTTACGTTGAGCCCGTCTTTCGGGCTTGTATACTTATCCGTCGTCCCTGCCAGAGGCCTGCCTGCTGCATCTGTCATATACGAAATGTTGCCGGGGATGCCCGTCAATTCCTTATCGTATTTTGCTTCAATCCCTGTAAGACCTTTATCTATGCCTGCAAAGCCCAGGATGTGTGCTGCCAAGCTGCCAAATGGGTAATATCGTTTATTATCTTCGGCGACTACTACCCCGGGAAGGTGCAGATTGCGGACTTCCTGCGCTTTCTCAATCGTTATTTTCCGTCCGGACGGCTTGATGTCGACTTGGGACGTTTTTTTCGTAATTTGCTTATAGATATCATCCGCATTTCCTTGAAGCACTTCCGCCAGTTTGGCTGCCGTACTCTGAGGATCTTGAATTTGAACCGGTATCGCCACGATCGTCGGCGTGCTCATGCTATAAGTCAAAGTGATCCCGTTGCGATCCTGAATCTCTCCTCGTTTCGGCGCAAATTCAATCTGTCTCCTCCAGCTATCCTCCGCTTTATTCGCCAAGTCTTGTCCAATCCATAGCTGGACGTAAGCCAAGCGGAGAATAAGTGCAGTGAAAATAATCGTGCCAATGATGAGCGCAGTAAACAATCTGCGGCGAACAGTAACGTTAGAAGCACGCATGAACGTTCAATCTCCCTTCCCAAATAAGTCAGTCTCATTCCTAACATGACTATTCGGGACAAACAGGGGTTAGAACAAGCCTGCCACTTTCAGGCTACTTTGTACCTGCTACCGCCGGTTTATCGCTTAATGGTTTCAACGTCAGTGTTGCGCTGCGCCCTTCACCCTCACCTGCACTCGTTTGCTCCGAGACATAACCCTCGCCAGAAGTTTGGCAATCCACTTTGAAGAAGGAGCAAGCTTCTACAGCATCGCGCAAGGATCGACCCACTAGGTTTGGCAGGGGCATTTCACTAACGTTCTGCATGGCCACATATATTCGTTGCGTGGATAAGATTTCAGTTCCCGGTTTGGGGAATTGATCGACAACTTGATCTCCCTTGCCGAAAACTTCCAATGGTAAATTGCTCTCCTTCGCCGCTGCTTTCGCATTGGCCGATGTCATTTCCATGAAATTAGGCACTTTTAATTTGTTCGCTTCTTTGGCAACCATTTGTGTTTGCTTGCTTGATTTAACCCCCATATATTGCAGGGATTCCCCAACAATATCTTTAAAAGCAGGCGCTAAAACTTGTCCGCCCAAATGGTAATTGCCGCCAAGATCAGGCTGATCTGCGATCAACGTGACGAGGATTTTTGGATCTTCAACAGGTGCATATCCGATAAAAGAGATAACCCAGGTATTGGTTGAGTACGTTTTTTCTCCAGGAAGTACCAAGTTTGCCGTACCTGTTTTGCCGGCTACGCGGTACCCTTCCATGTAGGCCAGCTTCCCTGTTCCGATATCTTGATCGGAGACGACTTGTTCCAAGTAGCCGCTAACCGTAGCTGCCGTCTTCTCACTCACGACTTGACGCACGACTTGCGGCGCGAAGGATTGAATGGTTTTTCCTGTTTTGGGGTCTATGATGTCCTTCACAATGTGGGGCCACATTAATTTACCGCCGTTCGCCATAGCTGCATAAGCGGCCGTTTGCTGAATGGCCGTCACAACGACTTTCCCTTGCCCATACGTTGCCGTTGCATACTCCGATGGATATTTCATGTCGATGAGTCCGGATACTTCATTAGGCATATCGATGTTCGTTTTTTCGTTAAATCCAAATTTCTCTATGTAACTCTTGAGTTTAGGTTGTGTAAGCTTCTCGATTCCTAATTTGACGAAAGCTACGTTACTTGAACGCTTAAGACCATCCAGATACGAAATTTTGCCCCAACCTACACGGTTGTGGTCATGCAGCTCTCTATCCTGCACACGAATCATACCTGACTGGTACATCTCATTTGGATTAAATAACCCTTCTTCTACCGTACCTGCTAAAGTGACAATCTTGAATGTCGAGCCAGGCTCATAACGGGAAGCTACCGCATTATTTTTAAAATCACTTTGATCTTTAATATTCCAGTACGTATTCGGATTAAAGGTCGGTGTGTTCGCCATACCCAAAATTTCCATGGTTTGCGGATCAACTGCAATAGCCGTCAAGCTTTTGGGATGCCATTTATCATTTACTTTGGCCAACGCGCTTTCCAAATAGAACTGAATGTTCTTATCGATGGTGAGCCGCACATTGTTGCCGTCTTCCGCCGGTTTAAAATCAACTTTGGCATCCGGAAGTTCCACACCTTTGCCGTCTTTTTCATAGCTCAGCATGCCAGGAACGCCTTTCAGCGTGTCGTCCAGCTTCAACTCTAAGCCAAGTGAAGCTTTACCTTCTTTGTTCGTATATCCAAGAATATGCGCAGCTAACGTTTCCCCTGGATAATACCGTTTCTTTTCTTCGATGATCCCGATTCCGATGTTCGTTTTGGCCGATTTATTCAATCGCGTTTGCATAGTTGTAATGAAGTCACGAACTTGATCCGCTTTCTCTTTGTCAATCTTCCAGCCTTCATTGCGAATTTCGACATTGACCGCGAAATCACTGCCGTCCGGCTTCTTCCTTGTGGCAAGTTCGCGGATTTTGTTTTCAAGCGTTGCTTTAGACACATCGGATTCTTTCAAAATATCCGCTAACCCTCTGGCGATATCATCCGCCGCATGCAGACTATCAATCATTTTGGGATTCAGCGTAACGGTGTAGGCGGTTCCTTCTTCAGCAAGCACTTTATTATTCCGATCAAGAATAGCTCCGCGAACAGGCGCGATAATTTTGTCCGTCTCCCATTTTTCTTCCGCTTGTTCTAGCAACCAAGAGGCATCTACCACTTGAATCCAATAGACTTTAGCAATAAGGACAACAAAAAGAAGGGTGAAAAACCCTCCAATGAGTAAAGAACGCAGCTTAATTTTTTTTGTCATATCGATACCTGCCCGTTACGGTTTAGAAGCAGCTTTAGTATTTTTACTGCTGCTCGTGGTAGTTTTCGGTTTGGCCGGAGTCACTAAACTTACCTTTTTGTCATCATCTAAATTAAACCCGAGGCGGACAGCTTCCTCTTTGAGACGATCAGGACTTTGCAGTTTCTCTACTTCCTGCTTCAAAGCGCTGTTCTGAGCTTGAATCTCGCGAATTTCTCCTTGCATTTTCAATATGCTTGCATTCATTTGATAGATGGACGCGTACCGCCAAATGATCACGCCTGCAACAAGGACACAGAGGAGAACCGTGAACAGATACAGCATTTTTTCTTGGGTCGGCAGCGATTTATTGCGGTAAACAACTTTCGTTGTCTCTTTAATCTTAACCTTAGCTGCTGGAACAGTCCGTTTCCGGTCAAGAGCTAAATTCCCCTGGATGTAAGATGGCATATCAACTTCCTCCTTTTGTGTCAAAGCTTTTCGGCAATACGTAATTTGGCGGATCTTGCTCTTTGGTTCACCTCAAGTTCATGCTCACTAGGTATGATCGGTTTGCGTGTTACTAATTTAAGATCACCGGATTTATCGCAAACACACATCGGAAACGCCGGAGGGCACGTACATTTCTCCACATTTTTAACGAAAAATTGCTTGCAGATGCGATCCTCCAAAGAATGGAACGTGATCACCGCTACTCTGCCCTCCGGAGCCAAACATCTCACAGATTGCTCCAACGCTTCTTCAAAAGCGCCCAACTCATCATTTACCGCAATGCGCAGCGCTTGAAAACTTCGCTTAGCCGGGTGGCCGCCTGTTCTTCTTGCGGCTGCAGGAATTCCTTCCTTAATCAGCTCAACAAGCTCACCTGTGGTTTCAATAGGCCCTTTGGTACGAGCTTCGGCTATGACGCCTGCAATACGCCGTGAAAATTTCTCTTCCCCGTATTCAAACAAAATCTTTGCAATTCGCTCAGGAGCCCATTCATTGACGATCGTTTTGGCGGTTAGTTCCGTCGTACGATCCATTCTCATATCAAGCTCTGCATCTTGATGATAGGAGAAACCTCTCTCGCCATCATCCAGCTGCGGAGAAGATACGCCAAGATCGAAAAGAATCCCATCAACTTGCGGTTTCCCATCCCGTAGTGCTCTTGGCTCATTCATGAGCACCTGCTCCAAATCCCTGAAGTTGCTTTTCACGATTTTCACACGATCCAGGTAAGGAGCGAGCACGGTTTGAGCGTTAGCTAGAGCAACATCGTCCTGGTCAAGGGCAATCAGTAACCCATTAGGACCTAATTTAGAAGCTATGAGGGAACTATGCCCCGCGCCTCCCATCGTACAATCCACGTATACGCCATCAGGCTTTATATGTAAACCTTCAACTGATTCTTCTTTTAGTACCGTCACATGATGAAACAACTTGGTGTCCTCCTAAAAGTTTTGCCTTGGCAAAACTGTCTTCGTAAGCGTAATCTTTCAAGCATCTATAAATCAAAATTAAAGTCGACGAGTTTCTCCGCTATTTCATTGAACGACTGTTCCGATTCATTGGCATAGCTTTCCCAAATTTGCTTACTCCAAATCTCTACTCGGTTGGAAACACCGATAACGACGCAATCTTTTTCAAGCTTGGCGTGGTCGACGAGATTGCCTGGAATATTTGCCCGACCTTGTTTATCAAGGTCGCATTCGGTTGCGCCCGAGAAGAAAAAGCGGGTGAATGCACGTGCATCTGATTTCATCAGCGGCAATGCCTTCAGTTTTTGTTCGAGAATGGCCCACTCGGAGCGAGGATACACGAACAAGCACTGATCTAGACCGCGAGTGATTACGAAGGATTCGCCAAGGGCTTCACGAAACTTGGCCGGAATGATCATTCGGCCTTTTTCGTCTATGCTATGTTGATATTCCCCCATGAACATAGCATGGCGTCCCCCTTTCCCTCCACTTCGTACCACTTTTCACCACTTTTTAATGTTAATTCGCCAATAACGCAACAAATCCTGCTTTTTGAGCAGGATTTGCGAAAAAATTTTCATTTTTGGGTCTATTCTGCGTCTATTGTTCCTTGTTTCTCATCTTCAAGTGAGTTTAAAGAAGCATTTTGCTCTTTGAGCTGATTTCGCATCGCGGCCAATTGCTTGTTTCTTTTGCGCCTGTATACCCAAATCGGAATACCGATCAACAGTGCAATTACAAGGATTGGGAACGCGGCCGCCAGGAAAACAAGGATCCCTTGCAGTACAGCTACTAGTACATTTAGGCTAGAGTTCCATGCTTTCTGGATCCGGTCGTTTAAGCTAAGTTGGCCCGGATCCGAGAGGAACGGCTTCTTATCCGTTTGTTGGTACATCCGAATTTCAATCGTGGAATAAGCGACATTTTGATCCAAATACCTCATTCGGCCTTTGATCTGTTCGATAGCCTCTTGCACTTTCGAAAGCTCATTCGAGAAGGCCAGCAAATCATCCGTCTTTGAAGCTTTTTCCATAAATCCAAGCAATCTTGTTTCAACCAGCTGTTTGGCTTTCAAACGCGAGCTGAGATCAACGTATTCTTCCGTTACATCCTGCCCTTGCACATTCCTTTGCAGAGACGGACTAATCTTCTCCAAGCTGTCCAACAAAGAAACAAAGCCATTGGCCGCTACTTTGATGGTATACGTGCCGCCTCTCTCTCCTGTATTAGCGTTCTCCGAGAACTGCAGGATATATGCTCCACTCAAAGTCACAAGGTCTCTAAGCGCTGCTTGAGCCTTTCCGTAGTCTTCAACGGGCATAACCAAATTAGCCCGGTAAATCAGCTTACGATTAAATCCCGCCGCTTCATCGCTGCCCAATGCCGGCATGACAGTCATCGTCGCATCTTTGCCATCGGCCGGCGCTTGAGCCGTCCCTGACTCCGCCGCTTTGAGGTCACTCGCCGCCTGCGTCTGAGCGGCAGGAGACGCGGCCTTTTGACTCTCGGCACGTAGCTCTTCTTTCGCCATTGCTCCGCTGCTTGAACTCATTTTTTGCTCTGAAGACGATGCGGCATCATTTTTGGATGAACTGCATCCAGCCACTAGGCTGCTAATCAGCATACACACAGCAAGCAGCAATGAAACCTTTTGACCCCACTTTTTGACCCCCATCTTGCCATCCCCTCCCTACCAAATATAGGTTATACACCCTATAAACGGGCAACGAACAAAAAATGTTGCAAAATTTTTACAAATAAAAAAAACCTCTCAGACCACATAAAAGCGGTCCAAAAGGTTCTCAAGTTCTTAATGCTCTGCCCAACTGTCAAGATAGAGCTTTTGCTCATCACTTAAGGAATCAATGCTTGTGCCAAGCGACTCCAATTTGAATCTGGCCACTTGCTCATCCAAGACGTAAGGCACGTTGACAACTGTTTTCCCTAGTTTGTTATACTCGTCGTTCACATATTTGAGAGACATCGCTTGCAGCGCAAACGTCATATCCATGATCTCAGCCGGGTGTCCGTCACCTGCCGCCAGGTTCACAAGGCGACCTTCAGCCAATACATAGATCTTACGGCCATCCGCCAGTTGATATTCTTCAATGTTGCGACGAACCGTACGTTTGGATACGGATTGTGCTTCAAGCTCAGGTTTGTTGACTTCCACGTCGAAATGGCCTGCATTCGAAAGAATAGCGCCATCCTTCATCACTTTATAGTGTTCGCCGCGGATAACATCCTTGTTGCCCGTTACCGTTACGAAGAAATCACCTAATTTCGCCGCTTCAATCATCGGCATTACCGCAAAACCGTCCATGTAAGCTTCAACGCCTTTGATCGCGTCAATTTCTGTTACGATTACATTAGCGCCAAGCCCTTTGGCACGCATCGCAACACCTTTACCGCACCAGCCGTAGCCGACAACAACAACTGTTTTACCCGCAACAACCAAGTTTGTTGTACGGTTAATACCGTCCCAAACGGATTGGCCTGTGCCATAGCGGTTGTCAAACAAGTATTTGCAGAAAGCATCATTCACAGCAACCATCGGGAATTCCAGTTTCCCTTCTTTTTCCATCGCTTTCAAACGAAGAATACCGGTTGTTGTTTCCTCCGCACCGCCGCGGACTTGAGCAGCAAGATCTTTACGCTCGGAGTGAAGAATGGATACCAGATCCCCTCCGTCGTCAATGATTAGATCAGGCTTCGTTTCTAGCGCCTTAATCAGTAATTCCTTATACTCTTCCGGGCTAGGGTTGTATTTCGCGAATACCGTAATGCCATCCTCAACAAGCGCAGCACATACATCATCTTGTGTAGAAAGAGGATTACTGCCTGTAATCGTAACTTCCGCACCGCCTGCTTTTACCACTTTAGCCAAATAAGCTGTTTTGGCTTCCAAGTGCAAAGAGATGGTTACTTTCAACCCTTTAAAAGGCTGCTCTTTTTCAAATTGCTCACGAATTCGGTTCAAAACAGGCATATGCGCCTGAACCCAATCAATTTTCAAATGGCCTTCAGGTGCCAATGCCATATCCGTAACAATACTTTTTTCAACAGTTGTCATGTATACTTCCTCCTACAAATAATAAACACGGTGCAAACCGTCCACAGGAATCGGCGTCTCGACAAGCGCACGCAGCCAATCATTCCCATATCGATTCATATAAACACACCCATTATACACTCTTTCTTGCGGCTTTGCTAACGGTATTATGGTTAGTCGAATGCGCTCTAGCTGTCTTAACGTCGCATCAAACTGTGTTTTGTACGCATCCGAAGCTTTATTTTGCAGGAATTCTATCTGTTCTAAAATCTTCGTCAAGTTCGTATCTCCGAGCTTTTTAATGCCTGGATTAATCGCGGCCAGTGATTCAACAAGAGGCGCATAGCTGGTCTCAAAATCGGTTTTCACCTTATCAAAACGCTCGCCTAGCCGCATTGTATCTTGCGCATCCAGCCAATCCTGTTTCTTTTGCTCAAAACGATGCAGAACATCCTCAAACGTAAAATCATATTTGTGCATCTGCTTCTGAACGGTGCCTTCAATTAAGGTAAACTCCAAACGCGGCACAACAATCGGCATTTTCATTCCAAACTGCTCAAACCCTTGCTTCGTGAGCGCCCAATAGGCAATTTCACCGGCGCCTAACACGCTGGCCAACACAGGGAACAGAAACTCCTGCATAAGCGGTCTGGACATCACGTTGTTGCTCAACTGCTCCGGGCTCGTTACCGCCAGATCATGCAGCTGTTCTTTCGTGAAGCGATATTCCTTTTTCTTATCTGTGAAATATTCACCTTCACGATGTAGAAGCAATCGATGCCCTCCTGCATAAACGAAAAGGTTAGCCGCATCCTCAGCAATGTCCGCTTGACTGCTGTAACCCGCCCGCTGCACATCCTCTTGACTCTTCATCAGAGATGCAGCAAAAGCTTCATTCTGCAAAACAAGCTGTTCGAACATCTCCGTTTCTATCGCACGAAGAGCAGGCTCATCGGAATCAATCAGCACAAGTCCGTATTCACCAAACAAAACGGCCATCCAACGGGCAAAAGCATCGGATAACGTGGCGCTGCCTTCCGTCGTGCTTTCTAATTTCGCCATCAAGGAGGCTTTGAACTCTGTATCCATCAAAGACTGATCCAAGGCCGCCAAAGCATTCTTCCACGCTTCAGGCTCCAGCGGAAGCTTGCTGACAGACGTGCGGTGCCCTGTTGGGTGATCCACCTTCATTTTGTCAATCTGCTGTGTATTGGACAGCACGTACATATGATTTGCTTCATCAAAATCATGGTCTTCGCCAGCGATCCAAAAGACAGGAACGACAGGACGATTTAATTTGGAGCTCCACTCCCGAGCGAGCTGAATAATCGTGATGGCTTTGTACAAAACAAGCAGCGAACCGCCAAACAGCCCTGCTTGCTGTCCTCCAACAACGGCAAGTGCCTCTTGGCTCGCTAGCGCGGCAATTTGATCCAAGGCAGCACCTGTATTACCAATTCGCTCGTTGTATGTTTTCAGCACTTCCACCAAGCGTCCGCGATCCGCCTTCCGTGCGGAATGCCCTTCGTCCAGCCACTTAACGCGAGACTGCCAATCTTCTTGATTTCCAAAATAATATGGAAATAATGGTGCAGCTTCTGCTGACTGTTGAATATAATCTTCAGCTAGCTTCTGACTCTTTTTCCAATGAAAAGTTTCCATTTGCATATGCGACTAGTGTCCCCTCTTCATACCAAATAAAACGACTATTCTTTGATTGTACACGGTAGGCATCCAATCGTCAAAACTGTATTTCAAATCATTACAATTGAATAGATGAATGCCAAAAAGCCGCCCCTTTCGGGACGGCAAATGAGTGCTTAGTACAAATGACAAGCTACGAAGTGATTCGGTTCCACTTCTTTGCTTGGCGGCATGGATTCCGCGCATTGCGGCATCGCTTGCGGACAACGCGTACGGAACGGACAACCACTAGGCGGGTTGAGCGGGCTTGGTACGTCGCCTTGAAGAATGATACGCTCGCGTGTACGCTCGATTTCCGGATCTGGAATCGGAATCGCTGAAAGCAGAGATTGCGTATACGGATGCAGCGGTTTCGCGTAAAGATCATCGGATGTTGTAACTTCAACCAAGTTACCAAGATACATAACTCCGATACGGTCAGAAATGTGCTTCACCATCGCCAAATCATGCGCGATAAACAAGTAAGTCAGGCCCATTTCCTTCTGTAATCTCTTAAACAAGTTGACAACCTGAGCTTGTACGGAAACGTCCAATGCCGAGATCGGCTCATCGGCAATAATGAATTTCGGCTCGATCGCAAGCGCGCGGGCAATCCCGATACGTTGACGTTGACCACCGGAGAACTCATGCGGGAAACGGTTCGCATGCTCATCATTCAGACCAACTGCGCGAAGCAGCTCCAAAACGCGTTCTTTGCGTTTCGCACCGCTGTACAATCCATGAATATCAATACCTTCGGCAATGATATTCCCAACGGTCATACGTGGGTTCAAAGATGCGTAAGGATCCTGGAATACCATTTGCATATTCCGGTTAAATTCTTTCAGCTTTTTGCCTTTCAGCTTATGGACATCTTCGCCGTCGAAAATAACTTCGCCTTCTGTCGCATCATAAAGCTTAATAATCGTTCTACCTGCCGTGGATTTACCACATCCGGATTCCCCTACGAGACCGAAAGTTTCACCGCGGTTGATTTCGATGGAAAAATTGTCAACGGCTTTCAACACTTTCCCGTTGCCAAGATTAAAATGCTTCTTCATATTGCGAATTTGCAGAATTGGTTTATTGGCATTAGACATGTTGATGACCTCCTACTCCAACAGGACGTTCAACTTTCGGCGCATCAGGATGCAACAGCCAGCAAGCAGAACTATGCGTCTCGGAAAGTGTAGTGTGTTCCGGATCTACTTCCAAGCATTGATTCATTGCATACGGACATCTAGCCGCAAATGCACAACCTTTTGGAGGTGCAAATAAATCTGGCGGCGTACCAGGAATCGGTACAAGTTCTTCATTCGCATTTGTATCCAAACGCGGTACGGAACGAAGCAAACCCCATGTATACGGATGCTGCGGATTGTAGAAAATCTCGTCCACAGTACCTTGCTCGATAATTTTGCCTGCGTACATAACCACGACACGCTGCGCCATGTCGGCTACAACACCGAGGTCATGCGTAATTAGAATAATAGATGAGTCCGTCTTCACGGAAATTGTTTTCATCAAATCGATGATTTGAGCTTGAATCGTAACATCCAGAGCCGTTGTTGGCTCATCCGCAATTAGAAGCTTAGGTGAACAAGCAAGCGCAATCGCGATCATGACACGTTGACGCATACCACCGGAGAGCTCATGCGGATATTGATGAATACGGCCTTCCGGCGAGTTGATTCCGACAAGCTTTAGAATCTCAATGGCTTTCTCGGTTGCCGCCTTCTTGCTTAATCCTTCATGCTTGATAAGACCTTCTGTAATTTGATCGCCGATTTTCATCGTCGGATTCAGGGAGGTCATCGGATCTTGGAAAATCATACCGATTTCGGATCCGCGAATTTTTTCCATTTGTTTGTTGGAAAGTTTGGTAATATCCGTTTTTCCGTCAAACATGATAGAGCCGCTTTTTATATAACTAGGCGGAGTAGGAATTAAACGCATGAGCGTTTGTGCCGTAACGGATTTACCGCAACCGGATTCACCTACAATCGCCAACACTTCACCTTTTTTCAAAGAAAAAGATACGCCGCGAACAGCTTGAACTTCCCCCGCATACGTACGGAAAGAAACTCGCAAATCTTTCACTTCAAGCAAATTGTCTTTGGTGCTCATCATTATTCACCCCTTCTTACTTGCGCATTTTTGGATCCAGCGCATCACGAAGCCCATCGCCGAGCAAATTGAAGCTTAACAAAATCAAGCTGAAAATGATTGTCGGGAAAATGAGGCGATGCGGATATAACCGAATATAGTTGGCGCCGTCAGACAACAAGTTACCCAGCGATGCCAGCGGCGGCTTCACGCCAAGACCGATAAAGCTTAAGAATGCTTCCGTAAAAATCGCTGATGGAACAACGAATGTAATTTGTACGATGATGATCCCAAGCGCATTCGGAATCAAGCTGCGCAAAATGATTCTCATTGGCGATGCGCCAAGTGTGCGAGAAGCAAGTACGAATTCTTGTTCTTTGAGCGTCAGCATTTGACCGCGTACCAGACGAGCCATTGGAACCCAGCCAGTTATCGCCATCGCCAAAATAATAGATGGAATACCTGAACCAATTACCATGATAAGCAGGATCGCAATCAACAAGAATGGAATCGCATATACGATTTCAATCGCACGCTGCATCACTTCATCCACTTTTCCGCCGTAATAAGCGGAAATACCACCATAGATAACACCGACAACTAAGTCAATCAACGCGGCCACAATCCCGATGAATAACGAGATTCGAGTTCCCCACCATACACGAGTCCATACATCACGGCCAAAGTCGTCTGTACCGAACCAATGTTGGGCGTTTGGCCCGAGATTTTTTATTTTAAGATCTTGCGTCTGATAATCGTAGCTTGAAACAAATGGAACGATAATCGCCAATACGATTAAAGCAACCAATATAATTAAGCCAGCCATGGCCAGTCTATTTTTCTTAAGTCGTCTCCAAGCGTCCTGCCAATAATTAAGCGAAGGTCTTACGATTCTTTCGCCAGTTAATGTTTCTTTTGCAACGGGAGCAAACTTGTAGCTAGTCTCTGTTGCATTATTCGGAGTTTGCATGTATTATTTCCCGCCTTTCCCAAGACGAATTCTAGGGTCTACAAAACCATACACAATGTCGGTGATAAAGATAACCAAAATAAGGATAGCTGAATAGAAAATCGTTAACCCAGAAATCATGGTGTAATCGTTGGAATAAACCGAAGAAACGAAGTGTTTACCCAAACCTGGTACTGAGAAAATTTGCTCAACAACAAGGGTACCTGTAATAACGTTTACAAATATTGGGCCGATAATCGTGATAACCGGTAATATCGCATTTCGAATTGTATGCCTTACAACAACCGTAAAGTTGGATAAACCTTTGGATTTAGCTGTTTTAATGTAATCTTGGTTAAGAACGTCTAACATCGAAGTACGCATCAAACGAGCCAGAATGGCAATAGTTCCGAATGAGAGTGCGATCGCCGGCAAAACACGATAGCTAGGCCCTTTCCACAAACCCGCTGGAAGAATTCCCCACTTAACACCGACATAATATGAAAGCAGAGGACCTAGAACAAAGGATGGGATAGAAACACCAAGAATCGCGATAAACATAGCTGTGTAATCGCCTGCTTTGTTATGCTTAAGCGCCGCAATAATCCCTAGTGTAAGACCAACAATAATCGCAATAGCGATTGAGATCAAACCAAGTTCCAATGAAGATGGGAACGCTTGTTTGATAATATCTGTAACTTTGTGTGCAGGGAATTGAAAGGAAGCTCCTAGATCGCCATGGATGATATTGTTCAAGAAAGTCAAATACTGTTCCCATAACGGCTTATCTAGTCCGTATTGCTTCAGCAGCATATCTCTCGTAGCTTTAGGAATCTTTTCAGCGCCTTCTCCTAGTGGATTCCCTGGCAAGTTTTTCATCAATACGAATGTAAATGATGCGATCAGCCATAACGTGATAAGCGCATATAAGAAACGGCGAAGAATGAACTTGACCATATTGCTCCTCCTTAAATAATTTACAGCTAAGAAATTTAGAAGAGGCCGCTCCCACGAGGTGCGAACGGCCCCTTCCTTTTGATACAAATCTTATATTTCAATTATTACTTAACAGAAGCCCATTTCAATTCCCACTCTTGACCGAAGGATGGAAGAATCAAACCATCGATATTCGTTTTTTTCAAGTAAGCGCGAGTACGGAAGTAAAGTGGTGCTACACCTTGATCGTCCATAAGGATTTTCTCAGCATCGATTAGGTTTTTAGCACGTTTGGACGGATCCACTTCTGCTTGAGCTGCTTTAACTAGTTTGTCATACTCAGGGTTGCTGTAATCACCTTCGTCAAACTCTCCGCCAGTTACCCACATATCCAAGAATGTCATTGGATCGTTGTAGTCAGCGCCCCATAGGGATAGAACGATGTCGAAGTCATGTTTGGAAGACAATTCGATACGCAGTGCGTGTGGAACAGGGTTCGCTTCTGCTTCGTATCCAAGGTTTTGTTTCCATTGTGCAAGGATGAACTCAAGTGATTTTTTAGCAGTTTCAGTATCATCTGCATTCACTTTCATTTTTGGAAGAGCTGTTAAACCAGCTTCTTTCAAACCTTCAGCAAGCAATTGTTTTGCTTTAGCTGCATCGAACTTCGGTTGTGTGTCGCCAGCAGATTTACGGAAGTCGCCGCCTGCACCGTCGGAAGTACCACCAGGTACAAGACCTGTTGAAGGTACGGAACCGTTAGCAAGTACTGTATCAACGTAAGCTTGACGGTCGATTGCCATTCCTAACGCTTGACGGATCTTTTTGTTAGCCAAGGCTGGCACTTTTTTGGTTTGGTACATCAAGTAGGAGTTAGTCAACTCTGGTTTAGGCAGGTTGTCCGGCTTACCAGCGTAAAGTTTCAATTGATCGCGGTTGATTTCAGTCAAATCAGCTGCGTCAGTTTCATACAGGTTAAGACCAGTGTTGGAATCTTTTACAATGTTAATTGTTGCTTTTGTAATTTTTACGTTAGCAGCATCCCAGTACTTCTCGTTTTTAACAAGTTCAAGTGTTTGGCCATGATCCCATTTGCTAAGGATGAATGGACCTGCGCCGATAACCTTATCAGCTTCTGCGCCGTATTTATCGCCAGCTTTTGTTACGAAATCTTCACGTTGTGGCAAGAAAGTTCCGAACGCAAGCATTTGTGTAAAGAAAGTAACTGGTTTCTCAAGCGTGATTTCTAGTTGTTTGTCGCTGATCGCTTTTACACCAAGAGCATCTTGAGCTTTTTTAACTTCTTCAGGCGTTTTAGCTTTAGTAACAGCTTCTCCACCTTTAATCCAAGCTACTACGAAACTATATTGCCCTTTTGTAGCAGGATCTAATGTACGTTTGAAGGAATAAACGAAATCTTGTGCTTTAACCGGTTGACCATCCGACCAGTTCGCGTTGTCACGAATGTCGATTGTGTAAGTCAAGCCGTCAGGAGAGATTTTCGGGAAATCTTTAGCAAGACCAGCAACGGCTTTGCCGTCTTTGTCAGTACGGTAAAGACCTTCGTTAAATGCGCTGATAAATGTAAAAGCGCCATTTGCAGTTGCCTTGGAGCTATCCATAATTGGCGGCTCAGCTGTGAAGTTAATTTTAATTTCTTGCGGTTTGTTGGAAGCTGGTGCTGCAGTACCTTTCGTATCTCCGGACGGGGATGCGGAAGGAGTTCCCTCATTCTTCGCGCAACCAATCGCTACGCTGCCCATAAGTGTTAATGCTACTGCTGTTGTAACCCACTTTGTCGCTTTCATAAAACGCCTCCTCTAAAATTATGTATGTCTAGAATATCTATGGTTAGGTGCATTTGATAGTTTTATTAACATCAACCTCACACCTCAGACCCGAAAATAAGTGAAACCGCTTCAGACATGTCATAATATATTACGTGAATCTCTGGTAAAAAAATTTACTAGACTCTACGCAAGTAATTATAACATATAACCACGCTTTGTCCAGACTTAATTTACCTTAGTAAGAATAAATGTTAGAAACATTGGAATTTATAGTGTCTTCCGGTTTCTAATTATACAACCATCGGTCAATAAAATCTACACGATTTTCATTGTTATTTTCTACAAATCTCAAATAAATATTACAAAGAAAAGCAGAAAAGTCTCTTTTTTCGTGCAATTTCAACAAAAGAGACTTTGTTTTATGTCGAAAAAATGTAATTTTTGCCAATATGGACGAAAAAAAGCAAAATGTAAAGCATCGAAAGCCCTAAAAAGCTAAGCCTCCAAACCACTCTGCTTACTTTAAGCAAGTCTGTTTTCCCTTTCAAATGCGTTTGATAACCGCCAATAATGCCAAAAGCAATCAGCAGAACAAGCGCGATCATCCAGAAGCCAAAATTTGTATGAAACAATCGATTCCACATTAACGAAACCGAACCGAGGAGAAAAAAGGTCGTAACATCCATGGCCAGTCTAGTCGTCATTTTCTTATCACGAAGGAAGTAAAACACTAGAAACCATAATAAAACAAAAGTAATAAACGGTGCAACAGCCAGGACTGCATAAAGTGTGGAAATCCAATTCATCAATACATCCATCATCTTCAACCACCTATTTTATTCTAGTGCTTTCACTAATCGGTACACCGTACGATGTGTAGGAAGTTCGAGTTTCAGTTCATCAGCCATCTGCAATAAACTTCCGTTTATTCGGTCTATTTCTGTGGGCCTGGACTGCTCGATGTCCTGTAGCATAGATGAATGGTTCCTACTTGTAGCCTCACAAACAGATATAATGGTTTGCCACAACGCATCAGGCAGTTTGATTTCTTTGGCCTCAGCCACGAAACAAGCCTCTCGGTAAAGGTCAAACATCAATTCCTTTGTCCAAGTTGAATCCAATAACTCCCCATTTTTCACATGCAAAATAGCTGTAAGAGGATTAATCACAGCATTAATAATCAATTTACTCCAAATTCTTACTTCCATGTTCTTCGACATCTCTGCCCGAAATCCTGCCTCTTGAAGCAAGTTCACTAACAAAAAGTGCGTAGATTTTTTATGATCAGGATCCGTGCAATTAGACGCACCTATGTAGGTTATGCCATGACCTGTGTGAGAGACTTCAGTTGGACTTTCGCGCCTAGCTCCCTCTGTCGTCACAGCAAGCAGCAGCTTATTTTCTCCGTCGTCTTCACTCAGATCAGCCTCATGTCCAATTCCGTTCTGGAAACTAACTAGATACGTAATCTCTGAGCGCCGAGAATATATATATTGCGCGAGTTCTTTCGTAATTGCAGGCTGCTTGACCATGAGAAATATATAATCATATGGGTGCACAGGAACGGTAGCATTAGCCACAGACTCCTTGTCTACTTCGTAATGACTAAATTCTATGAAACCGCCGCGAGTTGTCCTATGGCGCTCGGTCGTTCCGCCTAGCATTATGCCTTCTTGAGCAAGCTGATCAGCTTGTTCTTTCGTTCGTGCAATTACGGTCAAATGATCACACAAAGCCGACAGCTTGGCAGCAAATAAAAGACCTAACGAGCCTGCTCCAATTATCATAATTCGCATTCTAGTTTCCTCCACTCATCGCATTCGTCATCATTATACAACAAAAAAGCCTCAGTCCAAGGATTCACCTTGATCTGAAGCTTTACTTTCAACTGGAGCAGCAGACTGGTTTACTCTACTCTCTCTAAATTGCCGTTCGCATCCATTTTGAAACGCGGCTTCTCTTCTTCCTCTTCTTCCACCAAAAAGGCCATCTTCCGCGCACGGTCCATAATTTGAATCAGCGCCTTGTAATCATCATTGACAACCCGATAATCTGTTTCGACTTCGTTCACTTGTTTATTGAGCTTATTATTTTCTCTGCCCAGTCTATCTAGTTCGTCTTCCTTGTCCTGCAGTTCTTTTTCCAAGTTTTTAATATGACGATTCATATCTTGATACGTATTTCTCCATTGTCTCAAGAACCTGATCACGGCATCAATAGATAACGTTTCTTCTGTAAAAGCTTCCGTTTTGCCCGATGACAGTTCCGGAGCATCCAATAATCCAATGGAAGATGATCCAGAAATGGTTACAGCCGCATGTTTCTTAAGCTGCGTCCTTTTTTGACGTTGAGCTTTCGCAATTTGGATGGCTGCCTCGTATTTTTTTCTTACAAAGCTGTTCCATCGAAATCCGCATGCTGCCGCCGTACGTCCAATTCGCTCCCCAACTTCTTCAAACGCAGATAATTGCGTACTTCCCTCTCTAATGTGACGCAAAGTCACTTCCGCTAAGATCAAATCGTCTTCATCGCTCCAAGCATCTTGTCTTATAGCCGACATAAGGTTAAACCTCCTAACATAATGTACAGATGCAACGAACCGAAAGAGGTGAACCCATGATTCAGCGGGCCATCTTTCAGTATGAATAAAAAAGAATCAATTCGTGAGTACCCGTGTATAAATTGATTCGTGCCATTATTACTATTTCTATGCCCGTACTAGAGTTCATAGAATCTATTTGATACTAAATGGTATTGCCAAATTTTTTGACACTCATACATGGGATTCGGATAAAAAGACATACTACATCTATATGATGAAATGTTTGCAATTTCGTCACCGTTTGACGGTTTACACTGTTCAGTTCAAAAGGTATAATGTGTTGTAGTTAAAGTGCAACGTGGTACGAGAGGGGGATGTAACGAGAATGGATCGCATGTTTCGGGTTCTAGGTTTTTGGACACTTGTTATCGCACTGATGAGTTTAGCAGGCGATATGATACCTATGTCTCTGATTTTCTTTTTCCAAACAGCTGTATTCGTCATTCTAGGCTATATGCGCTTGTCAGAACGAACTTACATATTGTTGTTCTGGGGATATATGATTATTTCCTTCAGTGGGTTTACGTACTGGTCATTTTTCAAAATGTCCATCTAGTACAAGGACAACAACAAACAAAAAGGTGAGCCGATGGTTGTCCATCGGTTCACCTTTTTTCATTTCGCGGCAATTAACACCTTGAACAGTTCGCTCATTTGATCACTTAGGAGCAATTGCCTTATAGCCCTGTTGCGCTTAGAAACTTCACTAAAGGGATTGGGATCGTAATGATTTTGCAATTTTTCCAAAATACCACGCTCCACCAGAAAATCTCTCTGCGTCAGAAGTCGGCAATTGGCAAAACCGTTCTGTCGGGCGGCCGCTTCCACTGCACTAAAGTTTACATGGGAAGTTAGATCCTGTTCGCCTTGGTAGATCCACGGATTCTCGTGCGCTTGATGCTTCCGGTAACACATTAAGGTGCCCAAGTGCCTGTGAGCCGCGAACAACTCTTCTTCGGTGTCGCCATAGTCAATAATAAGACAACTGCCGCTAGTCATCCGTTTGGAAATTCGTGATATCCATGCTTCGCTCTCAAGATTAAGCTCACCGATTTGGCCATCTAACCAATGAACCTTTAGGCGGTCTATGGTGTCTAATAGAGGCTTGGACTTAATAGGCAGCCAAATTTCACTAAAAGTCCGATCCAGCTCCTGCCACGTGACATAAGATTCTTCATAAGTTCCGTCTGCATGTCGGATTCGATGGACCGGAAAAGCATCCAACAGTTCATTTGCCAAAATAAACATATTCGCTTGAGGTTCCTCGTCCAACCATTCCTGCTCACTTGTGAACCGAAGAAGCTGTGCGTGCATATTCAGAGCAGTGCGCTGAAGTCCACGGTGAAAAGCACTAGTTTCAATGATTGTATAAGTTACGCGTTCGTAAACTGACGGCGCACTTCTTTTTAATTCATCCAAGAGATGCAGGGCCATGCGACCGTTTCCCCCGCCCCACTCAACGACATGCAGCGGTACCGAATCGAGAAGTTCCCGTCTTTGAAGCTCATCTCCAATAAAAGAGGCTATCATTTCCCCCATCACAGATCCGATGGAAGAACTGGTATAAAAATCGCCTTCTTTTCCGATTTTGAGGCTCTCATTTCGATAATACCCGTAAGGTTCGCTATAGAGGCATAGCTCCATATAGTCTTGGAACGAAATCGCCTGGTTTTCTGAGGAATGTATGGCGTGAATGATCGTTGAAACCAATTCCGGATGTCCGAGCTTAAGATCCAATTGAAGCCACCTCCATTTCTTTACTTAAAGACAAAGCAGCAGGAAACCATTATAATGAATAAGGATCATGGAAGGAGAGACAAAACACGCATGTCAAAGAAGTGGATAACCCTTACAGCGGTAACAGCCATCAGCTTGCTATCGTTGACAGCTTGTACAGACAATACAAAAGTAAAAGAAGCATTGGAACAATCTCTCAATAAACAAAAGGAAATGAAGTCTTACACCTTTGAAGGAAGCACAACACTCGCCATCAGTGATGCTTTATTGAAAACATCCAACCCTTTGACGAATAGCCTTTTATCTTTGGTCAAAGACAGCACGATAGATTGGAAAGGAATCAGCAATGTAGAACCTCTCCAATTTCAAACGGATTTGAAAATTACCCCTAAGGGCTCTACGTCACCTTTCGAGATACCAATTCTCATTAAAGATAGCAAAATGTATTTTAATATGCCAGCATTAAATAAGACGGCTGACGAGTATTATGCGATTGATTTGCAGCAAATGAGTCAAAACAGCAAGAGTCCTTTAACGTTGGATACGCTGAAGAACACTTCTCAGCTCTCCACTTCATTAAGCAATCTAGTATTTAGCGGCATTGATCCAAAATGGTACAAAGAAGCCAAGGAGCCTGTCAAGTTAAAGGACGGATCGTCGGCCAAGTCTATCACTGTTGAGCTCACCAGCAAAAATGAAAAAGACATTAATACCGTATTTCAAACTAAACTGCCTGAGTTTATCGGGACACTTCAAAATAACGGCTTTATTCCGGCCGACAAAGCGGAACAGTTAAAGAAATCACAGTCTGGTGCCATCCAGCTGAAAGCTCCAAGCAAAATGGTCGTCGCGATTGACGACAGCGGTTTTATCCGGGACCAATCCATCGATGTTGTGTTTCAAATGACTGTGGACGGCAAGCCCCAAGAGAACCATATCGTCGTTCACCAAACGTACGACGCGATCAACCAAGCAACTGCTTTAACGAAGGATGTACCGAAGAATGTCAAAAGTTTTGATGAGATTCTGAAGCTAATAGCACCTGTTAAGAAATAAGAATCCTATAGGAAATACTTACTTCGTCCCCTGAGGTAAGTATTTTTTTGTGCTTCAATTAATAGAAATATGATAATCTGTTCATAGGGGGAGAATGCGTTCAATGAGATATAAATGCCTATCAATCATGATGTCCATCCTGCTGATGATGCAGCTTACGCTTCCGCTCCATCCTGCATTTGCCAAAGAAAATAAGACAGCAGTCGACGAAGCCAAGGAACTCGTCCAGAAAGGACTTACCATTTTTGAAATCGATAAAGAAGTAAACCGGCTTAATGAACAAGACGCCAAAATCGTCCTGCAAATCAAGCAAAATGAACAAGATATCACGAAGCAAAACAGTCATGTTGACAGCACACGCAAACACGCCGGCAATGTGATGAGGGCTTATTACACTGGAGATCGAGATTCGATTTGGATGCTGCTCTTTTCCGTTCATTCTTTCGCCGATGCCTTGCGGATGTTCGAGTATTTACAAATGATCATATCCAATGATCACCGTGCATTAGCCGCCTTTACAGATTCGTTCAATAAATTGAAAAGCTTACAAAAAGATCTGGAAACATCCCGTACCGACCTGCAAAAGACGAAAGATACCTATCTTGAACAGCGGGAAAGGCTCGTCAAACTCCAAGATGAATTGGACAAACAACTTGCTGTCAGCGCTCAAGCGGGGGTCATCCAGGAACAAATAAAGAGTTTAAACGATCAATGGAAATCAGAAGGCATCCCTTTGTTCCGCGAGTATTTGAAAAATCTGTCCGCGGCGTTTCGGGAGCTTCCGCAATATGTAACGAAAGAAAGTAAATTTATGGACTTATCTTCCATCAAAAATCCAGTCATTACGATCAGCGATACGGATTTCAACGCCTATCTGCACGGCAAAAATGAGTCGCTGCAAAATTTGAATTTTCAATTTACCGACGGTTCTATTATTGCCAAAGGCCAGAAGGGTCAAATTCAGATGACCATCGAAGGCCGGTTCTTGTTGAAGGAAAATCCCGACATGAATGAAGTACGGTTTGTTGTGGATAAGCTTGAATTCAACGGCTTTCAGCTGCCTGATACGACAATTGAAGATTTTTCGAAGGAATTCCAACTTGGCTTCATCCCCAAAAAAATCGTCAGTTACCTGGATGTCGTCAGTGTAGAAACGAAAAACGGCACCGCAGTTGTGAAACTCAAATTATCCCTGTAAACTAGCTATGGATAATTAAATAAAGCGAGGATGTAGCATGGAAGCAAAAATTGGACTTTTAATGGATGTACCTGATGGCAAGCTGGTTGATTTCTATACGCAAATTGAAAAAGCTCTGGCAGGCAAAGCAAATATCTTCGATCAAGACAACGAAATGATCATTGTCAGCTCGGAGGCCGAGAAATTCGCCGTTATCGAGGTGATGGCGGGACTCAACGTTAATACGGATCAAATGAAATTGCTGCTGCTGCCATCAGATGCTGAATTAACGGATCTTTTCAGCGATTATGGATTTACTAGCGAAGGGGAAAACAACTACTTGTACGAGAAGCTGGTCGTCTCCTTCCGATTTACAGAAGACAGCAAGGAAGCAGATGTTGATCAAGCCTCGTTGCAAATCGAAGAACATCTCCTTGCGCTTTACAAGGATCATGGGCGTGATATTTACGTTGTCGATCGTCAGCTCGAAGAGCTGATGCAAGGTATCGCCAAAGCTTATCGATGCCGCATCGAAATGCTTGCTTAACACACAAATAAACCCCTCTTTCCCAGATCACCTGGGAGGAGGGGTTTATTTGTGTTAGAGTAAATCAGCCGCTAACTGCGCTAGATGCGAACGTTCGCCTCGCTCCAGCGTAATATGACCGCTGATGCCTTCTTGCTTGAATCGTTCGACCACATAAGTTAATCCGTTGCTGGAAGCATCCAAATAAGGATGATCAATTTGATCCGGATCTCCTAATAGAACGATTTTACTGCCTTCACCCACACGGGACACGATTGTTTTGATCTCGTGTTTGGATAAGTTTTGCGCCTCATCGATAATGATGAACTGTCCCGGGATGGAACGCCCACGAATGTAAGTGAGCGCTTCGACTTGAATGCTGCCGAGACCAGCCAGTACCTTCTCAATATCTCCGGGTTTCTTCGTATCAAACAAATACTCCAAATTATCATAGATCGGCTGCATCCATGGCCGCAGCTTCTCTTCTTTTTCACCAGGCAGATAACCAATATCCTTGCCCATAGGAACAACTGGTCGAGCAATAAGCAGCTTTTTGTATTTGCGGTCATCTTCAATTTTCATGAGACCCGCAGCAAGCGTCAATAGCGTCTTACCAGTTCCCGCTTTCCCAGTCAGGGTGACGAGCGGGATATCGTCATTGAGCAAAAGCTCAAGAGCCATGCGCTGCTGCGCGTTTCGCGCGGCAATTCCCCAGATGGGATCGTTACTCATAAAGAGCGGCTCAAGTTTTTTGGCATCTGTCGTCACTTTCAGCAGAGCGGATTTCGAAGAACCCAGCTCATCCCGTAAGATAACAAATTCATGCGGGTGAAGCATATAACCCAAATTCAATGATGTCACGGTTAAGAAGCGATATGAGTAAAATTCGTCAATCACAGACGGATGAACATATAAGGTGATGCAGCCGGTGTACATATCTGTTTGAGCTACGATGCGATCGGTTAAATAGTCTTGTGCAGGAATGCCCAGCACATCAGCTTTGATCCGCACCAGCGTATCTTTACTAACGATGATAACGGGTCTCGGAATATCATTCGCCTGCTCTTCCAGATGATAATTGAGGGCCACGGCAAGTATGCGGTTATCATTCGTTAATTCGGAGAAAGTATCCTGCAATTTCGCAAAACTTCGATGGTTAAGCTCCACTTTAATGCTTCCGCCTCGTTCAAGGCTAATACCGTCAGATAAGGTACCCTTTGTCCTTAATCCATCGAGTAATCGGGAGACATGTCTCGCATTTCGGCCTATTTCATCCGCATTTCGTTTCTTAGAATCGATTTCCTCCAACACCACGGCGGGTATGACTACTTCATTATCTTCGAACGCGAATAATGCATTAGGGTCCTGAAGCAGTACATTGGTATCTAACACGTAAATTTTTTTCATTGGTGTGTCCCCTCCCAGATTTGGCGTCAGATCATTGGTTATATTTCATACATACAACCTAGCTGTGCAGGACAAACTAAACGCGAGATTCAAGGAAAGGATCGATTCAAGTGAGACTATTGTGCGTATTATCGTTGGTACTGACCCTCGCGGTTGGCTGTAGTCAAGCGCCGAAAAGCGGTGCCCCCTCTCAAGATACAAATCAAAGACAGGTAAAGGTACAACAAATTGCTCCACAAAAGCTGGAGATCAAAGATTCTAAAGCTGTTGCGGAACGATTGGAAAGCCTAGCCACCAGTATCCCGCAGGTTGAAAGTGCGCATTGTGTTGTATTCGGCAATACCGCTGTCGTTGGCATCAACCTCAGAAAAGATATGGATCGTTCGAGAGTGGGCACCGTCAAATATTCGGTAGCGGAAGCTCTCAAAAAAGATCCCTATGGTGTGAATGCCATCGTAACAGCAGATCTTGATCTAGATCAACGGCTGCGCAACATTCGGGATAACGTAAGAGCAGGAAGGCCGATTACCGGGTTCGCTGAGCAAATGGCGGATATCATGGGCCGGGCTATGCCGCAACTGCCGCGTGATATACGCAATCCCCAAGACAATACAGGACCTAATGACGCGAACCAGGCCGGGAATCCAAATCCATAATTCGCGGAAAGATAACAAAAAGCCTGACTGCACATAGCAGATCTAGGCTTTTTTTATCGCATCAAAAACTTGGCCGGGTGGCTTGACAGATACTCGGCACGCAAAAGTTTTCTCATATTCAACTGTTGTCATCATTGGGGCGCGATCAATTAATTGCTCCGGTAAAGCTGTGATGTGTTCAGCCATATCGCTTGCGCCTCCTACTAGGTGGTTGAAAACGCTGCTTACACTAACAGTATAGCATAGCTGGTGGCAAGCGTTCCACCATTATGTATCTATTTTCAGGTCATGCGAACACTCCTTTTTAACCCAGATATACCTTATTGTACGTTGGATTAAAAAAGTTATGTCGCCAAAATTCCTGTCTATTGATTATTGTAAATAGGATTGGCATTAATATCATCCAATAGCTTCTCAGCGGATTCACGATCAAAGCTCTGTCTGCTCTTGACTCCTTCGCGTTCATAGGAAATGTGAATCTTCATTGGATCCGTTACGTCAACGAGTTCAATTTCGCTGACTCCATGATCCTCATGAAGTATCATTGCGAAAAAATCCAATGTTTCTTTGGCGGCCTCGTCGTTTGGTCTGGCTTCACTGACGACCTGCATCTGCAGCCAATTGAAAAAAGTATCTTGAAGATTCATCTTAATGCCCATCCTCTCTGAGTAAAATGACATCATAACCCGACTCCAACCAACGAAGCCATTGATTGATCCAATTGCTATGTACAGAATCCACATCACACTTCAAGGAAGAGACAAGCTCCAGAGCCTCTTTACGCGTAAGCAAACGGTCAAGAAAAGCTTCTGCACAATGCGAGAGATGAAAGGGCTTACCATCAAAGCTGATCGCCTCAAACTGCCCGAGATCCAGCTCTACAAATTCTGAGCCGCACAGCTCCTCGTCGTCGCTTAAGAGCAGACTGGATTTAAACATCGCAAGCAATCTGGGATGCTTCCCATTTGCCAATTCTCGGAGCGACTCCAACGCTTTCAGCGGCGTACAATGGATACGGTCTGCCCCAAGAACTAAAGGTGAATCATTCACAATTGGAGTTAGCCAGTATCTCGTCATTCCGGGCTGCTGCTCCCGCTTCTTTTTTCGATAAAATAACGTATCCGAACTAGAAACATGAGAGAAATCGCAACAGTCAAGCAAAGTACAATTGGCAGTCCTACCAGCTGAAAACCGAGTAACATGATGGACCCGATCGCCATAAGCAAGTAAACAACGGCTGTCTTAAGAACCGGTAATTTGCGAGTCCGAAAAACTTTGTTATACACGTAAGACATAAATATGAAGATTAACAAATAAGTGATGTAAATGTGATTTCCGAACCATTCATTCAACGCTGTCAATACCATACACTCCATTTCGCTTAAAAAGTAAAGTCAACTTATTGTATTATCGCTCAATTGCGCAAATAAATAAAGGGAAATGCCGCCGGAAGGCTGACATTTCCCCTATTAAGAACACATTGTGAACTAGACGTTAGCTTCAGCCACTTTACGTTGTTTCTCAGCACGTTCACGTTCGCTTTTGTTCAAGATCTTTTTACGGATACGAACGGATTTTGGCGTAATTTCGCAGTACTCATCATCGTTCAAATACTCAAGAGCTTGCTCCAAAGAGTATACGCGAGGAGTTTTCATTTTCACCGTTTCTTCTTTGTTCGCGGAACGGATGTTGTTTACCGCTTTTTCTTTACAAATATTCACGATGATGTCGTTGTCGCGTGTGTGCTCACCAACGATCATGCCTTCGTAAACTTCCGTTTGCGGGTGAACGAACAGGATACCGCGATCTTCTACGGAAAGAATACCGTACAGCGTGGAAACGCCTGTTTCACTGGATACAAGTACGCCTTCATGACGTCCGCCAACGTTGGCTCCTTGGTATGGACCGTAGCTGTCGAAAGCGTGGTTCATAATTCCATAACCACGAGTCAATGTTAGGAAATTCGTTCTGTAGCCGATCAAACCACGCGCTGGAATCAGGAACTCAAGGCGAACGTTGCCGCTGCCGTTGTTGATCATGTTAACCATTTCCGCTTTGCGTGAACCTAAGCTC
This sequence comes from Paenibacillus chondroitinus NBRC 15376, assembly GCF_004000765.1. GTDB lineage: Bacteria > Bacillota > Bacilli > Paenibacillales > NBRC-103111 > Paenibacillus_E > Paenibacillus_E chondroitinus. The sequence continues at coordinate 41,270 of NZ_BILW01000005.1, read as the reverse complement.
TCCATAACGGAACCCATGCTGTCTTCTGGAACGTCGATGATCAAACGCTCGATCGGCTCCATTTTTTGACCTTCAACTTGACGAATGATAACTTCCGGTTTGGAAACTTGCAATTCAAAACCTTCACGACGCATGTTTTCGATCAAAATACCCAAGTGAAGCTCACCGCGGCCAGATACGATGAAAGCATCCGGGCTGTCTGTATCTTCAACGCGTAAACTTACATCTGTTTCAAGCTCTTTGTACAGACGCTCACGAATTTTACGGGAAGTAACCCATTTACCTTCACGACCTGCGAATGGCGAATTGTTCACGACAAATGTCATTTGCAGTGTAGGCTCATCGATTTTCAATACCGGCAAAGCTTCAGGGTTCGCTGGATCTGCTACTGTTTCGCCAATGTTGATATCTTTGATACCGGCAATGGCAATGATGTCCCCTGCAGCCGCTTCTTCAATCTCAATACGTTTCAAACCATTGAAGCCGAATAGCTTCTCGATTCTCGCTTGCTTTTGTCCGCCTTCACGAGTCATTACCGCAACGGTTTGGCCTTGACGAATTTTACCACGGTTTACACGGCCTACACCGATACGACCAAGGTATTCGTTGTAATCCATCAGTGTAACTAAGAATTGCAACGGTTGATCCACATCTTCTGTCGGAGAAGGAATGTGCGTAACGATCGTTTCATAAATAGCTTCCATGTTCTGATCTTGTTTATCAGGGTCAAGACTGGAAGTACCTTGCAACGCGGAAGCATATACTACGTGGAAATCAAGCTGCTCATCTGTCGCACCAAGCTCGATGAACAAGTCAAGAACTTCGTCCACAACTTCAGCTGGACGAGCATTCGGACGGTCAATCTTATTAACGACAACAACTGGCTTCAGGTTGCTTTCAAGGGCTTTACGAAGAACGAACTTTGTTTGCGGCATTGTACCTTCGAAGGCATCAACAACGAGCAAAACGCCGTCAACCATCTTCATGATACGTTCTACTTCACCGCCAAAGTCGGCGTGTCCAGGTGTATCTACGATATTAATAAGGTAATCTTTATAATTAATCGCTGTATTTTTTGCAAGAATGGTAATACCGCGTTCTCTTTCGAGATCGTTTGAGTCCATCGCTCTTTCTTGGACAGCTTCATTGTCACGGAATGTACCGGATTGTTGAAGTAACTTATCAACGAGTGTTGTTTTGCCGTGGTCAACGTGAGCGATAATTGCAATATTGCGGATCTTTTCTCTTGCTTGCATGAATGTCAAACCCTCTCTACCCTATAATTTTCGTCTCTGTTCATAAAACAAGCGTCGGACAAAAGCGCCGACGCTTGACATTTATGTTTATTATACGCAGTTTCTCGACATTATGCAAGATAATTGACGAGCAACATAAAACTTTTACATAAAACACATTCGGTTTACCACACATTTTTCCTCCGAAAAATCATAAGAAGCCCAGCTGCAACAAGGATCAAAGCGATTACATATATCCCTAATTTGACAAGCAGCGTAATTCCAAAAAGCACGGCTGAAACGATACCAAGCACTAGTGCGCCTATCCACACCCCACGGTCACTTCCGCGATCGAACAGATGCAACTCATATAATCCGACGGCTACACCGAGTATGAATCCAGGCCAGAGATAGCTCATTGAACCCCAACCAAATATATTGCAGAAAAAGAACATCAAGCCGTACGTCGTCAAAATACCTCCAGGGACGAGTACGCCTGCCGGCCAAGTGCGGTTAAAGAACAAAATGTGAAAAAGCAATCCAGGTGCAAGCAAAACAAGAGGCCAGAAGAAGGAAAAAATAAAGTGGATAACGCCTAATTTCCCAAGAAGCAATAATACGGCCAGGCCAATTAACAGGATACCGATGGAGTAGCTATTTCTAGCCATTACAATTCCCTCCTATTTCACTTGTCAATTCGATGTCACTTTCGACACCATTCAACAAGTAGTTTATCGTACCTTGCTCAAAATTGCTAGCCTGCAACCTATTTGCGGGCACGCCGTTTTTTGCGTTCATTTCCCTTCCTTGGGGCATACTTCTTAAAGGCGTACTGCCTGATTTCCCTCTATCTAGCAGGTTGGCATACGTTCAACACGGGAGGCCACATGATATCTTTATCTGAAAATGAACAGAAAAAACGAAAACCGCTCTGGACCAAAGTTTTTCTCGTCACCTCATTGTCCAATTTACTGCTTTTTTTCAGTTTTCAAATGCTGATCCCAACCATCCCTACACATATATCGCAGTTAGGGGGGAATGACTTTCAAGTCGGACTCGTTATCGGTATTTTTACAATTTCATCGCTTCTAACTCGTCCATTTGCCGGCAGGGCGCTCGACCTGTTAGGTAGAAAGCACGTGCTGCTTGTTGGATTAACGATCTGTGCGCTTACGATTGCCGGCTATTCGTATATGGCTGTCATTGCACTCATCCTTGCCGCACGGTTCGTTCATGGAATTGGTTGGGGCATATCTACGACGTCCTTAGGGACGGTAATCGCTGATATCATTCCGCCTGAACGCCGCGGGGAAGGTATGGGATATTACGGATTATCCAATACCTTTGCCATGGCGCTTGCTCCGCTTACCGGATTATGGATCATGCAAACGTACAGTTTTCATCGCGTTCTCTTAATTTCTTCACTGCTGGCTGTGCTCTCCTTATTTAGTTCACTTTTTATTTCCTACGCCAAACCTGTACCTGTCGAAAAGTCGATTCAAAAGACTAAGCTTATTGATCGCTTATGGGAACGTACGGCTTTGCTCCCCTCGGTTTTACTGCTGTGTACGGCCATTTGTTATGGAGGGATCGTGACTTTCATTACTTTGTTCGGCCTTGAAGCCGGCATTTCAAATGTAGGCTGGTTTTTTCTGTGCAATGCTTCTATGGTGCTTATTGTACGGCCTATAACAGGCGTGCTTTTTGATCGAAAAGGTCCTGAATGGGTGCTGCTGCCTGGAGCACTTTTCACGATAACCGGACTGCTTCTGCTTTCATACGCGCGCACAGAATTCAGCTTGGCGATTGCGGCGCTATGTTATGGAATCGGCTTTGGTTCCATCCAGCCTGCCTTGCAGGCATGGACGATTGCTCGCGCAGCCCCTGATCGTCGCGGCGCAGCGAACGGCACGTTCTTCTCCGCCAACGACTTAGGCATCGGACTTGGTGCCATGGTGCTTGGCGCCTTAGCGAACTTAAGCGGCAGCTATGCGCTCATGTACCGCTTCTCAAGCGTACTCATCATTGTGTTTCTGCTTATATATGGATGGAGCTTCTGGCACGTTTGGCGAAGCGTACAGCTTCCGCAACGATAAGGAATATAACGTGGTGAGCCACTGCCCAGAGTTTCTCCCAACAACAAGAAAACCGCTTCGCTGGATAAGACCAGCTTGGCGGTTTTCATCTTCCCTATTCGTTTCTTGTTTTTAATTGCAGCAATCTCAACCACTTCACGGAAACTCCAATGACGATGACAAGCGCGGAGGCTACAATCGGGATCCAGACATGCAGAAACTCGTAATCGTGCAGGAACCAATCGATCATTTTCTCGTCTTTTACGAACATTTCACCTGCTGTATAACCAAGAATGCCTGCCCCTAAAAGAACAAGAACCGGATACTTGTGCAGCAAATTCATAACAAGTGTGCTTCCCCAAATAATGATCGGAATACTAAGTCCAATCCCCAGTATGATTACCGTATTATTGCCGTTGCCTTTGGCTGCAATCGCCAGCACGTTGTCAAGACTCATCACGAAATCCGCGACGATAATGGTCCAGATCGCTTTGCCCAACGTTGAAGCCTCTTTCACATTTGCATGACTGTCATCATCGGTCAATAATTTGATGGCAATCCAGAACAATAAGATCGAACCACCCGCTTGAATATAGGGAATATCGAGCAGGCTTACAGCGACTAACGTCAGCACAAGCCGCAACGCTATGGCTCCGAAAGCCCCCCACCACACGGCCAGCTTACGCTGTTCGACGGGAAGATTTTTGCTCGCCAGCGCAATAACAACTGCATTATCGCCGCTAAGCACAATATTGATCAACATAATTTGTAAAAACAAAATGAGCGCATCAATCATGCTTTATCTTCCTCCCGGGATACATGGTGAGCTGGTGAAGAGCGGCGATGAAGTCACCTACTGTTCGGCGCCAGAAAAGCACTTAGAAGAAATGCTGATCAGGCACCTTCTTCATTTGACCATGTACGATTTCGATTGTTTCGGTTTGATCTATGGCTTGCTGAATTAATTCAGGCAAAAAACTCATGCCGTTCTCGATTCGCTCAACCATTTGCAGATTCGGATTGGTGCTCGGAGAAGGAGGAAGAAATAAGGAGCAGCAATCTTCATAAGGTAAAATAGAAATCGGGAACGTGCCGATGCTTTCAGCAATTCGAATAATTTCTTGCTTGTCCATCATCATCAGCGGCTGCAAAATCGGCAAGGTGACGACGCGGCCGATCACATTCAAGCTTGGCAGCGTTTGACTGGCCACCTGACCCAAGCTTTCTCCAGTCACCAGAGCACTTAGACCTTCACGATCGGCAATTTGCTCCGCAATGCGATACATAGCTCTTCGGATCAGCGTGACTAATAAGTTATCCTTATATTCACGGTGTATGGACGTCTGCACATCCGTAAATGGCACGAGGTGCAGCCTGATAGAATCTGTGTACCCTGAAAGCTGGTGAGCCAGATCTATCACTTTATCCTTTGCCCGCTCACTTGTATACGGATAACTGTGAAAGTGTATCGCTTCGAGAGTCAGCCCTTTTCGCATCCCTAACCATCCTGCTACAGGACTGTCAATCCCTCCGGAAAGCATCAGCAGCGCCTTGCCGCTCGTGCCTGCCGGGAATCCTCCCGCTCCCTCAATCACTTCTGCATACAAAAGCACTTGATCTTCACGAATTTCCACGCGAAGCTCGATTTCCGGATGACGAACGTCCACTTGCAAACCAGGGATTGCTTCAAGAATGTAGCCGCCGATGAGATAATTCATTTCCTGGGAGTCTAACGGAAAAGCTTTATTGACCCTCCGGACATTCACCTTAAAGGTACTTGGAGGTTTAGGCAGATTTTGCATTATGCTCAGTGCCACTTCTTTAATGGCCTCTGGCTCCATAGGAGCATGATAGGCCGGGCTGAACGATGCCAGTCCAAATACGCGCTGCAATGCCTCCGAAGCCTCTTCATACGCTGCTCCCCCTAGCTCCACATATACGCGCCCGTACTCCGGAATATACCTCAAATCTGGAAATGCCCCTAAAACTTTACGAATTTGCTTGATGACACTGTTCTCAAAACGCTTACGATTCCTGCCTTTCAGTGTTAATTCACCAAAACGCAAGATTAAACAATCCGGTTTCATTTTTGCTGCCCCTTTCTGGCTGTTGATTTGCTTAACATGGGGGAAAGTTCGTTCACAACTTCCCTAAGTGCTAGCAAAAATTGTTCCATATCCTCTATTTGATGCTCATCCGAAAAGCTCACTCTAAGCCCGCTGACCGCTTGCTCACGCGTACACCCTAACGCCAGCATAACTTCACTAGGATCAGTGGCATCCGAAGCACAAGCTGATTTCGTTGAAATATAGATTTGTCGTTGCTCTAACGCATGTACGACAACTTCCGCTTTCATTCCGGTAAAAGCAAAATGGACAATGTGCGGAGCCATCTCCTCATGACGTTCGGAGCCCATTAAGGTAAGCTCCGGAATCGTTAGAATACCGTCTGCAAGATGACGTCTTAGACGGTATTTATGCTCCAGCTTTGCTGGCAAGTTCTGCATGGATAAACGCAGCGCCTTGGCCATCCCAACGATGAGCGGAACGTTCTCCGTTCCTGAGCGAAGCCCGTCTTCTTGTCCCCCGCCAACGAGCTGCGGCTTCAGCTGTACGCCTTCTCTGCGGTACAAAAAGCCCACCCCTTTGGGCCCGCGAAACTTGTGCGCAGAAACGCTGCATAAATCTATGCCCCATTCCTTCATCGATAAAGGTAGTTTTGCGATGCCTTGCACGGCGTCTACATGAAACATCACTTTCGAGTACTTGGCAAGTAACTGCCCGATTGCCTGAATAGGCTGAATTGTGCCTACTTCGTTATTGACGTACATGACGCTGACCAATATCGTATCTTCACAAAGAGCTTCGCGAAGCGTCTCTACTTCCAGACAACCGTTCCGGTTAACGGGCAAATAGGTGACGCGAAATCCCTCTCGCTCTAAACGAAGGAAAACTTCCTTCACAGAAGGATGCTCAATTTGTGTTGTGATTAGATGCTTGCCTCGATTCTGATATTGATAGGCAGCCCCCCGGATTGCTAGATTGTTACTCTCTGTTCCTCCGGATGTGCAGATAATACCAGCCGGCATCACGCCTAAAGCTCCCGCTATCACTTCTTTAGCGCTTTGCAGCAGCTTCTCTGCTTGGACACCTAATCCATGGATGGATGATGGGTTTCCATAGTGCATTTTCATAACATCTGCGATCGTATCGACGACTTCGTTATATGGCGGTGTGGTTGCCGCGTTATCCAAATATAGCATGTTCTTGCTGATTCCCCTTTTTCCATGCCCTGCAGTTGCGCAATTAAAATAAATTCCTTTCATCATTAAAACTTAAAACCGCTCATAACTCAAGCATGCCGATGAATGCAAAAAGCCGATCTCCGCATGATTCATGCGAAAATCAGCTCCTTGAAATTGCCGCCTACAGTGAAAATTTCATCTTATGCCCTAATACCTGAGAAACATAAGCTTGCGTTTCCTTCGGTAATTGGTGCAATTTATTAGATAGGTCCTGGTCATTCTTGATGCCTAAGCGATCCACACGGCCTGGACCCGCATTGTACGCAGCAAGAGCAACTCCTTCATTGCCATTGTACTTCTGAATCAGATTGCTCAAGAAATGTGTACCGGCATCCACGTTCTGTTTAGGATCAAATGGATTCGTCACGCCATAGCCGCGTCCGGTGCCGTCCATAAGCTGCATTAGACCTTTAGCGCCAGCCGGGGATACCGCCTGATGATTGAAATCGGATTCCTGTTGAATGACCGCTTTCACGAGGGATTCATCGACGCCATATTTCGCGCTGGCCTCTTTGATTAAATCATCAAACTGTGAAGTAGATGTCGTGCGACTCCAACTTTGGAGAGGGCTATAGGCTTTATTCAAAGCGCCCAAGGAGCTAGGTATGTTATTCGCCGTCAGCGGATTGAGATTAGATTGACCGTCTAGATCAGAACCGGAAGCTTGTCCCATTAACGTATTCAGCAGCGTGCTGAAGTCACTGGAATCATCCGTGCTGGATGTATCGGTATCCCCGGATAACAAATTAATTCTTCCCATCACCTGAAGCTGCAGCAGCTCTTTCAGAACTCTTGGATCAATACTGTTCGTGCCGTTCATCCGTCAGACCTCGTTTCGTATATCATTCGTTGTTTTTATTGTACACGTTTTGTGCCCTCCCGACTATCCTAAAATTTCCGTTTCCTCCCTGCGAGCCCCGAAATATAAAAAAAGGACAGTCATTCGACTGTCCCTCTATCCGTTCAAGATATGTTCTGTTGTAGAAACTCATCTTGTTCCGTCATTTTTCTAACAATTAATCTCGAAATTCGCAAATGATCCGTTTCTTCCACGATGAACAAAAATTCATCGTTATAGGCCACTTGTTGATTCTTGCTAGGCGGAATCTCTGTCTGGGAGTAGATCCAGCCGCCAATTGTATCATAATCGTCGGACTCGATATCAAGCCCGAAGTAATCATTCACTTCATCGATTAAAAGCAGACCGTCAATGGAAAACGTGTTCTCGTCTTTGATTTCGATCGTTGGACGTTCCTCGTCAAACTCATCCTGAATTTCACCAACGATTTCTTCCATGATGTCTTCCAGTGTGACAAGCCCTGAAGTTCCGCCGTATTCATCAATAAGCAAGGCCATCTGGCTTTTTCTTTTTTGCATCATTTTCAGCAAGTCACTGATATGAATGGAATCCGGTACCGTCGTAATCGGACGAATAATTTTCTTGATGCCTTTCAGGTTAGCATCCGGCTTAAGCAAATCCTTGATGTGAACGAAGCCGATTATGTTGTCTTTGTCCGGATCACATACCGGATAACGTGTACGCATTTCCTTAATCGCTATCGCTAGATTCTCCGAATAGGACAGTCCTGCATACAAACATTCCATCTCAGTTCTTGGAATCATGATTTCTCTAGCTGTTGTCTCGGCGAATCCGAATATATTATCAACAAGCGTAAGCTCTGTATTATCTATAAGTCCATTTTTGTGGCTTTCTTTCATGAGGACGCGAATTTCATCCTCCGTATGCGCTGATTCATGTTCCGTTGTCGGTTCAATGCCGGCGCGGCGAAGCATCCAATTGGAGATCCCGTTCAGCAACCAAATAAATGGATACATGATTTTGTAAAATAAGACCATCGGTCCCGAGGAAAGCAATGTGATCTGTTCAGCTTTACGAATGGCATAGGTTTTGGGGAATTGCTCGCCCAGTGTAATATGCAAAGTAGTCATCAATGAAAAGGCAATAATAAAGGTAATCGTGTGGAACACCGAATCTGGTAAATTCAGCGGAGCGAATAGTGGTTCCAAAATTTTTGCAAAGGTCGGCTCCCCGACATAACCAAGTCCCAACGAAGTAAGTGTAATCCCGAGCTGACAAGCACCTAAGTACGCATCGAGATTGTTCATAATTCCTTGCGCAAATTTCGCATTACGGCGACCTTCATCTACAAGAGAATCAATTCGACTACCTCTTACTTTCACCATCGCGAATTCAGCTGCGACAAAAAAACCATTCAGTAACACCAGTCCAAACATTAATAAAAAGCTAATTAACGTTTCGGGCAAAGGATCTTCCAATACCTTACCTATCCCCTGTCAAGCGCGGTTAAAGGCACCAAGGAGAGTAGGTACACCTCCCTTAATTTTAATTTAAAGTTGAATTATCACTTTTCATTATATAATAATACTGTAATCATTCAAAGGTGCGAATATGACTCTTGAAGCCAAATAGTACGAGCAAACGGGAGTATAGGGTTTAAAATGATGCCATAATGAGTCTTTACCCGCTAATTATCCCCCTAAAACACGAATATACCCGATTTTCCTTCTGAAAAAGAAAAACAAGCCGATGTCTCGGCTTGCTTTTCCATCATGTTTATCCAACACTAAGAGTAAAAAGGAAACAGTAAAAAATAGGCAGCAACAGCTATAAATCCAAGTACGACTGACCAGGTTCCGATTCCCTTGTTGCCCATCAGGAATGCGATAACCCCTAAAATAATGCCCGATACGCCAAGCAGTACAGGCCACACAAAGAGGGAAGCCAATGCGACGAACAAAGCGATGTATCCTACCGCTTTATTTCGCGTAACAGCTTCAACTAAATCATCGATTTCCTCATCGGAAACTTCCGACTTCTCAACCTCTGCATGTTTCGCTTGATAGGGCTCGGCATAATGAATTCTCCGCGAGGGCGCTGTTATCTCGGCTGCATATTCTTCCTTGCTGTTCAAACCACTTTCAGTCCGAAGCTGCTCCCTCTGGAACCGCTCCTTGGTGGTTTTATCCAAATTGCCTCCATGCTGGCGCATGATTACTGCTTCTTCTTTGCTTGAAAGGTGTGGCAGCAAGTGTTCGCGGCTTTGCTCGCTGCATCTTGATGATCGGTATCGAATGATTCCCCTGCAAATTCTTCATTGTAATTGGCGTTGGCATGCTGATCTACTTCAATCATAATGGTTCCTGCGTTGCAGTTGTTTCCTTGCGTCCAATATTCGCAGTTGGCAACTGAACATTTGACATCTGGCATAGTCATCACCCCACTAACAATTTGCCCGCTATCAGGGCGAGCTATGCTCAGGCCAGACTGTCAGATAGCACCAAAAACATCGCATGAGACCAAAGGAGCGGCAGTGCAGGTTCCCCCCATTTGCCCAACCACTCTGAATAAGCGGAAGACTCTCTAAGCTCATCGGGAACTTGTTCGGGAAGACGCCCAAGGTGATCAGCCTTGCTTATGATCCATTCCAGACAACGCTGCGCCTCTTCATGGTTCCCGAGCTCTTTCTGATACCATCCATACCAAGCCGTTAGCAGAAGCCATTCACCGCCGCCGTAGTAACGGTCTTCTACATAACGCTGAATACCTTCGTGTTTCAGTTCACTTTCAATTATTTGCACCGTTTTCCGCATAATTGGATCGTCTGCTTCGCATACACCAAATGGAACAGCAAGCCACAGCAGACTTGCATCTACGCCCATTAAGGCCGGCTTCCATATTTCATCCAGACAGTGAACAGACTTCACAAATCGGCCCTCGTTGACGCAATTGCTAAAGATGAAGTGCTTAATCATAGACGCCTTCTCCAACAGCTGAGGACGCTGCTCTAATTCTCCTAATGCCTTCAAACCGCCATACACACAGGCTAGCGTTGCAGGATGCACATAATCTGGAAACTCTTCCCAACAATCAAAGTTCGGATAATGCCAGAACGTCATCAAATAATCAACCGTAATCTCAATACTTTCCCGGAGTTCATTCAGCATTTCTTTATTCCCGGTTGTTTTCACATGCTCCGTAAGTCCCCAGAGCCAAGCCCCGTAACCATCCAATTGAAAGTGGCCCCATTCCGAAACATCGTCTCGGCCATCCAGATGATAACGTGTCCCCAAAAACTCGGAACGGTCGATCCACTCTTTGTTATTATGTTTATGTATAAGCGCATCGACACGCGAACGTTTGTTCCTCAGAACTCCGGCAACCCATCGATGGAAAAGCGCAGAGCTGTCAGTCTCCCCCGTACGATCCATTGCATGAGCTATAAATGTACCGTCGCGCAGCCAACTGTACGCATAAGGCGGGAAAAGTGGAGATGCGATGTACCCTCCGCGAGGATGCTGATTGCCTTTTATAATCGAGATCGAGTGGTTGATTAACTGTTCACGCTGCATGCACCATGTCCCCTTTTAAATGAAAAGAGATGCGCTGCTAGCCGCATCCCTTATATCTTTTGTAATTTTGCATCACAATTATACTTTTTCACCTTGCATACGGCGCTGCGTGATGTAATCTGTCTCATAATAAGCCAGATCCTCGCGAAGCTCTTCGAATACTTTGGACAATTCAATGGTTAAATCTCTCACATCACGGGAAGGCTTTTTGCGGAAACGAATAGCATCTTGTCCGGTATAAGCGTAACGCCCATCCTCGGAATAGCACTCATTTTTAGGATAGAAAAATGTATTCACGCAAGTATGATATACCTCATACAATACTTTTTCCGAAAAATCAACATTAAAAGTTGGTCGTCTCAAACTTACGCCCAATTTCTCATAGGCCACTTCACAGAAAACTAATAGATGACGTGTATCTTGGAGATAACCACGATAAAATTCATCCATAGCGGGATCATTCTCTACATTGAGTTGTGAAAGCGAATGTTGATTCAGAAACAGCTCCATTTTAGCGGTTGTTTCTTTTAACTTCGTACGTGTTGAATCACAAATATTTTTGACATTAAAAACAGCCATTTATGAAGACCTCCTCTAATTGCGCTATTCCTATCCTACCATAAATTAACCTGAAAAGGTATATGTAAAACTCCCGATTCCATGCATAAAAGAATCCCTCGAACCTCACTATAATTAAAGACACTGTATTTGCTGACAGAAGCGGAGAAACGAGTTAAGAAGGAGGACTATCGATGTGGCGTTATCTATCTTCTATTAGTCTAGTTCTTGGATTAGGTTTCGTTCTATTTCCCCACCACTCGAATAACGAGAATACACCCGGTCCTGAGGTTTACAGCGCGAAGTATGAGACGGAACAGAAGCTTTCCCTACTGCAGCAAGATGTAAAGTTAACTGATGATTTATGCCGCTCCCAGTGCTCCATTGATTACTCCAAGATGATCTCCCAAATTGAATCAGGTGAGTCCGCAGCCAAAGTGCTTCGGGATATGAAAACACAGCATGAAAAAATGGATGTTCTGATTTGGTCAAAAAACAAACAAGCTTTGGATCAAGGAATAAAAGTTGGAGAAATTCCTGCCACTTATAAGGAGCAAGCAAGCAAGTATTTAGCGGAGGCCAAAGCAGCTGCAGAATCAGGCAAGCATTATCAGTCGCCGAAATTTGGGGCCGCGCAGCAGGTGTTTTTTGTACAGGGGACGCCATCTACAGATGGTAATTCTTCCCTCATAGGCGTTATTCATCAAGACATTCTTCACCATGTGACTGACCATCAGATGAAAAATTTACGTCTAGAGCCTTATCCAAACGAAAATCGCTGGAAAGTCGAGTCGGTAGATACCGATACTTTAAAAGACAAAGTGGTGGATCATCCAGAGGATAATCAAGGCACAAGCCACTATCATCAAAACGAAGTTGTTGTTAAGTTCAAGAACGACCCTACCGAAGCTCAATTGTCTCAAATAAAGTCAGAAATCAAAACCAATTCGATGCAGAAGCTGGGTTACACTTATGTTTTCCGCACGGAAGGTATGGAAGCTAAAGCGTTAATGGCCTATTTTAAAAAATGGGATGTTGCTTATGTGGAGCCTCATTTCTTGTATTTGACCAATGATTATTACGATGATCAAGAAGCTGCCGATGAAAAAGATTCAACCGACTATGCCGATAGCACTGACAGCACAACTAGTCCTGATGAAACAACGAGCATTGCTCCGAACTTCAAGCCTAATGACAATCTGTACAGCCGGTATCAATGGAATCTGCCGCTGATTGAAACCGAGCAAGGTTGGCAGTTGAACCGAGGCACCAAAGATGTCGTTGTGGCTGTTGTAGATACAGGCGTGGACTTGCAGCATCCGGATTTAAAAGACAAGCTTCTGCCTGGCTATAATGTGATCAGCGGGGGGGATCAACCGCAGGATGATGTTGGACACGGAACTCACGTAACCGGAGTTATCGCAGCACTCGTTAACAATAATTTAGGCGTAGCTGGAATCAGCTGGTATAACAAAGTACTGCCGGTTAAAGTCTTGGATCAAACCGGGGCAGGCAGCACCTATTCCGTGGCTCAAGGCATTATCTGGGCTGCTGATCATGGCGCCAAAGTAATGAATTTAAGCCTAGGCAACTATGCGGATTCCGGATTTCTGCATGATGCTATTAAATATGCTTACGATAAAGACGTGGCCTTGATCGCGGCGAGCGGAAATGATAATACGGAACGGCCAGGCTACCCTGCCGCTTATCCGGAGGTGTTCGCTGTCGCAGCCAGCGATTCAGAGAACAACAAAGCACCTTTTTCCAATTACGGAGATTATATCGATGTAACGGCGCCAGGCGTAAGTATTGCCAGCACGTATCCAAATAATCAATATGCCGCATTGTCGGGCACATCCATGGCTAGCCCGCATGTGACTGCATTAGCAGCATTAATCCGTTCAACAAATCCTAATTTGAAAAACACGGAAGTTTATCAAATCATGAGAGACACTGCGCAAGATATTGGCACTCCGGGTCATGATAAATACTTCGGGTATGGCTTGATCGACGTTGTCAAAGCCGTGCAAAAAGCGGAAGAACAACCGAATATCGGCTTCGACTGGCCTTCCCGCTGGTTTCGGCAGATGAACCTTGTGTCCAAGAAATATGCAGGAGTTGCCCTGCACAAATAATTAAAAAGGCTGCCCTTTGGTTTCGATGGATTCGATACCCAGGGTGGCCTTTTTTGCTTGCATAAAATGAAATACCCGCAAAGCCGAAGCCTTGCGGGTAACCGACAGTATGGAAAGTTTGCCGTAAGCCGGGTTCTGTACTTCCGGTGGTCATAACGGGCGTCTGTCCCCTGCCACCATTGAAGCGACAATCATCTATCTAGGCCATACATTGCTGCACAGCTCAAGCGACCAACCCGAACGCGTCTCAGGCGAAGACTGCTGCCTCGGAGACAGCTAGCGTTCCTCTAGGTCTTGCTCCAAGTGGGGTTTACCAGGATCTATGTCACCATAGAACCTCGTGGTCTCTTACACCACGGTTCCACCCTTGCCTGATCTCATCCGAAGATGAGCCATCGGCGGTCCATTTCTGTGGCCCTATCCTTCAACTCGCGCTGACTGGACGTTATCCAGCACCCTGCCTTATGGAGCCCGGACTTTCCTCTCGCTGTGGCTTACCCACAGCCAGCGATTGTCTGTCAAACTTTCCGACGCATTTGCTAGTATACTAGGAATGTCTCCGAAATACAACTGTTGTTCGTTTCCTCGCCTGCCATCGACAATCCTACAGGAGTATCCTACAGGAGTATCCTACAGAAACTGGAACGGTTCAGTGTTCACCTCGGATGCCAGCACTTGCGTATCCGTTTTGGTTAACTGCGCGGCGAGATAGTCCGCTACGCCGCGTTTCATGATCTTCTCGACGTTATGCCCCACGTCGATCAAAGTAAGCCCTGCCGCGAGCGCATCGTGCGCGGTATGGTAGTCAATGTCGCCGGTGACCAGCACATCGGCGCCGGCAAACATGGCGTGCCGCATATAGCGGCCGCCGGAACCACCCAGCACGGCCACCTTGCGGATGGGCCGTGATAGATCGCCTACGACGCGCACCATCGGCACGTCGAACGCCGTCTTCGCGAGCTCCGTCAGCTCGCGAAGCGTCATCGGCGCGGGCAGCTTGCCCACGCGCCCGAGACCGAACACTCTACCCTTGAGGTCCATCGGGTAGAGGTCATAGGCCACCTCCTCATAGGGGTGGGCCTTCAGCATTGCCTGTACCGCCTTGCGCTGGACGCTGGCGGTTACGATCGTCTCAACGCGTACTTCCTGTACGCGTTCAAGCTTGCCTGCTTCCCCGATATACGGGTGAGTCCCTTCCTGCGGAAGGAACGTCCCCGTTCCGGGGATGTTGAAGCTGCAGTGGCTGTACTGCCCGATCCACCCCGCTCCCGCGGTGAAGAGGGCATCCAGCACAGCCTGGTGGTGCGTCTCCGGCACGAAGACGACCAGCTTTTGCAGCTTCTCTGTGTGCACATCCTCAAGATGCGTGAGCTCTTTGAGGCCGAGTTTATCCGCCATCATGTCATTGACGCCGCCTTCGGCTACATCCAAATTCGTATGTGCGATATAGACAGCGATGTCATTTTTGATTAATTTTTCATAGAGTCTGCCTGCCGATGTATCCGTCTGAAGATGGGCAAGCGGCCTGAAAATGATCGCATGATGAGCAATAATAAGATCAGCGCCTAGTCGAATCGCTTCGTCCACCACTTCATCATTAACATCCAGCGCAACGAGTACCTTCTTAATCTCCTTTTGCAAAGAACCCAGCTGTAAGCCAATTTTATCCTCAGGCATCGCATAGTGCTTGGGCGCCAGCTGTTCAAACAGCTGAATTACGGTTTGACCTTTTGCAAACAAGCGAGTACCTCCTTTATTTCTTTGATCTCTTGCGCGATTTGCTCTGCTTTCAGGGCTGATGCTTCCGCTGTTGACAGTTTCAACTGGCCTTCAATCATCGCCAATTTCTTCAATTCGCTATCCCACTTGCTGAACCATACCTCGGGAGCTTCTTCTAATAAATAAGGTCCCATTTGGAGCAGCCGCTCCTTGCTCACAACGATTCCTCCAGATAATGTACGTTCGGCATAAAGAGCTTCCTGCGAGTTCTTGTCCTGAGCACTTCCCGCTGTAGCCGTCAAAATCTCATAAATCTTCCCGTCTTCTTCAAGGATCGCTTCCGCGTCCAGGTTCCAGCCCTCTGCAAGCAGCCACTTGCGGACCTGATCTTCCCCGACATTGGGCTGTAAAATCAGATGCGTAACACCCTCGAGCTTCTGCTTGCCTGCTTCTAAAATACTCGCCATTAAACTGCCGCCCATACCGGCAATCGTGATGACATTCACTTCACCTGGTTCAATGACCGCCAGACCGTCACCGGATCTAACACTTATTTTTTTAGACAAACCGCTCTCAAGCACTTGTCGTGTCGCCGCCTCGAAAGGACCCGGATTGACTTCACCTGCTACGGCGTACACAATTATACCTTGTTGCGCTAAATAGGTCGGCAGCAAAGCATGGTCGGATCCAATGTCCGCCACCTTAGAACCTGTTGGCACACGATCTGCGATCATTTGCAATCTCTTCGATAATTTTACCATCTCTTAAACGACCCACTCTACCCATTTTTTACGCAGCAAGAAAAACGCCGCGCCCGCCGAAACTAACTTCCCTGTAAACGATAATTGAATGACGCGGGAACTCATATCAACATCTGTAAGAAACGTCATCGCTTCAGGGATAAACCAAACCAACACGCCGATAACTAAAAGCACGCTCGCTGCTTGCTTATTGGTATGATGCGCAAGCCAAGCAATCCATATAAGTACAATACTAACCGGAATCCAACTAATTTCAAGAGAGAACCAACCTGGATTGCTCAGCTTTTGCAAAAGCAACCAACCATAAGTTCCAACCAGCCCTAACCAACCGCAAAATTGGAAAATCCCCATTTTTCCTATTACGCCGTTAATTAACCACACTACACTGCAAAACGCTAAATAACCAATATACGTATAAGGAGAATTCACTTGATACATATCCATTAAATATAGCCCTAACAATAGCAAAGCAATTGAAGAAACACCACAAAGCAGATAAGAAATCACGGGGGATTTAGGAAATTGACGATACGCAAACGCATAGCAAACGATGACAAAAAGTGCGGAAATTCCAATTTGCATTGGCATTCCAAAAGAGTTAAAATTAAGAGCAGATAAGGCCAGAGCGGCTATAACCGCCATGATGCCTAACCATATTTTCCAAGAACTGTTTGCAATTGAAGACGCTGAAACCCCCATGATGGATGCAGGTTTCGGAGTTGTTTCATCCATGTACAAATTCAACAGAAAATCACAGTAGTGTTCGGGAAGCAGTTTGCTCCTCCGCCAGTGATCGATTTCTTTAACTATTACTTTTCTTTTCTCTGTATCCATATCATCGCTCACCTTCCTACTACTTTATCGGTGATTTCATGCTTAGCTTTTAGTAGTACTTTTGTAATAAAAAAAGACCCCGCCGAAACTGGCAGGGCCCTCTCACAGCGATTTATTCCAAGAAATCCTTCAAGCGTTTGCTACGACTAGGATGTCTCAATTTACGCAAGGCTTTTGCTTCAATTTGACGAATCCGTTCACGTGTAACACCGAATACTTTACCTACTTCTTCTAATGTGCGTGTACGACCATCATCCAGACCGAAACGTAAGCGAAGCACATTCTCTTCTCTCTCAGTCAACGTATCCAATACGTCCTCTAGTTGTTCTTTCAGAAGTTCATAAGCAGCAGCATCTGCCGGCGCCAGCGCTTCTTGGTCTTCAATGAAATCTCCCAAATGCGAGTCATCTTCTTCACCAATTGGTGTTTCCAAAGATACAGGCTCTTGTGCAATTTTCATGATTTCACGTACTTTATCCGTACTTAGGTCCATCTCTTTTGCAATTTCCTCAGGAGTAGGTTCGCGCCCCAGCTCTTGCAGCAATTGACGGGAAACACGAATCAATTTGTTGATGGTTTCGACCATATGTACAGGAATACGAATCGTTCTCGCTTGGTCTGCAATTGCGCGGGTGATGGCTTGACGAATCCACCAAGTTGCATACGTAGAGAACTTGTAACCTTTCGTGTGGTCAAACTTCTCAACCGCTTTAATAAGCCCCATATTCCCTTCTTGGATCAAGTCCAAGAACAACATGCCGCGGCCTACATATCTTTTGGCGATACTTACAACGAGTCTTAGGTTCGCTTCTGCCAGGCGTCGCTTCGCCTCTTCGTCCCCGTTCTCAATCCGTTTGGCTAAACCCACTTCATCTTCCGCAGAAAGAAGCGGTACACGACCAATTTCTTTCAAATACATCCGAACTGGATCATTAATCTTAATCCCTGGCGGCAAAGCCAGATCATCATCGAAGTTAAATTCATCGCGATCGTTTTCTTCAGGATTCATGGAATCGTCATCCGATTCATTCCCAACATCGATACCTTGCTCCGATAGCTGCTCAAAAAACTCATCGATTTGCTCAGGATCCTGATCGAAGGGAGCTAATTTTTCCATAATATCCTTGTAAGTAAGTGAGGACCGCTTTTTCCCTTGCTCGATAAGCTGGTCTTTCACCTGGTCCAAGGTCAACTCTGTCTCTAGTTCTGTACGCTGATCATTCGCCATAGTACGGACTCCCTCCTCCCTAGTCAATTCAGTAGTTCTACGTTGACTTCAATCGTTTTTCTAGGGCGATAATTTCAATTGCAATTTGTGCTGCTCGAAGATGGTCGCCCTCGCGCTCAGCGCGAACACGTTCTTCTTTCTTTCGTTCAATTTCTTCTTGCATTGGAACTTTACGAATTTGGCGAATATAGTCGTCAATCACTTGTTCGTTCATTCCATGACCCGCTCCCATCATTACGATGGAGCTGGCCAAGCTCTCCAGCTGTTCGTCTTGCAGCATGGCAATGTATCGGCTTGCATCCGGCTCAGCATTCTGAGCGTAGTAAGCATATAAATAAGCAGCTAAGACTGCGTGAGCTTCAACGTTGAATTGATCTCCCAACTGTTCTTCCACATGCGCGCAAACGTCACGATCATGCATCATAACAGCCAAAATCAATCGTTCAGCATTGTGATAAGCTGGCAAAAGCGAAGGCGTTTTCTTGCGTGTTCGTTCCGCTGTTCTCCCATTATTCATAACATTATTCCACAGAATTGGTTTATTATCCCCATCCGGTCGGTTTTTTTCCGATTGCAGCAAGATTTCGTGAAGGTCTAACTTCATCGCCTCATACGAAGAATCCGGGAATTCAGAAGCCAACTGCTTCAAATAATGTTCTCTTTCCATCGGAGAATGGAGTTCACTAATTAACTTCACAGCGGATTGCAGATAACGAAGTCGGTCACCGTCCTCATGCAACTTAAAATTTTTGCGGATGTACAAAAGCTTATATTTCATCGACGGTACGGCAGGTTCAATAATCTCCCGTACGAATCGGTCAAAACCATATTGTTTTACATAATCATCGGGGTCCTTGCCATCCGGAATCATCGCTACGGTGACTCGGCTTCCCGTCTCTTCCAGGATCGGAATGCTTTTGAAAGCAGCCGATTGTCCTGCGTTATCCCCGTCGTAACATACGACGATTTGATCGGCGTTACGGTTCAGCAGCGCCGCGTGTTCTTTCGTCAGTGCAGTTCCCATCGTGGCGACACCATTGCTAATGCCTGCTTCCCAAGCTTTAATGACATCTACATAGCCTTCAAAAAGGACCGCTTGCTGCAGTTTTCGCATATTGGGTCTAGCCAAGTGAAGATTATACATGGTCCTGCTTTTATTAAAAAGAGCAGACTCAGGACTATTTAGATACTTGGGCTGAGCATCGCCCATTGACCTTCCGCCAAACGCAATGACCTTACCGGCAGCATCGCAAATGGGGAACATAATGCGCTCCCTGAATTTATCCACGTAGCCAGTTCCTTCGTGTTTGGCCGAAATTAATCCGCCCTTCTCCATCAGGGAGAGGTCGAACTCACGCTTCACTAGCTGCTGGACTAACGTATCCCACATTGCAGGGGCATAACCGATTTGAAACGTATCGATCAGCTTATCCGAAATACCTCTTGAAGCCAAGTACCCTTTTGCCACTTTGCCTTGCTCTGTGTTGCCTAAAATATAATGATAAAGTTTAGCAGCAAAATCATATGCTTTCAGCAGGGCTGCTTTCTCTTGCTGCTGCTCGGTCTGCTCCTCGGACGCTTCCTCCCATGTAATAGGGATATCCGCTTCTTCCGCCAGCTTTGTAACGGCTTCTGAAAAACTAAGGCCTTCTATTTCCATAACGAAACGAATTAAATTCCCGCCAACATTGCACCCGAAACAACGATAAATTTGTTTTTCCGGCGTGACCGTGAAGGAAGGGCTTTTTTCTGAATGGAAAGGACATAGCCCTTTCATATAATGCCCTTGTTTGCTCAAATGTACGTGCCTGCCAATCACATCAACGATGTCATGGCGCTTCAGTACAGCCTCAATGACCTCTTCAGGTATGCGTCCGTACCTCATGTTATTTCCACCCACAATTCAGGTCGCTTTTCCGACTAAGTACTATTCGCTACTCTTTTTCGATTTCCTGCAATTTTTTTAAAAGTTTTGTCAAACCATGTAGAAAATATTTACGATCCTCATCCGTAAAGGGTTTTGGCCCTTTTGAATGCTTGCCCGCTCTTCGCATTTTTGCTGAAGTATGACGACGATCCAATAAGAAATCAATCGAGCTGTCCGTATATTCCTGACCCCGATTCGTCAAACAATACGAGCCTTTTGCTAAACCAAGCGCTGCGAGACCGAAATCCTGCGTCACCAAAATATCACCAGACTTAATTTGATTGGCGATGTACAAATCAACGGATTGATCGGAGCGATCCACTTGTACGACCCTAACACCAGGGTTCGTCTTCATCCGATGATCAAACGAAGCAACTAGAACAACTTGTACACCGAACTGCCTGCCTGCTTCTTCTATTTCGGACTTCACGGGACAAGCATCGGCATCAACGATTATACTTCTCGCACCCATACGGTTCAGCCCACGCCCTTTTTTGACGAAATCTCACCGTACTATTATATACGATGAACTTCTAAAAAATCCTGCAAGTAGAAACATAAAACCTTACTGGACATGTTCAATATGATCCATAACCAGACTTGCCGTTTCTTCTACGGCGCGATTCGAGACATCAAAAATAACACAACCGATTTTGCTCATAATTTTGTCAGCAAAAGCCAGTTCTATCTTAATACGTTCTACATTCGCGTAGGTTGCATTTTCTGCAAGTCCAAGTGTGCGAAGCCGCTCCTGGCGAATAACATTCAGCTTATCCGGATCAATCCGAAGGCCGATAATTTTATCCTTTGAAACCGTATAGATAGCAGCAGGAGGCTGCATTTCAGGCACTAAGGGTACATTAGCCACTTTAAATCTTTTGTGTGCTAAATACATGGATAAAGGCGTTTTGGACGTGCGCGACACACCGAGAAGGATGATATCTGCTTTTTGAATACCGCTAAAATCTCGGCCATCATCATATTTAACCGCAAACTCAACCGCTTCAACCTTCTTAAAATAATCTTCATCGAGCGGGTGAATCATGCCTGGCTGTCTACGCGGCTCTTGGCGCAAGGCCTGCCCCAAGGTGTTTACCACGGGTCCAAGAAGATCGATATGCGGGATGCCGTGTTCTTTGGCTTTGGCAATCAGATCGTCACGAAGTTCCGGTATGACCAAGGTAAAAACAACGATACCGCCATGAATGCGAATCGCATTAATGACTTTATCGATGCCTTCGATATCATGAATAAACGGCGCCCTAACAATCTCCACAGGAACGGGATGGAATTGCATGGCAGCTGCGCGTACAACAGACTCCCCTGTTTCCCCGACAGAGTCAGAAACGACATAAACCCGAGTAGGTAATGGATGATCCATTTTCCTATAGCCCCTTTCAACCATATCAGCAGGGACCAGGCCCTACATTAGCATTTGTATGTGAAGTAGATTCGAACAGAACGTAAGCATAAAAAAACTCACCGATATGCGGACAGCACAAAGGCGAGGTGTTTTCCACCACATCATATCAAAGCGAACAACACATGTCAAATAAGACCAAGTTTATATATTGTATTTTTCCATTTGTTCGATAAAGTCTCTTGATTTCCATTTCACACCAATATGTATATCCATATAAGTCCTCATGCATGTCTTAAGTTGTGCCTTCGTTTCGTCCTTGACCTGCACGGCGCCAAGTCTGCGCATATCCATGCGCGGGAATAATTTAAGCAGCTTGAGCGCGCCTTCTCCAACACGAATTGCGACCGTATCTTTATAACGGCATCTATTGCATAGTGTGCCGCCCATGGAAGGGCTGAAGTGCGTGATGTCTGAGGTTTCACCGCAAGAAACACAAGCGTCAGTGACAGGCAAATAACCGGCCAACTCAAACATTTTCATTTCATAGAGGTGAACAACGATTTGCATATCCTTGCCCTCTTCGATCGCCATTAAGCCCGCTTTCAGCTGCTCAAACAGATACGTACTGCCTTCTTCATCGCCAAGCATGCGGTCCGTCATTTCAGCCAAATAAGAAGCATGTGCGGACATGTGCAAATCCTCTCGCAAAGCGTGATGCGCTTCAATGATTTCCGCAGAATTCAAAGATCCCATTTGGCCGCGCGTTTTAAAAAAAACAAAATCGCCGTACGTAAAAAGCTGCGTAACGGCGGCATGTCTACTTTTCACTTTCTTCGCACCCCGAGCCATGACTCCAACCTTACCCAGCTCGGGGGTGAACAGACTAATGATCTTGTTCCCCTCTCCATAGTCCATACTACGGAGTACGATCCCCTGTACACTTCGCAGCAAATGATTTCCCCCATGTGTGCCGCTCTGAGTTTACGAATCGTTCGCTTACAAATTCAGACCTTCGAGCGGCTCTTCATTACTTTGATCCTCTTCCTGTACATCCGTGTCCATGCCGGGTTGCCCGGTAACTTGTTTGTACAAAAGATAGGCATCTACATCACCGGTCTTTGAAAAATACGTCCACGAAAAATCTTTCATGTTCAGCATCCTCCCCATCGAACGTGATGTTCATAGGATGTGCAGAGTAAGCTTCTCTATGCGGACAAATAACTGGAACTCATAGGTAATCGATAATTAGTCGTGGCGGAAACCGAGATCCTTCAGCACCCTGTCTTGATTTCTCCAGTCTTTCTTGACTTTTACCCAAAGCTCTAAGAAGGTTTTGGAGCCAAGCAGCGTTTCGATATCTCTACGGGCCTGCCGACCGATTTCTTTGAGCAAGCTGCCTTGTTTCCCGATAACAATACCTTTCTGGGAGTCGCGTTCAACAAAGATAACTGCGGAAATATGCACAACACCGTTGGATTCAACACGCATGTCCTCGATTTGCACAGCAATGGAATGCGGGATTTCTTCGCGGGTCAAATGCAGTATTTTCTCGCGAACAAGCTCTGCGCACACGAACTGCTCCGGATGGTCAGTGATCTGATCAGCTGGATAGTATTGCGGCCCTTCCGGCAAATATTTGATAATTTGCTCTAAAAGCGTCGTTACATTATTACCTTTGAGTGCGGAAACAGGAACAATTTCTGCAAAGTTATATAGATCTTTGTACTGTGTGATGATGGCAAGCAATGCTTCCGGTTGCACAAGATCAATTTTGTTTAAGACCAAAATAACCGGTGTTTCAACATGCTTTAACTGTTCAATAATATATCTGTCTCCACCGCCAATGCCGTCAACGACATCTACAAGGAAAAGAACAGCATCTACTTCGCCAAGGGTGCCATGAGCAACTTTACTCATATAATCGCCTAATTTGGAAGTCGGCTTATGAATACCCGGAGTATCCAAAAAGACAATCTGCCCATTTCCTGACGTATATACACCATGGATCTTATTTCTTGTTGTTTGAGGCTTGTCTGACATGATGGCGATTTTTTGTCCGATGATTTGATTCATCAACGTTGATTTCCCAACGTTCGGACGTCCGATGATTGCGACAAAGCCTGATTTAAATTCTTTTTTAGCCACTTCTAATTATCCTCCATTTGAATGCAAATCTTTCGTTGTAAAAGCACCCGGCAATAAAGCGGAAACGGTTGTTTCAGCAAAATCGCCTTTGAGATTACCAAGATAAACGGGCATATCCGGCCCGCATAACTCAACGAGTACCTGTCGGCATACGCCACAAGGCGAAATCGGATCTTCGGTGTCGCCCATGACAGCAATGGCCCGAAAGGAGCCTGCTTTGTGACCGTCTGCAATTGCGCGGAAAAGCGCAGTTCGCTCAGCGCAGTTCGTAGGACCGTATGCGGCATTCTCTACATTACAGCCATAATGAACATGACCATCCGCATCCAGAAGAGCCGCGCCTACGTTAAAATGAGAATATGGCGTATAAGCTCTCTTCATCGCTTCTTTCGCGTGTTGAATGAGTTCTTGGTGATTCATGGCCATCATCCTTCTTTCTGTATTAGTAACGTTATAACATGTTTAGGCAAGATAAAGCTAGAATTGTGACAACCGTACCAATAAGCGCACCTAGAAAAAGCGCAGGAAATGGACGTGTCTTTTTGTCGTACAGCATAATAAATATAAGTGCAGCGAGCGTATACGCCAGCAGCGCAACAATCGTCTGTGAGACGAATATGACAATAACCGTGGAGATCGAGAAAGCTATTGCCGTTAATAAACTTGGGCGGACTAATTTCCCTTTGTCCGAAAACCGCGTTTCGATGACAATGACGGTCAGAATGACCAAGGCGATGAGTACCCAAATTGTCCCTGCGGATATCTGCGTATCATGCGTCCTGGATGCACGCAGAAGCTGATCAATCGGTTCATAGAACACAATCATTCCAACGATGACAGCAAAACCGGCGGACACCAAGACGGACGCCGCGGCGACGTCCTTTGCGATCTTGGCTAATGGATGGCGATCCGGCATCGCCAGATCCACCGTCTTTTCCACAGCCGTATTAATCAATTCTGTTACTATCATTAAGGTTACGGCTAGTAAGATAAACAGAATATCCGTTTTGGGCAATCGTGCAAACAAAGCAGCCAACAAAACAAGAAAAGCAACGCAAAAATGGAACTTCATATTGCGCTGCGTATCTAAGGCATATTTGATTCCTTCATAGGCATATCGGAAGCTTCTGCGCCATTTACGGAAGCCGTCTGACATTAGCGGGTTAAACCTGCTTTCTGCAAAATGTCCTCCTGCTTGCCAAACATAATCTTTTCTTCCTCTTCACTTTGGTGATCGTAGCCGATCAAATGCAAGAAACCGTGTACGAACAAGAAGCCGAGTTCGCGTTCTACGGAATGTCCATAGTCTTCCGCTTGAGCAATTGCACGCGGAACCGAAATAATAATATCTCCTAACGGTTCAATGAACGCTTCGGACACTGTCTCATCATCTTCGGATCCTTCTCCGCTATCCTGCTCATTATCTTCATAGTTAATCTGAATCTCATCTTCGCCGAACTCGCTCATGGCAAAAGACAGCACATCGGTAGGTTTATCCAGATCACGATACTGCTTATTTAGCTCTTGGATCGCTTCATCATCTACGAATGTGAGGGCAACTTCACCGGCTGTAACGCCTTCAAGCTCACCAGCCAAACGAAGCAATTCCTCAATTTTCTCTATAAAAGCCGGTGTGATCTCTTTCACTTCCTGCTCGCTGCTCCACTCTAGCGTTAAATCCATACTTGCCATATGCGACACCCTCCTGTCAATTCATTATGTCCCTGTTTTCTTAGGCGACAGTTCGTTCGGATACTCGATCCTCGCATGGAAAATGCCCAGCAAGGTCTCGTTCAACGTTTTGGCGATTTTATCCAGTTCCTTGAGCGTGATGTCACATTCATTGAACTGACCATCATCTAATCTGGATTTGATGATTTTGTGCACCATGGAATCAATTTGCTCCAATGTTGGATTGCGCAATGAACGAACGGCTGCCTCAACACTGTCAGCAATTCCCACAATCGCGGCTTCCTTAGACTGTGCTTTAGGCCCCGCATAACGGAAATCCTCTTCGCGGATCTCCTTCTCGCTGCCTTCTTCTTCGGCTTGTTTCACCGCTTTGTGATAGAAAAAATGCAGCAGCGTTGTGCCGTGATGCTGTTCCGCAATATCTCTGATCGCTTTGGGCATTTTGTAATCCTTCAGCATCTCAACGCCATCACGAGGATGGGCGATAATGATCGATTTGCTTAAATTCGGATCAATGCGGTCATGCGGGTTCTCAATATTGGTCTGATTTTCGATAAAATAACTTGGTCTCTTCGTCTTGCCGATATCGTGATAATAGGAGCCGACTCTGCAGAGAAGTCCGTCTGCACCGATGGATTCAGCAGCCGCCTCAGATAAATTGCCGACCATGACACTGTGATGGTACGTTCCAGGAGTCTCCGTAAGCAGCTTTCGCAGCAAGGGATGATTCGGATTCGAAAGCTCCACCAGCTTAAGCGGTGAAAGAATGCCGAAGGCAACCTCGAAGAACGGCAGCAAGCCAATAACGAAAACAACGGTTAATAATCCACCGGCAGCGGCGAAGGAAAGCGACATGATCGCTTCCCGCTGCTGGAAGTGGTCTTCCATAAGCAGCATGGATGTAATCGTAAGCATGGCGAAAAAGGCAATCATCAGGCCCGCTTTCAAGATCGTAGCCCGCTGGCTGGCTCGTTGAATCGTAAATACCGCACTGAAACAAATCACCAAGGACACTAGCCCGTAACGGAAGTCAAAAAGGAGCGTATGCTCCGTATTAAAAATAATACTTGCCATTAAAGAGAATAAGACCGATGAAATAAAAGCCAACGGAGAATCCAATAAAATGGCAATCAAAATACTTCCTAATGCAGTAGGTGCCAGGTAGCCGATAAACGGATAGTCCAAGTTTTGGACAAGTGAGATGATTTTCATACACGTGATATTGATTGAAAAAATCAAAATCAGCATCAGAAGCTGAGAGTTATTGTATTTAATAGCAAGCTGGCTCTGCCGGACGAACATAGAAACAACAAAAGACAATAAAGCGGACAGCATCGCTAAACCAATTTGAGGCAAGTGATTCGCTTTGCTTTTGAGCAATTCCAGTTTGTCCAATCTTGCATAAATCTCTTCGGTGATAACATCTCCGACTTTCACGAGCACATCATTTTTGTTGATGTACACCGGTTTCACATTCTCTCTAGCTTGTCCTTTGGCATCATCGGTACCCTTCTGATCAAAGAACTTATTCGGCGTGATAACAGCCCGGGCAATCTCTGTAACCATTTCACGCATCGTATTTTTCGCCAGGTTCGACGTATTCACCATCTCAGCAACTTTCGCCCTTGCTGTCTGAGCATCAAGGATTTGATCGTTCATCAGCTTCGTAACGATGTCCTTGGTTACAGGGCGCATGGCCGTCAAGTCGTCCTTGGTCAAGCGAGGAAGCTTGAAGTAAGACTCCTCAGGAAGCGGATACTGCTGCTCAGCCAAACCTTGTTGGATCTGCTCAATCAACGTTTCATTGTACTGAGCGCTTGTGCTGAGCGATTTAATCGACTGATTCTCCAAATCACTGATCAACTGAGGAATGACACGACGGAAAATGCTTACTTTGTCATCGAATTTTACTTCTTCGTCGGCATTAATTTGTAATAACTTATCATAAATGGCGTCAATCATCGTATCATTTTTGAGATTTACGATGCGATAAACAGGCTGAACCCGCTTCGCCGCATCTTCTTTCGCTTGTTCCGTCGCTATCGCGTTCTCAATTTGCCTTGGCGCATAAATCGTTGTTTCACTGGTTGTTCCCAGCTCAATGTCATAAACCTGAGGAACGAGCTTTGCATAAAGAGATATATAGAAAACTAAAGCCAGCAAGAGAAACAACAGTATCCGAATACCCGTACTGTATTTCCATCCGTTCAGCTGGTAATGAAATTTACCTTTCATTTGCACTTCATTTTTCATCACGGAAGGTCATTCCTCTCTACCTGACAAACCAGCACAGTTACTTTTCCTTCTCAGCATTGTAGGCCACAATGATCTTCTGAACGAGTGAATGTCTCACAACGTCCTGCTCATCGAAGTAAATAAAGCCAAGCTCCTCAATCCCATCAAGAATTCGAGCAGCTTCTACAAGTCCTGATGACTTGCCGCGAGGCAAATCGATTTGCGTCACGTCACCGGTAATGACCATTTTGGATCCGAAACCGAGCCGTGTCAGAAACATTTTCATTTGTTCAGGTGTCGTATTTTGGGCTTCATCTAGAATAATAAATGAATCGTCCAGGGTTCTCCCGCGCATATACGCCAGAGGAGCAATTTCGATCAGACCGCGCTCTAAAGATTTCGCTACCTGATCAGGACCCAAGACATCATTAAGAGCATCATACAATGGGCGCAAATAGGGGTCAACTTTTTCCTGTAGATCGCCTGGCAAAAAGCCCAGGCTTTCCCCTGCTTCAACCGCTGGCCGCGTTAAAATGATTCTTTTGACAGCGCCTTCTTTCAGGCGCGTGACGGCGAGTACGACAGCCAGATAGGTTTTGCCTGTACCGGCAGGTCCAATTCCAAATACGATATCCTTCTTCTTGATCGTCTCTACGTATTTCCGCTGTCCAATCGTTTTGACGCGAATCGGTTTACCGCGGTGCGTTGTCGTAATCTCACCTTTGAACAAATCCAGCAATTGATCCGCTTTCATCTGCTTGGCGAGCTCAACGGCATACAGCACATCCCGCTCTGTCAACGTGTAGTTATTGCGGATGAGCTGTAGAAGAACCTCAAAAAGCTGCTGAAGCGAATTCACTTCCGCAGCCGGACCTTGAATCGTTATTTCGGCTTCACGCGTAAAAATTTGCGCGTTAATCTCTCTCTCAATCACATGCAGAAACTTGTCCTGGGGACCAAACAATGCCAGCCCTTCGTTCGGGTTTTTCAATGTTAGTTTTACGGATTGTGCGTTTTCTACCAACAGGTCTCATTCTCCTCGTATGACAATTGGTTGCTCTTCGGCGATATTCTCTTCGACTTCAAAATGCACGTCTATATAAATTTTACCATTCTCTGATTTTTCATGCAAAATTTTTTCACCTACGAGTCTAGCATCAGGCCCTGAAGCACCGAGCAACTTCGCTCTAGCCTGCTCCAGGCCTGTCTTTTTCGCGATCGCGGGATCAATGGGCTCTTCTACGACTTCAACCTCCATGACCTTTTCATGCAACCAACCGATAGGCAATGTAAAGGAACGCCAGGCCAAAGTTTTACGTTCCGGAATCGTTTCAGAATGCTCATATTCCAGTTTACCATAACCGCTAACTTGTAAAGCTCTCGTACCGAAAACAAGATAATTGCGATTAGTCGCCTCTCCTGTATAAGCTTTATAGGTTTTCGTAAGCGGAGATTCAATTCGGGAGGTATACCAAACGACACCTCTTACTTTGCCGCTAGCCACGACCACCTGGCTATTTTGCTCATCTCCGATCGTGCCTGAAATGAGCACGTCCCCTTTTTTCACATACGTATTGGGCTTTACCATCGGTTTGCCCTTCTCAGATAAAATCTCTGTCACAAGCGCGTTTTTAGCTGCAACGAGATTTCGCGGATTCTTAAGATCCGGTTTATCCGGTATCGTCGCTTCAACGACTTTAATCGTGATATGGGTGCCGCGTATTTCGACGCCAACCCATGCCGTTCCAGGCAGCATCCCTTGTATCTCTCGCGATAAATCCTCCGACTTTTTCAGCCGGAATTTCCACTGATACATATGTATGCCTTGTTTGGAGGCCGCTTGCAAAATTTCCGCTTCCGAGATCCGGTCATTGCCCTCGACGGTTATTTGCCAGACGAGGGAGGTCAATACGTATAACCCGATAATAAAGGCGGCTATCCCGCCAAGAAAGACCTTCCTGCGCCCCAATCTCTCCATAAAAAAAGGAAGCCCGTACCGCTCTAGGACATGCACCCGGCAGCCTGTCCGTTTGAGCAGCGGCTTAAGCTTGAAGAAATCTTTAATCAGAATATTAAGTTCGAGCTTGCCGTCCTCGGCAGCTTGAATATCCCAAATGGAGAACGCCTTCTCCATCATGGGATTAATCAACTTTTCACATCCAGTTCCCCGAATTTGAATGCGCACATACCCGCGCAAACGGGCAATGAACATCGATTGTTTCATAACCCAGCTCCCCTTCCCAATCTTTCATCTATGGTATATATCTGACATCATCGATCAAGCCTTCAATAAAAACTTCCTCCGAGAGAATCGCTCGAATGACCAAGTTTTTACCGAACACTTCTAGCGTCCCTTTCGTTAACTCAAGCTTTAAGCTTTCACTGGAAAAATGGAGTACGCCCCGGTGATTCTCCACATAAAGCTGCACGTTGCCGATCATCGTGATTCGCGGCAAGTCCTGCACCACATCCTGGGGAAGATCCAGAATTTTGGCCGTGAACTGGTTCCATTTGCGGCTCAAGCGACGCATAGCTGGGCACTACCCCCTCTGACTGGATGATCATAACGACAGAAAAGTCGCATAGCTTTCTACCAAATTATGCGGTTTGCCCGGGATTTATGTGAAAAAACTGGAAAACAAAAAGCACCTTTCCCGATTGCTCGAGAGAGGTGCCTGCTGCTTTGGCTGCTATCTGCGATAAGGCTTTTTCGACCGTGGAGGGCCCAGAATTTCAGACCACACAACACCCTGCAGAAGCTGATCTTGATTAGGTGACTCTGGAAATGGAGCTGGTGCTGTAAGATCGCCGGCATAAACGGACGAGCCGCCTATTTCCGCCTGCTTAGGGGAACTGAAAGGAGAAACTTTCGTCTTTGGATTAGACGTTGCATCTTGAGACGCGCTAGGACGACGGAGTTCGTCTCGTAAGGCTCCCGAGGGCTCGGATGGAGCATTGCCCCTCCGCTCCAATTCCCTGGCCTCAGGACGCCGCTGAGCTTGGCCTGGGGACTCCCCAAATGTCGGCATGCCCATTCTCTGCCCCTTTTGACTCGCTCGGCGCCCTTTGTTCTGAAGTTGATACAAAAAAGTAATCGCAATAATAACCAAATACCAATGTTTAAATAAAAATACAATGAGCTGTTCCATGCAATCACCTCATGCCTAGGAGTCTTTCTCGCTCTTCCCGTCGTTGATTTTACCGAGCGTTGAGCGCATTTGGGTGTCTGCATCAATATTTTTGAGATTCATATAGTCCATGACACCTAGTTTGCCGGTGCGCAGTGCTTCTGACATCGCAAGAGGCACCTGGGATTCCGATTCAACTACTTTCGCGCGCATCTCTACGACCTTAGCTTTCATCTCCTGTTCAGCCGCAACCGCCATAGCCCGTCTTTCCTCGGCTTTCGCTTGGGCGATACGCTTGTCAGCTTCCGCTTGTTCCGTTTGTAGATGTGCACCGATGTTTTTCCCGACATCAACGTCTGCAATATCGATAGACAGAATTTCAAAAGCCGTACCGGCATCCAATCCTTTGCCAAGTACCGTGCGGGAAATCAGATCCGGATTCTCAAGAACATCTTTATGTGAATCGCTGGAACCAACCGTGGTAACAATCCCCTCGCCGACGCGGGCAATGATGGTTTCTTCCCCGGCGCCGCCGACTAAACGCTCGATATTCGCGCGCACCGTCACTCTGGCAATAACCTTGACTTCAATTCCATTCTTGGCAACGGCTGAAACGTTCGGAGTTTCAATGACACGCGGATTGACACTCATCTGTACGGCTTGCAGCACATCGCGGCCCGCCAAATCGATTGCTGCCGCACGTTCAAATTCCAAATGGATTTTGGCCCTGTGGGCGGCAATCAGGGCGTTCACGACTCTGTCGACATTACCGCCGGCAAGGAAGTGGCTCTCCAACTGATTAATGCTTAAATCAAGACCGGCTTTGGTCGCTTTAATCATCGGATTCACGATTCTGCTTGGTGTAACACGGCGCAGTCTCATGGCAATTAAAGTAATAATGCTAATCCTCACACCTGATGCTAGGGCTGAAATCCACAACATAACCGGAACAACACTGAGCAGTATCGAGAGCGCAATAATGATGATAGCCGCAAGTAGTACCAAATATAATCCTGGTTCAATGTTCATTCATTTTACCTCCTAAAGATGATTTGCATGATTAGTTTCAATCTCTCGCACAACAACACGAGCCCCTTCAACGTCTACAACGATAATTTCCTTGGCATTCGCAATAAAGCTCCCGTTCGTCACGACATCTACACGTTCTCCTTGAATGATCGCTGTGCCAGCCGGCCGCAATGGCGTTACCGATTGCCCTGTAAGCCCTATTAAATGCGTTCTGTCCGGGCTGGACGTAAAGCCCTTGTCCGTTGTCAGCTGCTCCTTCAAAATAAAACGATTCCACACTCCGCGGTGTTTAAAAGTTTTAATGGCAAAGGCAATGACAACGATGGCTACCAATAACGCGATTCCCAGCATGACCGCGGCATCCATAGGGTTCGAAGAAGCGAGCAGCACCCCGCCAAAAAGGCATATGGCACCCAGCACACTCAGAATCCCGAAACTGGGAACGACCAGTTCCAAGATAAGAAGCACTAAGCCAATCCCAAACACGGCCAAGTCGCCGAACCCGGCAAACCCCG
Source organism: Paenibacillus chondroitinus NBRC 15376 (assembly GCF_004000765.1). GTDB lineage: Bacteria > Bacillota > Bacilli > Paenibacillales > NBRC-103111 > Paenibacillus_E > Paenibacillus_E chondroitinus. Next base: position 8,995 of record NZ_BILW01000005.1, on the reverse strand, counting down.
CCAAGTAAAACCCGAGAAAATAAAGCGCAAAACCAGCTACCCCTGCTAACGCAAGTAAACCGCTGCTGAAAAAAAGAAGCTCTAAAGCGATTCCAATAATTCCGACCATCAATAACACGGTCGCGGTAATGGGATGGGTCAGAAAGGCCGATAAGTTTTCTGCAAACATCATCTTCCACTCCTTTCCTGATTGTTCCTTATCATTAATATGTACGTCTTTACCCAATAAACTGTTTCGTTTTGCAGGAAAATAAAAAGACCGAGAGGATATTGTATCCGCTCGGTCTTGTCATTCAAACATAATTAAGTATTATCCCAATAATTGTTGGACCAACTGATTTATAAGCTTACCATCAGCGCGTCCTTTAACCTGTGGCATCAATGCCGTCATCACTTTGCCCATATCCGCTTTGGAAGAAGCACCAATTTGCTGGATGGTCTGCTGTACAATGGCTTTCACTTCTTCCTCAGAAAGCTGTTGCGGCATGTACTCAGCTAGAATGACAAGTTCTGCCTGCAGGTTCTCGGCCAAATCATCTCTGCCGGCCTTCGTAAATTCTTGGAGGGAATCCTTACGCTGCTTGATTTCACGAGTTAGTACGTCAAGCACTTCATTGTCATCTAAGGATCTTTTCAGATCAATCTCAGAATTCTTAATTGTTGATCTAACCATTCGAATTACAGAGAGTTTGAACTTGTCCTGACTCTTCATCGCTTGCTTCATATCTTCGTTCAATCGATCGCTTAAGCTCATATTGCCTCCTAGAACTTTCTCTTGCGAGCAGCCTCAGATTTAAGCTTACGCTTAACGCTAGGCTTGTCATAATGTTTACGTTTCTTAACTTCTGCTAGAATGCCATCCTTAGCGATGGAACGCTTAAAGCGACGAAGTGCAGCATCTATAGTTTCGTTCTTACGAACTCGAGTTTCTGACAACAGATTTCCCTCCCTCCGAACAGACCATCTAGGATCAAACGGTTCATCAAATCTCATTATAGGTGATAGTAATTAGGGTGTCAATCGAATAGTTAGGTTTCCCTAAAGTTGGCCCTAATTATGTACGCCTAAAGGAGCTAAACGCGCGCCGCCCATCAAATGATAATGGATATGGTGAACAATCTGCCCCGCATTTGCACCCACATTTGTGATGACACGATAACCTGACTCTTCAACGTCTAGTTCTCTAGCAACTTGCGCAGCAGCCGCTTGCATTTGCCCAATAGTAGACCAGTCTTCTGCTTGCGCGTCCGCCAGTGAGGCAATGTGTTTCTTAGGAATAATGAGCACATGGATCGGGGCGGCAGGTTGAATGTCATGAAATGCTAGAATTTCCTCATTCTCAAACACCTTTTTCGAGGGCAGTTCCCCCGCAACAATTTTGCAAAAAATACAATCACTCATAAATGGGCTATTCCCTCCACTTTCTTAAAAATCTATAGATTTAATTTTATCGGAAACGCGTGAAAAAATCCAACCCATTCCGTCCTAATACAAGGAACAATAGCAAAAAAAAGAAACCCCGCTGCTGCAAGGCGAGATTTCCCGATAAAAATTGAATTTCTATTAATAATAAGGAAGTAATGATAAAGCTAGTAAACCGGCTAATGGCAGTACTTGCCTTGCAAATCTCCGGCGTCCAAATCCATATCCGTATCCTGGGTACGGGTAGCCATAAAACGGAAACGGATAACCGCCGTAGGGCAGGAACGCTCTCATTTGTTCATGATCCATACTGCCAATTGGCACAGCTAAGTATAGATTGTCGTCATCCACATTTTCGACAATGCCGTCATAAACAGCGCCGTTCGTCATCGTTACACTGACATAGCGGTACATATGTTTTTTGCAAATCTCATGAATTTCAGGATGTTTCATGGGCTCATTCCTCCTTTTTTTCTACAGCATATTCAGCTCTAGGCAAAAGGCTACTTTGCACACATGAATGATTTGCAAAAACAGTTTAACGATTGATCTGGCTTTTCAAAGATTGATGGATCTTCTTCCATTTCGCTTTCTCGGCAGCTTGAAGCCCTTTATCTTCTTTGCGCGCCAAATAAGCGAGCTCCTTCTGCAGTTTTACATAGTTAGAAAATCGTTCTTGCGGAAGTGTGCCTTCCTCCAATGCGCCTTTTACAGCACATTTCGGTTCATTTTCATGTTTGCAATCTTGAAAATAGCACATCTCTGCCAGCTCTTCGATGTCCTGGAAGGACGTGCTCAAACCCTCGGACGCATCCCAAAGCTGCAGCTCGCGCATGCCAGGTGTGTCAATGAGGATACCTCCTCCAGGCAGCGCAATCATTTCGCGGTGAGTCGTCGTATGCTTCCCTTTGTCATCGCCTTCACGAATATCTCCGGTTTCTAAAATTTCTTTGCCATAAATACGGTTCACTAAGGTAGATTTGCCCACACCTGAAGATCCGAGCAGCGCGACTGTTTGCCCCGGTGTTACATAAGCAGCCAATTCTTCAAGTCCTCTGTTTTCAGCAGAGCTGATGATATGGATAGGTACGCCTACCGCAACTGCCGCTACCTCCGCCGCAAGTGCTTCCGGATCTTCGCATAAGTCCGCTTTGCTAAGGACAATAACGGGATTTGCCCCGCTTTCCCAAGCGAGCACTAAATAACGCTCTATACGCCGAACATTGAAATCCAGATTTAACGCAGTAACCAGAAATACAGTATCTACGTTAGTAGCGACAATTTGCTCTTCCGTGACTTGACCGGCAACTTTCCGGGAAAACTTACTCTTGCGCGGCAGAACAGCATGGATCGTTGCTCGTTGTTCCTCTTCACGCACAGAGACAACAACCCAATCTCCTACAGCAGGGTAGTCTTCGCGACGAACGGCAAGATGGCGCATCTTCCCTGAAACCTCTGCGAGTGCTTCACCGGATTCCGTTTGAACGCGGTACATATGTTTATGTTCCAAGGATACACGTCCAGCTTGGTATCCTTCTTTCAGATAAGGTTCAAATGCTTTTTCAAAAAATAAATTCCAGCCTAATTCTTCTTTGGTCAAGTGTAAAATTCATCCTCTCATGTGGTTCTAACAAGAAGTATAGACTACGGATATCACCATCACACGGTAAACAATCATTTAGATTATTTTTTCCTGATAAACAATTTATACATCGGTCAATTCGCTTATAGACTATCGGTCTAATTTTGCATATAATAGGAATAAATCGATAGTTGGAATGGAGTGAGCGGATGAGCCAATTCATGAGGGCAACCACCCGCAAAAAGCGTGATGTCATGATGGACGTCGCCTTATCGATGTTTATGGAAAAAGGCTACGAGAACGTCTCTGTTGACGACATCATTGCAGCAACCGGAACGTCCAAAGGAACTTTTTACCATTATTTTAAAAGTAAAGACGCCATCATCGCTGACCTTTACAGCAAACAAATCCAACTGATTCAGGAATGGGTGAAAATGACTCCTTCCAAGGTGCAGTCGCTTGAAGGGCATATCAACCGCTTATTTTTAGACTTGGCGTCTAATATTCGCGTTTCACCACTTCTAATCCGCAGTTTACAAGCCTTATCCTTACAAAATGAAACCGTAAAAACGGAGGAACAGCGTCAGCTGAATGTACTCTCTGAGAGCTTGCTGCATTGGCTGCCTGAACCGAAAAAAGTAGAATTGCTGGTGTGCATGTATAACGGCACGATTCGCACTTGGTGCAACCAGGAGCATTCTGATTTAGTCGATATGATGAAAAACAACTTAGCTTGGATGTGGGTAGGCATTCGTGTAAGCGAGCCTAATGCACCGCTGCAGCTAGAACCAGTCCCCAAGGAGGAACACAAAATGAAAGTAGCTATTATTGGTGGCGGCTTAGCCGGATTAACCGCGGCCGCTTATTTATCGGAGAATCCGCATGTTGAAGGTATCCTTTTTGAGCGCAGTCCGCAGCTTGGCGGCCGTGCATTCACTTATGAGAAAGCAGGGTTCACACTTAACTATGGTGCACATGCCATTTACGGAATAGATCGCCATACCATTACGAACATGGAGCGGGAACTGGGATTGTCTTTCTCCTCCAAGCAAGTAGATAAACGGAAAGTCGTTTATGCGAAGCACAATCAACTGACTACCGCTCCGCTAGATGCCATCAACCTTCTCAAAACCGATTTGCTTAGCACAGCGCAGAAAGTTCGATTCGTCGGGGAAATTGCCGCCATTATTGCAAACATTCATAATTTGAAAAATTATGCTACTTTGGCTGATTACCTGGCTGAGTCCAATGCCGATGAAGATGTGAAAGAACTGTGGGAACATCTCGTTTGTTCCAACTTCTTCATCACACCTGAAGATGCGCGTAATGTATCCGGTGCGGTGATTAGCGAGTACTACCATAACCTGTTTCTTTCTTCAAAACCGGTTAACTATATTCTTGGAAGCTGGGCCGTCATCACCAACCAACTTAAGCAAAAACTCACAACATCAGGCAGATGGGAAATCGCCATTCAAGAAGGCGTGGAAAGCTTGCGTTATGCAGACCGCAAATTCGTTCTTCAAACAAAAAACCGGGAAGAAGCCTTTGATAAAGTGATTTTTGCCATGCCGGTACAGCAAGTCGTCAAATTGTTGAAAGGCACCGCTTGGGAACCATTCTTGGCGCCATATGAGTCCAACACGGCGACTGAAGTTATGGTATACGACGTAGGACTTAGCAAGGTAGTTGCAAGACCGTTCAGCTATATTAGCGACATGGACAACAAGCTCTTTATCAGTGATGTTTCCGCAACGGATCACACGTTAGTGCCGGAAGGCGGACAGCTGCTGCAAGGTATCGCCTACTTGAGCGATCAATTCGAAAGCGACGAACAACGCAAATCCTATCTCGAGAATAAAAATACGCAGATGGAAGCTTTGTTCGATAAGCATTATCCGGGCTGGCGCGATTTCACCGCAGTGAAAAGGGTGTCCAAGAAAGCGATGGTATCGAGCGTGAAAAATATTTCAACGAACCATCTCCTCCCTATTCGCGTGGAAAATGTGCCGTTCTACTTCTGCGGAGACGGTTGTACGGGCAAAGGAGAACTCGCAGAACGCGCATTCTCAAGCGCACGCACGGCTGCCTTGGCGGTTGTTCAAGAAGTAGAGCAAGCTCTGCAAAGCATTTAAGATTGAAAAAGGCTCCAGCACTGACGTTAAGTCAAGGCTGGAGCCTTTTATATACCTGGCGTTATTTTGTTGAAATGGTGACGGTCCGGCTGCCGCCATCCCATGCCACTTTGCCGCCAAATGTTTCTCCCACGAATCTGGCTGGAGCAAGCGTATAGCCGTTTACGAGCCGCGCGGGTTCTTCCAGTTGAACGGCTTTACCGTTCACATAGACCGTTTTCTGATCCAGCGTTAAGCGTACAGTTGTGTTCCCTTTTTTGGCGTTCACTGTTCTTGTCGCTGCTTCATACTCCACTTTCGCTCCCATGGCTTCAAAGATGGCGCGAAGCGGTGTGAGTGTAGATCCATTAACGATGGCAGGCGCCTGCTCGAAAACCTGATCTTTTCCATCAATCTCGACAGAAACCTGAGACGAGATGCCAAAAGTACGCAGGGAGACTTGCTTGCCTGCTTTGTTCAATACACGGATTTGAAGAACAGAACCTTCAGGAACTTCTCCAGCACGCAATTCCAATCCATAGGGCAGTTCAGTCTGAGCAGCAATGACTCGTCCGTTGAGGATGTACTCGACTTTACCAATGTAAACCTCGGGTATTTTTATAAAAGGTACAAATTTGGTTTTTTTCGTAAAAAACTGATGATCCGCATTGACCGGTACATACCCAACCCCATCCGCTGGCTGAATGGAATCGCTCACTTTCGAGAGCAAATAGGGATTGGCAATCAGTTTGGAGTAGTAATTTTGGATATCTGATGAGCTGGACAGGGAATAATCGTTTTTGGCATTATTCATTCCTTGATTCACATTAAAGTAAGTAATTGCTTTTAACCTAGGATATTTGTAGGGCATAATTTCATAAAGCCGCTGCAAATTGAGCTTCGCCCATTCCGTAAAATCTTCTCCAGCCGCATACTGGTAGTGCGGAACACCCGTTTCGCTGAGCATTAACGGCTTGCGATCGGAGTACGTACTATAGAGCCTTGTAAGTCTCTCTACATTGCTTGTAGCTAACATGGAAGGCAGCGACGGGTCCCCGTTTTCATAAGGCTCTATATATAAACTGACGCCAACCCAGTCGACATAGCCGTCACCCGGATAATACGGATCGATATCATTCGCAGGAACGTCCCCAGGACTCCATACCATCGCTACATTCAGCGCCTCAGCCGCAAACACATCATGCAGCATGCGGAATTTCGCTATATATTGAGCGGGGTTCCCGTGCCATTTAACCCAGGCACCATTCATTTCGCCCGCAAAACGCAAAAAGATCGGGATACCCGCGGCTTTCGCATCCTGCGCCCATTTCCGCAAATAAGCGCCATCCGCTACCGGGTCCAACCCATCATCCGGCTCCCAAGCGATCTGCAGCGCGCCACCTGCATCCTTGGCTCTTTTCGCGTACATAGCCGGAAAGCTCTGACCCCAATGCGCATAGGCCAAATAGATTGCGTGCTTTTTACCATACACAGATTCCGTCTTTGAAAAGGTGTTGCCCACTTTGGGATCCTGTTCCGAATACATCCCCAGATATGTACCGTAGGCTGGTTCAAACTTGGCTAATTTGCCGTTTGGAGGCACGGTTTGCTCCCGAATAGCGGACTGATCGCGCTCCTGTCTATACAGCTCAACAGTTGTCCGAATTTGATCCGCACGCTGCAGCTTAACGGCTCCCCAATCCCGGCCCGCTTTGACCCAGCACTCATTTTCCAATTCGTAATACTGGATGGCTTGTTCATAATCTCGGGTGGCATCGAAATACGCAGCTAATTTCCCGTAAAAAAGCGCTGCATTCTCCCATTCACCGGAGCTCCCGTAGTGTTCCGCAAGAAACTGCCAGTGCGAGACAGCCTCCGCCTCATTGCCGCCGGCAACCAGCGCTTCTGCTTTCTGCCAGTGATCCCATACGATATCTGCATGCACAGGCGCAGGCGAGCTAGCCAAACTGGCAGCCAATAGGCCGACAGCGAGCGACATGATGCTGATTTTTTTATATATTTTTTTCAAAAAGAAATGACTCCCTTCAGCCTTCAGGTATGTGCTATGCCTATACTTCATACGTACATATGAGCGGAAAGTAGCACTATCTAGCAAAAAAAAGAACCGGAAAGGACTTGTATCCTTTCCAGCTCTGTCTTACTTCGAAATAACGCGCACGGCGCGAATACGTTTGCCTTGTCCTACAGAGAGAGGCTTCACGAGAGGACGGCTTCCTCGCGCCGCATGCGCTCTAATTACGCCTGCTTTGAATGTGCCTCTGGCCGCAGGAACAGCGGTCCGCACCCCATAGCGGGACATGACGACATCGATCGGATTACTGATCGAAAGCATGCCATTATCACTCCCGGCGAAATTTAGCCCCGCAGCAAAGTTATCACTCGAACGAAGCCATACCGATCCGGAATCGCCCGGAAGGGAAACTGGCCCTCTAGTACCGCGAATGACCAATTGATTACGGAACGTCAGTTCGCCAAGTGATCCTCCATAAGTCACTCGAACGTCAGCATGATTAGCTTCAATCGTTCCTCTGACAAATCCGCTTGTACGTCCTGACTTCATCAACTGCAACCCGACAGGGTAAGTTTTCACATGACCTGGCACCGTAATCAGCCGACCCGATGCACTGATTAAATATCTCGGATTCAGCAAGCTGTTCGAAGTTGGCTTAGCAAGCGCAGAATCCTGAAAATTGACTCCATTAGGGATTAACTTGGTGAACTCAAAGAGCCTTCCAAGCGTATCTTCTGGCGCTTGACCGCCGTCAGCGGGGCCTGGTTGTACGGTTGTGACTGACGCTGATGTGTTATTTTTGACCAGTACATGGTTATTACTCAAAATATACAGCTGATTGTTTTTCGTTACGATAAGACCGCCTGTCCCTGTGGATTCCGGATCTACTTTCCCCAAGCTTACACCTCCGGGAACAGGACGATGTTTGCCTTGAAAGCCGCCCGTTTTCGCTGCTTTCGGTTTTGGAGCAGCAGCATGCCGCTTGAATTCCCCAGCAGAAACAAAACGAATGGGTACTGACGAACCCGCTTTGGCAAGCGCACCTTTGAGGCTGTTCATACTAGACGGAACGATTTTCTTCTGGGTGTACACGACGACACCTGAACCTAGCGCAGGTTTGTTTGGGTCCACATAACCTACACCAACCGCAACAACTTCCGCACGCTTCAACAAAACTGGTGAAATTCTATTCTTATGTTTCAAAGCCTCATGAAAAGTAGCCATTCACCATTCTCCTCTTCGTAAATGATGTTGCAGTGTATGCCAACTTGTACGAATCGGCTTGATGATTTTACCTACCGCATAGAATGGAGGCTAAAATAGGCATATCGTGAAGGCTCGTGCGCGTTATTGCTCTTCGAGCACAATACGGCTTCCACGCCCTGAGGGCTCCGCCGGTTGAACGATTAATTTGCGGGCTAGACGAGCTCGCAGCTCTGGTACGTGCGAAATGACGCCAACCGCCAAGCTGTCCATATGAAGCTTTTCCAAAGCGCCAATCACCATATCGAGCAATTCCTGATCCAAAGTGCCGAAGCCTTCGTCAAGGAAGAAAAATTCCAACGGATATTCGCCCTTGAGCTGGATTTGCGCGGAGAGCGCGAGCGCCAGAGCTAACGAAGTCAGGAAGGTTTCGCCGCCTGATAGTGTGCTAACCGGGCGCTTGACGCCTCCATTGGCATCATCACGGATGACAAACCCGCCGCCGGAGTCGACTTCAATCGCATACCGTCGCCGTGTCAATTCACCCAGCCGCTCGGAAGCAGCACGGCTGACCTGCATCAGCTGCTCTTCGGCCAAATACTCGACAAAGGCGTTCGCCTTCAGCACAGCTTGCAGCTTGCCCAG
>NZ_BILW01000004.1 GCF_004000765.1 Paenibacillus chondroitinus NBRC 15376 | reverse complement strand
CTGCTTTCGCGGTGCCAGGTCGGCAGGCGCTCCTGCCCCGGCAATTGACGCTCCCCGTCCTGCTCGGGGAGCACATCATCGTTGGCGAGCCGCTTAGCGCGCTTCAGCTCGCCTTGATACCTCGCGGGCAGCGGCTCCGCCACGCCGCCCCCCGGCTGCATCCAGAAATAAGCGGAACTCGCATCTCTATCCAGCCAATAAGATAGCGAGTCCATCATTTCCTCGCAGCCAGCTGCCACTTGGGCCGTATGTTCGGCTTCCTCGATGCCTTCCAGAATCGGATATAACGATGTGAGCCGCGCATTCAAACCAACGCTTTCCGCAGCGCTCCACTCCGCTCCGGTAAACCAGCCGTAAATCAATAAAAGGACGGCATCGGCCAGTTCGCCTTTACTCAAATGCGCACGCAATTTATGACCAAAAAAAGCTCCATAAATACGGTGCCGCACAGCGAATACTCGCGTCGTCCCGGGTCTGCGCGCACGGCAAATACGCTCCAAACGCATATCCTCACACAAGGCAAAAAGCGAGTTTGCCAGCTTGGGGAGGGATGCTTGTTGACTACCCTTGAGGTAGGACTTTACAGCCTCTGCGCTGGTAAACCATGCTGTTCCAATGCCTCGGAGATAGACATCGCTTTTCATCCCCGCAGCTTTATCCAGTGGCGGATAATCCCACCAGAACTGGCTAACGGTCATACGGGCCGATCTTTCTTCATAATCAGCGTGAAAGGCGGCTTCCACCTCAAGCTCCTTGCGTTTTGTGAACATGCGGGCTAAATCGACCAACTGCATTTGCAGCATAGCGTCGATTTTATCCTCAAGCATACTTATTTTTCCTACAAACATGGCTTAAAATAACGTTTCAGCCGCATTGATCACAGCCGCACGTTCCCTTTCATCCTCCAATTTGTCGGCAATTGCTCTCGCCACTGCTCGCATCGGCGGAATATAAGCCGTAAGATCACAAGCATCGAGCAAGGCTCGGATCGACCCCGCTTCATCAGGCAGCTGCCCCATCTCGATTAAGGTTAACAAATCAGCCGATAGCTGCACATAAGTTCTCAATTGCTTGTCGTCACGCAAAACAGACTTGCTTTTCAAAAGCTTGTACAACGCTTCCCCTTGCAAATAAGGAATATCCACGGTCACAAACCTGTTTTTCAATGCTTCGTTCAACGGCACGGTTCCCATATAGCCTTCATTAATCGCAGCAACCACTCTGAAATCAGGGTGAGCGGTGATGACTTCTCCGGTAAATGGATTCGTAATCGATCTCCGATAATCCAGAACACCGTTGATAAGTGACAAGGTCTCCGGTTTCGCCATATTAATTTCGTCTATGTATAGAAAATGTCCCTTCGTCATCGCTTTCATAATAGGGCCAGGGATAAAAACAATCTGTGAACGCCCCTGCTCGTCATGGGACAACGTTTTGAACCCGAGTAAAGCTTCGGCATCCAAATCCGTTGAACAATTCACGGCATGCATCGGTTGATTAAAAATCGCCGAAACATGCTCGGCAAGCTTCGTTTTCCCCGAGCCTGTCGGGCCTTTGAGCAGGACATTTTTACCCAAAAAAAGCGCAATAACACTATCGATCAAAATATCTTCCCGAGGCGCCTCAAAGGCAGCTGCCCCGATTAATTTCGCATCCTCTGCGGTTGCGTTCGTCTGTCCTCTCTTTTGTTCCAGCTGCTCACGGATTTCTTGCGGTATAGCTTCTGTTAACATATTCGCTAATGTTCCTCTCCTGATTCCTTTGTTCTCTTACTATTTATCAGGAAAGCTAACGTTGTCAAGCCTTTCAAGGCAGCCACGGTTGTTCGATAACCGAATATGAGTAGAATGCCATCGCTTCTCCACATTTGGGGCAGATTGGCTTGGATGGCAACTCGTTATACAGCTGCGCCAATGCATAGGAGGTTTCACCATTAATAGCTTGAACGACATCATCGGGATGTACATAGTCACATTGGCGTGAACTGCAGTAAGCTCGAACTTTAAATTTATTGCTCATTTATAAATGTTGACGTGTCATGTCGATCAAACACAGCCTTCTTCCCAATCATCGTCATACTCCTTTTTTTCTAATTCGTGGACCATCCGAAAACTATGACAAAACCCTCAGCAGGAAGCTGAGGGAGATGTGTGAACCTTTCGCACTTCGTTTTATTTTAAGGCAGCGTGTTTCTTTGGCCCGTGGAATAGCTTGGGAATGCATATTGGATCATGGTGTTAAATTCGTTGAGATACGTATCCATATGTTTGTTGTTTTGCTGCTGAGCATCATAATACATCATGCGGTTCACGAAATGCGGGTTCGTAGAAATGAAGATATTCGCTTCCGGATAAATCCGTGTCAGCAAACTCCGTATGGCGCTGGCGCTTTCTGGCGGCAATGGCTTGGCCGAGAGCCAATCCATCTGGGATCCGGCTCCCGAACCGAATAACCCAGCCCCGGTTTCCGGGTCGTTTGTTTTACTAAGCATTTTCATACCGTCATTATCGGCACCCATGGCTTGCATCCCGCCCATATCTACCGCAATATAAATGTTGTTATCCGTAAATGCAACAGCTGTGTTCCCGAGGTGAGCCGCTTGAATAATGCTATCTGCCAAATCACGGTTCATCGTCAAATGTGTATTCGTGTGCGCTTTAATGTTGTCAATCGTAGACGGCCGCATCGATGGCAGCGGGGATTGATTGACACTTTTAGCGCCTAGTGAAGAATTCTCATTGTTCCTGAGACTCGTATCCCATGAGCCAGCATTCGGATTTGAGGAACTTGCTCCTGCATGATTGTTCGGACTTGCGGCGGTACAGCCAGCGGCTGTGCTTACTAACACGATCGAAAGTGTAAGTTGAATCAACGTTTTTCTCATAAAAAAGCTCCCCCCTCTTTCTTTAATTCTTCCTGCTGTCCTTCGTTTCCGGTGTGTAAGCAATTAAGGAGATTTCATACCCCAATTGCTCTCTCATTCGGGATTCAAGCCTGCGTAGATCTTCCAACAGATCTTCATGTGCCCCTAGATTAGCGAATTGATATGCCTCTATACTCATCATTTCACCCTCCTTCCTGAAAAATAACGATTAGCTTTAATATGGTCATTTATCCCCTTTTTTACTAAATAATAAAAAAAGCCCGCCGCCAATTGATTCATTGGCAAGCAGGCTTTAACAACATCCTAATCTTCTTTATTACGAGTTTCGTCCAATTCTTCGAGCAATTTACGAACCGCATCCGGATCAGCCGAACCGTTTTCTTTAAAAGCTCTCAGCTTGTTTAGCAAATCCGCAGCGATAGCTTCATCCTCTGACTGCTCCGCTTCATGCGTGGGGTCGAACCAGATGTAAAAACCTTCCGGGCCGTTGCGCAGAAAAGCTTTACGCCAAAACTCCGGATACGCATAACCCTGCTCTCCAAAAATCATTCCGAGCACATCATCGCTGTCAATCGGCAGCAAATAATGAAACGACTCCGGCTCTCCGGTATTCGTGAAATCGCGGTGCATGTAAGCATAATGAAGATAATGCTCACCCGTTTCTGAATCTTTGGATACTTCGTACAGATCCAATTCTGTTTGAAGCAATTCTTTTACAGGAACAATGCGTGCGGCCATCGTTTCAGCGGAAATCTTTTGATGATGAAGAAATGATGCTTCCTGTTCCATTTTTAATCACCTCTCTCCTCATCTTGATTTTTTAAAATGTATCCAGGTATTTAGCGGTAGGCTATGAGTCTGATCTACGCGTTGATCCCACGATTGCATTGCGCAAAGAACGTTTTGGCAGCTTCCATTTATAAAATACGGATAACATTCTCAAAATGACGATAAGTGCAAAAAGCACGGATATCTGCCAAGCTCCTTGCGACCAACCTAAACCAACCAACGCACCGGCCAGCATGCCCCATACGGCATAGATTTCGTCTTTCAGTACAAGCGGCTTACGGCCAGCCAGTACGTCCCGGACCATTCCGCCGCCAATCCCCGTTAATACGGCTGCTACGATGACAGCACTTAAAGGATGCCCCATATTCGTTGCATAGAACGCACCTTGAATGGAGAAGGCTGCCAAACCGATAGCATCAAAGAAAGCTTCCCACGTCTTCCACACCCGGATGTATTTGACAGGCATCAAGAAAACTAAAGTCATAGCAAATAAGGCGATTTGAAAATATAACCCTTGCTCCCACAGCAAAACGACGGGTTTGCCAATTAGCAAATTTCGAATGACACCGCCGCCGAATGCCGTTACGAGCCCAAGAACATAGACCCCTAAAATATCATATTCCTCTTCCATCGCAACAATCGCTCCACTGACTGCGAAAGCGATTGTCCCGATGATGCTAAATAACTCCCAATTCACTTGCTGCAGCCCCTGTCTACTCGATGTCCCAATTCAATTTAACTTCATTGCCGGTTTGTGAGGATTGGTAAATCGCATCTAAGATTAAATTATTCGTATAACCTGTCATCACAGAGGTAATTGGTTGTTGACCGCTTTCGATACATGATAGGAAATGTCTCAACATACGCACACGAGGCCCTTCGTCCAGCTCAGGCACTGTCAGATCCACATCCGCTTCGCGATCAAACATTTCTGCGAGAAGTTTCCCTTTATTGCCGCGAATCGAAGCGCCTCCTTCGGAACCAAGCAGCTGCACGTAAGGCTGGCTATCTGTTTCGATAAGTGCGGCCCAACTGACATCTAGCGATAGGGTTGCACCATTATCGAGTTTAATCAACGCTGTAGCCAAATCTTCTACATCATATTGCCCTTCCCAGTTCGGTGTCCCCCAAGAGCCGATTCCTTTTTTGCGCGGACCAAATTCCGCATAGGTTGCCCCATAAACCGAAACCGGTTTTGGATTCCCCATCAGATAGAGGGATAGATCTAACATATGTACACCCAGATCAATTAACGGACCGCCGCCGGATTTCCCCATCTGTGTAAACCAGGTTCCCCAGCCCGGAATCCCTTTACGTCTCATCCAGCCTGCTTTGGCATGATAAATATGCCCTAGCGCGCCTTTATCCACCTGTTGTTTGACAGCCTGTGAAAGAACCTCCCAACGCAGCTGATGTGGAATCATCAACACTTTGCCTGCCTTGCGCTCTGCTTCTACAATTTGTCTGGCCGATTCGAGATTAAGCGCCATAGGCTTCTCCAGCATGACATGTTTACCTGCTTCTAAAGCTTGGATAGCTAAAGGCGCATGCCACTCATTGGATACAGCAATAACAACTGCATCAATGCTTGGATCAGCGAGAAGCTTGTCCGAACTTTCATATACCTTCTCAATGTTATACTGCTTAGCTCTGGCCTCTGCGAGTGGTAAGTACACATCCGTTACCGCGGCAATTTCTGCCTCCGGCACTTTTTGCATCACTTCCATATGTACATTTCCGATGTTTCCGGAACCGATAATCCCGATTCTGATTGGTTTTCCTGCTGTCATCTAAATCCCCCCAAAAACATGTTTGATTACAATCTTTCTTATTATAATTGTGCTTATCTTTCCCCGCAACCGCCAATCTATCGCTCCGTTGAATCAAATGCAGACGGGTATTCCGATTAATTTTAAAAGATTCTTTGGGAACTAGCCCTCTCTCGCTATTCTTTACATATAATAAGATGCTAAAACTTTTTTAATAGTTTGTCTCAAACATACTTAACATTTGAAATGTATCCTAAATATGTAGACCAGCTGGTGCTTTTTCCAGATGGAAGACGTGAAGGAGGGCTTAACATGCAAGCAGTTACCATTAAATTCAAAAACAAATCCATTCCCGTGCTTAATTTCACACATCGCAGTTCACATATGGAATTGTTGTCCAGTAAGCTGAAGGAGTTTGAACTTCATTTCGAATTTCGCCGCAAATTAAAAATGATCTCGCTCATCGAGATCATTGGTGATGTCGCTATTTTCAAGTATAACGACGGCACAAAATTGTATTTAGAAGTTTCTTAATTCGACTTTGGGAAATATTCTTGCTGCAATTGACTAAGCTCCTGAAGAGAGCGCCTAGCCCATGCTTCCATTTCCGACAGCTTAGAGATTTGAGCCATTAGCGCTCTCTCCAGTGATACTTGATATTCGGGAATTGCGCCCGCATAGGAACGTATCGTTGAAATTGGCATTAAAGCAATCTCCTGGAACGATAACGCCCGTCTTTGATGAAAAAAAGCAACGTTTGGGTCCATCGGATTATGCAAATCCCCTTGTGTTGGATGTTCTTTTACAGCCAAGATGCGTACTGCCGCTTTCATCGTACTCGACATTTCCACTACTTCCCCATAATAAACCCCAGTCTTATACTCAGCAATGACGTGATCTCCTATTTGAAAGCTGCTCATTCTTATCATCTCCTATAGTTATTTGCTGCTCAGTGGCAGCAGTTTGCGATATAGCTCATCCACCGATTGCATGCGGTAAATCAATTGTTTGTCATGTCCCTGTTCAAAAATAGCAATGCACGGCACACTGGTCACTTGCCATTCACGGCTAATTTGCGGCAGAAAATTAATATTGCTTTTATAAAGCGGCAAAGAAGGCTTCATCGTCATAATGATCTCCAGCATACGTTCAGTCACTTTGCATGTTCCACAAAACGGCGTGTACAAAAATACAGCAAAGGACTCCTCCTGCCTGTTAACGATCTCCAACAATTCCTGTTGAGATAGTTCCTTCATGCTAACCTCCTCGTTCATCTAACCAAGCCAAACTGTCAGCCGCATAACCGATCAGATGGGGGAAATCATCCAAATGGCTTTCATCGATTTTTCTGCCGAATGAAAGTGTAATTTGATTATGATAAACCAACGGAAAAATGCCGTATTTGTAAGAAAGAAGTTGTGTGATTTGTGGACGATGCTCCCAGATGAGGCCTAACTGCTCTTCGATATGCTTACATTCCATTTCCGGGTTCTTAACCTTCGTGAAAAGCTTAATCGTAAGCGTACATCCCGGTTTAGCTGTAGGATTCTCTAAAATTTCAGCAGCCAAATCGCTTAAATGAACATGTAAATTGATTTCAGCTTTGCTCGGCTTATCGATCTTTCTTGCAAATTCAATCGCATACGTTCGAGACATGGAAGACAGATCCACAAGATCTTCCCGGCGTGTGATAATAATTTTGCCATCCAAATCCAAGTCGTAGACGGCTCCTTCCAGAACCACCTTAATGTTGTCATAGATCGTTGGGTCAAACATCGTTCACACCTTCTTTCATCTTTTGTTTGATTCGATTATACTATTAACATATCACGGTAAAGAAGGTGTTTCTATGTCAGACAAGCCACAAGATCAGCTGGAAGAACAACAGGGTCCTAAGAAAGTAAGCCTAGCCGATGCCATTAAACAAAAGTTAGCTCAGAAGAAAGCGGATCAAGCCGCAGCACGGTCTAACCCTAAACAAGCAGGCAATACCAACCAAAGTGCAAAAAGCCAAATGACGAAAAAAGTAAATAATCAACGCCGTCGTACTGGCGGAAGCTAGAACTATGTAGGTAAAAGCGCCCTGAGAGTCACACATCAGGGCGCTTTTCATTTGGTCCTACGCGTATTGAGCTTCGCGTTGTTTTTTCACATCTTCACTATCCAGGTATTCATCATACGTAAGCATTTTGTCGATGAGACCTTTCGGCGTGATTTCCATTACGCGATTTGCAATCGTTTGAATGAACTGATGGTCATGGGAAACGAACAACATCGTACCGTCGAAATCAACAAGTCCGTTATTAAGCGCTGTGATGGACTCCAAATCCAAATGGTTCGTAGGCTCATCAAGAATGAGAACATTTGCACCGCTAAGCATCATTTTGGAGAACATGCAGCGTACTTTTTCTCCCCCGGATAGAACGTTAGCTTTCTTCAAAGCTTCTTCCCCAGAGAATAACATACGTCCTAAGAATCCACGAAGGAATGATTCATCCGGGTCTTTGGAGTATTGACGAAGCCAATCCACCAAGTTCAACTCGGAATTAAAGTAATCTTGGCTGTCTTTCGGGAAATAAGCTTGGGAAGTCGTTACCCCCCATGAGAATGTACCTTCATCCGCTTCCATCTCACCCATCAGGATTTTGAAAAGCGTTGTTTTGGCAATACCGTCCGGACCGACAAAAGCTACTTTATCCCCTTTGTTCAGCGTGAACGTTACATTATTCAATACTTTTACGCCATCAATTGTTTTCGAGATGCTTTCAACAGCCAACAATTGTTTACCAGCTTCGCGCTCACCTTTGAAGTGAATGAACGGATATTTACGGCTGGAAGGACGAATATCTTCAAGCGTGAGCTTCTCAAGCTGCTTTTTACGGGAAGTCGCTTGCTTGGATTTGGACGCATTCGCACTGAATCGAGCGATAAAGGCTTCCAATTCTTTACGTTTTTCTTCCGTCTTCTTGTTCGCATCTCTAGCAAGGCGTAGAGCAAGTTGACTGGATTCGTACCAGAAATCGTAGTTCCCGACATACATTTGAATTTTACCAAAATCAATATCCGCAATGTGTGTACATACCTGGTTCAGGAAGTGACGATCATGGGATACAACGATAACGGTGCCTTCAAAACGGGCAAGGAAGTTCTCCAGCCAACGAATCGACTCCAAGTTCAAATGGTTGGTAGGCTCATCGAGGAGCAAAATGTTCGGATTGCCGAACAGCGCTTGCGCCAAGAGAACACGAACCTTCTCATTGCCGTCGAGGTCTTTCATCTTCGTATCATGCAGGGAAGTTGGGATGCCCAATCCAATTAGTAGTTCTGCCGCATCGGATTCCGCCTGCCAACCGTCCAGATCCTGGAACTCGCCTTCCAATTCAGCAGCTCTCATGCCATCTTCTTCAGAGAAATCCGCTTTCGCGTACAGCGCATCCTTCTCTTCCATGATTTTGAACAAACGAGCATGCCCCATCACAACGGTTTTCAAAACTTCGATTTCGTCAAACTCGTAGTGGTTTTGTTTCAGAACGGCCATTCTTTCACCTGGCGTGATCGATACTTCACCTGTGTTAGGCTCAATTTCACCGGAAAGAATTTTTAGAAATGTGGATTTCCCTGCACCGTTCGCGCCGATTAGACCGTAACAGTTACCTGGAGTAAATTTAATATTCGCATCTTCGAAAAGCGCTCTTTTGCCGTAACGAAGTGTCACGTTATTAACATTAATCATGTGGAATACTTACCTGCCTTTATTATAGTTTCTTCTATCATAACTTATTTCGCTCTATTTCTTCTACCAACTCGGATAAATAAGTCCATCTTTCCATTGCTGCTTCCAAATCGGCCGTTGTTTGCTGCTCCTGCTCATACAAATCGCGAACACGGTCAAAGTCGCTGCCAGCAGCTTCAATCTGCTGTTTCAAGCTTGCCGCCTTGTCTTCCAAAGACGCAATCGTCCCCTCGATTTCATCCCATTCCTTCTGTTCTTTGAAAGTCAGTTTCTTAGGACGGTTTGTATTCGCTGAGCCACTCGAAGCTGCTGATTGATTGGCCGCTGTTTTGCTAGAGCCAGAATTGCTACTTGCTTGACGCACCAATTCTTTACGTGCCTGCTCCGCTTCTTCTTGCTCTTGCTTCTCCTCCAAATAGTCGGAGTAGTTGCCAATGTAAGGCTCGATTCCTCCCTGGCCATCAAAAGCAAACAGATGCGTAACCGTGCGATCCAAAAAGTACCGATCATGGGAGACCGTAATAACCGCACCTGGGAAATGATCCAGATAATCTTCCAGTATGGTCAATGTTTGGATGTCCAAATCGTTCGTCGGCTCATCGAGGAGCAGAACATTCGGTTCTCCCATAAGCGTGCGCAGCAAATATAGTCTGCGGCGCTCGCCGCCTGACAGCTTCCCAATAGGTGACCACTGCAGTGTAGGGGAGAACAGGAAGCGCTCAAGCATTTGCGAAGCAGGGATCGTTTCGCCATCCGACGTGCGAACCAGTTCAGCTGCTTCCTTGATATAGTCGATGACGCGCATCTTTTCATCCATCTCGACCGTTTCTTGCGTGTAATACGCAAGTTTCACGGTTTGGCCGGTCTCGATCGTCCCGCTGTCGGGCTGAATACGCCCGGCGAGCATGTTCAGCAGCGTCGATTTGCCGCTGCCGTTAGGGCCAATGATGCCGAGGCGATCCTTCGGCATCACGATGTAGCTGAAGCCGCTCAGCAGCGTCTTCCCGCCTGGGAAAGCTTTGGTGACGGCTTCCAGCTCCATCACCTTCTTGCCAAGGCGGCTGCCAGCCAGCGCCATGTCCAGCTTGTCTGCGGGACCATCCACCTTGGTGTCCCGCAGCTCTTCGGCGCGCTGCACGCGCGCCTTCTGCTTCGTCGTGCGCGCTTTCGCACCGCGACGGAGCCAAGCCAACTCGCGGCGCATGAGATTCTGCCGCTTATCTTCGCTGGCGGCTTCGGACTCCATCCGCTCCGCCTTCTTCTCGAGGAACGCCTCATAGTTGCCCTCGTAGCTGTAGATCTTGCCCCGGTCCAGTTCCAAGATGCGGTTCGTCACCCGCTCCAGGAAGTACCGGTCATGGGTAACGAGCAGCAATGCGCCGCGCCACTTGCCGAGGAATTCCTCGAGCCAGATTGCGGTCTCGTTGTCGATATGGTTCGTCGGCTCATCCAGGATGAGCAGATCGGCGGGTTGGATCAGAACGCGCGCCATGGCGACGCGTTTGCGCTGCCCGCCGGACAGCAGGCCGACGGGCTTGTCGAACTCGCTGATGCCCAGCTTCATCAGCACGGTTTTGGCCAAGGTGCTGGCTTCCCAGGCACCTTGTTCGTCCATGCGCGATTGGGCTGTGAACAGCCGCGCCTGCTTTTTCTCGCTGGAGGGATCCAGCTCCAGTTCAGCCAGGGCCAGCTCATAGTCGCGCAGCGTCTTCATGAGCGGCGTGTCGCCGTGGAATACTTGCTCAAGCACGGTGGAGTTCGGATCGAACTCCGGGTTCTGCGGCAAGTATTCCACTCGGAAATGGTTCGCGTGCACGAGTTTGCCGCGATCCGCAGTTTCCAGTCCCGCCAGCAGCTTCAGCAGCGTGGACTTGCCTGTGCCGTTCACGCCGATGAGTCCGATGCGCTGCTTCTCGTTCACCGTGAACGTGATGTCATCGAACAAAACCTTGTCTCCATAGGTTTTGGTAATATTAACTGCACTCAAAATGTTCATGCTTCCACTGGCTCCATGACATAGGCTGCAAGAAGCGCTGCTGTGTTAACTACAGCATCCATATGCGTCCGCTCCATGCTGTGTGACGCATGAACACCAGGACCAATCAGCGCGGCGCGAATATCGCGTCCGCCTCTGAGCGCGGCCGAAGCGTCCGAGCCATACCTTGGATAAATATCAACGGCGTAGCCGATTTCCAGCTTCTCGGAAAGCTCAATCATTTTGGAAGTCATTTGATAGTCATAAGGACCTGACGAATCCTTCGCGCAAATGGAGACATCACGCTCGCTACCGCTCAAGTCATCGCCAAGCGCACCCATATCTACGGCAATCAAATCCGTAATATCTTCCGGAATAAAAGATGACCCATGCCCAACCTCTTCATAATTGGAGAAAAACAGTTTTATCGTGAAGAGCGGCTGCAGACCTTCTTCTTTGATAAGTCCTAGCAAACCGAATAACGAAGCTACACTTGCTTTATCATCCAAATGACGGGATTTCACGAGGCCATTTTCCTTCACTTGTACACGCGGATCGAACGAAATGTAATCTCCAACCCGGATCCCAAGATCCTGAACTTCTTTTTTGGATTTAACTAGCTCATCAATGCGCACTTCCATATGAGCTTCATCGCGTTTGAACTCTCTGGCATCTTCATACACGTGTACAGATGGTCTTGAGGTGAGAATTGTCCCATCATAAACGCGTTCGTCGCGTGTATGAATTTGAACATATTCATTCTCAATAGCGCCCATCATGAATCCGCCCAATGAAGTGATCTTAAGCGTGCCGTTCTCTTTAATAGAACGTACCATAGCACCAAGGGTATCCACATGTGCAGAAATACCAATAACCCGGTCGTTACGGACACCTGGAACCGTCACAATGCCGCAGCCCTTATTCGTATATGTAAGCTCATAACCAAGCTTATTCACTTCTTGTTCGACCTTTTTCATAATGTGGTGCGTGTAACCAGTCGGACTTGGCGTACGCAGCAGCATCTCGAGCACTTCCGTCATATAAGCTTTATTTAATTTGGATTTCACTCGGGATTCCTCCCTTTTCTATAAATTATGAAGATACCTGTAAACACACAAAAAACAGTGCAGCCCAGGAATTTTAGCTGCGCTAGCGGCAAAAGCCGCAATGCTAACCCCTTCTAAGGATACTACACTGTTCCCTTATGTTTTTCAAACCCAATTAGCTTACAAAATCAACACAAATGGAAGTCCCATCAAGTACTGTCTTCATATGGGCCTTCACACCTTCATGAATAGGGTGCGTGTCATATGTTTTTAGATCTTCAACGGAATCGAATTTTGTAATCAATGCAATATCATACGAACGCTCCAAATGAAGAATATCCGTCCCTACTTCAATATGGCGCAACACCGGAATTTTCCCTTCCATGTTCGTAAGAACCGCTTTCGTTACTTCCACCGCTTCAGGGCTACGATCTTTGAGCTTAAAAAACACAACATGAGTTAACATGGACATTTCCTCCTAATTGGTTAATTCGTGACTTTTGCTTTGGCAGACCATTCTTCCACATTCCAAACTCTGGTTACCCAACCTTCATAAAATTCCGGTTCGTGGCAAACAAGCAAAACGGTTCCTTTATAAGCGATCAAAGCTCTTTGAAGTTCTTCTTTGGCCACAACGTCCAAATGGTTGGTAGGCTCATCGAACAACAGCCAGTTGCTTTCTCTCATCAGTAGTTTGCAAAGCCTGACTTTGGCTTGCTCTCCCCCGCTGAGCATGCTCATGGCACGCGTGATGTGTTCATTTTTCAAACCGCATCTTGCCAGAGCGCCTCTGACTTCATTCTGATTCATGGAAGAAAACTCATTCCAAACATCGTCAATCGGTGTCATATTGGGCGCTTTAACCTCTTGCTCAAAGTAAGCCGGGCTTAAGTAATCGCCTTGATACGTTTTGCCGCTGAAAGGTTCAATTTTCCCTAGAATCGTTTTGAGAAGTGTAGATTTCCCCACACCGTTGCAGCCAACGATCGCAATTTTCTCGCCGCGTTCAATCGTCACATTCATTTTCGGTAAAAGCGGCCGGTCGTATCCGATTTCCAAATTCTCCGCCTCAAATACGATTCTACCACTTGTACGAGATTCCTTAAATATGAACGTTGGTTTCATCGCAGTTTCCGGCTTTTCGATTCGATCCACTTTCTCCAACTGCTTTTGACGGCTTTTGGCACGCGTAGAGGTCGAAGCCCTGGCTTTATTGCGAGCAATAAAGTCTTCCTGTTTTTTGATGTACTCCTGCTGCTTCTCATACGCATCGATATGTTGCGATTTGTTCATTTCCGCCATATCCAGGAATTTCTCATAGTTCGCTGTATAACGAGTCAGCTTCGTAAATTCCAAGTGATAGATTACGTTAACGACCTCATTCATGAATTCCGTATCATGTGAGATCAGCATAAACGCAAACGGATAATCTTTGAGATAGTTTTTCAACCACTCAATGTGTTCGACGTCCAAATAGTTCGTAGGCTCGTCTAACAGCAGCACGGTTGGTTTCTCCAAAAGCAGCTTGGCCAAAAGAACTTTGGTCCGCTGCCCACCGCTTAGTGATGTCACGTCTCGGTCCAACCCAATTACATTAAGACCAAGTCCGTTCGCCATTTCTTCAATTTTGACATCCAGCAAGTAGAAACCGCCGATTTCCAGACGCTCCTGGATCTCGCCCATTTGTTCAAGAAGAACTTCCAGTTCTTCCGGCGAAGCATCCGCCATCTTTTCCGTAATGGCCATCATTGCTCTCTCTTCTTCAAAAAGAGGCAGGAACGCATCGCGTAAAATATCACGAATCGTTTTGCCCGGCGTTAGTACCGAATGCTGATCCAAATATCCATAATGAACTCTTGGCGTCCATTCTACTTTCCCTGTGTCTTTCAATAATTTTCCGGTCAATATATTCATTAATGTGGATTTCCCCACACCATTTGCTCCAACTATGCCGACGCGCTCGCCTGCCAGTAGACGGAAGGAAACATTTTTAAATAACGTTCGATCCCCGAAACTGTGGCTCAAATCTTCTATCGTCAAAAGACTCATTTTAAAAATCTAAACTCCTGTCTGTTAAAAAATCGCACATACTCGTGACTTCTTATTATACCACTGCTAGAGCTAGACAGGAAATAGTTAAATTTTCAATATCGAAATATCATGGTTTGGCACACAATCTGAATCTCGTCGCCATCTTTTAGCAAGTAAGATTGATAGGTAACTATCGTTTCTCCATTGAGAGAAGTTCCATTCGTGGAACCTGTATCCTTCAGTGCATAACCCTTTTCAGATTTTGTTATCTCAGCATGAATTCTGGAAACACCTGCTTCTTCCAAGACATAATCCGCTTTTAAATTCGCATCTCCACGGCCAATCGTGAAATGATCGCTAAGGATTGGCACTGATTTCGGCATACCTTGAATTTGCACTTCGAGCCTTGGCCCTTCCGGCTTAAGGTTTCCAAGAAAAACGGTTGCATTCCTATGGTTGTTTTGAATTAATGTTGTATGCATATGTAGGTTTTGATAATGACTTTGAATATCCTGAGGATCAACGTTAGATACCGTAATTGCCTCTTTTTTATTTTCAAAATGCTTCTCCAGTTTATCGGAAAAGAGCGGCACCTGCTTTTCACCGGCGCTTCTGTACCGCGGGAGCCCCAAAAATTTTAATACAAACCAAACATCTGCTAATAAAATAGTCATTCCGGCTGACAGGTGCAGCGAACTAGTTGAGGGGGAAGATACATGATTCTGCCAGAGAAAAGCCATTACGAGGATGTTACCAATTAGGACAAGGAATTGTGTTCTCTGTGTGATTGAATAAAAAGCGACTGTTTGTCCATTTTTTATATCTTGTTGCACATCCGCTTTTGGCGTAATCATCGGCGACTCATCAATGGAATTCGTTGTGTCGATCTGCTTGATGTTTTGTTTCCAAACCGGCTTCGGCAGCCCCTCATGAACCGGAGGTTGCGGATCCATTAGTTTCAGCAGGTTCATTTTGAGATTTTGGAGACTTTGCGGCGTACTTGATGATGTGTCAGATTCTAACCAACTGTCTATATCTTCCCTTATTTTGTCGTTCAACTTTGAACTGATCTGCTTCATTAAATCTTTTATTGCATTGTATACAGAGCATTCCTTCATACCTTGTTCCATTGGCACATATGTCAAAAAGACATCGGACCAGTCACTGCCTATAAAGATGAAATTATCTTTCAACACAAATCCCGTCTCGTGCAGCATATAGTTTTTACTTTCATCTATAGCACAAACAATGGCGTACATAAGCTTGGCGAATTGAACCTTGGAAGGCTCCTCAACCTTAAGAACCTGAGCAAGCATTCTCTTAGCAGTTATGCTGTAGAGCAGGCTTACTCGATGATCAATCTCCTGAATTTCAAGCGAAAGTATATTTGGTATCGTATTAGCTTCAAGCATTTTAATTTGCAAAGTTGAAAGAGCTTCAACGGTCAAACCCTCCCCACCGTCTTGAAAAAGACGCATACAATGGCCATGTTGATATACAAATTCATATCGCAGTCCGAATAATTCCTCTGTCACAGGCCCACCTCATCTTAAATAGAGTAATACCAGGTCATTGCGACGGCTGGCATAACGGCATACATAAACGGAAACTTGATATTGGCATCACGTTTCATCCCCTTTACGATGTTCAAATCATGCAGCACCATAATTGAAAAAAGCCATTTCATCATCTTCTGCCCCGTGGCCGCCACTTGTTTGTGCATCAGTAGTAAGACAAAACCTATCACTGCGGCGCAGAGTATGGAATACAGCATCAATTGAAACACAAAACTGAAGCCCATCATAGCTCCAATAGCGGTAAAGAGCTTCACATCCCCTGCTCCAAGAGCACCAATAAGATAGAGTAGGAACATCGCGAAAAGTGCACTCCCTGCCCCAATAAGCGAGAAAACTAATCCGTTCAGTCCGCTTATCGACACGTTCAACATGATTCCAGCAACCGCTCCGCTAATGGTTAATTTGTTGGGGATCACAGCTTTTCGTACATCAGTAACAAAAGCAATCGTAACGAAAACCAATAGTAAATATTGAATGCAAAATCCTCCTCTATCAGACGGCGATTAAGCACCTACCCATGCTCGTTCAAATGCCCTCTTTTTCAAAATAATCGTTTGACTTAAAAACGGGATCGGTAAGCGATACGAAATCTCCGCCTCAATTCCAAAATAAGCATCTCCATCGTTATACAAACTGGGAAGAGTCACAGAAACAACTTTAAAGTTGGTTTGCTGTACGATTGAATCATCGCAAAAAGCGTAAACAATCGGAGTAAACGCGGCATGTAGGCGGGGTTTTACTTGCTGCTCAAACAGTTCGTCCTTCCCTTCTGTCAGTAACTCTTCGCCTTGCAGCCATCTCTCTTTCTCCCATTTAACTAATTCGAGCAGTGGTCCAGGAATATATGCAGCATACTCATCAGCTAAACTTTCCGTATTTGACACTTGTTCTCGTGCAGATTGAACATGGCTGATGGCTGAATTTATGATGTCGGCCGGTCCACTCTGCTCAAATTTCACTTTAGCTTCTTGCACGAGAAGTCTTACTGGGTATAATTGACCAGCAATCGATTTCGTTGCTTCAGACACACCGGCTTGCAGCGCCATTTCCATGCATGCGATTTGAATACAAATGACAAGCCCAACAACAAAGGCAAGGAAAAAAGGCAGTATTAAAGCAGCCTCCACTACGATGCCTCCCTTTTGTTCACAGTAAAACTTGTGCAGCATAATGCCCCTCCCAACGTTCAATACGCTACTGCAGTTGAGCTGGAAATTTGGCATCGACTCCCTGTCACTTTGCAGCCTAATAACCCGCTCCCATCCAGGAGTTTCATGATTTGAGGAATAAACCACAGCTTTATATCACTTGAGGCGTTACCCTGCAAATATGTCGTAGCTTGCATTAAATCCCTTCCGGTTTCAAGCTCTATGAGCGCCTGCATTCTAGCCATTTGCTTCGTGTTATTGCTATGTATAAGCATAAAGACCCGTAAATAATCCTTATAAGTCAAACTTAAGGCGGGGGCTGCTAATTTTGCGGATAACTCTACGGCTTCTCCATTCACCAGCTTTGTCATGTCTTGAAAAGCCAACACGGCCCCTTCTGCTGCTGCTGCCAGAAGTACCAACAGCGGAGAGCCAATATTAAGCAGCTCTTTTTTCGGATCGAGCAGTGCCTCGACGGTTCGAATTGCCAGGCGAAAAGAAAACATTTCCGCATACGCCGATGAAATATTCGCTGAACAGGAGGAGAATCCATATAGTAAATATTCTACCTCTTGGTTTGCTAACGCATGATTTCTAGGGTCTGCTCGATCACTTAAGACTTTAGGACTGCCTGTTTGATCATGTTCCAAACCAATCGTCCAGTAATTAAATTTAGTAAGCGCATATTCATTTACATATAATTCGTTACGCATAACCTCCGCCGCATTGTTGAAGGCTTCAAGCATATCCATTGCTTTAAGGCTAACCGGCTCAGATTTTTCTAAATCGTAAGCAACTTCACTGCCGATAGTGGCTTCCTGCGCATTAGCCTCCCGATATTTCTGGTAGTAACCTTTGCTGGATGAAGATGATTGTGAACCAGTACCTTGAAGACGATCATAAAGTTCATCATCACTACTCTGAGCATTCACTAAGCTGCATCCGCCGATCGATTGCTTCGCTTGATTCAAAATCGTTTGAATTTTACTTTTTTGCTGCTGTTTATTCGCTGAGATCGCACTGTTTTGTTCCATTCTCGTTCTCTCTAGTACGCTTTGCTTGTTATAAAATTCTTGCGATTCCATCCAGTAAGCATCATTAGCCTGATTGGCTTTGTTTGTATTTTCAGCAGTATAAAGTTGTACGGAGTCAATTACTTCTTGAAAAACTGTAAATAATGCCGTGATGCTCGCAATAGCTGTCTGGTACTTATAAAAGAATTCATCCCCCAACACAGGTACACTTTGAAAAACCTCGTTCGCACTACTCCCCGCATTAACTGTATTAGGTCGTGAAGTAATCCCATTAAGTTTTGTGCGAATTTCATCGTTTTGCTGCTTTGCCGTACGTAATGCTGGCTCAATCGCCTGCTGCAGCAGCCCAATTTCTTTGGCATTGGCCAGAGCTTCGAGCTTTGTAGTCGCAAGGAGAGCCACATATTTAATAATTAATTGCAGCAAATTTTGAAGATCACTCAGCTTTTGAGATAGTAGCTGAGCTTGATTACTTAATGCCTGACGGGATTCCAAAATAGCCTTCATGCCTGCCACACCGCCCGAACCTGCTCGGCTGATCGCGGCAATGGACATATCCAAATCTCTTATCGATGCCTGAACAGATTGGAGCTGATTTTCTACATGAACGATTTCATTTCGTACCTCATCTGCAGTATGGATGCCAATTTGGGAGGCTAAACTGTCCAATTCCGCGATACGGGTTTGATAGTTACTATGAAATAGGCTCGTTTTGCGATAAAGCTCTTCACTGCTCTGCCAAGCTTCATCCAACTGCTTTTCTCTTTGATCTATAAGCTTCTCTAGCTCAGCAGCCTCCTTAGAGAATTGGCTTCCAAACTGGAAGGGATCTTTCGTCCCAGTTTTGCGAAATTTATCCGTAATCTCCAGCATGAACTCGATTGGCGCCTTGATTTTCATATCCTCCAACAATTGACGCTCAAAAATTTCATGGCTGGCTAATGCATAAACAGGTGTAACACGATCTCCATGATCGATAGGTTTCGTATCCACATAATGAAAAGCGCCTGTCGAAACTTGACTTGACAAATTATTAGCAAAAACGGTTCGAAATACTTCCTCTGATTGCTCTTGCGAGATCCCCAGCCCATATAAGCCCATCGCTTGAAGTTTTGTATCAAAAGATGACATCACTGAGCGTGCAGCAGCCTTGACCGCTGATTCGGTCTCTTTTTCCGCCAATTTAATTCTTGCAAAATCAATGAGTACCGCTTGAAACAAAAAGACCGGTACAATGATTAGAATCAGATAGACGGAAACGGCCCCTCCTTCTGATCGAACGAATCTCTTCAAAAACTCCCCCCATTCTAATTATGAATAACAACGACAATCCCTTTCCGCTCAAGCTCTTTTCGAAAAGCATTGGAGGGCATACCTTTGCCGCCGGCATCTTTTTTGAAGAAATGCCACACGACACCCTTCACTTGTGTGCCCTGTTGGATAAGCTCGAGATCCTTAGGAAGCTGCTCCATTCGAAGCTGAGCCTCTGTCAAACTATAAAAGGCTTGATGGCCTATCCCGCGAGCATCCAACGCATCGACTGTTCTGCTTTTACCAGACTCTGTCGTCAAAACCACCTCAGTGCCATTAACCAAAGATCGCAAATACGCCGCGGCCTGCCGCTCTGATTTTATCGTTATACTCGGACCTGACAGATCACTTTGATTAGGTTCTGCAAGCGCCTCTCGCGCTTTTTGAGGAGAAATCCGATCTTTGATCGTTTTAAAATATGTCCGTGTAATATCCGTTAATCGGATAAGCTCAACCGGCTCTACCACATGCGAGACAGCAGTTCCGCCTGTTTGATTAGCCCTAAACCATTTGCTCATAACAGGCGAAATATGAAATGGTTTTTGGAGTTTCACCTCGACTTGTTGGTCTAGAATAAAATTAGTAAACTTAGCTGATCCTGTAACACCTTGAGGCAGCAATTCGGACGATTTAGCCAGCTTTTTCTCGACAAGATCGCCAGCAGCTACCGATGGAAGTGCAATCTCAGATGATTCGTTCGACATCAGTCTTCCGAATAAGTCGGATACGTGGTTTTGTGTAAGTCGAAAGTAGAGCCCATCCGTCTCCGAGGGGTTAAAGTTGCCAGTCACTATATCTTTGTGGCTGTTATCCCAAGTAAAAGCTAACCGTTCGGCTGCTGTTCTGGCGATTTGTTGAAGATATACTTTTTGATAGGCGTATAAGCTAACGAAAAGGACAGTAATTGTGCAAAATAAGATGAGTGGCAATACCAGGGATGCTTCTAATGTAAAGCTTCCCTGCTCACCATCTCTAAAACTTTGTCTGCAGCTATGGCGGCTATGGCGCACAGCTAGTTGTTGGACTTGGCGCACAAGGAGCCACCTTACTATTGTCTTTGAGGTCAGAATTGGCATCCCCAATCAGCTTTTGAAACCACGAGACTATCCACTTTCTGAAAATAATTGCTATGGCAACAAGCACAGCAACAATCAACAAAATCTCTAAAGTACCTAGTCCATCTTCCTCTTTCCAAAATGATTTCAACCTTTCCAACATGCTTCTCATCGTATATTACCTCCATTATTTCATCATCAGTAATGCCGGCATGGCTACAATCACCATCACCACTACAAAAATAAGCACCATGGGAAAAACAAGCTTAGAGGAGGCTTCCTCTCCTAACGTTCGGGCAGCTGATTTTCTGCGCTGCCAAAGCTCCAGGGATAGCGAATGAAGTGCCGCTACGAAATCACTTCCTCCCCGTTTATAGTTGAGCATCATAGCTGAAGTAAACAAAGACACCTCATGCAGCGCGCAGCGTTTGCTAAAGTCTTCCATCACTTTCGAAAAAGAAACGTTCATCTCCAATTCATGAACAGCTCGCGCAAGTTCTATGTATAGCGGTGATTGCGCTTTATGAGGTCTAACCTCGACACAGCGAATCCATGCGCGATTGACGGTTTCACCTGCATTAACCAGCAGCACGATTGTGCTTAATACTTCAGGCAATTCCATAATCATTACAAGTTGTTTTTTTCTAATTTTCACATCCAAATCGCGCACCATGAGCATTGGAAGAACTATCGCAACGACGAAACCAAAGCCCAAAAGTGATGCATCGCCTCCTGCGAGCACCGAGAAAAGTGTGACAATAACAACACATAGTAAACTCATCGAAATGATCTCCGCAAAAAACCATTTACTCCCATAAGCAGATAAACTTCTGCCATATAATTTAATTAAATTATGGTGGATTTTGGACGTGAAATCCGGCAACTTTTCCATCAAACGCAGCTGATCAACGATTAAATAACTGCAAGGAAATAGTAATTTCATCCTAAAGGGATAAGCGTAAGCGGTAATGATATCTGCATATCGTTTGCGCCCCCAGAACAGCAAGATGAGAATTATCAACATTTCAGATATAAGCAAATAATTGATCCACATGCTACACCTTAATATTCATAATTTTTTGAGTGAGCACATAACATCCGCCCAGCAAGAGCAGGCTCGCACTCATGATGAGGATCCCGCTCCCTGAATAAAGAGGCTGCATATACTCCGGTGATGAAAAGGCAAGTACGGCAACAATGACAATCGGAGCAAACAATAGCACCCTCGACTCAAACCGCTTCTGTGCAATCATGACGTTGATATCCTGAGTAATTTCAAGTTTTTCTCCAATGACTGTTGCTGTACGCTTCATGACCTCCACCAAATTTCCGCCAGTACGCTTGCAGGTAAGGAAGACGTCTGTGAAACTGATGACATCTTCTAAATGACTGCGATCTGCCAAATGCTTCAGCGCTGCTTCTATGGGCTCGCCGTTCTCAACCTTTCGGCATATAACGCTGAATTCAACCACAATTAAACAATCAGGGTCAGGATAAAGCAGCTTTAAGTCTTCTAATGCCTCTTGAAAAGCACTTTCAATGGATTTACCGACGGCCATGGAAGAGGATAAACAGCTTAGCGCTTGTTTGAATTGAACAAACAGTTTATTTTTGCGTAACTGAATTAATTGCTGTTTGCGAATACGGGGAAACATCAGTCCGACTGCTGAAAAAGCGGCAGCAAGAACGAAGCTTTTATAGAAAATATAACCTACAACAAAAGCAGGCAAGGCGAGCATTAGGAAGGTGCTCAATTTTTCACGCGGAGTCAATTGATAGCAATTGTAGTCAACTAATGTGAGGACGGAATGACGTTGGGGGTGGTGCACATCTCGAGTTTTAGACTTCTTCTCAGCAGGACGGCTGCTTTGCCGGCGCCTCTCCAAGAATAATAGAATAATCCAACTGATTGTTCCTGTCAGAATTATAAGCAATATAATTTTCATTCAGTTCCACACTCTTCCTTTCTGTGTGAAAACCAGGTTGGCAGTCTTTTGCCAGCCATACGTAATTTGTGCATGTTTTGAAGTGGGTTGCCTGTATACACAAGCTCCCCGGTTACCTTAGAGTCTGTCACTTCCCCTCTTTCCACGAATAAAAACAACGGGTGGAGATGAACTTCACCATCCTTCATTCCAATGACTTCATGAATCTCTGTCACCTTTCGGGTTCGATCACGAATTCGGCTGATATGAATCATCACGTCAAGTGCCGAAGCAATCTGCTTACGGATAACCTCAATCGGCAGGGAGGCGCCACTTAACACCATGGTTTCAAGTCTGCTCAGCATATCTTCAGATGTGTTACTATGCCCAGTACTTAAGCTCCCATCATGCCCAGTGTTCATAGCAGCTAACATATCTAATGCTTCAGCACCACGAACTTCCCCAACAATAATCCGATTAGGCCGCATCCGGAGCGATGCGCGAATTAAATCCCGAATGGTAATTTCACCCTTGCCTTCTGTATTGGCGTTTCTGGTTTCCATTCTGACCAGGTTGGGTACGGTTTGTATCTGAAGTTCTGCCGAATCTTCAATCGTAATAATACGTTCATTAGCGGGTATCCAGCTGCTTAACGCATTAAGAAAGGTCGTTTTTCCAGAACCTGTACCACCTCCGATAAAAATGTTATATCCGGACTCAACCAGCACCTGAAGTACTTCCGCAGCCTCCCCAGAGATGCTCCCCATCTGAATCAGATCTTCCATCAGCAGCGGTTTCTCAGGAAATTTACGAATTGTCAGCGTTGGCCCACTCAAAGAAGCTGGCGGTAGCACAATATTAACCCTCGAACCATCCTGCAGCCGGGCATCGACAATCGGTGTTGATTGATTAACGATCCTATTCACTTTAGACACAATCATCTGGATGAGATCTTCAAGCTTCTCCGCACTTTCTAAAGAGTATGCATATCGCTCAATGGCTCCTCTCCGCTCAAAAAATATATGTTCATGCCCATTCACCATAATTTCAGTAACAGAGGGGTCATCGATAAGCGGCTGGAGGATGTCCAAACCTCGAAATGAGTCAAACATACGCTTAACTAAAGCGTGTATTTCGTTTGACGTCCATTTCCCCTCCGATGATGCAAGAAAAATTGCTTCTTCAATAAGCACCATCAACTTGGCATCACTAACCGTGATTGAAAGATCAAGCTTTTCTTTAATTTGCTGCTTCAACATCACAAATTGACTTTGTTTCAAGAAGCTGCAGCCCCTTCAGCTCTTAAAGCAGCATTTCCTTTGATGATACAAAGAGCTGCAGCCATCTCATAGGCCTGTTCCGAAAATAAACTGGATGCCCACATCTGCTCTGGAGATCTAATACTTTTCCACTCCGGGATATAAGGAAGGTTAAAAGCAATATCACGCCCAAGCTCCGAGAAATCGTTCGTCTGCACGCCAGTATACTTATTCACTACAAAATGAACGTTGTGCATCGCACCCAATTGCTTATATAGCACCTTCGTTTTATAAACATCATTCAGATCATCTCGAACCAGCCAAATGATATGATCGCTGACCTCCAGTCCTTTTACGATTCGTGGATGCACGGAAGCTTCCAGATCTATAATGATGTACTCATATTCATTCAAGGAAATAAGTGTGTCGATGAGAATTCGAATCTGTTCTCCGCTTATTTCTTGCATTTCCCTGATCTGATCATTAGGCGACAAATAGTCAATTCGCAGCTGCAGGTCAACTGATTTCAGTAATTGCAGCTTAGGCCCGAGTAATTCAGGCGAACTTTTCAAGTAGTATATCAATTGTGAAAACCGCCCTGTTTCGCCCATCAGCCAAAGTGAAGTTGAACTGACAGATTCCAGACTTAAATAAAAGACTCGCTCACCACGAAAAGAAAGCTGTTTGGCTAGATGAATAGCCGTCATGGTTTTACCACTATTCCCACTTGAGCTATAAACGGAGATGACGCTGGTTTTATTAGTTCCGTGACTGCTTCTCTCCTCATTCAGCTTTTCTGCATAGAAAGCCTGAAGTCGTGTAAGCAAATGGTGCAAAGATTGAAACCGGTACAAAAATGGAACCTTCGTTTCTGCATCCAGTGAGTTCGTTATCGTTTCGCTTAAAATCATCTTGTGAAGGTTAGTTCTCCGATCTAAAAAAAGACGATAATATGTCTCCGACACTAATAACACGCCTACTGCTTGCTGAGCATCAAGAACTTCCAAAATCAATTCCGATTTCGAAAACAACTTCACCTGCATACGTTCCCCAAACTCAGAGGCACGTATATAAGCTGCCAGTCGCTGTGCATATTCCTCGTCATCATCTAAGACATAGAGTTGAAACTTTTTCATCCAAACCCCCTCCTATACGCTATAAAAATCATGAGAATTGGCTATATACGCCACTGCCGATTAATACAAGACCAACCACCCCAAGTACGATCGCCAGGCGAATAGCAGTAGCAGCTTTCAAAGCATCATCCTCCTTCTCCTTGAAGGAAAAACAAAAAAAGCACGCGCCGATTTCGGAGATGATCTCCAAAACCAGCGGTGCTTCCGCTCGTCCAACAATTTATCCAAATTGTACCACATTTCACCGAAAAATCAATCCCTTTTATTCCCAAGGATATTTCATCGTGAAAAATTCAGCAAGCCTTTTACTTTCACCTCTGCGGATACGTCTCATCTCTGCCCGCTGCGGCGCCGATTCATGCAGCTTCGTCTCTTCCTCTGTTTCCGGAATGACATGAGGCACCTCAACAGGTACTTTATTGTCATCCAAGGCAACAAAAGTCAGGAAGGAAGTCGCGGCAATTTTTCTTTCTCCGGTTTTCAAATCCTCTGTAACGACTTTCACAAAAACTTCCATTGAGCTTTTCCCTGTCCAAGTCACAAATGATTCCAAGCAAACAGAATCCGAAGTGTGGATCGGATACAAAAAGTCAACCGAATCGGTTGACGCCGTTACAACGGATCTCCGGCAATGTTTATGTGCAGCAATCGAAGCAATATCATCAATGTAGGACATCAGCTTTCCGCCAAACAGCGTGTTGTGATTATTCACATCCGTGGGAAAAATGCGTGATGTTTTGAAGCACCTGGATTCTCTGGCAAATCGTTTTTCCATAACTAACTGCCCCTTTGCATTCAAGCTTGTTTAATCATGCAATATCATAGCATATTTCTCATCCGTTTGGTCAAAATTGGCTATAACTTAACGATTGCTAATCTTTTTTAACTTTGAAAACAAGGAATTTTTCGCCCTCTTGCCTTCGTTAACAAGTAAACAACTCTCTGGTAGGAGCTCTTTCAAAAGTGGAGACAAAGCCGTCATTAACTGTTTTAATACTTCGGGGCGATCCTGGATGCACTCCCCTTTCCAAACTGCACGCATGACTTCCCCTCTAGGGAGCTCTGGCATTGTGCACAACGGAGAGGCCGGGAGCGATGTTATCCATTCCTTATGAAAGTGATCTTGCATATTTCCATTAGCAATATAGTGTACTTTTTTCCCACGCTGCTGATAGGAATTAAAACGATTGAAATTAGCACGTGAGCTAGACCGATTGCATTTGCCCGGTGAAGCATCGAGAACCACGATAATGTCATCTGCACTATGACAGAGTTCCTGAACGGAAGGATGCTCCCATTGAGTCGATATGTCCCATAGAACGATTGGCTTTTTGATCATATGTAGAAGCTTAAATGAGTCTGCTGGCTGCCAGTCTTCATGAAATCCGTCAGGATGTGTTGGGAACCATGTTGAATGCCCTTTATCCCACGGAGAAGAAGCTAAGCTTTGATCTTGCACTCTCATTGAATGAGCGGCAAAATTGTAGTTCTTAGGGGCTTTCAGATCTCCGTATAAAAGCATGTACAAATCAGGTTCGATGGTCGGTTGTTCTACAAGCGCGTTAGGAATCTGGAGGGCGTTTAAAATTCTAGCTATTGTAACTGCCAGAAATGTCGATCCTACGCCAGCAAAAAGGCCTCCCACTACAATTAATTTATCCTGTTGCGGCATTGGATTGGAATGTTTTTGATAATCCGTCGTGTGTGCGGGATCGGGGTATATGGAACGAAGTCTCATCTTCACTTCCATGGCGGATTGGCAGCGGTGCTGAGGATTCTCTTGCAGGAGAAGCCGTATTGTTGAAGTAAGTGTTTCGGGGAGTTCAGGGTTTAACTGATCCAAAGACTTGTTGGTGAGATAGGCATACTGACCACCCGTTAATAAGTAGTAGAGCATGGCACCAAGTGAATATAAATCGGAACGCGCATCGGTTTGTAAACCCATAAATTGCTCCGGAGCAGCAAAGCCGATCGTCCCCATTTGCATCGTATCGGTCTGTTTGCCTTGTGTGAAATGTCTCGCAACGCCAAAATCAATTAGCCGGACTTGCGATTGCTCATTCAACATGATATTGGAGGGCTTGAGATCCCGGTAAATAATCGGGCGAGGTTGGAATGTATGCAAATAATGCAGGATATCACATAATTGAAAAGCGATCTGAACGACTTTGGCCGTGGGTAATTCTCGCCCTTTTTCTTCAAATAAATCTTGAAGCGTTGGTCCTTGAATATAATCCATAACCAAAAAACCTGTTCCATCTTCCGTTATCAAATAATCAACCAACTGCGGCAGTTGGGGATGATGAAGCCTTGCAAGCATCTCCGCTTCTTCCAGAAAGGATGCCCCGTCTTGTTCAACTGGCAGGACTTCCTTAACAGCCCACATCTTCCCTTTGAGCTTTTGATCTTCTGCTAAGTAAACCTGACTCATCCCTCCTTGCCCTAGCAAAGATTCCATGCGGTATCTTCCGCCGATACAAGTTCCAATCCAATTCTTCTTATGGCTTACGATAAAAAAGCCCCCTTCATCAAGTAATAATTACATTGATTATAAAAGGGGCCAAGATAAAAATCTACATTATTTTCCAATAATACTACATCTTTTGCAAATAAAGCGTCAATTCCTCCCGATTATGAAACAGCTGTTTCGCTTTTAGCAGGAAAAGAGATGGCTCGAGTATTCGTAAAATATCGCGAACCGTTTGGAACGGTTTTTTATGCATCAGCTTGACCGTAATAATCGCCGTGCCGCCACTTTGCAGGGAATACAGCAAATCTGCGACCAAACGCCCCATTTGGCGGGGATCCCAGCTCATGTCACAAACAAGCAGGTCAAACTCTTGATCCCGAAGCTTCACATCGCTTGCATTTTTCTTGTAAATCTTGAGATTAGGGTTGCCAAGGAGCCTTGGACTCATTGCTGCAGGGTCTATGGCCGTAACCTTCAAGCCGCGCTCTAATAACAACGAAGTCCAACCACCCGGTGCAGCCCCGATATCAAGAGCCGTTCTTGCGACGCTAAAATCGATACCAAATCGCTGCTCAGCTTCTAAAAGCTTGAATTTGGCGCGTGAAATTTGGTCCTCTTCCTTCATAAAACGAATGGCGCCGCCAGACCAATCCGACAAATTATCGGCTGGCTTGGATATCCCTACAAACAGTTTTTTCGCATGGATGTAGATCGATATAATTTGGTCAGCATAACGAACGACCGGTTCAGCATGAACTTCCGAAACAAGGATTTCATCTAATGCAGCCTTGACGGCAAAGGGGGCGTAGGGAACATCAGCGCGGTCTTCTTTACGCACTTGGATGGCTATTTTTTCACCGGAGTGAACAAGCCCTTCTGCGTGCGCTTTTTTTAACCAATCTTTCAGATGTTCAAGATCCGCTTCAGTTCCTGTAATCTCCCATTGCTGAAATACAGGCTGAATATGTCTAAGAAAAATTGGTTCTTGTTCTTTTATTTGTGATAATGCATCTTCCGTATCTGATGGCACTTCGAATAGAAAAACTTCAGTTGGCACAAGTAAGGTGAACTTGGTCAGCGGAAATAATTTACGGATTTCATCCTGCGCGTACTGCGCAAACCCGTGATTCGAAGAACCAATGTATGTCGTAATTTGTGTCATAGCCGCATCCTTTATCTTCTTTAATCCAAAACCTTAATCCACGGTCGATCCTGAAACCATTCCAATTCAATATCCACGTCAAAAGCTTTACGGATATTTTCCGGCGTCAGCACCTCTTTCTTAGGCCCAGCAGCAATTAATTCCCCTTGTTCGATGATGGCAACATGCGTAATTAACGGAATAATTTCTTCAATATGATGTGTCACATAGACGACCGTAATGTCCTGCTTGCTTAGTTCATTAACATCTCTTAAAAAACGTTCTCTCTCGTATAAATCCAGGCCAGCAGCTGGTTCATCCAAAACCAAAAGGGAAGGTTTCATCATCAAGGACCTGGCAAGCATCACTTTCTTCCGTTCACCTTGCGACAAACTGCCTAATGTTTGATGAGCTAAATGAGGAATTCGAACTCGCTCCAGCATAACCATGGCACGATCCAAAACTTCCTGCGGGATCTCTTGATAAAACCTGAGGTAGGCATACTCGCCGGTAGCGACAACCTCAATAACAGGATCACTTAAATTTAGTTTTTCCATAAGCGACTGTGAAATATAACCAATTCTCTTACGAACTTCTCTCACATCGCATTGGCCATATCGGTTTCCTAACACGTCTACCGTTCCCCGACTTGGGAATTCGTAACCGTTCATCATCTCAAGCAACGTTGTTTTGCCTGACCCGTTACGACCTAACAATACCCAGTGTTCACCTGGATGAATATGTACATTCACATCATTTAAAATATGTCGTTCGCCTCGGATAAAATGAATATGCGATAAATGAATCATATCAGGCTACATTCCTTTCTTATTACACTTCACTTTTGTATATTCCCTGTGCAATTTGCAGCAGCAACTCGTCCGGAACACGGTGAGCGTAGATGCTCGTTCCATCAGGTTTGGCCGTATAAAGCTTCTGATACATAGCCGTACAGGCTGCCTGGCTGGAGGTATGAATATAAATTTGTCGCGGGAATTTCCGCTTCTGGACGAGCCAAATCACAACATCCATGCCTGTCTGCTCGGTAGACCAGCCCATATCATGATCCAGCGATAAAATATCGATGTCACATTCTTCGAGCAGCAGCAAACACTCCTGTATATTTCTAGCTAGCGTAAATCCTTGGGGACATGGACGCAGATCATCTAAGTATACATGAATCATCGCTGGATTTCCTTCCCTTCCTGTTCCTGCGGATCGTCAGTCAGCGTTACTGAATAAAGTTTTCACGAGAGCAATTTCCTCGGAATGAGTGCCATTGCTCCCTTTGCCCGTTTCGAGAACAACCGGAATACGTCTTAAAAAGGCTGAAGACAGCAGCTGTCTAAAATTATCAAGACCGATATATCCCGTTCCAATATTCGCATGACGATCTCTGCGCGAGCCATAAGGATGAAGGGAATCATTCAGATGAACAGCTTTCAAATGGGGAAAATAATCAAGAATTTCTCCTCTAGCTTCCAGCTCACCCCATCCATGGCTCGTCCATAAACCGCTGGCAAAAGCATGGCACGTATCCAAACAAAAGCCAATTTTCTCCGGGCGCTGACACAGTTTCCGCACCTGAGCCATCTCTTCCAAGGTAAGACCAAGCTGTGAGCCTTCACCGGCTTGATTCTCGAGCAAAATGAAAGACGCCCCCTCATAGCCTTGAGTGGCGCTATTCAAACATTGTATTATATTTTTATAACCTTGTAACGGGTCTTTTCCAACATATTTGCCAAAATGCACCACGAGACCGACAGATCCGCATGCTTCCGTAATCTCAAGCCCGTTCTTTATCAAACTCACCATTACATCGCGCTCAGCAGCATCTGCCGCTGGATTCAACGGGTACGGCGCATGCCCAATAGACAATATATCATGCTCTCGGCAAAATTCCGCACACAATGCGGCTTCCCGCACATTTACTATTTTCATTGATAGACTTCTCGGATTCATCGGGAAATATTGAAAAGCTTTAGCCCCCATCGCTAGCGCCGTTTTGGCTGCTCCGCTATATCCGCCCCTTGTACTCACATGGGCACCAACATACATGACCCCTCAGCCCCCTTCACGTTTGACAGTTCGCACAATAAAAGCATTTGCGACTAGAAATTTCTGTCTTCATCAGCGGATGGCCACAACGTAAGCAGGGCTCGCCTTCACGGTCATATACACGGCATTTCGCATCAAATTGGCCCGTCAATCGATCTCCAACAAATAAAGGTTCATCGATATAGCCGCCATACTGAATGGCTTCGAGAAGAACGGTGCGCATCGCTTGAAATAAACGATTTTGCTCCTCGGTTGTTAAGGATGACAGCTTACGCAGGGGCAAAATACTTGCAATAAAGCAAATCTCATCCGAGTAACAGTTCCCGATTCCTGATAAAAAGGATTGATCAACTAGCGTCACTTTCAGATTGCCATTTTTACCTTTGAGTAGACTTTGAAATCGGGTCAATGTAAAACCAGGATCCAAAGGTTCAGGACCTAATTTACTTAATACCTTCTCAACCTCAGGTATCGTATGCAGGTGTAGATAGCCTAACCGCAATCCAATGAAGTATAAGTGCTGCGAGCCAAAATGGATCACCACCTGCGATGTTCGATCCGGTTTCTCCTCTTCCGTCCCATAGAACATCCAGCCACCAAGCATTAAATGAAGCAGTAATACTTCACCCGAGCCTAAAAGAAACAACAAATGCTTCGCTCTGCGCTCGATTCGAACAATTCGATTACCGGTTAGCTTCTGGATAAAGCGATCCGGATCCACATTCAAGGATTTGGGACGCGTGACTTCCGCCCCTGTAATTGGCGAGTTCTGGATAAGTCTCGTTAACTGCTGACGATATGTCTCCATCTCCGGTAGCTCGGGCATGACATATTCTCCTTGCCTTTTTCTACCTTGTATAACCAATTGATAGGAAAAGTAAACGGATGCGGGCAAGACTTAGATTAGTCCCTCGCTAGCGTACATCGGCTTCATCTTGCGAGTTTTGGGCTTCGTGTGAGAACCTTCGTGAGGCACCATGTTCTCGGTTTTCCTCACTTTATTTTTCAAACGGCTGATACGCTTCTCTAAAGCTTCCTCTATCTCATTTTGCTTCCGATCGCCACGGTGCAGGGAGCGCCTGCGCCATAGTTTGGCCCATGCTTCCTCTGCGTAAAAAATGGCCAACGCCAAATTACGCTCCCGATGCTCATAATACATGGCTAACTCCAAATACGGCTCAAGTTGCAGCGAA
The DNA here is from genome assembly GCF_004000765.1 of Paenibacillus chondroitinus NBRC 15376. Lineage (GTDB taxonomy): Bacteria > Bacillota > Bacilli > Paenibacillales > NBRC-103111 > Paenibacillus_E > Paenibacillus_E chondroitinus. The sequence goes on along the minus strand of NZ_BILW01000004.1, from coordinate 335,507 downwards.
AGGCTTGCATTCTTGATATGAATCCAACGTTTCCAGAGATCAACAGCCCGGGAATATTCACCTTTTTTCTTATAAAAGCCAGCTAGTTGGAGAATCACCGATTCATGTTCTGTTGAATTTGCAGGTTTCGGGTTATTCATTAGTCTCGAAAATAAATCTTGAAGGAACGTCTCTGCACGTTCCGAACGATCCATTTTATCCAACCAAAGCCCCGTGCGAAACAGCTCTTCTAATTCGATATCAGCGTAGTGTGCGGTATTCTCCACCACCCCGGCCTCAGCCTCAGCGTTCGTAGAAGATACTGCCGACTCTAATTCTCCGCTTAGCAGCTTGGAGAAATGAATGGCAAGGGCTGCCAACGTAACAATATCATGCTCGTTATGAACGAACACACCTTGCAGGACAGATGGATTCTTCTCTGCCAAATACTGAAAATAAAGGGTAGGCGCCATTGAGCCGGGTACATCGTCCACACGCTCAAACCCTAGCCGGCTCTCTTCCACCTTGCTCAGACGGCACGAAGGCAGCGTATTCCGCCATAAACTCCTGGAAGGATATAGAAAATCCAGCTGCAGAAGATTCGAATCATCGAGCGTAAGCCGATTAAGCACATAGCGATTCTTCAAGATTGGCCAATCGAATGTCCGGCCGTTGTAAGAAACAATATGGGTAAAGCGGTCGAGCAGCTCTTGCAAATACACAAGCATGGCTTGCTCTTCCGCTGGATTACGTATCAATAGCTGTTCCACCGTGAACAGCTCGCCGGTGTAATAGCCGATGCCGACCATGAACGGCACGTTGCCCGCACCGACACCGAGCCCCGTCGTCTCGGTGTCAAAGAAAAGCAGCGCGTCATGCCGGACGGCAGCGCCGCGGTCGTGAAAGCAGACAAGCTGCTGCGCGCAATCGGCCAGCTCCCGCAGCCGATATTTACCGTGCACGCTGTCTGTGCCGTACACCCGGCGCCGCATGACGAACGAGCCGGCTGGGCTCGTCTCGATATGGGCGCCGAGCTGCGCCCATTCGTCGTCGGCCGCAGGCACGGACGGCGGAGCGGCTTGTGCCGCCCCGGGTCCACGCAGGCGGCTGAGCTTTTCGCGGAGCCCGCTCATCGGGCACCGCCATCCAGCGTTTTCAGACGGGTTTTACTGAACATGGGTACAAAACCATACATCTATAATCCCTCCAGTATTCGAAGGGATTTTTTCTTAGCATCCATCCCCTCTATTTCGGTTCCAATACATGACGGGCAGCCATCGTCACACGGACATTTTCGAATCAGACTCCTGGCTGCTTCTTTTATCTCATCAAAACGTTGAAATACGTCTTCCGCTAATCCAATCCCGCCTGGGTAATGGTCGTAAATAAAAATTGTTGGCAGCTGGGAGTGTTCAGCCCGGATTTGAGAAATTACGTGTATGTCGCTGCGGTCACACATAACGTGAATGGGTACGATATGCCTAATCACGTTGGAAATTCCCATTAGTATCTGTTCCAATGTTTTCGTTTCTACAGTTGGGTCTACTTCTTTTATTTCAATCCAGGTCGCGCTGGTATGAAGTTCTTCTTCTGGAAGTTTGATAGGCCCGTATCCGATATTTTCAAAACTGGTTAAACGGATTTTCTTAAACATGGTTGCCATAACATTTATCGCAGTGTCGCCGAAATTTATAGACGTTGTTTGCCTTTTGGCTATACGGTCAATAGATAAAACTTTCAGCTTTACGGCCAAGTTCGCATCTGTGTAATACTCTACGTCTACTTCGCGTACATACGCCTTTTTGTGTTCCCAGTCCAGCTTTTCGACTTGAAACTGAGTACCTTCATGCAAATAAATCGCTTCGTCATGTAAAAGAGTCATAGCGCTAAATCTGTCCATCTCACCGATAATTTTTACGTTCGCTACGTCCGATTGGTCAACAATTACTACGTTTTCCTGAGCGGCAGATCGTAAGCTTACTTCGTGTGCCGGAAACGATTGACTAGCCCAATAAAATGAATCGGCAGCCTGGGTAAGCACTCTCTCTTCTACCAAATATTCCAGTATATCGGTAATCTCTAACGGCCCGAATTCCTCCCCTATTTTTACTGGAAGTTCATACGCAGCGCATCGTAAATGGTCTACGAGGATCAGCAAATTTTCAGGGTTAATTCTGGCAGACTCCGGGGAACGTTCGAAAAAGTATTCCGGGTTCTGGACTACGTATTGGTCAATCGGTGTATTGCTGGCTACCATAATAACCAGGGCTTCACCGTGTCGCCTTCCAGCCCGACCCGCTTGCTGCCAGGTGCTGGCGACGCTTCCGGGATATCCGGACATAATACAAACTTGCAGCTGGCCTATGTCTACGCCTAATTCCAGTGCATTGGTACTTACTACGCCCAGGATTTCCCCGTTACGTAACCCTCGTTCAATTTCCCTGCGCTGGCTTGGCAAATAACCGCCCCGGTATCCTCTTATGGTTTTCGTCCCTAGTTCGTTTTTTACCAGTTCCTGTAAATGACTTAATATGAGTTCTACCCTTACGCGGCTGCGGGCAAAAACGATCGTTTGTACTTTATTCGATAAAAATTCTTTGGCCAGCTGGTTTACTTCTACCGTCGCGCTTTTCCGTAGGTTCAGTGGCTTGTTAACAATAGGCGGGTTATAAAATACGAAATGCTTACGGCCCCTGGGCGCGCCATTGTCGTTGATTAGCCGCATAGGTTTACCTGTAAGCTGTTCAGCCAATTCCTTCGGGTTTGCTATCGTCGCCGACGTACAGATAAACAGCGGATTGCTGCCGTAAAATTTGCAGATACGCAGCAGCCTGCGTATTACGTTGGCTACATGGCTGCCGAAGACGCCCCGGTATGTATGTAGTTCGTCAATAACGATATATTTTAAATTACTAAACAGGCTTACCCATTTCGTATGATGAGGCAGGATGGCCGAATGCAGCATGTCGGGATTCGTAATAACGATATGGCCTACGTTCTTTACAATCTGCCGAATAGCCGGGGATGTGTCGCCGTCGTAAGTAAAGCTTTTTATATCAATTCCCATTTCGTTAATTATTTCGTTTAGTTCGCTTTTTTGATCTTGTGCCAAAGCCTTCGTAGGGAAAAGGTAAAGCGCCCTGCTGGCGTCGTCTTCAGCGATAGCCTGTAGAACTGGAAGGTTATAACATAGCGTTTTACCTGAAGCCGTAGGGGTTACAGCTACTACGTTTTCACCCTGTCGGATAGTCTCGTACGCTGTTGCTTGGTGACTGTATAGTTGTTCGATTCCCCTTTTCGTCAGGGCGCCCTTGATGCGTTCGTCCACGCTTTCAGGCATAGGCCGGGTCTTCGCTTCTATGGGTTCGACTTCGTGCCAATTAATTATATTTTCATTTGCTCTTAAATTTTGTATTAGTTGTGAAAGATTCTTCTTTCGAAGCAAGGTTAACCCCTCCCTTATAGAACGACTGTTCCCCTTATTATAAACGTCTACAGCAAAATAAAAAAGCCCCAGGAATTGGGGCTAATGAATCGTAAGGCTATCTCTGATTTTAATCCAATGACTACGTTCGTATGTCTACATGAGATCCGATGAATCATCGTAATCATACCGAATCCCTTCGTGATCAGCTCTCGCAACTGGGGCATTAACTTGAAAGGCTTGGCTAGCACTTTCTTGCATTTTCAACAAAACTTCCTGATAATCTCTAGAACGGTGCTCTTCCAAATCATGTTTCATCGCAGTTCTCAAAGCTCTTTCAATGATCACAACATCATGACTAGTAAAATTCACGGTTCCTCGCACCTCTCTCGGTACTTTTATTTCACAATCTCTAGCTTTTCCATAATAGGGTAAACACATACCGAGCACCGTTATTTTCAAAAATTCGTATTGTACGAAGAAATCAGGTAAAATCAGGAAGAGTATATAAATAAGGAGGAATTCATCATGACAACATCTTTACCCGCCGAAGTCGAATCCAATCGCCAACCGGATCACGAAATCAATCCGCAATTCCTGACCCGTTGGTCACCTCGCTCATTCACAAAGCAAGAGGTTACCGAAGATGTACTCCTTAGCTTGTTTGAAGCGGCACGCTGGGCGCCGTCCGGCAGTAATATACAACCATGGCGGTTCATCGTTGCCCGTACAGAAGAGCAGCTAGCCAAGTTTCACAGCTTTATAGCCCCTGCTAACCGCGAATGGTGTGAGAAAGCACCTGTTCTTGCTTTAGTGATTTCCTATACCAAGGCCTCTAACGGAAATACCTCCCCTAGCCACGCTTTCGATGCAGGAGCAGCATGGGGTTACCTTGCGCTAGAAGCTAACAATCAAGGATTAATCACACACGCTATGGGTGGCTTTGATCATAATCAAGCGCGTGAAACGCTTCAAATTCCTGAGGATTATCAAACGCATGCCGTGATTGCGATTGGCTACCGCGGTCCTGTTGAAGCTTTGCCTGAACGCTTTCAAGAGCGTGAAGCACCTTCTACTCGTCGTCCCGTAAGCGAATTGCTATTTGAAGGGACTTTTGGCCAAACACTGTAAGTTTGAAAAAAATAACCGCCAGGGAAGTGCCCCTGGCGGTCCTCTCAAGGGGACTAGGTCCGCTAATTGGAAAGTTTTGTGCTAACTAATAAGGAAGTTCGACTTTATCGACTCTTGATTTGTAGGATGGGTCAAAATAAGCCGTAAACGTAAGATTTACAGTCAGTTTTCGCGATGTATCCTTAGGCAAATTTCCGAAGTTTAACGTATCCACACGAATTAATCGTGGTAAAGCTTGCAATTGTGTGATGGCATCCGTAATTTCATTAAATGTCCCGCCAACGGAAGTCGTCACTCTGACTTCCCTAACATTCGGATACGGATTTTTAGTATTCGCATCTGTCTGCTGCGTTTGCGTGCTCTTGTCACTCACCGCATAGGAAATCGAGTTGAAATTAACTTTTGAGCTCGTTTTAATCTGATTTAAATCAAGCGTCAACTGCTCCGTGTTGTCCCACAATGGAAGAGCGGCTTGAATGTCTTTTAAAGACGGACCTACATCCTCTTTCTTCTCATTTAACTTCTTCGTTAGAATCTGGATTTGCTTTTCCACGAGTGCCATTTCGTTTTCTTGCGCTTTAATTTTATTGGCAGAAGGCAGTTGTATAAAATAATAGAAAGCAAAAAGACCTAAAAACAACAGAACCGCGAGGAATAGAAAAAGAGACTTCGCATTATTTTTGTTGGACATTCGTAGTCTCCTCTCCTTTCACTTCTCCAGCTCCCTTAGTTCCCGCTTCTTTTGCAGCTGCGGCTTTTTTGAACGCTATAGAGTAGTTAACTGTATATTGCTTAGCCGTAGTGGTAATCGGGTTATTGGCAACAGAGTTCGTTGGGTCAGTTGGAGTTTGTGTATTAGCACTCACCACTGCGTTCGTAGTCCCAATCGTCGTCTCGGTAATTGACTGGAGATTGGCATTTTCGCCAAAAGACAACTTGCGCAGGTCAAATAAATAACGGGCCGAATCCTCCATCTTCGCGAAAACGACAGTTAAGGACATCTGTGATTCCGATGAATAGGAAATAGTGCTGATTTGAGCATCTACTGGCAACGGTTTCTTGATATCTCCGATCATTGCGACAACATCTTTTCGGCTCGCCCGCGTCATTGTTATAAAAGCCGCCGGGTCCCCCTGAGTAGCAGGTTTTGAAGTTAATTTTGCCTCCGCAGCTGATTTTTGAGCATTGAGGGTAGTTAATCTTGACGCGTTTTGAGCTGATATTTTCTGATTATCCAAATAATTCGTACCTATCAATACGGCACAGGCAACCCACACCATCATGCCCAAAATGGCTAATACAAACTTGATTTTCGTCTCCGTTTTCCGATGCGGCAGCAAGTTAATTTGCGTTTTTTGCTTGGAAAATAAAGCGACCCCAATTGCAACACGATATGCATTAGCGCTAAAATCTTTTGACCGTTCGCTCGCATATAAATCAAAATCGACCTTTTCCACCTTCAGCTCAGAAAGTGCCTGCTCAAGCTCCACATGCAGCTGATCTCTGCTTTGATTCGCACCCGTCACGATAATATGTGAAATTCGGCTTTTTCCCTCTTGAATACTGTATTGATAAAAACTAAGCATCCTGGAGATTTCAGCAATAATTTCCCCGATCTGATCGGGTGTTAGTTCATCATCAACAGCTGTATCGTGTTCAAAAAGACTAATCGTTCGCATAAAAATGGGATTGCCATTTTGCAGCATGTACACTTCCAGCGTGCCACGATCTAAGGAAACCAACATGGATTCCTCAAAAAACTCCTCCTGCTGCGACGATATCGCCCTGACTAAAGCAGTGGCAGAAATCTCTGCCGCTTTCACGTGCACTCCGGCATCCTCGAACACTTTTACATAGCTCATAATCAGCTTTTTTGGAGCTGCAAACACGAGAACCAGCGTGCTCTCATCGTCTTGGCTTACCTTAATGTAATCGTAGACAGGGTCCTCAAAAGGCAGACGTAACGCTGTTTCCACTTCAAGCTCTACAAGCTGACGCAGCTCTTGCGGCTTAATGCTTGGAATTCGCATTTTACGAATGATAATTTGCGATGTCGGTATAGCAATGGTCGCTGAAGCGCCTCTCAGCTTTTCTGCTTTTACCCATTGTTTAACCTGAAGGCTTAGAGATTCCGAATTGACAATTTGATCTTCAACAATAATCCCTGACGGGATGGGAAGAAATCCGCTCGATCCAACTTCCCACGACTTTTTCTTTTTGACAGTGACATACCGGACTCCCGTTTGATCTACCGTAATCCCGATTCGCTTAGTACCTAAGCCAAACATATTAATCACACCCTGCTATCCGAGTAATGTTAGGTAAGCTTTTATCATATCCGATCCATAACCGTATGAAATCATAATGCCCAACGCCAATGACGGGCCAAATGGTATCGGTTGTTTTCTCTTGGTGATTTTTAGCAGAAGCAGCAACCCACCTATCAGACTGCCAATCATACATGCCAAAACAAATGCGACCATTATATGAGGTAAGCCCAGGACTGCACCACAGACTACAAGGAGTTTGGCATCCCCCATTCCCATACCGCCGCGCGAAAGAACTGCGATTAACACGATAATACCGCCCCCGATCACAGCGCCTAGTACGTAACTCCACCAAGCCTGATCTCCAGGAAAAAGGAATCGTAAAACTATGAAAATAGGAAAGAAAACTATCAATATTTTATTAGGAATAAGCATATAAGATAGATCTGAAACCGTGATGATAACTAGAAGACTTACCAATGTTAAAGCGACCAACGATTCTCCTGTGATGCCGACGTGCATGTAAACCCATAAAAATAACAACCCAGTTGCAAGCTCCCCTAAGGGATATAAAATGGAAACTTTCGTTTGACAATGTCTGCATTTGCCTCTGGAAAAAAGATAGCTGATCACCGGAATGAGATCCCTGAATGTCAGCTTTGTCCCGCATTTCGGGCAGGCCGATGGCGGGTTGATGACCGATTGTTTGGCCGGCACTCGCAGCGCAACTACGTTGAAGAAAGAACCGAGTACAAGCCCGACTATGAAAATGTAGAATGCGATGAGGAGTGTCATGTGTTTGGGTCGCTTTCTTTGATTTTAAAAAAGGAATCGGAATGGACCGATTCCTTTTTGGGGTTGCTTAATGATAACTATTTATTATGAAGATGGGTTGGACTTAACTCCTTTTCCTTTTCCAGCAATAACATCTGGACCAGAAAAAGTCCAAATCTCATTTGCTGAAATATTCAATACAACACTTGTCAAAATACCATTGCTGTTAAATGATACAGTACCTCCAGTAATTGCTGCCTTAGAACTTGGCAGTGCAAGATTTGACTCTAAATACCCTTTACTTTGTAGTCCACCACCTGAACCGTCAGAAGCATATGTACCTGTTGTCCCAATAACTGGCACAACTTCACTAACAAAATCACCACTATTTTCATTAGTCAAAAATAATCTAGCTGCATCATAAACTTGACGAGCTGTCGCCATATCCGCATCTTCTTTTGATTTACTAATAATATTACTAATTAATGGAATTGCAATTGCTGCAATCACGGCAAGAATAACAATTACCGCTAATAATTCGATAAGCGTAAATCCTTTTTGATCTTTATTAAGTCTGTTTAATAGTTTTTTCATTTTTATTCCTCCTAATTTTTCCTAAATGAACTAGCCAAAATTCGAGTACATAGTGAACATAGGTATCATAATTGCTGAAACAATAGTACCAACCATTCCTGCGAGGAAAACAAGCAATAACGGCTCAAGAAGAGACTTCAATCTATCAACCGTATTCTCAACATCCATTTCATAAAAGTCCGCTATCTTCTCCAGCATTTGATCTAATGCTCCTGTTTCCTCACCAATCGCTATCATTTGTGTTACTAATGGTGGAAATACCCATGCTTGTTTTAATGGTTCTGATAATGGATTACCTTGACGTAATGAATCAGATGAATTTCGAATAAAGCGGCCAATCACTTTATTTCCAACTATTTCTTCAACGATTGCTAAAGACTGTAATATTGGCACAGAACTTGAATAAAGTGATGAGAGTGTTCTTGTCATTTGTGCAACTGAGCCTTTTTGTTTTAATTTCCCAAAAATCGGAACTTTCAATTTTAAATAGTCAATATAATAAGCCCCGGTTTCAAATCTTTTAATTATTTGGTATAAAACTAATAATGTAAGTAGCCCACAAATCCAAATATACCATTGCTTTTCTATGCTATTACTGAGAGAGAGTACAACACGTGTTACGAGAGGCAATTCTGCATTCATGCTCTCAAAAATCTTAACAAACTGAGGTACTACAGTCTTCAAAAGATAAACACAAGCAGCAACAGCAAGTAATCCAACAACCAACGGATAAGTCATCGCCGACTTAATCTTCTCCCGAGTCACATGCTCCTTCTCAAAAAACTTTGCAAGTCGTTCCAACGTGCCTTCCAAGTCACCCGTCTCTTCCCCAGCGCGAACCATGTTGACAAACATTGGCGGGAAAATCTTTTTATGCTCCGAGATTGAGCTGGAGAAAGAAACACCCTTCGAAATATTCGAAGCAACCTGCAAGAGTGCCTTGCGAAGCGGTTTGCTCTCAGTTTGTGAAGCCAAAATCGACGTTGCTTCCACGATATTGACCCCGGCCCTGATTAACGTCGCAAATTGCCGACAATACACGATAAAATGAATCGTTTTTACCGGATTGCCAATGTAGATTTCCGTTTTGAGGGCTTTGAACTGTTCTTCTTTTACAGAGAGAACGATATATCCCTTTTTGCGAAGCTCCTCGACCGCAGTTGATTTATCAGAGGCGGAGATTTTGCCTTTTACCTGTTTACCGCTGCTGCCTCTTACTTCATACAGGAACTCTGACATTACATCACACCACCCTCAGCAAGATAAGCTCTTGCTGCGATTGGATCAATAAGTCCTTGCTGCATTTGTTCCTTAATCGACATGTCCAGCGTATGCATGCCTAAGCTGCGTCCCGTTTGCATGACACTCTTAATCTGATGAATTTTCTCCGAACGAATAAGATTGCCTATAGCCGGTGTATTAATCATGATTTCCGTAGCGCATGTTCGCCCTTGGCCACCAGGCTTGGGAAATAACCGCTGTGAAATGACTCCGACCAAAACTGCCGCCAGCTGCACACGTATCTGCCCTTGCTGATGCGCAGGGAAAGCATCGATGATGCGATCAATCGTTTGTGGTGCGTCTGTTGTGTGCAAGGTTGCAAAGACCAAATGTCCCGTTTCAGCTGCTGTAACGGCTGCCGAAATCGTTTCAAGATCACGCATCTCGCCAACCAGAATAACATCGGGGTCTTGACGCAAAGCCGCTCTTAAGCCATTTGAGAAAGAATTCGTATCACTGCCTACTTCCCGTTGGTCAATAATCGATGAAGAATGCGTATGAAGAAACTCGATCGGGTCTTCCAACGTTACTATATGCTTCTTCTCGGTTCGATTAATGTAATCGATCATAGCTGCCAATGTGGAAGATTTGCCACTTCCCGTTGGTCCTGTCACTAAGACAAGTCCTTGCGGTTTCAACGCTAATGAACTAGTCACACTAGGTAACTGGAGTTGTTCCAGTGACGGAATCTTCGTAGGAATCGTTCGAATAGCGACGCTGACGCGTCCTCTTTGACGATAGGCATTCATCCTGTACCGTGAACATCCTTCAAGCTCATAGGAAAAATCCAGCTCTCCAGCTTGATCAAATCGATCTATCTGGTCAGCATTCAAAAGAGCCTCTGCCATGGAGCGCGTATCATCAGCTTGCAGCGTTTCGTTCCCAATTTGCTGTAATGTGCCGTGTACGCGAATGATTGGCGGCGAACCTACAGAGAGATGCAAGTCAGATGCCTTAGACTCATGGGCAGTCCTCAATAAATTTACGATCCGCTCTAACGCATTTGACATTTCCCACACCTCCTTTCTCGTTAATAAGCAACGGTCTCTCTAATAACTTCTTGCAATGTCGTAATTCCTTGTCGTACTTTCTGAATCCCGTCATCCATCAGTTGAATCAGACCATGCTCTAGTGCAGCATCACGCATTTCCTGAACAGATGCTTTGTTGCTAATCAACTGGCGCATTGTATCGTTCACGACGAGAATCTCGTGGATGGCTAACCTCCCGCGATATCCGGTGCGATTACAGTTGCCGCAGCCATTGCCTTTGTGAAGCTTTTCGGCATGTATCCCTCTGTTGTTCATGAAGATCCGCTCTTGCTCCGTAGGTGTATAAACCACCTTGCATTCGTGACATATTCTACGAACAAGCCTTTGTGCAACAACACCAATAAGGGACGAAGCAATCAAATATGGTTCTATCCCCATATCCCGAAAACGAGTTATCGTACTCACGGAATCATTGGTATGCAGGGTTGACAGGACAAGATGACCCGTTAAGGATGCACGAATTGCAATTTCCGCTGTCTCGGAGTCCCTGATCTCACCAACCATGACGATATTTGGATCCTGCCGTAAAATAGAGCGAAGTCCGGCGGCAAAATTGAGGCCAATTGTCGGATTCACATGCACTTGATTGATACCTTCCAACTGGTACTCTACAGGATCTTCAATCGTAATAATGTTGGCATTCTCTTGATTCAAATGACTTAGTGCGGAGTAAAGCGTCGTTGTTTTCCCGCTTCCAGTAGGACCTGTGATAAGCAGAATCCCATAAGGCTGCTCAATCATTTCACGAAAAACACCCATGTTACGCTCCCCGAATCCTAGCTGTTCAATAGGCTTAACGCCGGTTGATAAGTCTAGAATCCGTAAAACGATTTTCTCACCATGAATGGTAGGAAGAGAGGATACACGAATATCTACATGCTTATAATCTACTTGCATTTTGATTCTACCGTCTTGAGGTAATCTTCGTTCGGCGATGTTCAATTTAGCCATAATTTTCAGACGCGCTGTTATAAAACCTTGCATCTGCTTTGGAATGACACGTTCAGTTCTTAAATGACCGTCAACCCGGTAACGAATAACCAGATTCGTCTCACCTGGGTCAACGTGAATATCCGAAACTTTTAACTGAACCGCTTGCTGTATCATTTGATTAACCAACCGTACGATTGGAGAATCTTCATCCGTAATTTCGGTTTCCTTGATATCTTCGGTCGTTGGCATATCTGTCATCATTTGACTCATTGAATCCTGAAGTCCATAATGACGGGCAATGGCACGCTGCAGCTCATCTCTGCTCGTAATTGCCGGTTCTATGCGATACCCTGTACTCATTCTCATCTCTTCAATTGCAAAGTAATCCAGCGGATCCGCCATAGCCACCATAAGCTTCCCGCCCTCTTTGTGAAGAGGAATAGCCTGGTAGCGTCTTGCCATGCTTTCAGGGATGATTTTCGTTATTTCAGGATCAATCTGATATTTAAACAAGCTAACATGAGGAATGCCGAGTTGAAACTCCAGAACCTCAATCAATTGCTGCTCTGTAATATATCCTTGCGTAATCAGCAGGTCCCCAAGCTTCTGTTTTGTTTTACTTTGTTCCTTAAGTGCCTCTTGGAGCTGAGTTTCTGAAATAATCCCGCTCTCTACTAGCAAATCACCTAATCTTTTCCTAACAAGAGCCATTTCCTTATCAACTCCATTACTGATTTCGCCCAAGAAAATAATAGGACTAAATACCTAATTTACACAAGATAAAAATCATTATACAACATCAGAGTACATTTTAGAATAATTTTCTTGTTTATTTGCGTCTAATTACCCAATTTTATAGTTCTAAAATACCTGTAATATTACAATTCGTTCCCTATCTCGGATAATCCTCTTTTAAAAAATTATTAAAATTTTGTAATTTTCGTCAACTTTCTTATGTTTTCCTAAAATATTTTCGATATCATATACACAAACTGTATATTTTCAGGACCGAAAAGTAGTAAAATAGTCTCATATAAGATTTACTATCTGAAAGTCTACGGGAGGAGAGAAATGTATGTTTTCAGCCATACAAAAAAAGATCAGTTTTCTACTGATCACATCCATGGCCATATCATGGTTCGGGTTCACAGATCTTCCGAGCCAAACAGTTCTAGCAGCTGCCGGAGACACGGTAACTGTAGCCCTGAAATCTGTCAATAACAATAAGTATATAACGACAGATACGAGTAACAGTTCTTCACTTTATGCGAATAAGACGAATCCATGGGTATCCGATTTGTTTGATTTAGTTGACCAAGGGGAAGGCATCTATGCTTTAAAATCAAGAGCGAATTCCAAATATGTGACTGTTGGGTCTAATAGAACGGATACGCTAAAAGCTTCATCACAAACAATTACCGACAATCAGAAGTTCAGGATGATAACAAATTCTGACTCCACGGTATCATTCAAATCTGTAGGTAACCTTAAAGATTACTTTGTCAGTTTAGAAGATGATAGCAGTAACGAAATAAATGCAGAGCAAAGCAATTCCACGTCTACACTTACAAAATTTCAAATTTCCTATTTCGATCTCACCAAACCATTGAAGATACTTGAGATTAAAGATTTGGAGAAATCTTCTAACGAGAAGACACTCACTTCAGATTTAAAAGATAAACTAGGTACGAATACTGATTTTCAGCTAGAAACAATTAGCATGAAAAAATTCGTTGCGCTCCGCGATGAATTAGATGGTAAATACGATGCCATTTACTTCGGAAAAAGTTTATTTAATCCCACCTCAGAGACTGGAAGCAACCACGATACTCGTTTCCTTGAGAATGACATTACATCTCTCAAAGCAACAGAAATTACAGACAAATACATAAATAAAGGACTGCCCGTTATTGTCTATAGCGACTCGTCCAAGAAACGTGGTGCTTTGTACCAAGGATACTTAAACAGCAATGGTACCCATACTAAGTCCAATGGTAATCTATACAATTTGTTTAATCCCTACAATACAACAACACCTAAAAGTAATGTGATTTTTGTAAATGAAATTGATATTGGTAGTTCATCTTCCTTTATTGCGAAAACAAACTTGCTTGTAAATGCCAATGTTCGACCTCAACTAAATCTGACAAGCAAACCGACTGACTACACAGTAACCTCAAATCGTGACATTAAGTATAATGCTGGCGACACTTTAACCTATACATTTAATGTCTCTAATGTTAGAAACATCGATCAGCGCAATTTGGTAGCTAATTTATATTTAGGTGTCGACAGTGTCTTAAAATTCGATGCCTCTAATTTAGTACAAACTGTCCCAGTAACTTCCCTTACCAACAATACAGTTAGCTTTACGCTTCCAAAAGGTTACTCAGGGCTTTACTACTGGCGTCTAGAGCTCGTTGATCAAACCAGCACTGGCAAGCTGAAGGATTCGGCTGCAGGCGTTTTCCGTTATAAAGACCAATCGCCAACCATTAAGGTATTGCAGGTTATTCCTAACTCGCAGTCGAAAAGCATGACCAGCAGCCTACTTTTAGAGTCAAACTTAAAACAAAATTATTTGCATTCAGACGATTATGATATCAACATCTCAGTCATTGACTTCAATACGTTTAACTCTACAGAATACAAAACTTTAAATAGCAAATACGATATGTTGATCTTCGGTTTTAACGATTCTTACAACGGAACTGCAGACATTTCTTCAACAGCTGCAGCTGCGGTTAAATCATTTATCGCTACAGGTCAAGGCGTTATGTTCACCCACGATACCGTCTATCAAGGGAATCAAACATGGATCACTAATTTCCAAGCGGATACAGGGCAAGTCGGTCCAATGACGAATATGGGTCTCAATGCCCCTAACACATCAACGTCAACTGTTAAAATAAATGAAGGTTTGCTGACCGAATTCCCTTACTTTATAAGCGAAATGACACCATCCGTGGCAACAACGCACGATCAATATTTTAGGCTGGATCTAAACGATCCCAAGGTTATTCCTTGGTACAACATTAATGGAAGTCCTCGTGACGTGGAAGATAGCTGGAATCATTATTACACCTACTCCAAAGGGAATGTCACCTATTCAGGTACGGGGCACAATTTCGTAAACACAACCAAAAACAGCTCCTTTCCAGATTGGGAACAAAAGCTTTTCGTAAACACGATGTACAGGGCTTTCATCGGTTCAAATCATAAGCCTACTCTGGATCTCATATCTCCAGCACCTTTCAACGAATCTTTAAAGAATTATATCTCAGCGAATAGTTCAATTTCTGTCAGTTTCAAACCCGACGATTTGGACTTAAATGATAAAAAAGTGACCTCATCCATTACCTTTACTTACAAAGACGCTTCAGGTAATAATCAATCTGTCAAAGTTCTAGCAGATACGGAGACAAATAAAGGTGAGACGATCACCAAAACTTTCCCTAATCCACTAGCTGCAAGCGGCGGAGATTTGACAATCTCAGTCTCAACCAAAGACGCCGCAGGCGCACTTGAAACAAAAGAAGTTGCCGTCAAAGTCATTACCTCTACTGGTTTATCGCCAGATCGTACGGTATCAACTGAAAAAATTGAAGTGAATAGTCCTGTCACTGTGAATTACATCATTAATCCGACAGCAAAACCTTACAGTGCAGCTACGAATCTTGAAGATTTAAAAATTACAGACTTGCATTATAAAGAAACTTTCCCAGCCAACTTAGAACTTGTTACAATACCAACAGGTTTCACGAAAACAGGCTCTTTAACAAGCGGCTTTACCCTTGAAGGTGATATCGGTGATATTCCGTACCGCAGGGAAGGCAATCAATTTGTAGCTAATAGCTCAACGTTCACCGTCGTTGTTAAACCAACGAAAGCGGGAGACTACTCATTATCTAATGCCAACCTGCAATACAAGGATTTTGCTTCAGCAAATCAAAATGTTCTCTTTTCGAATAAGGTCATAACCGCTTTTACGAAATTAACTTCCTTGACGTTGGATAACCTCACAATTGCAAAAGGTGATACTTCCAAACTGATTCCAAAGGTAATGCCTAGTGATGCTACCTACCAAAAGAACGAAGACTTCACTTGGACAACGGATGCGTCAACCATTGTTACGGTTAATGCAAGCGGTGAAATTCGAGGTGTCAATGCCGGAACTGCCAAAATCATGGCTTTCGCAAAAGATGGCAGCGGACTTACCGCAACCTCCGTGGTTTCTGTCATCCAACCAGGCTTGAATATCACAGGTCCGACGGAAGTGGCCGTTGGTGCAGACATATCATTGCAAGCAGCACTGGTAACCGTGAATGAGAACGTAACTTCTGTCAGATGGAGTTCTTCAGATTCGAGTAAAGCGAACTTCATGGTTAGTGATAAATTTACTGGTATCTTACATGGTGTACAAAAAGGCACCGTGACCGTAACGGCTACCGTTGTAACAGATAAAGGAAATACCTATTCTAAAGATTACACAGTAAAAATATTCATACCTTTAACATCCATTAACGTAGGAAGCGCCAGTATTCGAGTAGGCGAAACCATCAAATTAAGTTCAAACTATGCACCGTCCGATGCAGATAATCCCAACTTGACCTGGAGCACAGATCGATCCGATCTGGTCACAGTTAACAGTTCAGGGAACATCACAGGCGTAGCTGAAGGAACAGCGAAAGTGATCATTAATTCCACAGACGGTTCCAATCTGACAGCCAACGCGACCGTTACCGTAGTTAAACCTTCATTGACAGTTAATGGGCCAACTTCTGTAAATATTGGAGAGAAGATTACGTTAGAAGCTATTTTCTCAACAATTAATGAAACTGTAGCCTCAGTTTCTTGGAGCTCACCTGACCAGGATAAAGCAAGTTTTGTAACTGACGGCGATTACAAGCGCGTCTTAACTGGTGTCAAAACGGGAACTGTGAATGGTTCCGTTACGATTACAACAAATAAAGGAAGTACTTATTCCAAAAATTTCAGCGTTACCGTTACAGCGGTTCCTGTGACTGCTGTAAGAATAGACAATGCTACGATTCGTGTTAATCAATCTTATGTTCTAACGCCAAATTTCGAGCCTACAAATGCAAGTATTAAGGTGCTTACATGGGAATCAAACAATCCAAACGTGGTGACAGTCGACTCTAACGGAAATATTCGAGGCGTAGCTGTTGGTACAACTACAATTAAAGCAACCACGACCGATGGCACGAATCTATCCGGCACAGCGACGATTACAGTCATTCAGCCATCAATATCTGTTAACGGGCCTGATAAACTCTTTATTGGTGGTCAACCCATTACGCTTCAAGTTCTTCTAAGTTCTGTCAATGAAACACCTACTTATACGACCTGGAATGTTTCTGATGAGGATAAATTGAAAGTAGATTTCACCGGTGTAGATGGGAGTCCAACGAGAACTCTTACGGGAAAGCAACCTGGGATCATTAACGGAACCGTACAAATGCTCACCAACCAAGGTAGTTCCTACGATGCCAGCTTTAAAGTAACCGTCATTTCACTGCAACTGAATGATCAAACCGTTGACGTCGGCCAAAGCGGCAGCCTGTCACCATCCATTACACCTCCGTTAGAATTGAATTCGGATGTTATCTGGAAGTCAACGGATGAGAACGTGCTGACAGTAGATAACTCAGGCAATTATCAAGCAATATCGGAAGGTTCAACACAAGTAACAATTATTTCGAAAGCTGATCAAAGTGTCATTGCATCTGCTACGATCACGGTTGCTCAACCTACTGTCGAATTTGATGGAGATAAAGTCGTAAATATCTCCGGAACTACGACACTTCGGGCATGGTTGCGATCTTCACATCAGAAAGCTAAGACTTTCACATGGGCTTTAGATAACCCAAATCAATCTTTTGCAAATGTAACAAAATCTGCAGAAGATTCCAGAGTTTTTACAGGTAAAAATGTTGGCTTGGTAACTGGAACAGTCAGCATTGTGACGGATAAAGATATCACGTATAAGCAAAGCTTCAGCATCTCCGTCGAATCCTTAGCCATTGTCAGGATGATCGACGGTGTTGAGAGCGACATCCCTGTTATTACAATGGACAAAGGTGAATCCATCGTGCTGAAGGCTGCTTTGAATCCTTCAACAGCATTAAACAATGGGTTTAAGTGGAGCTTAATCAGTGAACCTGGAGAAAATGGTGAGGCTGCCATTGTTGGCGATGACAACAAGCAAACTGTAACACTCATTGGGATTAAGAAAGGCACTATCCATATCAAAGTAGACGTAGCTGGAGGCCCTGGCTTCCCTGCCAAAACAGCAGCCAAGGTTGTTGACGTGAGGCAAGACCTGACGAAGTTGGAACTTCCTGATTCGACGATCACTTTGTACGCAAAAGGTACTGCTGCTCAAAGAACGTTTGACTTACTCAAGTACCTAACCGTTACGCCAGACAAGTGGAAAAAAGAATGGATTAATGATTTAAATGGTCAATTACAGTGGAAAAGCAGTAGTTCAACTATCGCTGATGTTGACTCCAATGGCCAGGTAACCGGCTTCAAGCAAGGATCAACAACGATTACCGTCACGAATAAAGACGATGAAACGGTGAAAGACGAAATTACGGTGAACGTCATCGAGTTTGACGACAGATATTAAAACGCTAAGAGGCTGCCCCAATCATATTGGGACAGCCTCTTTGTTACCAGTATCATTTAAACTCCGTCACTTGCTTTTTCTTCCCTACAGTCAAGCCTACTTTAGAAACGCGAGGCAAACCAACCTTCTGATTCTCAAAAATCTTACTGTTATAATCGATAATGAGTCGCGACAGATTCTCGGAGGTGACTCGCGTTTGATCATCCATTTTAATACTTTCTACTCCGCCTGTAGCATTCCCACGAATGGCATTGACAGTGAGGTTCCCTTTGGCAAAAAAGCCGCCATATACCCAAAATACGGAACCTACTCCATAGATCGTTGCATCACTATCCGTGTAGAAAAAGGCTTTTAAGATTGGAGGATTATTACCATGCGTCTCCACCGGTTTGTTTCCAGGTGACTTCGAATCGTACTGAAAAGGTTCTTTAATATCAAGAAACGAATTGACGCGATAAATATCAATAGCTCCTTTAGAAATAAGAACTAACTCTTTCTCCTCACCATCTAGCCCCTTCAAACCTAAAATAGAAGCATCCACAATCTCCGTTTTACCTAACGTGTAGATGGTGGAATCCATATTAACGGTGTTATGAATAGATAAATTCCCTGTAACCAGTATATTAGCTTTAATGTCAAGGTTGCCTTTATCTATATTCGTATTATTAATCGTTAAATCACCATTTACAATGAACCAGCTGCTTTTATTTAAATTAACAGGATCGGGGTTTTTCACACTTTCTTTGTAAAGCAATTTACTGAATACCTCGCCGCCATCTATTGTTAAATTGCCATTATACATCATCGTATTCTCAAGCTCGGATGAAAACAAGCTAATAAGACTGCTCTTCTTTGCCTCATAGGCGGCATACTCCGAAACATTAGCAGGATCAGGCACTACTTCATCCAGCGGATCAATTATTTCCATCCATGGACTCAAGTCCGTAAGACTGTCTCGGGACGCTAACGCCGTCTTCACCTTCATTCTTTGTACATCTGGAGCTGCAGTATCTTTTCCGATAGCTTGAACCATTTTATCCACGAAGGCTTCGTTTACTTCTATCCCTGCAAATTTACTCTGGTCTTTGACATGTATATTCGCAGGATCCGTGCTAGTTAGCACCTCTTTAATTGTTTTTACGCCCTCTCCCTCTTCTTCACTAATACTTTTATAATCGCTATTGCTGTTGCCGACATTTTCAAGTGTGTCGCATTGCGGACTGGTTTGAGAAAATGTTGCGCTTACTGTTTCACAATAATAAGCATTTAACCCGTCCCCGGATGCATTCTTTTGAACGTAGGCGCTTCCCTCCAATTTCGGGAATTTCGTCGACTGATATAACGGCGTACCAAGATACAAATATTCAGCTTCATTTTTGACCTTTAAAGCTTCTCCCGCATAAATATCCCCGATAATATAAGGCGATCCGTTAATCAGCACAGTTCCTTCCGAACCCATCGCATATTTCAGTGAATCTGGAAACGTGTCTAAAATAATATCCTGGGTAAGTCGACGCGTGACATTATTCACAGTAGCTTCAGCATCAATCGTAATTTTATAATTCAACGAGCTGTCATCTTTTTTATTTTCTTTGAATTCGATACGATGTATTTTCCCTCTGGCTGCACCAACATCTTGATCCAATAAAGTACTGGTCGCTCTCCCATTTAACTGCACCGTAATTTCATCCAACCTATTTTGAACTTCATCAATGTTAACGCCATCCTGACTTTCAAAATCGGACATGATATAAGCAGCAGCCTCATTCAACGCCTTCTCAGCCAAATGCAAACTTTGAACATCCTTTTGCTTCGTCTCCGTTCTTGTTGCCCCGCCTATGCTTGCACTCAACACAGCCAAACCTAATATCGAAAAAATAAGAACCATAAATAAAACTAACAGCAATGCTGAACCGCGCTCCTCGCGAAACATGCTACTCCTCCTTAGAAACCGAACTGGCTTTGCAGCTTGAGCTTGTGATCTCTTCCTTTAGAAGTCTGACTCAGTTCCAATGTGACATTGATAAGCCCGTTCGTACATCCATTTGTACAGCTGTTAATGTGAATCATAGAATCACTCATAACTTGAGATTTTAATTCTATAGCACTGCTGGCCGTTTTCTGATCGTTATAGATGTAAACTTTATGGTCCGTGTTGTCAATAACAACATGACTAACTGAATCATGCACAACATTATTTTTATCTGTTGTTTTTATATGCATCAAAATGCCATTTTCCGTTTCACTGTTCGTGCTGAAATTCTCTACGGTTTCGGGACCTTGTGTATAAAACTCACTCATAATCGCCGACATAATGATATCGCCTTCATCACGCAGAGAATTCTCGACATTCACTCGATCATAAGCTTTGAAACCGAAATTAATCACCCCATAAATGGATCCAGCTATCAAAGAGAAAATGCTTAAAGCAGCAATGAGCTCGACCAGCGAGTAACCCTTTTGCTCTTTAATGCTGTTAACGAATCGACTCATTTGCAATATAGCCCTCCACAATGACAGGTTTATTTCTTCCGTTATTCACGTTGTTATCTTTGACACTCACTTCAACACGAATTGGCAGCAAATAATTCGCCATCCCTTTTTTGACAGGATCATCCTTCAACTCATTTGCAATATCTACCTGATAAGACACGGAAATTTGATATTCAATATCATTCACCTTGGGATTTAGCACATCCCAGAGGAGCTTCATATTCGGATTTAGAAATAAATTTTGTAAATCAGGTTTATCACAAATATTTCTAGTACTGCAGTCATTGGAAGAAATAGGCGGATTATGCTCCTTTAGCTCACCAGTACTAGAATCAATAAAATAATTATGAATCGTTGCATAGTTCTGCTTCTCCATATAAAACAAAGCGTTCCTCGCCAAATTCACCATCACCGTTTTATTCTGATTCCCTTTGTTATACGACATCGCGTTAATAAAAAACGCCAGCATCGCCATGGAAGCCACAGACAATATGACCGTCGCCGCCAAAACCTCTATCAGCGTAAATCCCTCTTCACGGGGTTCTCTTCTACTCATCTCATGTGCTCCTAAGATTAATAATTTCAACCTGTCACGCATCTGCAAATATAGGACTTTTAATATAGGACTATTGTACCATATTTTCGACTCCAATCACTGATTTCCTGCATAAAAAATGACAATCAAAGCTCAATTTGTGTCTCTTTCCTGAAATGTCAAAAAAGCCTCACTCCCTTATAGGAGCAAGGCTTCTTAAGCTATTCTCGACCTTAGACGTAGGGCGGGTCCCACGCCTTTTTATCCCAACCCAGCGTGTCGCTAACCACATTCATATCGCGATCCAGATGAACATTTACGCCAAATGGCAGCTTCCGTTGATGCCAGAATCGGACATCTCGCCACTGCACTTCATAGCCGTCCGTTTTCTCGGTCCAGCACACATGAATACGCTGCGCGAAGTGCAGGAAGGCACGGACACCATCCGTTGCCAGGGTAGCTTGCACGATCGGATGTGACTGTTCCTGGTTATAGTCAATTTTGCTATATTCCACTTCCGTCACGACAGAACCATCCCGAATTTCGCCCAAATAAAACCGCGAATCGCTTTCAATGACGAATTGCCAACGGAACCAACTGAGACTGGGGATGAGATGGCAGATCCCGTCTTCTAGATTCAGTTCCTTTTTCACTAGTTTGACAAATCGTTTCCGCTGTTCGCTCCGAATGGCAATGTAAAAAAAGGTCGCCACGTAAATCAGCGCGAACATCTCCCCGATATGAAGCCCCCCGCTGCCGTGCCAAACAAATATCCAGATAAGGACGCCAAAGGTATGCAGGACGAACAAGAAAGGCTCGTAGAGACAGAGGGTATCGAGATGATGCCATTTGGAAGAGAAAGGGCGGAGACACTGCACGCCATATACGTTAAATAAGTCCAAAAAAACATGAAAAACAACGGCGAACAAAGTCCACATATACAAGCTAAAGAAATGATCCCAAACCCCAAAGATAGCTGCGAGAGGCAAACTGAGCACAATCGGCCAAATAAAGAATGCCGGCAAGGAATGGGTAATTCCTCGATGAACACGCAAGTAGTTCGTATACCCTTTGATTCTTGCAATCGTATCAAAATCAGGGGCATGCGAACCAATGAGCGTTCCGGCCAGAATTGCGTGGGTCAAATTCGGATCTTGCGATACGACAGGCTCCAAACAAGCAAGACCTGCTAAGGTGACGCCGAACAATAAATGGCTTCCTGTGTCCATGTGTCAATCACTCATCCTTTGTCATATGTGTGCTATCCTACTTCAGATGATGTCGTTTGATCGGCATTTGTGACAGATGTTTCTTCCCAACGTTCATGCACATTGAACCAATAGAACCAAGAACCCGGCTGCTCCCGGATGACCCGCTCCATGAACCCGTTCAACTGCAGGTTTACCTCGGCGCGCGCGATACGCCCGGATAATTCATCTTGCAGTTCAAGAGGGGAACCAAAGATGAGCTTGTGGTTGAACCCGCGGGTGCGATGCCCGTAGAACGGTATAATAGGTATTCGCAAATCATGAGCAAGCATAGCCGCGCCTTCAGGCGTGCGAGTCAATCTCCCGAAGAAACGGGATAACGGAAAGGAAGCGCGCCAGAAGTCCCCTAGCAGAAAAACGACTCCACCGTTCTGCAAATGCTTTTTTAAAGTCCGATACAGCTCCAGAGGAGGAACACTGTCATAATCCAGTCCCTTGCAGCCCATGGCAGCAAATTTGAGATAAAGCGGTCTAAGCTCCTGACTTCCTGCTGAAGCGACGGTCAGACAATCATATTTCCGGGTCAAATACCAGTAGTAGTAAAAAAAATTGCCCATATGCGGCGTATAGACGATAAACCCTTTTCCGTTCGATCGGCTTTGAGCTTCTCGGAGGTTCCCTTCGCCCTGCACATCGAGATGATGCGTTTGCAATTTTAACTGTCTCTTAGATAAGAAAAGAATCTCAACAAGCGTAAACACAACATTTTCCATATAATTCTTGGAAGTCGCACGAATGGCTCGTTTCGGCATGTCATCAAGTAAATCGGCAATATTATGCTCCACGCGTCTAACTAAGCTATTACGCAAAGCAGCATGACCGGCAAAGGAGATAAACGCACACACCGCATGCAAAACCCAAAGCGGAATGATTCGCAGCCTGTGTTCGATACTCGCCAGTTTTTGTTCATCTGAAGTTAGTTTGGCGATCCAATCATACAAAGCAAATCCTCCTTGCCTACGTTGTTAGAAAATGACGTTTGTAGCGTCTTGTGACCCGATCTTTTTCCAAAATGATAAAAAAATCAACGGTCTCAAAAAGCTCATCATACGCCGGATCGCCACCAATTTCAGCACCGAGCCATTGATAACCCTTCATGAGTGGAGGCAGCTTACGAAACACATCTTTCTCATTGCATTCAACTTCCAAACGAGCAAGCCCAGGTATCCGGTGCGTGGATAGCGGTTCGATACCGTATCGGTTAGTAATAACCTGTTTTTGAAGCAGCATCGTATAAATGAGATTTAAATCCTCTAAATTGCTCATATGTACACTAGCGCAGCCAATTAAATGCGTGTAATTTCGCTCCGTAATATAACCGGCAATGCCTTCCCATAAAAGCTGAATCGCTTTCCCGCCGCGATACTCCGGTGTAATGCAGCTGCGCCCCAGCTCCAGCGTCTGTTCTTTATACGCGGTATAAGCCGCTAAATTAAATTCGGTCTCCGAATAAAAACCTATGCCTTGAAGGGCACGATCTCCAGGAAGCAGACGGTAAGTCCCCACAACCTGATCTGTGTCCAAATCTTTCACAATGAGATGATCGCAGTACGCATCATAAGCGTCTTTTTCAAGACCTTCCTCATTGAGCATTCGCATGTTTTTCTCTTCTTCAACGAAAACCTGATACCTTAGTCTCATGGCCTGCTCAATTTCATCTGCGCTGCTTGCAAGCCTAACTGTTAGTTTGGCCTGCTGAGGCGCCGTATTCAGAAGGGGTCCACTCATCTTCTTCACGCCTTTCTACTGGATTCTCACTGTTCCATCGTAGCAGAGGTTTATTATGGTTTCGTTTTCGTATTGTAAAAAAATTGTAATGTTTGGAAAATGAAAATAAACCGCATTCGCCGCTTAGACGAAATACGGTTTTTCCTGTTCATTTACAAAGTCATTGGAGCCAGTAATAGATCGGTATGAATAAAATAGATGTCATGATGCCACAGATCGCCATGGACAATCCAGCAAAGCCGCCCTGCTGCTCTGAATCTTTAACGACTTTCGCTGTCCCAATGCCATGTGCGGCCGTCCCTAAAGCAATCCCGATGGAGATGTCGTCTCTTATCTTCAGCCAATTCAACAATCGCGTGCCAAACATACTGCCAAACAAACCCGTCATTGTCGTCAGAACGGCCGTAAGCTCCGGTATCGCCCCTAACCGCGTAGCGATTTCAATCGAGATTGGCGAGCTAACTGACTTAGGTAACATACTAAGAATAATTGACTGGCTGCCGCCAAGGAGTCCAACAATAGCTGCGCTCGATGCTATGCCGGTGATGGATCCAGCGAGCACGCTGAGCATGACGCGTTTTAAATTGGACCGGATTAAGGATCTGTATTTATACAGCGGGACACCTAAAGCAACGGTTGCCGGTCCAAGAAGAAGAGTGAGAACGTCCGCCCCTCGTTTAAAGTCTTCAAAAGGAATTCGAAATCCAACTAAAATAAGAATAATAAGTCCTGTACATACAAAAAGCGGATGCATAAACCGCCATCGCTGATACATCACATTAGCGAACGCATAAATCAGAACACTTAATGATAAACCGAATAAGGGGTTCTGCAGCATATTACCCGCCATATTTTTCCCCTTCCTTACCTAGCTTGGAGGATACCCATCCCGTAACGATTAGAACGACTGCCGTTGCACCGATGATGCCACCGACAATCGCAACCAGATTGGCACCAATAATAGGCAGAAACAAGAGAATACCAACCGTATAGGGGATAAAAAAAAGCATCATATGCCTGGTCAGCAGTGACGCGGCATCTTCCACCCATTCAAGTTTAACCAGCTTAGCGAATAAAGCCGCTGTAAATAGCATGAGCCCGATCACGTTGCCAGGTAGCGGCAGGTGCAGGCCCATTTGGATCACATACCCTATGAAATTAAAAGCCAATAAAATTGCAAAACCAAGCATGTTGTCTCCCTTTCCGCTCAAAAACCGGTTCATCCAGAATCTTTATAAGCATTTCTTATTTCCCTTAACATAACATAAAAAATTGAGGACATAAAGATAGAAAGCAGTATTTCTGCTGCTGGAATCCCCATTTCGTCACCTCAGTTTACACACCTTTTGGATAGTGTATGAGCAAGAATTACGAAAATGACTTTTTCCGACGGATGGACACGACGAACCGGATAAAAAAGAGACTATCCGTTCGGCCATCACTGGCCTTCCGAATAGTCCCATTCCATGCTCCCTAATCTTTTCGCGGCACATCAAAGCTCCAAAAATCTTTGGCAATGTGGCTGTTGCTGTGATGATGCTGCGCTTCTTGCAGCAGTTCCAGCACAGCATCTCCTTGGTAGCGCGAACTAATGTGCGTCATAATCAAAGCATTCGCTCCCGCTTCCTGTGCAATCCGCGCCGCATCCGTCGATGTCGCATGATCGAAAGAATAGGCTAGTTCCTGCTTATCCATGGCGAATGTCGCCTCATGTACAAGCACATCGGCGCCTCGCGCCAAAAGCTTTGCTCCGCTGCAGTAGCGGGTATCGCCGAGAATGACGACGATGCGTCCGGGAATCGGCGCACCCAGGAAATCGGCGCCATTCAGTGTGCGCCCATCTTCAAGCTGAACCGTCTGCCCTTGCTTAAGCTTCCCATAGATCGGCCCAGCGGGGATACCAAGCGCCGTTAGCTTATCCAACATCAGCTTCCCGGGTTGGTCCTTCTCAATGATCCGATAACCGAAGCATTCAATTCGGTGCTCCAAACGCGCAGTTTCCACCAAGAAGGTGTCATCTTCGAACAGGAGTCCCTCCTCTTCGATTTCCACAATCTTCAACGCATAGGTCAAATGCGCGCCGCTAACTTCAAGAGCCGTGTCAACAAATCGTTTGAGCCCCGGAGGGCCAAACATCGTAAGCGGTGTATCGCCACCCAAATATGAACGGCTGGTTAACAAACCTGGCAATCCGTATAAATGGTCTCCGTGCAAATGTGTGATGAACAGCATCTCCGTACGTCCAAGTTTCACTGGAGAGTTCATAATTTGCTGTTGGGTGCCTTCACCACAGTCAAATAACCAATAGGTTCCACGTTCATCCAGCAAGTTAAGAGCAATCGATGTGACATTGCGCTGCTTGGAAGGCATTCCTGCCCCTGTTCCCAAAAAATATAGTTCCACGTTCTAAAACCCCAATCTCTCTGAAAATCACTGTTGGTAACACGGAAAGCGAGGTCGCCGCCGAACATGGTGTTCGAACAAGCTGCCTCGCTTTATGCCATAACTTTTCTTAGCCTACATTGAAATAACGCGCTTCTTTGTGGGCGAACACGATAGCCGATACCGACGCTTCCGGCTCCATCATGAATGACTCTGTCAGCTCAACGCCAATATCTTCCGGTTTCAGAAGATTAAACAGCTTGGCTTGATCTTCGAGATTCGGACATGCCGGATAACCGAATGAGAATCGTTGGCCAATGTATTTGGCTCCGAATCTCTCTTGCATCGTCATATCGACGCGATCCGCGATACCCCATACATCCCTCATAATATGGTGGATACGCTCTGCAAAACCTTCCGCTACTTCCAGTGCAGTCGCTTGCAGCGCGTGAGATTTCAAGTAATCTCCTTTGTCGCGCCATTCCTTGGCCAGCTCATTAATATCATGCCCAGCTGTCACAAGTAAGAAGCCTACATAATCCATCTGACCACTCTCTACGGATTTCAAATAGTCAGCAAGGCATAGATACGGCTCTTTGTCCTGACGCGGGAAAGTAAAGGTCTCAAGAACTTTACTATGATCTTGCGGATCGTAAACAATAACATCATTTCCGCTGGATTGCGCCGGGAAGAAGCGGTACATACCATGAGCTTTAATAATGCCGTTATTTTGAGCTGCGTACAGAATTGAATCGACCGTATCTTTAAGCTGCATGGCCTTCGCATCCCGATCGCTAAGCAGGGCTTCAACCTTCCCTTTGAGACCGAGATGATGGCCGAGCAGCATTTGCATATTTACATAAGGCATGAGATGGCTAATCGGGTAATCTCTCATGATATGACGCTCTGTATCTTGCGGCACTTGTACTGGCAAATCCTTAGACACAGCAGACGAACTCACGCGCGTAAGCTGCGGCAGTTTCTCTTCCTTCTTGCCTGTATCCATGACATCGGATTCCAGATTTTCTCTCAGATCCTGGATGAGACGTTTGCGCTGCTCAGGATCGCTTAACCGGTTGGCAATATCCAGACCGTCCATGGCATCCTTCGCATAGAGCACTACACCTTCGTATTCTGGTTGAATACGCGTTTTGGTGAATTTCCGTGTCAGCGCGGCGCCACCAACCAGAATCGGCACATCTACTCCTGCAGTACGCAAATCCTGAGCGGTAATAACCATCTGTTGAGCGGATTTTACCAATAGACCCGACAAACCGATCGCATCTGCGTTTTCTTTGCGCTGTGCATCAATAATTTGCTCAGGCGGTACTTTGATCCCGAGGTTTACAATTTTGTAGCCATTGTTCGACAGGATAATTTCTACCAGGTTTTTACCGATATCATGCACATCGCCTTTAACGGTTGCCAAAATAATTTTACCTTTGACAGCCGTCTCGGACTTCTCCATAAAAGGTTCCAAATAACTAACGGATGCTTTCATGACCTCCGCGCTTTGAAGTACTTCAGCAACAATCAATTCATTGCCATTGAAAAGGCGGCCTACTTCTTCCATCCCTTTCATAAGCGGTCCATTAATGACTTCAAGAGGCGAATAAGTTTGCAGCGCAATCTCCAGATCTGGAATTAACCCTTCCTTCGTACCTTCCACCACATAAGAACCAAGGCGCTCTTCCAAGGTCAGATTGGAGATCTTCTCCTTCTTCTCGACCTTCTTCTCACGGAAATGAGCGACAAATTTCGCCAAGGTGTCATCATTCGTATTGTAAATCAATTCCTCAGCCAGTTGACGCTCTTCCTCAGAAATAGAGGCATAACGCTCCAACTTCTCCGTGTTCACAATCGCGTAATCAAGGCCGGCTTTTGTACAATGGTACAAATAAACCGAGTTCAACACTTCGCGTCCAGCATCCGGTAAACCGAATGAAATATTACTCAAACCAAGAATGGTTTTGGCTCTTGGGTATTTCTCTTTAATCAGCTTGATTCCCTCGATCGTTTCAACAGCAGAACCGATGTACTGCGGATCCCCAGAGCCGACAGGGAACATATTCGGATCAAAAATGATATCCTCCGGATTCATCCCGTATTTCTCGGTTAGCAGCTCATATGCTCTAGTTGCGACCTCAATTTTCGCTTCGCGCGATACAGCCTGGCCCCGTTCATCAATGAGAATACAAACAACCGCTGCGCCATATCGATGAATAAGAGGTAAAATCCCGGCAAATTTCGATTCGCCATCCTCCAGGTTAATGGAGTTGATAATCGCTTTACCTTGTGAATATTTAAGCCCCAACTCGATAATGTGATCATACGTGGAGTCAATCATCAAAGGCACTTTCACCTTTTTGACCACCTGCTGCATGAACTCTTCCACCGCGTAAGCCTCATCAATATCCGTATCCTGCAAGTTGATATCGATGATGTGTGCTCCGTTTTTCACCTGATTACGGGCAATTTCTGAACCTTCTTCAAATTTGCCTTCTTTAATCAAGCGCTTGAATTTACGCGATCCCGAAATATTCGTACGTTCACCGACCATGATAGGGCGGTTCTCAGGTTCGATAAATAAGGTTTCAATCCCCGAAACAGCGGGTAAATGGGTTCCATATTCCGTTCTAGGTTTGTACTCGCTAAGTGTTTCTGCCATAGCACGAATGTGCTCAGGAGTTGTTCCACAGCATCCGCCGGCAATATTAAGCCAGCCCTGCTCGGCAAAACCGGCCATTTTCTTGGCCAAGGATTCCGGCGATTCATGATAATGACCATTCTCATCCGGCAATCCGGCGTTCGGATAACAGCTGATGGCGGTCTCTGCAATCCCCGCTAGCGTTCGAATGTGATCCCGCATGAACTCAGGGCCCGTAGCACAGTTCAATCCCATGGAAATGGGTTTCAAATGCTCAAGTGAAATATAGAACGACTCGATATTTTGCCCGGCCAACGTTGTACCCATCGGTTCAATCGTTCCCGAAATCATAATCGGAAGCTCGAAGCCCAGTTTTTCGAAAGCTCTGCGAATCCCAATGCTTCCCGCTTTCACGTTCAGTGTATCCTGCGACGTTTCCAGAAGAATCGCATCGACCCCAGCTTCACATAAAGCTAAAGCTTGTTCGTAGTAACTATCTTCCAATTGGTCGAATGTAACGCCACCTGTTACTGATAAGGTTTTGGTTGTTGGTCCCATAGCCCCTACGACATATCGCGGCCATTCCGGGGTTGAATATTTGTTCGCTGCTTCGATTGCCAGCTTGGCTGCAGCGAGATTCAACTCGCGATGACGGTCTTGCAGATCATATTCGGCAAGAACTACACTTGTCGTTCCGAACGTATTCGTTTCTATCATATCCGCGCCTGCGGCGAAATAAGCTTCATGAATCTTACGAATCACATCCGGGCGTGTTACGCATAGAATTTCATTACAGCCGTCTAAATCATCGCCTCCGAAATCTTCAGCTGTTAAATTCTCTTGCTGAATCATGGTACCCATGGCGCCATCGAGGATCATGATCTTTTTCTTTAGCTGTTCTTGAATCGGTGGTTTAGACATGAAATGACTCCCTTTCAACTTATCCTGAAGCGATAAATAATAAATAATCGACAAATTATGTTAAGATTTAGTGTAACAGAATACGGCTTCTATGAAAAGATTTTGAATTATCATTAAAACCTATAGGATTTATCGGGTAAACTTATGATCATGCATCGACAGCGCACACCATTTCCACTATAATACAAGTATATTTACTAAGAAAGAGGGATGCTGCATGGCACAAATTAGAATTCGCAATACGAATGAACGAATCGAAGGCGAAGAGCAAGTCAAAGCCTTCTTGGATAGCCAAGAAGTTGTATATGAACATTGGGATGCAAACAAGCTTCCTGAAGCACTGCGCGAGAAATTCGTACTGAATGATGAAGAGAAAGCTCAAATCATCAGCACGTACGAGCCGGAAATCCGTGATTTAGCGGCTAGACGCGGTTACGAAATCTGGGATGTTATCTCCCTTTCCGATGCTACACCGAATATCGAAGAACTGCTTAAGAAATTTGAGCAAGTTCACACACACACAGAAGATGAGATTCGCGCTATCGTTTCCGGTAAAGGGATCTTCATCATTAAATCCGAAGAACTTGGCTATTACGATGTTGAACTTGAGCCAGGGGATGTCATCTCGGTTCCTGAGAACACGAACCACTTCTTTACACTGATGGATAATCGTCAAATCGTTGCCGTACGTCTTTTCATTGAAAAAGATGGATGGGTCGCTTATAACGTGGAAGATCCAGCTTTCATCAAAGCCTAATACTTTATCTTAGAAGAAAGCCCAACAGCGCAGGACATTTTGTCCAAACCGCCGTTGGGCTTTTCGTTATGCTGTATTAAGCACTAGCGATAATCGGTAAAACTTCCTCTAAACGCGATACCTCATTTGCAGGAACAATCTCATCTCCACTTTGTAGTCCATGATGATTGATCCAAATATTGCGCATGCCTACACGTCCGGAACCAAGAATATCCGTCGTCAGTTTATCACCGATCATGATACCTTCGTCCGCATGAATTCCCAGAAGTTCCAGCGCATGGCGGAAAATAGAAACATCCGGTTTACCCACTCCAAATTCCCCGGAAATGACAATATGATCGAAATAGGACGTAATGGCTGGCACGCCAGCTAATTTTTCTTTTTGAAGATCAGGCGATCCGTTTGTTAGGAGAAGCAGCTTGTACTTACCCTTCAATGCGTCCAGCACACGGAATGTTTCTTCATAAACGTACGGTCGCTTGCGGCGTTCAGCAGGAAAAAGCTCGCCAAGCTTGTACCCCAGCTCTGCATTTTCTACGCCTATCGCGCGAAGCCCGCGAGTCCACGCTTCCGTGCGATAACCTGGTGCTAGTGCTTCCAATTTGCGAAAATTCTCATTTTCACCTTGTGTGAAATTAGCCCAAAGTCCTTCAAATGGATTAATGCCAATCATTTTGGTGAATGGAAAAGGTTCATAGGATTCGTATAAAGCACGGGCTTCTTTACGAACAGCGGCTTCCAATTCTTCCGGATCCACTGCCGCGTGTTTCGCCGCTTCCGCGCATGTTGCTTCAAAAGCTTCCTGTACACTGCGGTCATCCCACAAGAGCGTATCATCTAAATCAAAAAGTACAGCCTTCAACGTCATCATTCATTTCCCCTTTGAATGTTGTTTCTATGTGAAAAAGCAACTACTCTTCGTCCGTGAACTTGATGGAATCAAGTTGAACTTTAAGATTGCCTCGGAAAGCCTCAATATATTTTTTTCTTAGTTCATTTCGTTCATCGATTTCCGCATCCGATAAGCCAACGGTTTTCGCTTTACGAGCAAGCTCATTAATGCGTTCGATGTTTTTTTCCATACTGTCACTCATAGTGATCCTCCAGTTCAAAAATTCAATATGACTATTACTTTGCCATCCCTCTAGTGGAATGTCAAGAAAACAACAAAAAGAGGCATAGGAATAATTCCTGGCCTCTATTCGTCTATTTCCATTCTATAGGAAAGTAATGATTAAGGGAGCAATAAAACCTGTCCTTCTTTCAAGGCACTCGTAGTTAAATGATTTTTCGTCTTAATCTCATCTATATAGGAACGAATGTTCTCTCCATCTTTCTTATGAGCAGTCGCAATGCTCCAGAGCGTGTCCCCTTCTTGAATGACAACTTGCTCCTGGACAACTTTTTTAGTTTCAACGTGATTGGATACACTGCCCGTCGGCGAAGACGCCGCCGCATAAGCTTGTACCATGGCACCGAAGGAGAATACAGTTCCCAGAATTAATGCAAAAAAAAGAAAGCGAATGATTGTTTTCGTATTACGTGATTTGGTTGCAATCCCTTTGGACGCGGCAGTTGATCTATGAGGTGTGCGTGAATTTGTAGTGTGTGAGTAGGCCATATACATGAATAATCATCCCCCAAACATTTGTTCTGTTTTTAGAATAACACGAACACATGTTTGAGTCAACGATTTATTCGAACTTATGTTTGTACGAACTCGGGTTCTATGTTATACTTTGGGTAATGATTCCCAGTATTGGAGTGATAACTATTGAGTAAGATTTCGCAGCGTCAACAAGCTATTTTAGAATACATTAAGAACGAAGTGAAAGATAAGGGTTACCCGCCTTCCGTACGCGAAATCGGCGAGGCTGTCGGACTAGCCTCCAGTTCAACCGTACATGGTCATTTGGAGCGTCTTGAGAAGAAAGGTTTGATTCGTCGTGATCCAACCAAACCTCGCGCTATCGAGATTCTTGGCTTAGACGGTGCCGAGACTCATTTCGCGGTTTCCGTTGCGCGCGTACCGCTCGTAGGTAAAGTTACCGCCGGTGTGCCGATTACGGCGACAGAGAACATCGAAGACTACTTCCCTCTTCCAGTCAGCATGGTCGGAGATAACAATGTGTTTATGCTTAGCGTCATGGGAGACAGTATGATCGAAGCCGGCATACATAACGGTGATTATGTCATCGTCAAGCAGCAGCAAACAGCGAACAACGGTGACATCGTTGTCGCGATGACGGAAGACGACGAAGCGACGGTCAAGCGTTTTTACAAAGAGAAGGATCATATCCGCCTTCAACCGGAAAACTCTGCTTTGAAGCCGATTCTACTGAAAAATGTTACGATTCTAGGCCGAGTCATCGGATTATTCCGCGATATGTAAGACTAAGAAGGACCGTCAGGTGGATCTGCCTGATGGTCCTTTTTAGGTGCGCGCGAATCCAGCTAAGGGTCCACGAAACAGGATAAGGGAACTGTAGAACTCTATTTTGAGAAAAATAGCCATTTTATTCTCGAAGAGGAGCTACAGGCCTTTATTTAACGTCCAACAGTCGTTCTACCAGTGAAATCAACAAAATAGCGAACTGTAGTTTCTCTTTATATGGAAAATGTGCTTTTTCTGAATAATAACGAACCACAGTTCCCCTTTAAAGACAAAAAACCGAAGGACAAATCGTCCCTCGGTTTTCTTACGAATCAAAACGCAAGCGCCCAATTCCCCTGACGGAAAATAGGTTCCAGACTGCCATCCTGAAGCACACCGTCAATCTCAAGATCAGCCGTCCCGATCATGAAATCCACGTGGATCAGACTTGTGTTCCCTCCTCTTACTTTCAACTCCTCGTTGGACAAAGAAGCCCCATCCTTCATATTGATCGGATAACAGCTGCCCAAAGCAAGGTGACAGGAAGCATTTTCATCAATGCCTGTATTGTAAAAAATCCTTTTTAGATTCGATATCGGAGAATCATAAGGAACAAGCGCGACTTCGCCTAAATAGCGAGCTCCTTCGTCCATTTCCAATAATCTGGTCAAATGCTCATGGCCGACCTCTGCCTTATAATCTACGACCTTCCCGTCTTCGAACTTGAACGAAAACTTATCCACCAATGCGCCATTCACATTCAGTGGCATGGTGCTTGTTACCGTCCCGTTAACACCAGTCCGTTTGGGCATCGTAAATACTTCTTCCGTCGGCATATTCGCAACAAAACGAATCCCTCTTGCATTCGCTTTATCCCCGCCTAGCCAAATGTGGCCATCCGGCAGCTCTACGCGCAAATCAGTCCCTGCAGCCCGGTATTGCAACGCCGCATATTGTTTATCGTTCAGCACCTTGCGAACGCGCTTCAATTGCTCAATATGTGCACGCCATGCGCTTACCGGATCATTTTCATACACGCGATTAAACCGGAAAATAGCATCCCACATCGCATCCATCCGCTCTT
Organism: Paenibacillus chondroitinus NBRC 15376; assembly: GCF_004000765.1. Lineage (GTDB taxonomy): Bacteria > Bacillota > Bacilli > Paenibacillales > NBRC-103111 > Paenibacillus_E > Paenibacillus_E chondroitinus. Next base: position 301,232 of record NZ_BILW01000004.1, on the reverse strand, counting down.
CTTCAGGAAGATCCGCGTATACTTTGGAAGCCCAAGCAGCAGTCGGAGCCTTAATTAAGCACCAGCTGAACGTGCTCGTTCTTACATATTTTTGATACTTGGAACGTGCGGTCGCCATCGCTTTGGAAGCTCTGGAAATCACACCAGGGTCAATGCCCGCGTACAAATCAGGATCCGGCACCTTAATATTCAGAAGTGCGCCGCCATTTTCAACAAAACGTTCCAGCATATCCGTGTACCACACCGGGTAGTAGTCAAGCGCATCATCGTTAGCCGTCTCTAAGCGTGCACGCGTCAGGAAGTCATCCTGCCAGTTCACCTGTACATAGTTCGCTCCAGCTTCATAGGCTTTCTTAACAATGAGGCGCGTCAAGTCCAAGCATTCGATCGGCGACTCGATCATTAGGTCTTGACCTTTGGTCAAATTAACGCCAATTTTAACCACTAATTCCGCATATTTCTCTAAGTTGACAAAAAAGTTATCCATATGAGTTCCTGCTCCTTCGTATGAAAAAGCCCATCAGTTCAGGTCGTGCCTGAATCATGACGGGCTATCTTATCTAATTTTCAAATATTGCTGATGATCTTAGTACAGGGATAGATATTGATCTCTTTCCCATTGGTGAACCTGTGTGCGGTACATATCCCACTCGATCTCTTTGAGCTCATAGAAATGTGCTAAAGCATGCTCGCCGAGCGTATCGCAGATCACATCGTCGCGCAGCAGCTCGTCCAAAGCTTGTTTCAAGTTGAGTGGCAAGCTTGGGATGCCTTGGCTTTCTCTCTCCTCTTCTGTCATCACATAAATGTTGCGATCCGTTGGAGGAGGCAGCTGCATTTTGTTTTTGATGCCGTCCAAACCAGCTGCAAGCATAACAGCAAGCGCCAAGTATGGGTTCGCCGCTGGATCCGGATTACGAACTTCAACGCGCGTGCTTAAGCCGCGGGAAGCCGGGATACGAATCATCGGACTGCGGTTGCTCGCAGACCATGCGACGTAACAAGGTGCTTCGTAGCCAGGTACGAGACGTTTATAGGAGTTAACCGTCGGGTTCGTAATCGCTGCAAAGGAACGGGCATGGCGAAGTACACCTGCCATATAATGTCTTGCAACATTACTTAAACCTAACTTATCTGACTCATCGTAAAATGCGTTGGTTTCACCTTTGAACAAGGATTGGTGACAGTGCATACCAGAACCATTCATGCCGAACAGTGGCTTAGGCATAAAGGAAGCATGCAGACCATGCTGTCTGGCAACCGTTTTAACAACGAGTTTAAACGTTTGAATTTGATCGGCCGCTTTAATCGCATCCGCATATTTGAAATCGATTTCGTGTTGACCAGGAGCTACTTCGTGGTGAGACGCTTCAATCTCAAAGCCCATTTCTTCCAGCGTTAGCACGATATCGCGACGGCAGTTTTCACCAAGATCCATCGGAGCCAAATCAAAGTATCCGCCTTGATCGTTCAGTTCTGTCGTTGGATTGCCTTTCTCATCGGTTTTGAACAAGAAGAACTCCGGTTCAGGACCAACATTCATCGCTGTGTAGCCAAGCTCTTCCGCTTGCTTCAGCGCTGTTTTCAAGATAGCGCGAGGATCACCCGGGAATGGACGCCCATCCGGCATGTAGATATCGCAGATCAAGCGAGCCACTTTGCTTTCCGTTACCCAAGGGAAAATAACCCATGTATCCAAATCAGGGTACAGGTACATATCTGATTCTTCAATCCGCACATAACCTTCGATGGAAGAACCGTCAAACATCATTTTGTTGTCCAACGCTTTTTCAAGTTGGCTGAAAGGAATCTCAACGTTCTTGATACTTCCCATCAAATCCGTAAATTGCAAGCGAATGAAGCGAACATTCTGTTCTTTAGCAATGCGCAAAATATCTTCTTTGGTATAGTTGTTGTTGTAAGTCACGTTCATTCTCCTCTCATTTTACAAGCGCTTACGGAGTGTTATTTATAAAACCGGGAAAGCTGTCCTTGGATGAGGGAAACCTGATCCGGACGCTTGCCCCCGCCAATCAACTGCTGTTTAAGCATTTTGTGCAGTTGGGAGTCGGTTAGTTCCTTACGCTTAACTTCCGTATGCTCGTTCAAAATCGTAGCGTCTTCCGAATCTTTATCGACTGGGATGAGCACCTGCTTGATCCCTGCGATGTTCACGCCTTTTTCAATCAAATCTTTAATTTCAAGTAATCGTTCAACATCATTAAAGGAATAGAGTCGTTGATTGCCGCCAGTTCTGGCTGGAATAATAAGCTCATGCTGCTCGTAATATCGAATTTGTCGTGCGGTTAGATCTGTCAGCTTCATGACGATCCCGATAGGGAATAACGCCATATTTCTACGTATTTCATCACTCATGCTAATCACTCCTGCAAAGTTAAGTACCTCTCCTATATTGTACCTAAGTAACAAAAACGTGTCAAGGAGTGTAAGGTTTGTTCACAGTCTTATTTTTCAAAGCAATCCCTTGTCTACCATATGTTGGATTGCCGTAAGCACCCCTAACTTACAATGTGAATAGGTAAGTCCTCCCTGCATATACGCGATGAACGGCTCGCGAATCGGAGCATCGGCGGACAGCTCCAGGCTGCCGCCCTGGATGAAGGTCCCGGCCGCCATAATGACGGGATGCTCATAGCCGGGCATATCCCACGGCTCGGGCACCACGTGCGAATCCACGGCAGCCGCTTTCTGGATGCCCTGCACGAACGTGATCAAGTGATCCGCCGACGTGAAGCGGATCGCTTGGATTAAATCCGTCCGCTGCGCGTCCCAACGCGGATGGCTCTCGAAGCCCAGCTGTTCGAATACGGCACTAGCGAACACCGAGCCCTTAACCGCTTGCCCGACGAGATGCGGGGCAAGGAAAAGCCCCTGAAACATGGCTCGCGTAGCACCGAGCATGGCCCCGACCTCGCCCCCAATGCCAGGGGCGGTCAATCGATAGGCGGCGAGGTCCACGAGATCCTGCCGCCCGGCTATGTAGCCGCCGGATGGGGCTATGCCGCCTCCGGGGTTTTTGATCAGTGAGCCAGCCATCAGATCGACACCAACCTGTGTCGGCTCCTGCAGCTCGGTGAACTCCCCATAGCAATTATCGACGAAAACGATAAGATTAGGGTTTACTTCTTTGACAAATCGGACCATCTCTCCGATTTGTTCGATTGTGAACGACGGCCGCCACGAGTAGCCGCGCGAGCGTTGGATGCCGATCACCTTCGTGTTCGGCTGAATAGCAGCTGCGATAGCCGCCCAGTCGGGCGATCCGTCCTCCAGCAAGGCTACCTCATCATAGCCTATGCCGAAGTCCTGCAGCGAGCCTGTGCCGTCGCCGGGTTTGCCAATCACCTTATGCAAGGTGTCATAGGGCTTCCCTGTGATGTAAAGTAGATGTTCGCCTGGTCGAAGCACACCGAACAAAGCTGTCCCAATTGTGTGCGTTCCTGACACGAAATGCGGACGAACCAGCGCTGCCTCTGCCCCAAAGCTATCCGCATACACAAGATCGAGCACCTCTCTGCCGCGATCATTGTACCCATAGCCGGTGGAGGAGGCGAAATGGTAATCACTTACTTTATGTTTCTGAAAAGCGCTGATCACTTTCCATTGATTCAGATCGATTGTTTTTTCAATGTGACGAAAAGCGCTTTCGACTTGGCGTTCAGCACTTTCCATCAACGACATGACTTTATCCCCAAATTGCATGATTAATAAATCTCTCCCTCGCTGTCCTCTTGCTGCCCTTGCTTCGCTTGCTGGTCATACGCGACCAACTGATAAGCTACTTTTACATAATCATCTTTGTTAACACGGACTTTAAATACCATATCCTCGCCGTCCACATCCGTCTCAAGAACATCGCCGATTCGGTACATCAAAGAGATAACATCTCCTTTATTAGCAGGGATACGAAACTCTTTGCTCTCTCCCATCAGCTTTTCTTGAATAGCAAGCCGCAGACGTTCCAAATCCTCTTGATTGAAGGCGCTGATCTTCAGAAACTCTCCTTCAGTCGTCAGCATTTCCCGCTCTTCCTGAGAACAAGCATCGATTTTGTTGAAAATCGTAAGCTGTTCCTTCTGATGAGCGCCAAGCTCCTGAAGCACCTCGCCTACGACGCGCATCTGCTCATTGCGCATATCTGTCGAGCTGTCGACGACATGAAGAATGAGATCCGCTTCATTAGCTTCTTCCAATGTAGCACGGAATGAAGCTACAAGATCATGCGGCAGGTTTTGAATAAAACCTACGGTATCTGTAAGAACGATCTCTTTGCCACTTGGCAGTTCCATCGTCCGTGATGTCGGGTCTAGAGTAGCAAAAAGCTGATTCTCAATATAGACGTCTGCTTGCGTCAATTGTTTCAATAAGGTTGATTTGCCGGCATTCGTATAACCGACCAGGGCAACCTGAAACACACCGGTTTTCTTCCTGCGCTCCCGGTGCAGCGTACGATGTCGAACGACCTCTTCAAGCTGCGCCTTCAACTCGTCGATACGCCCCCGGATATGCCGGCGATCTGTCTCCAGCTTGGATTCCCCGGGCCCTCTCGTACCGATACCGCCGCCCAGCCTGGAAAGATTCTTCCCTTGGCCGGAAAGCCTAGGAAGCAAATAGCTGAGTTGTGCCAGCTCAACCTGGATAATACCTTCTCGCGTCTTCGCACGCTGCGCGAATATATCTAGAATAAGCTGTGTACGATCAATGATTTTGACATCGAGGGCCGCTTCCAAATTACGGACTTGAGCGCCCGATAACTCTTGATCAAATATCGCCGTGTTGCCTCCCAGCTCTTCCAACATTGCTCTGAGTTCATCCACTTTCCCTTTACCAATGAACCATTTACTATCCTTCGTCTCTTTGTTCTGCGTCATCGTTTCCAAAACCTGCACACCGGCGGTTTCAGCCAGTTTCACGAGCTCCTGCAGCGAATACTCAGCAATCGCTTCATTACGCTTCTGCTTCTGTGTGACCAGACTTACAAGCACAGCACGGTCATCAATTTCTTTTTCAACCATATGTGAAGTTGTTTTCATAAGTAATTGTTCTCCTTTACCTTGCACTATCACGATTGAAATCCACTAAAATCGGCAGATTCCTTCATCATTGTGTAGGAAATGCTTGGGAAAGTCAATTTACTGCGAAGGAAAATTCAATTATAGCCATGATAATCAAAAAAACCGAAAGGCACGTGGCCTTCCGGTATCTTTCCACAAATGTTACGCAAATAAACTTTGACCTAAATATGAGCCTTTTGAAGGAACCCCGGGAAGCACGGCGAAATAACCGCCGCCTGTCGTATCCGTATAAGCTAACATTTGATCGGGAAGCTTCGGATTCGTCAACCTTTTCTGAATCGATTCAAACTGCGTCTGAATGTTCCGATTGAAACATACGAACAGCAAACCGGCACTTAAGCGTCCTACGCTGTCGAGGTTCTCCATGAAATTATAGCCTCTTCGCAAAATACGTTCACGTTCGGAATTCTCGCCTGTGCGCGGATTCGAGAGGCGAATGTGGGAATCCAGTGGTGTAAATTTGCCTTCGGCATCTCCTTGGAAATTAGGCTGATCCATTTCCTTTTGGCCATCCAGCGGTGCCCCGGAAACTTTTTGACGACCTATAATGTCCTCTTGAGCAGCGTACGTTTGTTGATCCCAAGTTTCAATTCGCATTTGAATGCGGCGCACGACCATGTAAGTGCCACCGGCAAACCAGGAGGCACCATCAGAACTATCTGCCCAAACGTTATTTTTCATAAATGTCTCATCGTTCAAAGCCGGATTATTCGTGCCATCCTTGAAACCAAACAGATTGCGCTTGGTTCCTTGCGCTTTGATGCCTAACTGTCCGGTTTGCTGCCAGCGCAAATGAGCAACCCCACGTGCAGCCTTGGCTAAATTCCGAATAGCATGAAAACAAACCATCGGATCATCCGAACAAGCCTGAATCAAGATATCGCCATGGGTTAATTGATCCTGCAAGGAGTCTTTATGAAAGATCGGCATCTCCGTTAAACCCGAAGGTTTACGTGAACGAAGTCCGAATCGATCGACCCCTTCCTTTTCGAAAAGTGAGGCGCCTACCGCGAAAGTAATCGTCAATTTCCCCGTATCTAACCCTATCTGCTCCCCTGTATCCGTTGGAGGAAATTTAGCCTCTTGAGGCTCGGCTGCCAGCGGTTTACCCGCCATAAGCGTAGCTGCCATTTCGGTCCAATGCTGCAGGAGCTCCTTAAGCTCCTGCACATTCTCAGTCGTAACATCGAAAGCCGCCACATTGGCAAAGTTCTGAGCAGGCGTCACGACACCCGTTTGATGAGTGCCATAGAAAGAGATCGTTTCACTCTCAACATTGGCTTTGTTAACATTAGCCTCTGCCGCATTAGGAACCGCTCCTTGCGCTTTCCCCAGCAAATCACCGAGCACGATTCCCGCTGCTCCTGCCGCAGTCATCCCCAAAAAAGCTCTGCGATTCATTTTATCCGCCATTGCCGCTTCTCCTTTCCGCTCGTTTATTTACTTAACGTTCCCGGCATTTTTACCAGAGGCTCTGCCAAAGCTTCCAATTTATTTTTCAAATCAACTTGTTTGGCTTGATCCAGTTTTCCAAAATCGTTCCACGTTGGTCCAACTGGCGACAGTGTGTTCATCGTATCTATGACAGCTGCCAAGCTTTTTGAAATTTTCTCATCTAAGGCTGCATCTTTCTTCTTCAATTCACCTTTGACAAGATCATAAATCGCTTGAGCGCCTTCAACATTCGCCCGGATAACAGGCACGGTAGCCCCGCTCCAGCGTTCTTCTTCACCTGTAATTTTACTGGACTGCGCTTCCTCCATCAATTCCCCAACACCAGCGATAAAGTCTGAAGGTTCGATTGTTGTAGCTGCGATTGCCTGCTGCATTTTCTTGCCGTCTTCCAGTAATCGGGCAGAGAATGGTTCAGCATCTTTTACATTCTTTTTCACAAAAAGCAAGTGCTCAATTCGGTGATAACCTGTAAATGCCGGATCTTTTTCGTTCTTGAAATCATCCACACGAGCATCCATCACGCCGTCCAACTCGCTGAATGTCTCAATGATTGGTTCAATTCTTTCATACGGCATACGGGACTGTCCATAAGCTTCCTGCGCTTTTTTCAAATCGCCGCTTTTCACTGCTGCATCAAACTGTTCCAATACAGTGACAAGTTGTTTCCCTTGATCTTGTACATATTTATTATAAGCTTTCGCTGCTTCTTGAAGCTCTTTGGAAGCCTCGATGACATCTTTATTGACTGCCCCTTTATTGTCCGTAAAAGCTGTCGTTAACTCCGTTATAGCTGTTTTTACGTTCGTGTTAAGTGCTGTTAGTGTGGGATAATCCAACTTGTCTTGTTTCAAACCGGCTTCCAAAGGAATCAAAAATTTCTCCACTTTAAAATAAAGTTCCGGGAATTTCGGCTTCACTTCGTCCTCAAAGCTGGCCCATTGATCTTCCAATTGCGTTGACAACTTCTTCGCATCTTTAATTTTATTGGCATCTAATTGGCCTTTTAGTTGATCAATGCTTGTTAGGAGCGCTGCGGATCCTTCCTTGAAAGGCACTTTCGTAACTTCCGTTGTTTCCGTTTTTCCGCAGCCTGCGAGTACTAGCGTTGTTGCTGCCGCTAAAATAATAAGTTTCTTTTTCATGAATGAGTGCCCCTCTTCGATTAAAAAATTATTTATAGACAGTACGATTTTTGTTTTGAATCCGTTTTAGGTGTTCCCAGATGACGGTGAACAATGCCGCTATGAGAAGAATAAATTGAGGAATCGCACTCTCTAATGTCGGATAAAGAGCAACGAAATCCCAACTTGGCAGCCAAGATGCCGTCGTAGCTGGCAGATAACCGGCTAGCTGTAGACCGTGGACGCCCATACCGGCAAACTTGAAGCACAGGTAAAATACGAAAAAGCTTGAAACCAGGAAGAAAGGCCGCATCGGAATACGCAAGCCGACTTTTAAAATAAGGAATGCCACAATAATCAGAATGACTACACCAATGACGATGCCGCTGACCAAAGAGGTCAATGAAATCGAGGATGCCATTCCGATCATGAAGAGAACCGTCTCCGTGCCTTCGCGGAATACTGCCAGGAAAGCCAGCAAGCTTAATGAAACCAAGCTCCCTGTCGCTAGCGCTTTGACGCTCTGATCTCTTATGTACTTCTGCCAGTTCGAAATACTTGACTTGCTGTGCAACCAATAACTCATATATAGCAGCATAACCGCAGCGAAAATGCCAGTGCATCCAGCAATTAAAAAGTTGTTATTGCCAAAAGCGCTAGCTGAGAACAGCTGCTGAACGACGATGCCAAGAGCGATACTTATCAATAGTCCGCCGAGCACCCCGTACCAAATCCATTGTTTTTTATCACTATGACCCGATTTATTTAGAAACCCGAGCAGGGCAATAACGACTAGCAAAGCTTCCAGTCCTTCTCGCAGCAATATCGTCGTTGCATCCAGCATGGTGTATCTGGTTTTGGCAGCTAACGGATTCAGATCTGCATGCATACGTGCAATCGTTGCTGAAGCTTCATTGGCTTGAGCAGGCGACGCAGACAGCTGTGCATAGGCTGTGACCATGTCTCTTTCCATGGATGTATAAACAGCGGAAGACTGTGTAAGAACAATCCCCTCTATCTGCAGCCAAGAATCTCGAAGCGTCTGAATACTGGCCGAAGCCCCTTCCACATCGTTCTCTTTTAACTGTGCGGCTGCTTTGTCCAAAAGTGCAACCAAATCAGCAACCGATACTTGGCCATCGCCCTTAGGAGCTTGACCAAAAGCATCCAAATTCCCTTCGATAAAGTTCTTATTTAGCGTGTGAAGCTCTTTCAAGCCCGTTAGAAGCTTTTGCTCATCGATGGGCTGCTTTACCGTTTGAAAGGACACCTCACCCATCGCCTGCTCGATCTTCTGATAAGCTGCAAGCGAGCGTTCCTTCACGCCACCTTCATAAGATAACCAGTTCATTTGAAACGTATCGAACAGTTTGGAAGCCTCTTCCACCTTCCCGCTCTCTGCAGCTTGGATAGCACGCACAATATTCTCGTCTTCTTTCGCGAGGTCATCCTCTGCTTTAGCGAAAACGGAAAAGGGGACCGTTAAAAATAAGACCAATGCGATCCAGCAAGCAATAAACATTTTAGGCATGATAGCAAAAGCCCTCCTTGGCCAATCAATCACCAATCCGGTTAAGACTGATAATCATTATCAAGATCTAATTACTCTGTCTATTTTACTCCGTTCTTTCAACCTGTCAATTCCTTTCAACAAGAAAAAAAGCCATTTAACTTAAAAAAAGTTAAACAGCTTTCCAAATGTTCATTTAAATTTCATATCTTCGGGCCGGATCGACATTAATTCCGATTTGGAAGGGGCATTCACATATTGACTGAGCAGCCTCACCGCTTGATGCCTCATCGCTTTCTCCAGAATATTGCGAACATATCTTGCATTGCTAAAAGCCCGCCAAGTCGCTGCCTTCTCCTCCATCAAATGCTGTTTAAGTTTCATTACCGTTTGTGGCATAAGCACATATTCACGGTCTTTGGCCATAAGTTCCGTAATCTGAATTAATTGTTCAATGGGATAATCTTCAAAATCAATTTGAATCGGGAACCTGGAAGGCAGCCCGGGATTCGTAGCAAGGAATTGCTCCATCTCGTCGCTATAGCCGGCGAGAATCAGAATAAAGTCATTTTTTTTATCCTCCATACCTTTGACCAGCGCGTCGATCGACTCCTTCCCGAAGTCTTTATCCCCTCCGCGCGCCAAGCTGTAGGCTTCATCGATGAACAGGATCCCGCCCATCGCCTTTTTCATCAATTCCCTCGTCTTAAGAGCTGTATGTCCAATGTATTCACCTACGAGATCTGCCCGTTCCACTTCAATAAAGTGCCCCTTGCTTAACACACCCATCGCGTGAAACATGCGTCCCATCAACCGGGCGACCGTCGTTTTCCCCGTTCCGGGACTCCCTTTGAAAATCATATGGTACACATGCGCATTGCTGATTAATCCGGCCTCTGCGCGGAATTGAGAAATTTGGAGCAGCGCATAGATTTCATGCACCAATTCTTTGACATTATCAAGACCTATCAATTGATTCAGCTCTTTAAAAATATCCGATAACGGACCCTCAAGCGGCGTCCTTTTTCCGGTTTGCTGCGGTTCTGTTTCGGCCTGCGGCGAAGCATGAAGCTGGTCGCCGGCGCCATCAACCGCTCGCCGCTGCTCTGGCTGCCGCAAGACGATGTTGATTTGTCTGGATGGCAAGCTCCGACCACTCATGAGGATCACCTCGTTTACAAGTTGGTTTCGATGGATGGTATCTATCCATCCTACGCGCATTCCATGTTTTTTAGACCGATCATTAGAGCTTATACAAGAGAAAAAGCCTCCGATCCAAGCCGGAAGCTTTTCTACTTTATTTGCTATATGTTTGCGTCAGCGTATAATGCTCTACAACCGGGAAAGGATCATAGAAATGATGCAGCAGCTTGCGCCATTCCTGATACTCAGCCGATCCTCGAAAGCCTACGGTATGGTCCTCAAGCGTCTCCCATTGCACAAGGAGCAGATATTTGTTCCCATCTTCGATGCATGACTGCAGTTCGTGGGATACATACCCTTTCATCGACGAAATAATGGATGATGCTTCGCGGAAGGCTGCTTCAAATTCTGTATTTTTCCCGGCAATCACAGGTAAAATGGCAACTTCAAGAATCATTGTCGATCCCTCCTAATGGTTGAATGTCAGTACCCGAAGGCTTCGTCTTGAAAGTGCGAAGTGTCTGCATGAAGACGGATGTGCGGCTCGTTATTTACGATTTCAACTAGACTTAAACACGTTGGATGAAAATATGGCGGATTCCAAAGCTCAGCAAGCCCTCTCCGTTCAAAATAAGCCATAATGACTTTCAGCGTGACGGTGTGTGATACCAGCGCGATCGTCTGCCCCTCGTGTGCTGCAAGCAATTGTTCAAGTGCCGGGGTCACCCTTTGCTGCAAATCCGAATAGGTTTCGCCACGCGCTGAACGATACGCTTCCGGATTACGCCAGAAGGCATGGAAATTATCGGGGTCTAATCGCTCAATTTCATCCGAGATGCGCCCCTCCCAGTCGCCTAAATTCATTTCCCGCCATTCATCCGAAGGCTGAATCGCCAGATCGCGATCCCCTTTGATAATACGTGCAGTTTGCAGCGTTCGACCGCTGGTGCTTGCATACATAGCTTCAAAGGGAACATCTTTCAAAGCGTAGGACAACCATAAAGCTTGCTGCTCGCCTAAAGCAGATAGTGGTGAATCCATATGCCCCTGCATGCGTCGCTCCTCGTTCCAAAGCGTCTCCCCGTGCCGGATCAAATATAGTTTCGTCATTGCCTGATCTTCCTCCCCCAGGATGAATCTAAATTACTTAAGTTAACATGAGCAGAGTAACGAAAGAGTCAAGCTCCAAAGCGCCAAAGTACCGCCGCATTTCAACGCCTTCCAGCCGCTCTCGTACAGCCTTTTCTTCATAACGGGAGCCGCGCAGCACTTCTTCCAGCTCCGCTACATCGCTAGCGCCGAAGAAATCGCCATAAATTTTAATATCTTGAATTAGGCCTTCTTCTATTGCTAACCGAACATCCAATTTCCCAACACCTTCGAAGCGCTTGGAGTTTTGCACTGTACTCTTCGGCGATTTGCCGTAGTTCCAATCCCAGTTCCCGTAACGTTCTTCGGATATGCTGTGAATCTGGCGCCAGTCTTCATCTGAAAGCTTGTACGTCGGCACTTGCGACGCCTCCATCCCGAATATAGAGGCCAATAGTTGCAGACGGAACTCTTCAATCGTTAAAGGAGCATCCAGAAACTCAACGATATTTGCAACTCTGCTGCGAATCGATTTAATCCCCTTGGATTGAATTTTATCAGGACTAACCTTGAGCGCAGACGCGACATTTTCGATCTCTGAGTTGAATAAAAGCGTGCCATGGCTGAACATCCGGCCTTTGGTTGCAAACTGCGCATTGCCTGAAATTTTACGTTCGCCGACCTGGATATCATTTCGTCCTGTTAATGCCGCTTCTACCCCGAGTTTGCGAAGGGCTTCTACGACAGGCTCCGTAAACTTTTGAAAATTGTGAAAAGAATTACCGTCATCTTTGGTAATGAAGCTAAAATTCAAATTGCCTAAATCATGGTACACAGCTCCGCCGCCGGACAGTCTGCGAACGACATGCAGGTTATGATCTTTTACATATTCCGGATTGATTTCTTCCAGGGTATTTTGATTTTTGCCAATAATAATGGATGGTTCGTTCATATAAAAAAGCAGGTAACTGTCCTGATCCGGCAGATGCCTTAACGCATATTCCTCGATCGCCAAGTTGATCCGTGGATCTGTTATTCCTTCGTTATCTATAAATCGCATGCATATGCTCCTTTAACTAGTAAGATAAATCGGACGTCATCGTTCGATTAAGTGTGGACATGCCCAAGGAATGGTAGAAAGCGATGGCGCTCTCATTAAATTCCCATACATTAAGCTCAAGGGAGGAAGCCCCCTGGTCCCGCGCCCACGCTGCCGATGCTTGATAGAGCAGCGTTCCTACACCTTGCCGCTGGAAGTCAGGAGACACCGCTAGTTCGTTCAAATAAGCGTAAGAGCGTGGCACCAGCGCCTCATAGGATGGGCTTTTTTTCATCTCCAGCATCGCTACACCGACCACTTGCCCGCTTGTCTCAGCGACCCATATGACCTTGTTCACCTGATCGGAAAAGCTGCGGTACCAGCCCATGGCAACGACGCGATCCAATTTTGCAAAATATTTAGGCAGAGCAGCCGCGTGCTCCTCTTGGCCGAAACGGATAATGGCGTTAACTGCCTCATAATCTTCGGAACGCGCCCGTCGTATGATAAATTCCAAATCATTCACTCCTGATGCCAGTTTGCAATAAACTTTCCGTCGTTTCATAGCTTACATCAATGGACTGTTTTTTTCCACTTTTGATATTGTATTTTTATACATTAATATGTATATTTATTTAAAAAACCTCGAAAGAATCGAAAGGAGTCTACGTATGATGAACGATTCCATCACTTTTTACAACGAAATCGATACGATTGCATCCAACACATGGCCTGCCGAAATTACCGCTTATATTGATCATTGGCAATTGCGAGCCACCCAAGGTGTCACGAAACGTGCCAACAGTGTGCTAGCCATCGGTGATTATCCGAAAACCGCCGACTGGCTGCCGCTTGTCGAACAATTTTATGCTGACAAAGGCCTTCCTGCCATTTTCCATATTAGCGATGCATCCCCTCCTGGGTTGGACGAAATGTTGGATTCACAGGGGTATGTCCATGAGCTTCCATGTCTCATGATGTTTGCTAACGCACATGAAGCGGCCGCACTCGCACAGGAGAAACTTTTGTTAAAACCACCTTTGTCAATTACAACCGAATGGTTGGGCGAAGTGGACGAGGAATGGTTGGATGCTTTTCTTGAGCTTGAACGTTACGACAAGACGCTCAAAGACTGCTACAAAGGAATATGTGACCGAATCTCCAAGACCAAAGGGTTTGTAAAAATAAAAAAAGATCATCAAATTATCGCAGTCGCCACGGCCATTGTCGAAGGCGAATTTGCCGGCTTTCTGAATGTGGTTGTAAGCGAGAAAGAGCGGGGCCAAGGTCTGAGTTACTATCTTCTGCACGCTCTCACGTCTTGGAGTCTGGAGCATGGCGCAACCCAGCAATACTTGCAAGTTGTCGCTTCCAATACGACCGCTGTTTCGTTATATGAAAAACTTGGTTATCAAACCAAGTATCGCTATCATTACCGAATGAAGTATGATTTGGCCCCCTTTGCATCATCCTAACTAAGAATTTGTTAGGGATATGAAAGGAGCTTACTTGCATGGCAACAGCTACTACGCCAAAACCTGTTTTTCCACCACAGCATCAAAATACACAACCTGGCATTGAGTCACAAATGAACCCGCGTCCCGAGTTTGACAACGCTGCTTACAAAGCAGCCGGCAAACTGAAGGATAAAGTCGCGCTCATTACCGGAGGCGACAGCGGTATAGGCCGAGCAGTTGCAGTAGCCTTTGCCAAAGAAGGCGCCGACGTCGTGCTCGTCTACCTCAATGAACACGGAGATGCGGAAGAAACGCAGCGGCATGTGGAGAAGGCGGGTCGGAAGTGTCTCCATGTCGCAGGTGATGTTGGCGATGAGAACTTTTGCAAGAAAATTATCGAGCAAGCCGTTCAACAATTCGGGAAGCTCGATATTCTCGTGAATAACGCCGCCGAACAGCATCCGCAGCCAAGCATTGAGAATGTGACGTCCGAGCAGCTCGAACGAACCTTTAGAACGAACATCTTCTCTCAGTTTTATTTAACCAAAGCTGCACTGCCCCATCTGAAATCGGGAAGCGCCATTATCAATACAGCTTCCATCACCGCTTACCATGGACATGAGCAGCTGATCGACTATTCCGCCACGAAAGGCGCGATTGTTACTTTCACACGTTCCCTCTCCTTGCAGCTGAACGCCAAGGGCATTCGCGTGAACGCCGTCGCGCCGGGTCCAATCTGGACACCGCTGATTCCGTCTACTTTCACGGAACAGGAAGTCGCGACCTTCGGCTCAACGACGCCAATGAAGCGCGCAGGTCAGCCAAGTGAGCTTGCTGCAAGCTACGTCTTCCTGGCCAGCGAGGATTCCTCCTATATGGCAGGTCAGGTGCTGCACGTGAATGGTGGAACCATTGTTAACGGCTAAAGAATAAGAAGAACCGTCAGGGAAATCCACATCCTGACGGTTCTTTTCGGTTTAACGAGCATCTCAGCGGAACTGGAGTCCGTTCCACTTAGACGCCTACCTTGAGCAGCAGCTTGTCCCATATCCATTTCGTGTAAGCAAGCGTTTCTCTAGCTTCATGATACGGCATGAACAGGACTTTGGAATCGATGGATGAAACGAGCGGCTCTTTCAATCCAACCGTTTCCGCGATATCAAGCGATCGCGAGCCATGATAAGAATGCGTCACAATGATGGAGCTCACAAAGCCCTGCTCGTCCATAATTTGCTTGGAGAACAACAAATTCTCGTACGTACTTGTCGCCCGCGGTTCGATCAGAATGCTTTTGGCGGGCAGCCCCTTTTGGACTAAATAATTGCGCATGCCCTCTGCTTCAGTCAGTTTAGAGCCATTATGATCCAAACCGCCGCTTACGATCAGTTGTTTGAACTTTCCTTGTTTATATAAGTTAACAGCTAAATCCAAACGTTCCTGAAGCCCTGGGCTTGGAATATCTTGACGCAGTGATGCGCCTAGTACAATTCCGACGTCAACCTGCTTAGGCAAAACTTGGTCTGGAGCGACTTGCACCTTCCATTGTACGTAAATTATCCAAGCTACACCGAGAAGGAACACAACGATAAATGTTCGGAATAAATAAGCTAGCCTTCTGCGAAGTTTTGACTTTGGAGCCGCTTTTGAAGATGGTTTCGCAGCTTTGCGCGGTTTTGGGGAAACCGTTCGTTGCTTATGGTTCATATTTGATTTGGCTGTCATCCAGGTGCTCCTTATCCAAAAATGCGCTTACTTGCCGAAACAATGCAGCCGCATCCTCGCTATGGCAAATGAGGTGGTTGGATCTCGGATGCCAATGGAGCTCACGTTGACCCTTCACTTTGCTATAAATGTAACGCGCACTTTGTGGATGAATCACTTGATCCTTCTCTGATTGTGCAATTAACGTAGGAATACTCACTTGACTCAGTTCGGGCTTTAATTTGTTAACTAGCCGCGCAAACTGCCAAGTGGCTCTCAGTGGTGTTGATTTGGCCTTGTCGAGCGAAATTTTCCGCTCATATTTCCATTCATCCCGCATCACTTCCAGCATCCGCCCTGGACTTACATAAATGACTGCCGTATTTAATAAAATGAGCCTGCGAATCGGGTATCTCACGGATAAATATGCTGCCAGCAAACCACCCATCGAGAAGCCTACCATGTCAAATTCGCCGTATTCTTGCGTCATTTTCTCCGCTTGCTCTTCGGCAGCCCTCACCCAATCTTCCCAGCGGGAAGTTTTCAGTTGGTTATTGGCATCCCCATTCCATGGGAGCTCCGGTACCTTACAAAGTTGACCGCGTTCACGCAAATGCCGAGCTAACGGCTCAACTTCATAAGGCCCACCTGTAAATCCGTGGAACAATAAACAGGGTTGTTTCACTCGGCATCCCTCCCGTCAAACTTTCCATAGTAATGTCAATACATTGTAATTTATTCTATTTTTCCTTAATCGTGATGGAATTGATTGTTACCTTTTCTTTCGGTTTGCTTGGCGTAGCTTCTCCGCCCTTTTCTACAGGCGTGTCAGCAATTTTGGCTATTGTTGCCATCCCCTCCTGCGTCACTTTCCCAAAAATGGTATAGTTCGGCATTTGGTTCAAGTTCGCGCAATCATCGCCTGAGCAGATGAAAAACTGGCTGCCATTCGTATTGGGACCGGAATTCGCCATTGCGACTGTACCGGGCTCGTATTTGTGCGTGGTTTTGAGCTCATCCGCAAACTTGTAGCCAGGACCGCCCATGCCCGTTCCTTGCGGATCTCCTGTTTGAATCATAAATGATTTGATAATACGGTGAAACGTCACATTATTGTAAAAGCCCTCTTTGGATAAAAACACGAAGTTGTTAACCGTTTTGGGAGCTTCCTTCGCATAAAGATCAATCGTGAACGAACCTTTCGACGTCGTCACTTCCGCTTGATAATTTTTATTTGTATCAATCGTCATATCCGGAGCTTTGCTCCATTGCTTTGCCGCTGCAGTAGCAGCTGGTGAGGCAGCAGCAGAAGCAGCCGGCGCTGTGGCACCGCTTTTTGGCGTAGCCGTACCGCCGGCAGTTTCCGTTGGTTTGTTACCGCAGGCCGAAGCAAGCATTGTAAGTGCGATCAATGTGAGTGGTAATAGTTTCGCTGGTTTAAGCAGGTTCATTGTAAATTCCTCCGTCTAGTGGTGGGTTTCAAATAACTTCATTACGGCGTTTTGGGAACAATAACTTGTTCCCCATCTGGCTTGCCATCCTTCGGTTTATCCGGAGTTCCATTCCCCGGTTTGGTTGGAGGCGTTGGTGTCGGACTTGGTCCATTGCTTGCGTTCGGGCTTGAACTCGGAGATGGACTTGTACTTGGACTCGGGCTTCCACCTGGCTTGACCGTGTTACCCGGCGTTGGCGTAGGTGTAGGCTTCGTTCCCGGTGATTGCGTCGGATTTGTCGGGTCCATCCCATTGCCTGGTGAAGGTGTAGGCGACACTCCAGGCGATGTAGACGGCTTCGTTCCATCCGGAAGCGTGTCATCCTTAGGTACTTCCACGGAAGCCACATTGGACCTAGCGCCTTCGACATTCGTATCTGCACTGAACGGAACAACATAATACTGATACGTTTCCCCGCTGAATACGGACGAGTCATTCACGATTGGCGTAGGTGATTGGATCAGAAGTTTAGCATCCGTCTCCTTGGAACCCTTACGGTACACATTATAACTCGTCTTCTCGCCAACCGGTGTCCATGTTAGTTTAACAGATTTCTTATCAATCTCATAAACAGCCGCTAGATCGGTAACTCCAGTAGGCGTCTCCGTTGGTGTCGGCACATTCGCCGGCTTAACGAAATTGGTGACAGGAACGCCATCCAGTGACTTGGACATGATCTCTTTGAAAATTGCCGCCGTGCCTCCGCTTCCGACGGTCACGTAATGCTTCGAATCTACCTTATCAAAGCCTTCCCACACGGCCGCCGTCCACTCCGGCGTATAACCAACGAACCAGACGTCACGGTCATACTGCTCGATACCTTTAATATCCAAACCGGTTGACCCTGTTTTACCTGCGACAGGACGATTGAATTTCGCTTTCGTACCTGTGCCGCCTGTTTCGACAACTCCTTGAAGAAGAAGGGTCATATAATAAGCGGTTTTCGGCTGAATCACTTGTTTCTTCTCTGCTTTATAAGCAGCGATTTCTTTCCCTTGAGCATCCGTTATGCGAAGAATCGCATGGGTTTTGTTAAGTGATCCTTGGTTCGCGAAGGCTGAATAGGCAGTTGCCATTTGCAGTGGCGAAACCCCATCCGTAAGACCTCCTAGGGCGATAGCCAAGTTTCTATCTTTCGTCGGATTCAGCTGGATGCCCAGGTTTTTAGCAAAATTGATACCTGCACCTACGCCCATTTTATCTAGAAGCCAGACTGGAGCTAAGTTATACGACTTTTTCACGGCTTCAAGCATCGTGACTTGACCATGCGTTACACGGTCATAGTTGCGTGGCGAATACGTCCCATTCCCGAATGAAGTTTGAGAATCATCTAATATGGAATACGGTGTATAATCCCCGCTCTCTAGGGCAGGTCCGTATGCAGCGATTGGTTTAAAAGAAGAACCCGGCTGCCTTTTGGAATAAATACGGCTGAATCCACGCGATTTGTAATCACGGCCGCCAATCATCGCCATCAAACCGCCTGTTTTGTTGTCTACAATAACCATGGCGCTTTGAATTTTCTGTCCATCCGTAGCATCCTTCTGGAAAAAGCTCGGATTCGCGTAAGTTGTTTCCATGATTTGTTGCGCCTTCGTATTCATCGTTGTGTAGATGCGGTAACCCTTCGTCAACAATTCATCTTCATCAATATCGTACATATCTTCCGCTTCATTCATCACGTAATCCACGTAGCTGGCATAATCCTTGGTGCTCGTTGCTGCCGCCGCAGGAGGTGTATAATCCACAGCCGCTGCTTTCGCACGTTCAGCTTCTGTTATATAACCTTGATCTGCCATCAATTTGAGCACAACACCTCTTCGCTCCTTAGACAGATCCGGATTCGCTAACGGCGAGTATTTCGAAGGTGCCTTCGGCAAAGCGGCTAATGTAGCCATTTCCCATATCTCTAAGTCATTCAAATTGGACTTGCCAAAGTAAACCTTGGCTGCCGCTTTAATGCCATAAGCATTGCTGCCAAAGAAAATGCGATTTAAATAACGCTCAAGAATTTCATCCTTGGTGTACTTTTCATCCAAAGCAAACGCAATGGACATCTCCGTTCCTTTACGGAACGCTGTTTTCTCTGAGCTTAGGAACACGTTTTTGGCTAATTGCTGGGTAATGGTGCTTCCGCCTTCAACGGCGCTCATATGAATAACGTCCTTGACCAGCGCTCGGCCAATCGCCCAGAAGTCTACACCGGAGTGCTGCTCAAACCGGCGATCTTCCGTCGCAATAAACGCCTGCTTCAATCGTTCCGGAACGTCTTTGATGTTCACGCTCTCCCGGTTCTCGCCTTTATAAATCTTGGCGATTTCCTTAGGCTGTGCATCCTTGCCTTCTTCCTGCGCATAAATAAGGGTTGATTCCGTCGTCGTCTCGATTTTATCGATATTTGTTTCCAGAATCTTAAAGCCGTTCATAATAACGACAATATAAATAGCCATTGCACAAATGATTGCCAATATCGTTGCTATAATGGTACCTAAGATTAATTTGCGAAAATTAAACTTCTTTTTTTTAGGACCTTTCTTCTTGCCTTGTGGTTTCGTTTTGGTATTCGTTGTTGACTGTTTATTCGTAGGTCTCTCCAAATCCACCGACTCCCTCGTTGTACAATTCTTTATCTATTAACCAAGAAAAGAACAACCTTAAACAAGGTTGCTCCCACAAGTGTCTATTCGGTTAGACGGTTCAGTCCATTAAAAAGTTGCAAAACCAAACGAGTAAAGGAATATTATTCCGTTGTTTCCGTTGCAGCCATTAAAGAAACAGCGCGTTGCGGCGTGAACGTAGAAATGGCATGCTTGTACACCATTTGCTGACGGCCTTCGCTGTCAATGATAATCGTGAAATTGTCAAATGCGCGGATAAGCCCTCTGATTTGGAACCCATTCGTAAGATAGACGGTTACGGGAATGCTTTCTTTGCGAAGTTGATTTAAAAAGTTGTCCTGAATGTTAATGGATCGGTTCATCAGTAGGTCCCCCTTAATGGAATGAAACTATCGCCTGACGGCGCTATTTTCTAGTGGTCATATTTGTTAATTATATTCAATTTTATGTACAAACTTTCCTGCTAGTATATCACTAATCTTTTCGAAATGGTCAGAAAAATTTGCCGGCTCCGTTACATCCACCCAGTTGATATCTTTCATATGCCGGAACCAGGACAGCTGCCTCTTGGCAAAACGGCGTGTATCTCGCTTCAGCAGCGTCACAGCCGCATCAAGAGTGAGCTCGCCCTCCAAATAGCTGACGATTTCTTTGTAGCCGAGTGCTTGCATAGAAATAGCCTGTTTCGGACAACCTGCGGACAAAATCGACTGCACCTCGTCCACGAGTCCCTCTTGCATCATCTCGTCGATGCGCTCTTCAATGCGCTTATAGAGAAGCGCACGATCCATCGTCAGTCCAATGATACATAGTTCGTACGGGGACTCTTTTTTCTGGGCGGCCAAATGGGAAGTCATCGTCTCACCGGAGACATGATAGATTTCCATAGCCCGAATCACCCGTCTACGGTCATTTGCGTGCAGGCGGTCTGCGCTTTCCGGATCAATTTCACGCAGCTTCAAGTGCAGGGCTTCGTCGCCATGCTGAATCGCGTAGGCCTCCTGCTCAAGACGGAACGCTTCATCCATACTGACATCTGTAAATTGATAGTTATAACAGACGGACTCAATATATAAGCCTGTACCGCCAACGATAAATGGAAGCTTTCCACGCGAGTGGATATCAAGGATTAACGCTTTCACACGTTCTTGAAATTCCGCTGCAGAAAAAGGGTAGGAAGGATCATGAATATCAATCAAATGATGCGGAACTAGGCGCTGTTCAGCTTCGCTCGCTTTGGCTGTTCCTATATCCATCCCCCGATAGACCTGCATGGAATCTCCGGAAATAATTTCGCACCCGAACTTCTGGGCGATTTCTAAACTAAGCTTGGTCTTGCCAACTGCCGTGGGACCAAGAAGCACGAGTAATTTCGGCTTGGCTGATGGGGCTAACACAGTCGAATCACTCCATACGTTGTTTTGGTCGTCGATCGTAATACATGCTCAAAACCAAGACGCGCAAATTCCTTGCTGTCTCTGTTTTCTTTGAGCACAATGCTTTTGCGTGCAACGCGCCTGGCCTCATCGATTGAATCCAGCGTGACGGCCTCATCGTTCGCATTCCTTCTAAGATGAGAAATCGCTTGGGATTCTTCGATGGGATTGCGAAACATCGGATCAAAGTATACAACATCCACGCTTTTTGAACCTAATTGTTGCAAATAGGCATGATGATGTTGCTTGATGACCGATATGCGCCTCATGGCCTCGTTAAGCTCCGCAACCTCTGATTCGTAGAGCGCTAAGCCCTCTTGAATCAACATGGCCGGAATGGCTTCGCTTTCTACGGCAGTAACGCTTCCTTGCGCGCCGACGGCGAAGGAGAACACGATCGAATCTGACGCTAAACCTGCTGTACAATCCACAATAACATCGCCGCTTGCCGCACCTGAGGCTTCAACTAATAGGTCCGTTTCACCTCTAAGCATACGCTTCACGCGAACGAGTGCCATACTGGGATGGAAAAATGCTGCAGGATGGTCATCTTCATAGTACCTGATCTCTTCCCTGGTCACAAGCAGAAGGGCAGAATCCTTATTATTTTTCCTAAGATGTTCCAAAGAATACTTCCTTCGGGGGACGAATCGGCCGCCATAAGCCTCAGCCAATCGTCCGGCCTTGCTTACTATCTCAATCGAAGGATCAAAAGATGTCGTTACAATCACGGGGTTACATCACTCGCTTAAACATTTTTTCCAGTTCATAGGTCGTAAAACTAACAACAATAGGTCGTCCGTGCGGACATGTATACGGATTTCGGCAGCCCGCAAGACGGTCAATAAGGGTCTCCATCTCTAAGACACTAAGCCCTTGATTCGCTTTAATGGAGGCTTTGCAGGAACACATAATCGCTGCTTTCTCCCTCAGTTTGGCGATATCAACCGCCTTCTTCTCGCTAAGCACCCATTCGCACATTTCTTCGACGATGCTTTTTTCTTCCCCTGACGGGAACCAATGAGGATGAGCGCGAACCAGGAACGTATTGCCGCCAAAAGCTTCCATAAACACGCCGGCTTGTTCAAAAAGCGACAATCGATCCGCGAGAATCCCAGCCTCTGAAGGCGTAAACTCCAGTGTTATCGGAACAAGCAGTTCTTGGCTTGCCTCAGCAGGATTGCCAAAACGCTCATAATAATATTCATAATTAATCCGCTCATGTGCAGCATGCTGATCAATTAAGTATAGGCCATCGCCATTTTGTGCAATCAAATAGGTGCCATGCATTTGGCCGATTGGCTCTAAGCTTGGAAAAGCTGGCAGCTTCGGCTGATCGCTCTCTTCATGCGAAGGCAGCAAATCCATGAAGGCTTCATTCGTGCGGCGCTGCTGCTGTATCGAAACTTGTCTTGGATTTGCGGCTGCCGGCGAATATGAGCTGGCCGCCTGCGATGATGAGGTCCTATTGGAATAGGACGGACTCGGAGTGGCTGTATGTCTCTGAACCTCCGCAGGAGGAGACCATGATTTAGGTTCTGCCGTTCTCGCCGGCGGATCAAATACAGGCTTCTGCGGCTCAGGTTTGTAAGACGTCACGCTTTCTTTGATTTGAATCCGCGGAGCATCCGTTTCCATCGGAGTTTCCATTGCTTTTGCAACGCTAGGATTCGGTGCTGCTAACGGTTCAATCGTTCGCATGAGATCGAGCTGCTCCTGAATATAGGCGCCCTTCGGGGCTGACGGCTTGCTTCCCGTAGGAATCAAGACCTGACGGCCGAATAATCGTTTGACCTCGGCCTCGATTAGAGCGGTCAACTCCGCTTCTTTGCTGAAGCGGACCTCAAGCTTGGATGGATGCACATTCACATCCACCAGAGCAGGGTCCATCCCGATTTGCAGCACAGCAACCGGGAAGCGGTTGATCGGCAGCAGGGTATGATACCCCTGCAGCAGCGCTTGATTCAGCGCGAAATTGCGGACGTATCGGCCATTCACAATGGTCGATATGCCGCCGCGATTCGCGCGCGTCATTTCGGGCTTCGCAACGAAGCCCGTGATGGTGTAATCCAAGCTATCCACTTGGAGTGGAAGCATTTGCTTGCCGATGGCTGTGCCGTATATGCCGGCGATCACTTGAAGCAAATCGCCGTTGCCCAGCGTTTGCAGCAGCATATTGCCATTGTGCTTCAACGAGAAGGCAATGCCGGGGTGAGCTAGCGCTAACCGGTACATATAGTCCGAAATATGGCCTAGCTCGGTTTGGATCGTTTTCATATATTTGAGTCGCGCAGGCGTGTTATAAAATAAATCTCTTACCGTCACTTCGGTCCCGCGCGAAGCGGCTGTTTCTTCAACCGTCCGAATGGTCCCGCCTTCGATGGAGATTTTCCGCCCTAAACCATCACTGGTAGAGCTCGTCACACACTCCAGTCGGGAGACCGACGCGATACTTGGCAATGCCTCGCCGCGGAAACCCAATGTGCGAATCGAAAACAAATCTTTGCTTGTCGCAATTTTACTCGTCGCGTGCCGCTGGAAGGCTAATTCACAGTCTTCGAGCGCCATACCGGTCCCGTTATCCGACACGCGAATCAACTGCAGCCCACCTTCTTCGATGGTGACATCAATCCGTGTGCTCTCTGCATCGACCGAGTTCTCAACAAGCTCTTTGACGACGGAGGAAGGGCGTTCCACCACTTCCCCTGCGGCAATCTGGTTCGCGATATGTTCGCTTAAAAGCTGGATTTTACCCATAATACCCTAGTTCCCCTTTACAGCTCGGATGGAAACATGATCTCCTTGCTCTTTCACTTGCAGTTGCGGGAAATATTGCGCGAAGAGGTCAACATTCACATAGCTTGTACCATTTTCGATGATAAGCTTGTCATCCTCAACCGGAATGGCATGAGTCCCTTTGCTGTCGGAAATATCGACGGTATGGTTCGCTTCATTCCATGTAATAGTCGCACCAACTAAGGCTGCCAATCCGCGAGAAGTCGCAAACAATTTACCATTTTCATGGAAGTTTCCGAAACCGCTGCTAACTTCAACCCCATTGAATGTCACCAAATGATTGGAGATGTCAACTTGAACATCAGGGATGCCTGCTGTGTGCAAGGCTGTAATAAATTGAGCGGCTGGTCCATCTACCTTCACATCTGGCGTAATGCCGACTTTGTTCACTTTCCGTTTGTTCGGTGTCAGATACTCTTCAATCGTCACTTTCAATGCGCTGTTGTTATCTAGCTGATACAGCTGCTGTACGCTTCCTTTGCCATAAGTTTGCATACCGATTACTTTCGCAACATTATAATCCTGCAAAGCGCCTGACAACACTTCCGATGCGCTGGCACTATTCTCATTGGCTAAAATATAAACTGGAATCGATAGCTCGCTCCCGCCTTGAATCAATACGGGATCATCGACGCCATTGCGGTCTCTCGTATGAATGAGCACGCCGTCTTTCACGAAATGCTTCGCAATGTTCTGCGCGGTGTCCACAAGGCCTCCGGGGTTATTGCGCACATCCAGAATCAACGATTTCAAACCTTTGGCCTGAAGCGCGGCAAGCTGTGTATCAAAATCCTCATCCGCATCGCTGGAGAAATCTGTAATTTGGATGTATCCTACCCCATTCGTAAAGCTGTGGCTGTACACTTCTGGGACGTTAACCCCTTTGCGCGTAAGCTCAACGGTCAATTCCTTCTCTCCGCGAGCCACTGTAATCTTTACTTTCGAGCCTTCCACACCGATGATTTTGTTGCGCACTTCATCGATGGATGTTGTCGAGGCAGGCACACCGTCTACCGCACGGATGTAGTCATCCCGCTGCAAACCGGCGATTTCGGCAGCTGAACCTGCAAAAATTTCGGTTAAGTATACGCCTTTTTCGTCAATTCCAATGCGTGCACCCATACCAACATAATTATTTTCCAAAGAACTGGAGAACTGGCCAAACTCTTCTTTACTAAAGAAAACGGTGTAAGGATCTTTCAATCCATCGATCATTTGTTTAATACTTTGACCGGCCAAGGCTTCCTCCGTTACCCCGCTCACATGCATTTTCCCGATAATTTCTCTGACTTGCATGGTTTGCAAATCTTCTTGGGCTAATGCGGCGCTAGCAGGCAATACGGCCATTAAAGCAGAGACGAGAGCTAAAGTTACCTTCATTTTTTTCAATCTAGGTTGATTTTTCATGTGCGTCTCTCCTTGGGTTTTATAAAATGAATAGATGAGTGCCATCCGTTTTATTGCAGCTTTTGTTTCCATTCATAGACCAAATTCAGCGCCTGCAGAGGCGTCATATTGATTAAATCAATCCCTTTCAGCTGATCAATCACCAGCTGAGACTTGGTATCCGGCTTCTTCTTGCCGGACACAGCCGCCGTGCTGTCCTCCTCGAAGAGGGACAGCTGCTGAATCGGGGCGGACGCAGGAACAACGTCCGCCACCGCGGCGGCGACTTGGGCAGAGCCCGCCGCCCGCTCTTCAAAGCCATTCAGCAGCTCGTAGGAGCGCTGAATGATCGTATCCGGCAGCCCGGCGATTTCGGCACAATAAATGCCGTAACTCGTGCTAGCTGCCCCAGGAATAAGCTTGCGCAGGAAGGTTACCTGCCTGCCGCTTTCCTTGACCGCCATGCAATGATTGCGCAGATGGCGGAGGCTTTCTTCCAGATGCGCAAGCTCATGGAAGTGGGTCGATACAAGCGTCTTGCAGCCGATACGGTCATGCAAGAACTCGATAACGGCCTGCGCAATCGCCATGCCTTCTCCTGTTGAAGTGCCGCGTCCGAGTTCATCTATGATGACGAGGCTCTTGCTTGTCGCTTTCTCCGTCATCACTTGGATGTCCATCATCTCGACCATGAACGTGCTCTGCCCGCCGATCAAGTCATCGGCCGCTCCGATTCTCGTGAAGATCCGGTCCGTGACCGGAATCCGCGCGGATCTTGCAGGCACGAAACACCCGATCTGCGCCATCAGGCAGATGACGGCGACTTGCCGCATGTATGTACTCTTACCGGCCATGTTCGGACCGGTAATGAGCAGAATGCGGCCCTGCTCATCCTCAAGGCGCGTATCGTTCGCGATGAACGAGCCGTCTTGGATGACCGCCTCTACGACAGGGTGGCGGCCTTCTTCAATCTGGAGATCGAAGCCTTCGCCGATCTCCGGCTTGCGGAAATGCTGCGCCGCGCTGACAGCAGCCAGCGATTGGTATACGTCGGCGGTCGCGATCACCTCCGCCAGCTTCTGCAATCTGGAGATATGCTGAGAAATCCGGTCGCGAAGCTCCGTGAACAGTTCATACTCCAGATCAATCATTTTATCCTGCGCTTCCAGAATGAGCGCTTCTTTCTCTTTCAACTCCGGCGTGACGTAGCGTTCCGCATTCGCCAGTGTTTGTTTGCGTTCATAGCGGCCTTCTTGAAGCGCCGACATGTTCGCTTTGGTCACCTCAATGAAGTAACCGAACACTTTGTTGTAGCCGATCTTAAGCGATTTAATGCCCGTCGCTTCGCGTTCCTGGCGCTCCAGCTCCGCAATCCACTGCTTCCCGTTGGTGCTTGCCTCACGCAGTTGATCCAGGTAAGGCTGATAGCCTTCACGAATCATTCCGCCATCCCGGATGGATACCGGAGGCTCATCGACAATCGCGTTGGAAATCCACGACATCACATCGTCGCAGACATCCATATTTTCAACAAGCTTACGCAGCGTTGCAGAACCCGATTGTGCGCAAACTTCCTGCAGTAACGGCACCTGCTGCAAGGAATGCTTCAGAGCGACCATATCGCGGGCATTCGCATTACCGTAAGAGATGCGCGCTACTAGACGTTCCAAATCGTAGACTTCCTTCAACGCTTGCTTCACGTCATCACGTACGATGAGCTGATTGTAAAGCAAGTCGACAGCTTCCAGACGCTCTTCAATGCGCGAAACGCTCATGAGCGGCTTCTCGATCCAGCGGCGCAGCATCCGTGCGCCCATTGCCGTTACGGTTTTGTCGAGCAGCCAAAGCAAGGAGCCCTTTTTCGCGCGTTCGCGGACTGTCTCTACGAGTTCAAGATTTCTACGTGTAAAAGGATCCATCGTCATAAATTGGTCAGGTTCATAGACCCTTATATGTTTCACGTGCGTAAGGGCACGTTTCTGCGTTTCTTTCAAATAAGCCAGCAGTAAAGCCACGCCGTTACGATTAAGTGCCGATAAACCGGAAAGCGCGGAATCTTCTGCAAAATGCTCGTCCAGCAGCTTCTCGTCCGACTGCGTCCATTCGGTTAATACCGTGCTCCGTCCCCAAGTGACGCCGGACTCGCGAATTGTCGTTAATAAAGCCGCATCCGTAATAATCTCGGACGGGTTGTACACATTAAGCTCATCTACAACGAGCTCCCAGGAAGGAGCTAATTTCGTCGTATACAACTCGCCGGTTGAAATATCGCATGCCGTAAAGGCATACCCTGCTTCGCGGCTTACCAGAGAAACAATGTAATTGTTGCTGGATTCCCCTAACAGCTTGCTGTCCATGACCGTACCCGGTGTCACAATCCTGACAATTTCGCGGCGGACAACGCCTTTGGCCTCAGCAGGATCTTCGACCTGTTCGCAAATCGCTACTTTGTAGCCCTTCTCGATCAAACGAGACATATAATTCTCAGCCGAGTGATGAGGCACGCCACACATCGGAATTTTCTCGTCTGCGCCGCCTTCTCTTCCGGTTAAGGTGATTTCCAGCTCACGGGAAGCGTTGATGGCATCTTCAAAAAACATTTCATAAAAATCCCCCAGACGAAAAAACAAAAAAGCATCCGGGACCTGCGCCTTCACGGCCAAGTATTGCTGAATCATCGGCGTATATTGGGCCACCTTGCGTTCCTCCAACCAATCACGTTATTCATTAATCAAACACTATGAAACTACAATTTTCCTTTTCATAGACAGGCAAAATATTAAAAAGCAGTAACCGCTAAAGGCCCGCTCGCCCGAAAACAGCCTGCCGGTTGGACAGGGCACATTCGGATCTACGAGCCTCTAGCGTTAGCCAATCTTCCATCTTTATATAGATAATCTATTATAACATGATTCCTTCTTCAATTGCTTCTTTACGGTTGTACGGAGCAATTTTCCAAGCTTTGCGAAAGTCTTCTCTCTCATCCCAAGGTTTCATGGATAAAACTCGCTTGCGGAAGCGGTCGAGAACGGCTGCGTGCACCTCATAACCCTTCAACTGCTCTAGATCCTGCCAAAGCTTGGCAACCACACTGTAAAGCCGCTGCTTATCTCCGCTATAATAGGCCGCTTGAATGTCCAGATCCTGCAGCGGCTGCCTTGCAAGCAGCCAGTAATTATCCGCTATAAGCGCAGCAAGCGCGAAAACCCCGCGCGTGATCAAAGGCGAATGCATCCAGCTCGGCAGCGTGCGGTACTCGAAGCCTCCGTGCGACTTTTTGCGGAAGTCGCCGAGAAAGCCGTATCTGGGGCGGCGCTGACCCGTCGTGTCGCCTTCGATCAAGATCAAAGGCAGCGCGAGGTAGTTATCGAGCGCGCGCAGAAGATGGGCATTCAGCCAGCAGCGGCTGAAGTGGATATGTCCGCCGAGGGGGTAGCCCCCCACCGGCATGCCGCCTGAGAGCCACGCCAGGCTCTCGTCAGGGATGGACCGCGCGGCGAGCTGCATCGTAGACAGCAGGTTCCTCGCCAGCTCGCGCGGGTCTGCGCTGGGCTGCGGCCGCAGCTCCGCCAGCGGCAGGATCAGGCGTTGCCCGCTGAGCACGATGGCATCGCAGCCGACATCGCCTTTCCGTGTCAGGAAGCGGTCGGCGAAGACGACTTCGCCTTGCGGGCTCAGGAGCAGGAACTCGGGATCGGTCCCTAGCATAACCCGCTCCTTGCGCAGCATTTCCTTCGATAGTGCGAGCTCATACCGGTCAATGGCCTGTGCGAACAACTGCGCGAGCCTGTCATTGAGTTTAGGTACCGGATCTACATCCAAAACAACGGTATGCCCGGAGGCCAGAACTCCGATTGTAACCAATCCATAATCCAGTCCTAGCGCATATATGGCTTTTACCGCCTCACGGCTTGCTCGGCGCACATGAAAGCTGGCTCGATCCGGCAGGACTTCTATGTAGGCGGAGCTTGCGTTTGCTTGCCGCTGGTTAAACAGCGTTTTCTCAGACAGCAGCAGTGTTTCTTTTTTCTCGTAAACAATAAGCGTTTGTAAGTGAAAGACAGCCACTTTATATTTGTGGGTGAACGTCAGCGGGGCATCCTTCATCAAACCGCGTTTCTTCAGTGAAGCTATGGTCTTCAACCCATGCATGGCCAGCTGCTCGTCACGCTTAGCGCTTGCCTTCGCTCTTAGAATCGCTCGAATTGGCTGCAGCGCCTGTTTCTGTGGCCATTCATCATGAGCGGCTCCCCAATGAATGATGGTCCGTCCCTGCCAATCATCCGGAAGTTTCGTACCGCTCGGAATTTGAATAAGATCAGCCAGCTCCAGTGCTTCTTTCTCCTGTGCGTGCAGTAAAAATGATTCCATCGAGATTGCCCCTTCTTGTGTAGCCCAAATATGTCAATAAAACAAAAAAGAGGGCAAATGCCCTCTGCCGAACCTGCTACGCCAGCATACACTGGCGTATAGGGTTCATTAATCCAGATCATCTTCAAGAAGTTCGGCATCGAGATCCTCGAAATCTCCATCGCCGCTATCATCGAAGTCCACATGTTTGTCATCGAAATCTCCCGGACCATACGGGCTCACAATGACAAACACTTTCGTTTCGGCAGTGAGCTCGACTTGGAACTCGCGCTCAACCCGAATCACTACGCTGTCGCCGCTTGTAGCAATACTGGCTTCCACACAGTTTGGCTCTTGCGTTGCGACAGCGGATACTTCAGCTGTCGTTGGCTTATGTTTTTTGTCCAGATAGCTTAGTCCGACGACTTCTACATAAGAAACGGTTTCTTTTGCTACGTCTGTTTTCGTGTTGCGATCGTAAGAATACCAGATGTTGATATCATAAGTACCAACTACCTCTACGCCCTCTCCAGATTGGATCGCCTCGAATTGGTTATTAATAATCCAAGCGCCCAATATACTGGTCGGAGAAAAGGGCGGAGTCACGGTATGACTTACATGTGAAAATTTGCGACCTTTACCGCAGACAGCTTTAGTAATGATCTCTCTGCTTTGCAAATCTTTATCTAATGACATCCTTTCAACCTCCTCCATACAATCATTCATTACAAGTGTATGCAGGACAGTAGTCTAGAGTGACAATTATTTTATATTATTTTTGCTGTTTAAAAATAGGAATATCTGTTAGAGTCAACCCGCCCCCGCGCGGTGTTTTTTTTGCTTTTTGGCAATCGATAAATAGATCTTCAGCTCTCTGTTTAGCAGTAAAATCGCGGATCGGACCTCGAATTCCTCGCGGCTTTCCGGCAGGCTCATCTGCTTATAACGGGCATCCAGCTCTTGCAATTCTTTCTCCGCTTCGCCTGTATAATAGTCTTCCTTCACAGATTGGCTAATATCTTCAAGAATCTTTGCGAGCAGTTCTCCTTGCGGTAAAGCCTGATACACCTGCGCGACCAGAACGAGCATCCGATTCACCGATTCCAGCTGCTCACCCCTCATATAGAAATAAACCCGCCAGTAGGGTTCTCCTCCGAATAGAAGCGTATTATCTAACGAGCGTTTGGCAAGGGCGGCACCCAGATCAATTTGTTCGCTGACCTCAAGAAGTTCTTTCCCATCCCAAACGATGGAATTATCCCGCAGATGCTTGGCCATATTCATAAAAATGATTGAAAATAAGTCCTCTACTCTTCTTTTCTGGTCCGCCATTGCTTTATCCGCCTTTGGCATGTAAGCAATATTGATAAGTGTAGCAACGCCTAATCCGATAAGAAGTAAAATGATTTCGTTCCATATGGCTGCCCAGCTATCATCCTCATACGCATAAAGATGAAGCAAAACAACAGCTCCGGTCACGGCTCCCTCTGAAATCCGCATGCGATGCAGTACCGGGAATACGAACAAAATGAATAAAACAACGACCCAAATATGAAAACCCAAGAACCTGAATAACAGGCTGCCCATCAACAGTGCGAGCATAGAGGAAGCTATGCGGTGCAATGAGCTTTCTATTCCTTTTTTCTTCGTTACTTCTATTCCGAGAATAGCTAACAGCCCTGCGGCGGCCGGCGTTTTGATCCCGAATAGATGAGCAAGATACATCGCTACCCCCACCGCAATGGCCGTTTTGAGCACGCGAAAGCCCATAGCTTTTCACCTCTTTACTGGTTGTACTATGGGCTCCATTATTTCATTTTGATTGCAAGGTGGCAAGTATTACCGATGTTTTGTCAATCTTTTTTCTAAATTGGATACGATCTGGTACATGAAAGTCGCTACAATCGCAATAACGAACAACGTTGAGATAACCAATGTAAAATTAAAAACTTGAAAGCCGTATATGATTAAATACCCGAGACCCATTTGAGAGACTAGAAATTCCCCTACAATGACACCGATCCACGCTAAGCCTACATTTACTTTCAAAGTCGAGACAATCGCAGGAAACGATGCGGGTAGAATAACTTTTTGGAATACGGTTCTCTTCGTACCCCCGAATAAGGACACTACTTTCACGTAATTCTGATCAACCTCTTTGAAGCTGCCATAAACAACAAGAGTAGTTATAATGACAGTAATCGAAAGGGTCGTCGCAATGATTGAGAGCAATCCTGGACCCAACCCAACGATAAAAAGAGGCCCTAATGCAACCTTCGGCATACTATTTAAAACGACAATATAAGGGTCAAGCACCCTGGAAAGAAACGGTGACCACCAAATGACGACAGCCAATGCAGTGCCAAATAATGTGCCCAGCACAAAACCTATGATTGTCTCGACAACCGTGACACCCACATGAGGAAGCAGGCTTCCGTCCAGCAGTTTATCCCAGAGCAGCTTAAATACCTTCGTTGGATAACTGAACAGGAGAACATCAATCCATTTTAAGCGGGCCGCGACTTCCCATAGAGCAAAAAACACAAGTAAAATGATGAGTTGAACAAGCCTTACCTGCTTCGTTTCCCTCTTTTTTGCTTGAGCGAACCGCTCATGAACCTGTTTGGTAAGTGAATCTTCAGTTGCTATATGTTTAGCCGATTGGCGTTGATTTTCCATCATGCTTCATGCCCTCCAAACTCCTGCCAAATCAATCGAAAGAGTGCATGGAACCCTGGCAATTCTCTTGCTTCAAAAGGCACTGTTGTGCGAATTTCATCTGGAATACGGAATTCTTGCCGTATCCGCCCTGGGTTAGGATCCAGGACAATAATGCGGTCACTCATCGCAATGGCCTCAGAAATGTCATGCGTTACAAGGAGCGCTGTTTTCTTCTTGGCTTGCAGCGTTTCCACCACCAAATCTTCCAGCTGAAGCTTCGTCTGGTAGTCGAGTGCAGAAAACGGTTCATCCAACAGCAGCAGCTCGGGCTCGGTAGCAAGTGTGCGGACCAAAGCGACTCGTTGGCGCATACCCCCGGAAAGCTGAGAAGGATAATAATCCTTGAAGCTGTACAGCCCCATCTCTTCCAGCAAGTGAAGCACGTTTTGCTTCTTTTCTTTGGTCAAAACCCCTGCAACCTCTAATCCCATGCAGGCATTATCTTCAATCGTCCGCCAAGGGAACAGATAATCCTGCTGCAGCATGTAACCAACCCTTGTCGATGGACCGTTCACTGCGTTCCCAGCAACCGTCACGGTGCCTACGGTCGGCCGAATCAGACCGGCAATGATCGACAAGAGAGTCGTCTTCCCACAGCCGCTTGGTCCGATGAGACTTACAAATTCGCCGTGCGCTACCGCAAAATCGATCCCTTGCACAGCAAGTGTCGCCCTCTCTTCGGTCACGTAAACTTGAGTTACATTTTGAACCGTCACAGCTGAATCCATGTTCGTACCCCCCTCTCGCCCTTCATTGCCTTCCCACGTTCTTCTTAAGGTTTTACAGTCGATTTGGCTTTCTCAGCAAATGTGTTGTTCACCAGCGTTTTCCAAGCCACTTTCTCCTTCAACTCACCTGCAGAAGTCATGACATCGAGCAAATTGTTCCATTCCTGCTCATCGACGATTCCGTCTGTGGCAAACGAACCTTGATCTTTGTAACGTTTAACAACACTTTTTACGATTTCAACATCGATATCTTTAAAATAAGGCAAAACGGCATTCGTGATTTCATCTACACTTTTCGCTGCAACCCATAGCTGTGCACGTTGGATAGCATTTGTGAACTTTTGAACCGTACCCGGATTTTGCTTGATGAAGCTTTGTTTCGTCATGAATACCGTGTATGGCAGGTGACCGCTCTCGACGCCAAAGGAAGCCAGCACGAATCCTTTTCCTTCTTTCTCAACAATCGATGCCTGTGGTTCAAACAACTGCACATATTCCCCGGTTCCCGACGAATACGCCGAAGCGATGTTCGCAAAATCGATGTTTTGAATCAACTGCAGATCTTTCTGAGGGTCGATGTTGTGCTTCTTGAGCGTGAACTCCCCTGCCATCTGTGGCATTCCGCCTTTTCTTTGGCCGAGGAATACAGATCCTTTGAGTGAATTCCAATCAAATTGATCCACTTTCTTGCGAGCCACGAGGAAAGTTCCGTCCGTTTGCGTTAATTGTGCAAAATTAATAACAGGATCATCTGAACCTTGCTGCGACACATAAATGGACGTTTCCGAGCCAACCAGCGCCACATCGATGGCATTCGAGAGCAAAGCCGTCATGGTTTTGTCGCCGCCAGGTGTTGTTGTAAGCTCTACATCAAGGCCTTCATCCTTGAAAAAGCCCTGTGACAGCGCCACATACTGTGGTGCATAAAATAAAGATCGCGTTACCTCACCAATGCGAACCTTGGTTGTTTCCGTGCTTTTCGTTCCGCAAGCCGAAACGATGCTGCTGAGCAGCAAGACCACGGATAAAGCCACTCCCCATTTTTTCCGAATCTTCATACGACGTCCCTCCGCTAAAGTAGTAATCTATCCTATGCAGGAGCCCAGAAGACGGTTAATGGCAACTTTTGGCTAAATTGTTTGTTGCAGCACAAAAAACAGCATCCCAAGACAGTTGTCACTGCCGAAGGATGCTGCTTTTATGATTTTATATGCCGTATACCGACTTATACTTTTCTTCCAAATACTGAACCAAATACTCAGGGTTCAACTCTTCACCCGTTACTTGGCGAATAATTTCATTTGGCGTCAGCAGTTTTCCATGCTTATATACTTTCTCTGTGAGCCATTCCTTAATCGGCGCCAGATTGCCTTCGGCGATCAGGCTTTCGAAAGCCGGCAGCTCTTTACGTAAGGTTTGGGTAAATTGTGCGGCATACATGTTGCCGAGCGCGTAGGATGGGAAATACCCGAACGCTCCCCCTGACCAGTGCACGTCTTGCAGTACGCCCTCGCCATCATTTGCCGGCGTTACACCCAAATACTCTTCATATTTGGCATTCCAGGCCGCAGGCAAATCCGCTACTGCGATGGTTCCGTTAAACAGCCCTTTTTCCAGCTCATAACGAATCATGATATGTAAGTTGTACGTCAGTTCATCCGCTTCAATACGGATCAGGGATGGTTCAATGTGGTTAATCGCCTTATAAAACGTATCGACATCCACTTGATCGATCTGTGGAGAAAACGTCGTTTGCAATTCACCATAATATCTATTCCAGAACGCTTTGCTGCGGCCAATCACATTTTCCCAGAAACGGGACTGTGATTCGTGAATGCCCATGGAGGTTCCGGTGCACAGGTTAGTGCCTACCAAATCGTCGGAAATGTTCTGCTCATACAGCGCATGTCCGCCTTCATGAATCGTTCCGAATAATGCGGAAGTGATATCGTTAGGCAAATAGCGCGTTGTAATCCGCACATCTCCTGGATTCAGCGCCGTCGCGAACGGATGCACCGTTTCGTCCAATCGGCCAGCTTCGAAATCGTACTGCATTTGCTTCAAAATCGATAGGGAAAATTGTTTCTGTTTGCTAATCTCGAATTGTTGATCCAGGAAAGAGCGATCCGGTTGATTCGGAGACGCTTGGATACGCTGCAGCAAAGGAACTGCTTTCTCGCGCAAAGCCCCGAAGACCTCATCCAGCTTCTCAACCGTCATGCCAGGTTCGTACATATCGAGGAGCGTGTTATATTTATGGCCTTCATATCCCCATAGTTCAATAAACTCTTGGGTTGTCGCCACAATTTTCTCCAAATACGGCTGGAACGAATCCCAATCGGAATTGTGCTTGGCATCTTCCCAAGCGGATTCAGCTTGCGATGTCAGCACGACATAGGCTTGATATTTCTCGGCAGGTATCTTTTTGGAGCGGTCATATTCTTTTTTACACTCTTCAACCATTTTTCTCGAAATGGCATCGAGCTGTTCAAGCTCAGCAGGCTGCGTGAAAAAAGCAACATATTCGCCCATTTCATCGGAAGTGGACATCCGGAATACTTCGGTGGAGAGCTCTCCAACTACTTCAGAGCGTGTTCCAATCCCCTTTTTCGGGGCACCAGTCCGCATATCCCAATAAATTAGGGCAATGGCCTCCTCGTACTGCTTCATTTTACGAACATAGGCTTTGAACGATTCCAGCTTGGCTGTGGCAGTTTGCACACTCATGCTTCAAATCTCCTCCCATCAATTTCTATTTTCATCATACTTCGTCCCTTCCCCAGAATCAAATTTATTGAACTTGTGGTAAAATAATGACTAGCCATTATTTTTAATGCGAGTTAAATTCATTGTCAAACAACATAGTGAGGAGATAACATCCATGAAAATTACATTTACCGATTCAGCGATTGAGCGATTAACCCCATATATGGGCCAAGGTGACGCCCAGTTGAAGCTTGTTTTCGATACAGAAGGATGCGGTTGTTCCGTTAACGGAGTGCCGACGCTCTGGCTGGTTTCAGAAGAAAGTCAACAGGATTTAACTGCCGAAACCAATGCTTTTAAGCTGATCTATAACAGCAAGGATGAAATTTTTTATGAAGCTAATATGAAAATTGACTTTTCTGAAGGAAATAAATCCTATATACTGAAGAGTAATAATCAGATTTACAATGCGGGTATGGGCTTGGTTGACAAAAGATAAAGCTGCATGGAACGTATAAGCAGCACAATAACTTGCCTGGAGGAGAAACCATGTCTTTGATTAGTGAAATTTTGAATTACAATGAACAATTTGTAGCAAAAGAGGAATACAAAGAATTTCTGACTACGAAGTTTCCAGACAAAAAAATGGTTGTTCTAACATGTATGGATGCGCGTTTAGTCGAACTATTGCCTAAGGCGATGAATTTGCACAACGGTGACGCCAAAATCATCAAAAATGCCGGAGCCATTGTCTCCCACCCATTTGGCAGTATTATGCGCAGTATCATTGTAGCTGTTTATGAGCTCGATGCAGATGAAGTATTCGTAATCGGCCATTACGACTGCGGGATGACGGGGCTGAATTCGGACAAGGTGATCGCAAGCGCCAAAAAACGCGGCATTTCCGACGATGTCATCACAACGCTCGGCCATTCCGGTATCGATTTGTCAAGCTGGTTGACAGGCTTTGACCATGCTCGTGAAGGAATCGAGAAAAGCGTAAATATTATTCGCAATCATCCGCTGCTTCCCAAAAACTTGCCGGTTCACGGGCTGATTATTGACCCGCAAACGGGAAGATTGGATTTAATCGAAGATGGCTATAAGGATGCTGAATAAGCATGATAAAAAAACCTCACGGGAATCGTGAGGTTTTTTGCTTTTCTATACCGACTCTTTAATAATCAGCTTCTCTCTTGCATCGGTCCGCTGCCTTACAGCTGGTACTTGCTCCGGGTATCCGATGTGCAGCAAGCCTACAATTTTCTCCCCTGGCTTAACACCTACCGCCTCGCGGAAGTTCGGACTGTGGATAAACGGGTTCGTCTTCCATACAACGCCAACCCCCGCTTCCCATGCAGCCAGTTGAAAATTCTGTATCAAGCAGCAAACGCAGGCGAAATCTTCTTCCCATTGCTTCTGTCTCGGATCTTCGTTCATGACAACAACGAGATGGGCCGGGATCTGCATGAAATAGTCCAGTTTCTGCGCAGCGAGCCTTTCTTTCTCCTCCGCCGTGTAAGTGCGGATCATAGCTTCAGCAAGCGGCTTACGCGCTTCGCCTTTATATAAAATAAACCTCCAAGGCTCCCTTAGGCCGTGTGTTGGCGCCCATACCGCTACGTTAAGCAGCTCAGTTATAAGGCCCGTGTCGATGGGATCGCTTTTAAATGCGCGGACAGAACGTCTGTTTTTAATCAATTCGCTGATTGCGCCTAATTTCTCATTTTGCATAGTATTCATCATGCTTGTGCCTCCAATTTGGTTAATCTATTGCTTCAATGTACAAATTCCCTCAACATACAACGATAAGTTCCATTCGACTAGGCCAAATTACGCAACCGATCATGATAATCATTCTCATTTTCGCAAAAGGATAACTAACTGTCAATCTTTTTTATGCCATTCTCTTCCATTTGATTGACTATGAGCTAACGTTGCTTCGATGGGTTGACTCATGTTGGATGAAATCCAATGAGAGCGCCCTTTTGTTAAGCAAACTTCGCTTTACATTGGACGAAATCCAATACGCTCTTTTAAAAGCTATCAACATGCGACTGGATTTACGCCTCCCCTTGGGTTTCGTCCAATGAGATGAGCTAAACGATCGCCAAATTCAACCTTTTATTGGAATTCATCCAATGGCGATGCGTACCCAGCCTCCTAGCTCCCTCGCTGGGGGAAGGAACTATTGTAGGAGTTAACTCCTCCAACGAAGTTTAGCTTGTTAAGAGCTCGGTTGGAGCGAATTTTTGAGGTGGAGCACACTCAGCACAACGAATAATCCCGCGTTACTGAGGCATTTGGTGGAGGAGATAACCTCATAGCTAGTATTAAGTTGGTCAACGATATACCCTTGAAGAACTACAGGCCGCTATTCTAGCAGAATTCAGCCCGTTTCCGCATTCGAGCGGAACTACAGGGCTTTATTTGACCGCCTACCTCCCGTTTTCTTTATGAAAACGAACAAATAGCGCTCCACAGTTCCCCTCCGCGCGAAAAAGTGCCTATAGCCCTAAAATAGCGCCCTGTAGTTACCCTGGCCAGGAGAGATCTCTCAAGCGATCACAGGAAATTTCATCGGGCGAAGCGCTCAACATAAAAAATAAGGGTAAGCCAAAGCTTACCCCCAATAAAAAATGCCCATCCCCAAGGGATGAGCACCGTCTTTACATAATCAACGTTTTCACCAAACGTTTCGCGTCACCGCTCGGTGTAGTAACAACCTCGTACAGATTAATTTTAACATTCGTGTTCAGTTGTTCGGATTTAATTGAACCAAAATCAATAAACTGAATGCCGGACATAATTTTGTCCTGGCCTACGAAGCTCATGGTCTTGGTGCTAAGCAGGCGGTCTTCGGAATCGACAACCTCGAAGACCAGAGATGAGAAGTTCGCATCCGTAATGACCTGCTCTTGACGTTTCACATCCAGATCCAGGCGCAGACGGTATGCGTAAGATTGGTCTTTACTATACGTTGCGCTGACCCTGTAATCGTTAATTGCAATACTAAACGGATACAAGGATACGGCACCCGTTGTTGGTACTGGTTGAACGGCTGTTTTGTAGGAGCCGATTGCTAAACGATTGGCATCATATAAGTTAAGCGCCAACTTATCTGCCGTTTCTGTGTCAGGCACCAAGTAGGAGTAATTCAACACATAGCTGGTGTTCGGTGCGATTGTCTTCGCAACAGTAGACTGTCGATCACCCGAATAAGTAAAACCTTCATCGTTGGTCAAATCGGTTTGGAAATCCGGTAAATTCAACGATGTCGTCCCTTTATTCGTCAGTTTATATTTGGCAACGACGGTTTTGAAGCCAAAGTCCGTATTCTCGCTCATTCCAAGCTCTACAAGCGATACATCAATATTCGAGTCAATGAGCGTATTGGACGACAGTTTGAATGGCGTACCGAGCGTGTAATCTTCCGCCGAAGTATAAGAAGAGTTCTCTCCGCCTTGTCCAGCTCCAGCCAGTGTCGTGATGGTAACCGGAAGCGACGCTGTTTTGCTATTGCCAGAATTGCCTGTATTCGTGGAATTCCCTGTATCGGAGGATCCTGAACCAGCTCCCGTATCTGTACTTGTTCCCGTGTTCGTTTGCGTGCTGTTATTCGACGTACCTTGTTTCTCTGAAACGACCAGCTGCAAAGCATCTGTGCTCAGACCGGCTGGCAAAATACCGGAGAAGCGGAAAGTCGTCGATTCATTTGGCGATAAGTAGGACGTCCGAGCGGCATTATCCGAAGACGTAACCGCCACACTGCCGCGCAGTGCTTGAAACGAAGCAGACAAGTTAGGAATCGTTATGATCCCGTCACTTTTGTTCGTCAGCGTGACATTGGCTTGAAGATGCAGCCCATCCGATTGTTTGCTAGCCGCGGCCCACGTTGTAGTGATATGTAGCCCCTCTAAATCTGCATCCGGGTATTGGGTGTCGTCGCCGATCTTGCCAACCACGAATGATTTGGCTACATTTAATGACCCGAGCACCGTCGTTTTC
The DNA here is from genome assembly GCF_004000765.1 of Paenibacillus chondroitinus NBRC 15376. GTDB lineage: Bacteria > Bacillota > Bacilli > Paenibacillales > NBRC-103111 > Paenibacillus_E > Paenibacillus_E chondroitinus. The sequence continues at coordinate 261,379 of NZ_BILW01000004.1, read as the reverse complement.
ACTTTGCCTTTTGGCGAGAAAAGCAGGGATAGCCCGCTCGCATCCAGGGATGCTGGAACCGCTGTTTGAATGGTTGTTTTAACAGGCTGCTGCGGCAGCAAGGTTTGGCCTGATCCCGAAATAAACTGGGAGACATAAGTCAATCCCTTGCTATCTTGTAAATTAAGCTCAAGCGCATCTGGCAGCTTAAGGGTCGTATTGCTTAAATTTTCCAACGTTAAGTCTGTATAAACCAACCAGGCACCGTCTTTGAAAACTTTGTAGCTATTGCCCAGCTGGGCTGTCACTATCGCATCATCTGCGAAGGTAGTATCTACCTCTTGAAGGTTGATGGCGGCTTGCTGCACCACGGATTGTCCCGCTTCATTCATGGCGGCTTCAACGGATAAAGCCCCGATATCGTGCATCGTATTGTAGTTCCATTCGAAGATATCGACTTTCAGTTGACCCGGTGTCAAATTCGCCGGTATTCCGGAGCTGAATTTGAAAGTGCCGGTTTCCCCTGGTTGCACTCGGCCATTGACTTTCTCACTCAGTTTAGCCGTATAGGAAACCCCATTCGTATCCATAACTTTGACACCATAATTGTTAAAATCCACAGGCGAAGCGCTGTTATTATTCAGCCCAAGAGAGAAACGAAGGGAGCCGTCATCCGCTCCTGAGGACAAGGAAACCTTGTCTAATGTAAAGTAGACGGAATCGCTCAGGAAGACGCCTTCCTTGCCGGCGAAAGCCGATGTGGCCAGAGGTAGTGTCAGGAAGCTTGCTGCCGTTAGCAAAAGTGCCGATCGGCTTAACAAGCGTTTCATTTTCAGATGTTGCTTCACAGATAGTCCTCCTCTATGTTCATCAATCAGATCGTAAGGCGTCAATCGGACGCAGTTTGGATGCTTTGTTGGCCGGATATAAACCGAAGATAACACCGACCAATACGGAAAATAAAAAGGCGTATAAACTAATATCCAAGGAGAGGCTAGTCGTTTGTTTCGGGCTGAAATAGGGCAGTGCGTAGGATAAACCGATCCCTAATCCAAGCCCGATAAGTCCGCCAAGCCCACTGATGACGACGGCTTCGACAAGAAATTGGAGCAAAATATTGCGCCTTTTGGCACCGATGGATTTACGAATCCCGATTTCTCGCGTCCGCTCACTGACTGTCACCAACATAATGTTCATAATTCCGATACCGCCTACGAGCAAGGAAATAAGGGCAACAGCTACTAATTGATTCGTAAGTGTGTTCGTAGCTTCAGTCCGTGCCTTAAGCAGCTCATCCTGATTCGTTAGCACGAAGCCCGTATCGCTTTTGAATTTATAAGTCAAATATTGCTTCATCGTTTCTTGAGCGGTGTAAATATCTTCTTTGGTTGGCGCTTCAACGTAGGTCGTACGAATTTGCCCCAGCTTGAACACACGTCTGGCCGATTCCAGTGGCACAATGATAGAGCTGTCTACCGAGGCTCCTCCAATATTAGAACCTTTTGCTTCAAGGGTCCCGATAACACTGAACACAGCGCCATCAATATTGATTTCCTCTCCCACCGGGTCCAAAGTGCCAAAAAATGTTTTCGCTACTTCGCTCCCGAGAATCGCCACATTGGAACGAAACTCAAGATCCGTCGGCGACAGGTTACGCCCCTTATCGACTTTCGCTTTAATAATGTCCAAGTATCGATCATTGGTTCCAAGTACGTTGTACTTCTCTTGCGTTCGATCATATTTGACATTGGAGCCGTTCTTCGTCATTGTAGGCGCAATGGATTTGAATTCTTCAAAATTTTCGAAATTCATCAATTCATTATAATCCAACTGCGTCGCGCGACCGTTTCCTGTCGCTGTGACAACGAGAAGATTTGTCCCCATATTTTCATACTGCTTCGCGATTTGTTCCGAAGTCCCTTGCCCGATGGACACTAGCGTGACGACAGAGCTAACTCCGATAATAACCCCCAGCATCGTCAGAAAGGTCCGCAGCGGACTGGAGACAATCGTCTGCAGCGACATCCTGAGCAGTTCACTTGCCTTCATACGCTCACCTCTTGCTTGACATCGCTTTTGTCAGCGTTATTCCGGTAATCATCAATGATGACGCCGTCACGAAGGGCAACGACGCGCTTGGCATTATCGGCAATATGATGATCATGGGTAATCAGAACGATGGTATTTCCCTGCGCATTCAGCTGCAAAATTAACTCCAGAACCTCTTCCCCCGTTCGGGAATCCAATGCTCCTGTCGGCTCATCCGCCAAGATAAGAGATGGCGAAATCGCAAGGGCTCGGGCGATCGCCACACGTTGTTGTTGACCACCGGATAACTCGCTAGGCTTATGATGGCCCCGCTCGCCCATTCCGAGCATTTTGAGCATTTCGTGCGCCCGCTCCCGCCGTTCTTTTCTTGGAATTCCAGCATAAATCATCGGAAGTTCCACATTTTCCATCGCAGATAAACGGGGCAATAGGTTAAATTGTTGAAAAATAAAACCGATCTTTTGATTTCGAAGCGCAGCGAGTTCATTATCACTCATTCGTTCGGTTACGACACCGTCCAGGATATAGCTCCCCGACGTCGGAACGTCCAGCAGCCCAATGGTATTCATCAGTGTTGATTTACCGGATCCGCTGGGCCCGATGATGGCTACGAAGTCGCCTTCTTCAACAGTAAGCGAAATACTGCGCAGGATAGGTAGATCTTCTGAACCGCGTTTATAGGTTTTGACAATATCTTTTAGCTCAATGATATTCATACCGCACGAACTCCTTTCCCGGCAGTGTTATCTGTTACCGCCACCGCCGCCTCCACCACCGCCGTTGGTCCGGGTAGCTCCGCCTGCGCCGCCACCACCGCCGCCTGGGAATCCACCACCTGCACCACCGCCGCCAAATCCGCCGGCTCCACCTGCTCCGCCGTTTTGTTGGAACTGCTGTCTTAAACGGTTAATTTCGTCCTGGCTGAGGTTTTGTTGTCTTCTTACTGCAGTAGGAAGAACAACTTTATCTCCTTCACTCAGACCTTCTGTGATCTCAATTTGCGTTTTCGAGCGAATCCCGATTTTCACCTCATGATCAGGTTCTACGGTTCCATCCGCTTTTTTCAATGTGACAATGCGCTTGCCTTTTTGCAGCTGCAACGCTTCAGGAGGTATGTAAATCACATCTTTCTTGTCTTGAATCAGAATTTCACCTGTAGCCGTCATCCCGTATTTCAATACATTATCTTTGTTATCAGCAGCGAGTACGACATCATAAGCCGTTACACCGTTCGTAGTTGTACCCACAGAAGAAATTTGCGTTACTTCCGCCGGGAAAATGCGGCCAGGGTAAGCATCGACCTTGATTTCAGCCTTCATCCCAAGTTTAACGTTAGGCAAGTCTAACTCATCTACCTGTACCGGAAGCTGCATTTTGGCAATGCTCGCAACGGCTCCTAACTGCATACCGCTGGTTACCTTGGTTCCAACTTGTAAGAGACTAAGAATATCATTGCGTTTGTTAACAAAGTCCGTTGAGAATACACCATCAAATGGCGCTAAAATTTTAAGTCCATCCACCTTGTCTTGCGCTGAGTCCACTTTCAGCTTCGCGCGCTCAAGAGCAGACTGTTTCGTGAGAATATCATCGCCGATCGTATCATTCGCGAACGTTGCAAGTAAATCGCCTTGACGTACCATATTGCCTGTTTTTAAAGGCATCGTGGCCACATTGCCGGTTGTGCCTGCCAAGACGGTTGTGATTTTCACATATTGAAGCGCAGCTTTCGCTTGCGAATCAACCGCACGCCCGCCGATGGTCACGCTGCCCAGCACGCTCGTACCTGCATCCATGGAGTTGTCATTGGGAATGGCAACATCAATATCGACTACTTTACCGCCTTTTCCATCTGATTTCGGGTCTTTAGAAATGCTTTGAATTTTGCCTGTTTTCGTTATCATATAGCCATCTATCGTAAGATCAACAGGATCGCCATTGTGCAGCTGTGCAGCATCCTCTACAAAAAATGGCAGCGTCACCGTCAAGTTGTTTACATCGGAAATGGTTGCAATTTTAGTCGATTTGTTAATCGTAGATCCTTCCTCCAGGTTGGTTGCATATGTAAGTTTCCCGCTAACAGGAGCCTTAACAGCCATTAATCCTTGTTGGGCCATCAGAGAATCCAAGTCCTTCTGCGTTTGCTCGTATGTCAACTGTGCATCCTGCAAATCACTTTCCAAGCTTGTACTCGTCAATTCTAAAAGAACATCCCCAGCCTTAACTGCCAGGTTCCGTTTTAAATTAATGGATTTAATATCCGAATCAACCGGGACAGAGATCGTTTGTGTATCTTTGGGTTCGAATTGGGCTGTACCGGAAACGGAAGAGCGGATATTGCCTTTTTTAACCTCGTAAATAACCTCCTTCACGTCTGCTGCTTTGCTTTTCTTACCTTTCGTCAAATAAACATAAGTGCCGCTTCCGCAGACGATTACCGCGATCAAAATTATAAACCACTTACTGCGATACCATTTCATGAAGTAACTTCCTCCTTAGAGTTTGGACATGAGTAATTCCATTAACTGCTGCTCTACGCTGATCCCCATGCTTCGAGGATCGAACTGGTTTTCTCCATGCTCACGGTCAATGAAGTCTGACTCTGCCTGTCGATCGGTCTTTCTTTTTTGCATGAAAGCTTTCACCCGCTTCTCTCGTTCCTCGGAAGAGAGCTCATCCCCCTGGTTGCCCGCACGCTCAGCAAATCGCGCCTTTTCTTGCTTGGATTGTTCCTCTAGAAAAGCAATTTGATCTGCGGTCAAGCCGCCAAGAACAAGCTTGCGTTCGGATTCGTTCATGCTTCCTTCATCTATGCTTTTACGGACCAATGGAAGAATCGTCTCTGCTTGCTTAGCAGTAATGGACAAATTGGTATGCCGGTCCATAAGAAGCAGTTCCTGAGAGAACATGACCAGCTGCATTTCCTTCACATTCTGGACGTCTTCTGTGGGGTTTACTTCGGGGAGAGCTTGCTCGGTTATTGGGGGTGATGCGATCACGGCCTGCGTTGAGGAAAGATCCGGCAAATGAGTCTGACAACCACCCAATAGGAAGGAAAAAAGCGTCAAACCCATAGCTGCTTTCCAAGTGTACTTCATCAAACATACACCTCCAAGACAAAAAAATCCTGTCCAATAGGATCAGGATACATTTCAAACATGAAATAAGTTTGTTTAAGTTGTAAAAAAATTGTGAAACTCTACGAAATTCGCGGAAATGTTACACAAAATTCGGTTCCTTCGCCTACTCGGCTGCGTACTTGGATCGTGCCATGCATACCTGTGACTAAATGCTTCACAATCGTAAGTCCAAGCCCCGTCCCCGTTGGTACGTCTGATCTTGATGTTCTGGCTTCATCCGCCTTATAGAAACGATCCCAAATGCGCGCCAACTCGGCATCCGTCATCCCGGTTCCCGTATCACGAATGAACAGATGGACTTCATGCTCCGCTTCTTCCAAAGCAACGGTTAACGTGCCGCCCTTTGGCGTGAACTTTAAGGAGTTATAAATTAAATTATGGACGATCTGAGCAAATCGATCAGGATCTAGTGGAACCTGAGCAGGCTCCTTATCCGGGCTAGGCAAAATAAGATGCAGTGATATTTCATTGACAGCGATCGGGGCTTTCAATAATTCCAATGATTCTTCAAGTGCTTCTGCCATGACGACCGGTCTAAGTCGAAACACATCGACACCATTTTGAATCTGAGCAAGGTCTAATAAATCCGTCACGAGACGCTGCAGCCGTTGAACCTCTTGATCACAGATGCGCAGGTAATGCGAGTATTTCTCTTCAGGAATGATCTTATCATTCATCGCCACGATGAAACCACGCAGTGTCGTAAGCGGCGAACGCAGCTCATGGGATACGTTCGTCAGAAACTCCTGCCGAGTCCCTTCCCATTCTTCCAATTGCTCCACCATGAAGTTGAAGCTTGCAGCAAGCTGCCCGACCTCATCATGTGAAGTGACCGGAACACGTGTCGTAAAATCACCATGCGCCAGTTCGAGTGCCGCACGGTTCATCTGCTGAAGGGGCCCGGCGAGTTTTCGCGAAATAATGTAGAGGATGAACCCTACAGCCAAAAGAGAAAACAAGAGCGGAACCAGAATATTTACCCTTACAGCGGAAATAGCTTCACCGATGTCCTCCGCCGGGAAATGCAAAATGAAAACCATTGGCTGATCATTTAACTGATAAGGGGCGTGATATGTAAATACATTAATCGTTCTTCCCTGCGGCGACGTTAAAGTGACCATCCCGTAACCGCTGTGGCCGTGCAAACCGTCGATAAACTGCGTATCCATCTGCTTGGGAATCGTTCGACCTTCACTGTCTGAGGAGCCGTTCAGAATATTCCCTTTATCATCAACGAGCCATACCTGCCCATTAATGCTTCTCGCTAAAATACGTACGGTGTATTTTAATTCTCTCGTGGAAATGGTGCCGTCTTGAACAGAGTTCATAAGCCGGGTCACTTCGACAACCCGTTTCTCCAGCAGTTCAACTTTGTCCTTGTAAAACAAATCCGTAAAATAATAGTTCCAGAACAAAAACAATCCCGCAAAGAAAAGCACACATGTCGCCAGGAACGACAAGAAGATTTTCAGATAAAGGCTGTTATATTTGCCCTTAAGCCAAAGCTTAAACATGCTGGACCACCTCAAACGAATAGCCAATTCCCCATAGCGTTTGAATGTTCCACGTATCATGTTGCCCCAGCTTTTTACGCAAATTCTTTACATGAGCATCAACCGTACGCGTGCCACCGGTAAAATCAAAATTCCACACATAACCGAGCAGATCCTCACGAGTGAAAACACGGCTTGGGTGGCTGGTCAGGAAATGCAGAAGTTCAATCTCCTTAGGCGTGAGATCAATTCGTTTCCCACCTACGGTCACCCGATACTGATCCAAATCAATCACAATATTTCCGATCTCTAGTAATTTACGAGACGAATTTTGCGAAGCTGACACATCTGTCGGCACTTGAACCGTACGTCGCAGTACAGCCTTAATGCGGGCAATAAGCTCATTAGGATCAAATGGCTTGACCAAGTAATCGTCGACCCCTAAGTTAAATCCTCGTAATTTATCAATGGATTCGCCTTTCGCCGTTAGAAAAATAATCGGTGTCTGATGATAAGGAGCATCCATTTTACGAATCATCTCACATAGCTCATAGCCTGAAATATCCGGAAGCATAATGTCGAGTAAAACTAAGCTCGGTCTCTCTTCTACAATTGTACGAAGAACCTCCTGCCCACGCGGCAGCAGAATCGGTTCATAGTTGGAATGCTCCAGATACAATCTGACCACTTCGGCAATATTTGGCTCATCATCTACGACAAGTACTTTACCTTCCGAATTCACTTGGCGCCACCCTTTTCCTTACGAATTTGCTGTTGTCTTGCTCTTTCTTCAATGACCTCTGTCCGGTCTCTTCGTGTATGTTTTTGAATGAGTTCGATATCAGCCAATCGGCTTGGTGCATGCCAAATCAACCCTCTTCGCTCGCATTCGGCCTGGCATAACGCCATTAACTCCAAATCTGCGATCGGCAAATTAATATCTTGATACAAATAACCATCCCGCTCGATTTGAGCCCAAGTCTGTCCAATTAGCTGGCCAAGCTTCTCAGGATCAAGCCCCAAAGAAGCCACATGCTCAGTCTGCGCATTACGCTCAGCGCTTTGCAGCATTTTAACGGCACCTGCGCGATTCCCGCGTCTGATATGATACATGCCAACCGCGATTTGAATCAACGCGACATACGTTCTGCTGCGTTCGTCCCCTGGATGCTCTTTCCAAAATTCTTCCATGACCTCATGGCATTCAAAATAATCCCGCTCCGCATGAAAATGCAGTAAATATTCAATATAAGCTTCCGGATACTGCTTCATAAATCGTTCCTCCACCTTGTTCTGATCACGATAATGACTATGTATACCTCATGTTACTCGAAAGTTGTTCCATCGTCCAACATCACCTTGTATTTCGCTTACATTTCTAGCTATTTCCATCGCAACCAATCTATCATTCCGTACGTCTTATTAAGTAGCTTAAGAGAAAGAGGCGTGATCTATGAAGGTTGGAAAATGGCTGCTGACGAGTACCCTTTTGTTATCAATAACGATACCGCAGGCTGTACAAGCAGCAGGAACCGCAGGCGGCACTACCGATAAAACAACGAAATACCGCGTTTATCAGTATAATCAAGTACTCATGGAATTTGCTACATACAAACAAGCGGAAACTTTTGCCAAAGGTTTTTCCAATAGTTATGTGGAAGAGATTGGCACACGCAAGTGGTTGTGGAACAACTTTCCTCGCTATCAGGTTTATCAAATGGACGCTACGCTCCCAGAATGGCAATTCTCTACCTTAGATGCAGCTATTGTTGAAGCGAAAAAATGGTCTAATGCCAGCGTTCGTGATCTAACATCCACAGGCTGGGTGTGGGACAATTATCCTCATTATCAATTATATCAAAATGAAGTTACTCTAGACTCTTGGAGATTTCAAACGTTGAATGAGGCCATCGCTGAAGCGAAAAAATGGGGCAGCGCCCATATCATCGATTTAAACAGCCGGGCTTGGGTCTGGGACAACATTTCTAATGAGGATAAAACCTTGCTTCGTGCTGGAGATCCTGTCTATAAGGTCTATCAAGGTACTTTTTCAGCCGATAATTGGGAATTCGCTTCCTTGGAGGACGCGGTAAAAGAAGCCTTGAACTGGGGCAACTCGACCGTCGTTAATAAAAACACGAATAAAATCGTATACAGCAATCTTAAATCCTATAAAGTATACCAAAATGATACCTTTCTTCTGGACTTCACTTCATTAGATGCAGCCATTGACTATGCAAAATTATGGGGACATGCCACCATATTCAAGGATGGCCACAAAATTTGGAACAATTTTGCCGCTTATCAAGTGTTTCAGAACGCCTCTCTCATCGGTGAGTATACAAACCTTCCTGATGCGCTGAACTATGGCGTACAGTACAACAACAGCTCCATTCAAACGCTTGAACACCGAATACTATGGGATAATTTCAAGAAATTACAAGTATGGGGATGGAACGGCCAGTCGGGTGGCGATGCGATAAAAGCTCAAGTCACCAACACAGTTGGACTGGATGTCGATTCACCAAGCTATTTCGAGCTAGCGGACGCTGCAGGCAATCTCAAAGACAGCTCGAATCCCGATACTGTCAAATGGTTGCAAAACAGCGGCTATACCGTATACCCTCTCGTCAGCAATCAATTCAATGCCAGCTTAACGACGCAATTCCTTGCCGATAGCAAGGCTCAGGATAAATTCATTAAAGCTTTGGTTGATCGTTCCGTGCAGCTTGGCGTTCCAGGCATCAACGTTGACTTCGAAAGCCTTGCAGGGTCGGACCGCAATGCATTCACCGCTTTTATTACCAAATTAACAACTTACGCGCACTCCAACGGCTTGGCAATTTCCATCGATCTACCGCGCGGCAGTGTCAAATGGAATCATCTTTCTGCTTTTGATCATGAGAAGCTCGGCAGCATTGTGGATTACGTCGTTATCATGGCCTATGACCAATTTTATAAGGGGAGTACCTCCGCCGGTTCCGTTGCAGGTCTCCCTTGGACAGACGGTGGGATTCAAGAATTTTTATCCTATGGCATCCCGCGAGACAAAATCATTCTAGGCATCCCTTACTATGTGCGGGAATGGAAACTGGATGCAGCCGGCGCCTTACAAAGTAATCGGACTGTGCTGATGAAGGATATTCCAGCTTTGCTCGCTTCCAAACCGGTCAAACAGACATGGGATGCGACATACGGTCAGTATCGCGTGGAGTACCAGGAAGACGGCTTTACTTATGTCTTCTGGTTAGAAGATGCCGCAACTGTCAAGGCTCGATTGGATGTCGCGAAAAAGTACGACATCGCCGGTGTCGCAGCTTGGCGGCTTGGTTATGATTCTTCGGATTTGTGGACGTTGATTTTGCAGAACAAGTAATTTATTTGAAGCAGAAAAGCACTGTCAGGATGCTCCTGGCAGTGCTTTTACGTTAATGTGGGAATATAGTTCCACGTTATATCCACGGTCTAACACCATTTTTGGGTAAGACAGCAGCAATTTCGCAAAAATATTAACTGTGCTAACTTTGAGGGAACTGGAGTCCGCTATTTGGCGGAAAACTGAGTTTTTCCTAGTTTAGCGGAACTACAGGGCTTTATTTTGTCCTCCGCAGCACGTTTTCGGCAGAAATTAGCAAAATAGAGGAACGTAGTTCCCTCAACTTGGGAAAATGATCTTTTTCAGGAAAATAGAGGACTATTGTTCCTTTATGCCTCGCTCAAGAGGGTTCACAGTAGATTCCATTCGTTAAATATCGTTGCCGTTCCGCAATCCGCGCAGTACTTAGCATCCGGTTTATTCACCTTCGAACAACCCTTGTGGAGCAACGTTTTTTCCCGCGTACAGCGGTTTTTAAGCGGTGCCCCGCATTTAATACAATATTTTTCCTCTTTGTCCGCCACATATTTGCACCTGACACATTGCTGAAATTCTTTTTCAGCCATACCTTCACCTTCTTGAAGTAGGGTCTCTACTTCAAGTATATGAAGCCATTCAGACGAATGGTGAATGCGAAGCTTCATACTTTTTTCCATATTCGTGCCTGGCTATGTATAAAAAGACGCCTTTTTACCCCACCCTATGAGGTAAAGGAGGTGAATAACCAATGGCAAAAGATGTGCTTTGCGAAGTTAATTCCTGCAAATACTGGGCTAATGGCAATAAATGCAACGCGTCCTCGATTTATGTCGTGAGCCACCACGGCAGCAATCAGGCGCGCAATTCCGAAGAAACAGACTGCAAAACATTCGAACCTAAAGCTTAGTTTAAGAGCTATTTAACTTAAAGAGTGTGGAGGCCCTTTCGGGCTTCTTTTTTTCTTTCTATTGTTATTGTAACCAATAATGATAATTATTATCATCCAATACGGGAAAGATTTTCGATGTCTTCGAGATCCTGTGTCGGCGCTTGGCAGGCAAAGTTCTGACATACATAGGCTGTCGCGCGTCCTCCCAAAGGCAGCTTGTCCTGCACAAGCGGAATCAGCTTGCGCACTTCTTCTCCCGCTGCGCCTGGCGGGTGAAGAATGAGCAGCGCGTTCGGCAGGAACTGCCGCTGTACGGCGCGCAGCATGTGCTGCGTCTCCGGCTTCGCCGGGTCGCCGGCGATGACGATTTCGCTGGCTTCGCTATAAGCGAAATCGAGCGCCGCCAGCATGAGCGCATGGCCCGGCGGGTAAGACGCGACAGCTCCGGCAAAAGCCTGGAGCTGTTCATCCGCGGCCTGCGACAGCTTCGCGTCGTAGGTCAGCTTCGCCAGCCGCTGCATATTCAGCGCGGCTGCGGCGTTGCCCGACGGCATTGCGCCGTCGTAGATCTCTTTGGGGCGGGTGAGCAGCTGCTCGGCATCGCTGCCGTAGAAGAAGAGCCCGCCCCTCTCTTCGTCTCCGAAGAGACGAAGCATCTCTGCGTTCAGCTGGACCGCTTCACGGAGATAGCGCAGCTCGAACGTGGTCTCGTACAGCTCGATCAGTCCCCAAACGAGGAACGCGTAGTCGTCCACGTAGCCTGGAAAAGCGGCCTCGCCGTCGCGATAGCGGGCGAGCAAGCGCCCATCTTCGCGGCGCAGCTCGCGAAGCAGGAAGTCCGCGGCTTTCGCGGCCGCCTCCGCGTAAGCCGGCTTGTCCAAGGCGCGGGCCGCCTTGGACAGCGCAGCGATCATCAGACCGTTCCACGCGGTCAGAATCTTGTCGTCTTTGCCCGGATGGATGCGCTTCTCACGGTGCTCGAAGAGCTTGACGCGGGCTTCCTCCATCCGCTGCTTCAGCTGATCCAAAGGGATCCGCTTCCGCTTGGCAAAAGAAGCAGGCGTCGTCTGGATCAGATTCGGAATGTTGTGCCCCTCGAAATTACCCGACTCCGTAATATCAAACAACTCGGAGAAGAGGTCTCCCTCCTCTATGCCTAACACAAGTTCTACCTCATCGGCTGTCCATACGTAGAACTTACCCTCTTCGCCTTCGGAATCTGCATCCTCCGCCGAATAGAAAGCGCCACCAACATCGGTCATATCCCTTAATACATAGGTAATGATCTGCTCCGCTACTTCAGCGTACTTGGCTTTGTCAGTAACTTGATAGGCTTCTACATAGGTCATAAGCAAAAGCGCATTATCATACAGCATCTTCTCAAAGTGCGGAACCAGCCACTCTGAATCAACTGAATACCTGGAAAAACCAAATCCTATATGATCGTACATGCCCCCGCGATGCATGGCATCCAGCGTCTTTTCGACCATTGCAAGGGCGCGTTCGTTCCCCGTTTTCTTATAGTACCTGAGCAGAAACGACAAATTGTGCGAGGTTGGAAATTTCGGCGCATTTCCAAATCCCCCGAACTCAGGATCGAACGAGCTCTCATATAAACGGAACGCTTCGTGAAGCGTCTCTTCCGTCAATTCTCCGCCAGAATGATGCTCCAGTAGCCGAGCTGTTGTCTCTTGAATGATCTGTTCCCCGACTTCGCGAACGCGTTCGGCGTCTTCCCGCCACTTCGCCGAAAGTTGCGCGAGTATTTCCACCATCCCGGCACGATTGTATTTCCGGCTGCGTGGGAAGTACGTTCCGGCGAAGAAAGGCTTCTTCTCCGGCGTCAAAAAAACCGTGAGCGGCCAGCCGCCTTGACCCGTCATCGCTTGGCACACTGCCATGTAGATGTGATCGATGTCCGGGCGTTCTTCACGGTCTACTTTAATTGAGATGAAATCTTTATTCAGCATGTCGGCTATGGTCTGGTCTTCGAAGGATTCGTGTGCCATGACGTGACACCAGTGGCAAGTTGAATACCCAATAGATAGGAAGATTGGTTTATTCTCTTGCTTCGCCTTTTCAAAGGCTTCTTCAGACCAAGGGAACCACTCGACCGGGTTGTATGCGTGTTGGAGCAAATAGGGGGATTTTTCGTTTATAAGAGCGTTTGATTTTCGTTCAGACATTATAGTACTTCCTTTCTATATTTAAATAAGACCTCTCTTAAAGTTAGAAGTTCATCTATACCAGTTGTTTTATTCTTCTTAAGCGTTTAACAAGTATGTCAATAAATAAACCCACCAAAAACCAGGTGATAAAAAGTATAACATATGTTAAAAAATTAACTTCTAACAGTATACTGCTCGAAGCTCCCCATTTATTATTTTCAAAATCAAACATCCAATGTCTCATTGGCTCAACATCTGCAAGAACATTTATTGGTGGAATTAATCTAATAAAAATATTTGCAAAACCACTACCCATATAATCACTTAAACAAATAATGATCCCTACTATAGAAATCCAGAAGGAAAATCTTCTTCCTACTAATGACAACTACATCACCATCCGTTTTTATATGTAATATGTCGAATGTCATATGAAATCTATTGTTTATCCAACAATCACATCAGTGTCTGAAGGAATAAACATTGCCCCTAGCAAGGGATAGTTGACCAACTCCTCCGTCTTTCAACTTTCATTTCTAAAGTTATCCCAATCTCTGCTATTTCTATTGGACGAATATTTCTTTAAGTCTTTTCAGGCAACTTACAACAAAATAATTATACAATAATAAATCCAGATGATGGATGAAGTATTTATTATATTGATTATTGCAAGCTTATTTCTTAAAACATAGCACCAATGGCAAGTTGACATAACCTCAACCTTTTTTTCAATAAAGCACCGACTTACTTCTCTTACAAACAAAAAAACAACAACCCTAAGGTCATTGTCTCCCCAAATCAAACATAAGAATCCGCTTTACGAACTAAAGCTATCGCTCCACGAACAATCAAGAAAGTTACTATTAATGTCACTAGGCTTACAAAAGCGTTCCAGTGTTTGTACGTAATCAATTCCGTATTTCTTTCGGCCCAAAATTCAAGCAATGTCACCGGAATGCTGTACAAAAGTGCTTGCACAAAGATGCTTTTTAAATTCGAGTGCTGTGTAGTTATATTATAAAAGACGCAGAGTGTAGGAAAAACGAGAAAATCAAATACAATGTTTGTATCGAAAACTTCGGGGAAAAAGCGAATCGGATAGTCCAATAAATCAGCTGCAATGATAAAGCAATCGGTAATTGCTGTAACAACTGACTTCAATAAAAAAATAATCAGCCAGTCTTTTATAGGCTTCCTAAGCATCCAAATGAACATTGAACCAAAGCATAGGATTGTGGCAGCCCACAGTATCACATATTCCATAGCATCCTCCCCAAATAAAGGAAAACAATTTCACTAATGAGATAGGTTCTCCATAAAGCAAGGAATTATACTTTGAAGTTTGGGCAACTCACTAGCTGATAGGTAGAAAAAAAGCATGCTCCTCCCCATTTAAAAAGGAAGAGCATACTTTGCATTAACATCACTTATGCATACTTGATTACATTCGCCACGATGATAAAAACGGCTCCGATAATCAGCCACATGCACATCAACGGCCAGAAAAACTTAACCCATTTCTGATAAGCAATCCCTGATACAGCCAGGCTGCCCATCAAAGCGGAAGAGGTAGGAAGAATCATGTTCGTGATGCCGTCGCCCAGTTGGAAGGCCAATACGGATGTTTGTCTTGTAACGCCAAGCAAATCGGACAATGGTGTCATGATCGGCATGGTAGTAACCGCCATTCCTGTCCCCGAGGTGATGAATACGTTCATTATATTTTGAAAAGCGTACATCCCTAGCACTTGTATCGAACTTGGCAAGTCACCTACTAGAATGGACAAGCCGTTCACGATGCTGTCGATGACATTTCCTTGTTCGAGCACGACCATGATACCTCTTGCAATACCAATGATGAACGCGCCATAAGTAATGCTGCTTGCACCTTTGACGAATTCACTGGCAATACGGCTTGGACCATAACCTGCGCTGAAGCCGGACACAATTCCCATGGTCAAGAATAACGCACCGAGCTCCTCCATCCACCAGCCTTTTTTCGAAACACCCCAAATGACGAGACCGAAACCGATGATCACCGCAGCAATTGTAAGGTAGTGCTTAAGTTGAAGGGTCGGCAGTTTGGAGAAATCGACTTTCTCGCTAGTAACAGATTGCTCTAAATCATAAACAAGCCCTTGTTTCGGATCTTTTCTTACTTTTCCTGCATAACGAATTAAATAAAGACTTGTCACGGTGATCAGGCAAATCAATAAAATAACGCGCAGCCAAGCCCCTGAGAACATCGGCACTTGCGCAATAGCTTGAGCCAGACCTACGTTAAACGGGTTCAATATCCCCGCCGTAAAGCCGCAGGATGCCCCCAAGGATATCATCGCCGTACCCGTCAAAGCATCAAAACCGAGCGCACGGGCAATCGCGATCCCGATAGGGACGAAAACCATGACTTCGGTGGACATCCCCATAGTAAAACCGCCAACCGAGAACAGGGTAATGAAGATGGGTATCACCCACCTGCCCTTATTGGCAAATGTTTTTGCCACCCTGGAGGTTACCGCCTCAATCGTACCTGTCGACGAAATGATTTGGAAAGCTCCGCCAATAATGAAAATAAAGAAGACTACATCGGCTGAAGAAACCAGCCCGTGGACGATCGCTTTCGGAATTTCAACTAAATTAACCGGACTCGCATCTACTTGATGATACGACCCTGTCACGAGTAAGGATTTTCCAGTCACTTTATCTTTGACACGTTCGAATTTTCCTGCAGGGATTGTATACGTTAATGCCGCTGCAACGAAAACAAGGATAAATAAGATAACAAAGGTATGAGGCATTTTAAACCATTTGCGAGGACTATCTTTTGCTATACTATTCAATGCCCGTTCCCCCCTCTCTATTCTGCTTCCACGCTGTAAACTCATTGCGAACGCGCTGCATCGCCGCCTTGTCCGTACATAAATCATACGTGGTAAGGGCTAACGCTTTGGCCGCTCGATTCAATTCAATCATGCCCTCTTCCGAACCCGCCAACTGAGCAAATTCCGGCGTATGTGTCGTGGCATCTCCTAGTCGGATATACGGGTGGATCGTCGGCGTCATCTGGCTGACATTCCCGATATCGGAGGAGCCGACACCTCCCTTTTGCGGCGGCGCGGAAACTTCTATGCCCATCTGTTCCAAGTTGTTTTGAAATAATTGAGCCAAAGCCTTATTGTTGTTCCGCTCCGCATAAATTAATCCTTCCGTAATATCTACGGTAGCTCCAACACCTTCTGCCGAGCTGCGAACGGCCCGATATACTTTTTTTCTGACAATTTCCAGTTCTTCCACCGTTGACGCTCGTAAAATAAATACGGCTTCACACAGTTCCGGTACGACATTCGGCGCATCTCCGCCTTTGGTAATAATGCCGTGAATCCTCACATCCTCTTTCACAAACTGACGGATGGCGTTAATAGCAACGAAGGCATTAATTAAGGCATCCAGCGCAGAGATTCCTTTCTCTGGAGAGGAAGAAGCGTGTGCCTGCTTCCCGTGGAAGGTAAACGTTGCGTCGACACAAGCAAGTGCACCGCGCAGAACCATCGTTTTATTTTGGGGATGGACCATCATCACGGCGTCGATATCATCGAAGATGCCTTCATTGCACATGATGATTTTACCGCCGCCTTCTTCTTCGGCAGGTGTCCCTAAGACAACGATTTTGCCTGGCAGATCAGGATGTGCTTCCTTCAACGCCAGCGCGGCGCCTACGGATGCAGTCCCAATCAAGTTATGGCCGCAAGCATGGCCAATCGCAGGAAGCGCATCATACTCGGCCAGCAGCGCAATCGTCGGCCCTCCCGGTTGACCTTCCCAAGTAGCGCGAAACGAGGTCTCTAAACCCGCAATTCCTTGCTCTACCTCAAATCCCGCTTCAAGTAAGGGTTCAACCAACCACTTCTTCGCTTTATGCTCATGGAAGCTGAGTTCCGGATTCGCATGAATTTGCTTAGAAATACGTCTCAGTTGCTCGTCAAGCGAATCTACAGCTTGCTCAATCTGTTGTTTGCTCTTACTGGCATCTAAATTCTCTTGAATCATTGTGTAACCCCCCCTGTCAAAACCTCGTGATGATTGACTATTTGCATGAATAAAGCCACTGATGAAATGAATAATTATGTAACATAATGAATATTATTTTATCGACTTCAAATCTATAAGTACAATTGATTGTTTTTTGGCCAACCCCTAAAATTTTTTTATAGCGGCGGCAGCTGTGGCGGAACTGTTGTAGCTCGATGACCAATTCGGACTCAAGATTCTCATAGGGGAACCAGAGTTCACTATTGGAGAAAAATTTAGCATTTTTCCTGTGGAACGGAACTACAGTCTCTTATTTGTTCCGCATGTTGCACTTTCATGTGACGTCGACAAAATAGAGGAATGTAGTTCCCCTCACATCCGAAAAACAGAGCTATTCAGAGGAATAGCGACCCGTAGTTCCCCAAAGCCACGCAAAAAAAATACACTGCCAAATGGCACTGTACATTTTCTTAAACATATTGGGCTTTCATAAATTCCACAAATCTATCCACAAACGCAAGCTCTAATGTTGATTCCCGATAAATCATCCATGTGTTTCGTTTGATTGGCTCCCCGTTCTTTCGGATCAGCTCTGTAGTTTTCAATCCATCTTGCGGCGAAACAAAAACACCAGGAACAATCGAGTAGCCCAGCCCCTGCTTCACCATCTCTTTGCAAGTTTCATAAGAGTCTACCCACATTGTAATTGTAGGCGGCTTGTTATACCGCTCATGCCACCAGGCTTGAATCGTTTCGCTGAAGGGGGACTGCATGGAGCTCATGGTTTTAATTCTTGGTTCTTTATAGTAGATATGAGGCAAGTCCGGAAGGCTATCCAAATCAATATCATCTTTGGAAATCATATAAATATGCTCGTCGTGTAGAAGGCATCGGGCATCAAACCACGGGTAGTCTCCTCTAATAACACCTACATGGATCTCTTCCTCATGGAGCAATTCAAGAATCTCCGGGCTTAAAGCGGATGTAACATTAAACTGAACGTCTGGGCAAAACTCTTTGAACCTTTTAAGGATCGGCGGAAGTTTGTATAGACCGTAGTAACTGGCAACGCCCAGTCTTAGTGTCCCTTTCACCTCATTTCGCAAGCTCATGATGTGATCCTTCATCTTATTCAATTCGGTAAGTGTTTTCTTCGCATAGGCAACCAAATATTTTCCTTCCGGGGTAAGCCTAGTCCCTTTAGAGGATTTAACAATGATGGACACCCCGAAGTCTTTTTCTAACTGTTGGATCCTGTAAGATAGCGCGGGCTGCGTAATATAAAGGCGTTCCGCCGCTTTTGTCAGACTTTGCTCCTCTGCAAGATACTGCAGCATGATGCAATCCTTCTCGTTCAAAGACCACCCTCCTCTGGATTGTTATGTCTAAAGCTTAGCATACTCTATCGCATAATCACAAAAGGCTGATCCGAAAGTCAATTCCATTCACACATATTGCACTTTGTATAAATGCATAATATGGATAGAGTCTTTAACGATACTCCCATATATTAGACTAAGCTGATAAATCTTGAATGAATCATGGAGATGACCGATCATGCGCTTTGCTTTTCTGATCACTGCCCTTTTCCTCGCTTCACTTAATTTACGTCCTGTCATAACGTCGGTCTCTCCTTTGCTCGGAACGATTCAGGAGGCGCTTGGCATGAGCGGTTCCAGCGCCAGTCTATTAACCTCCCTGCCTGTTCTCTGCATGGGCTTTTTCGCTCCTGCTGCTGTGAAACTAGGCAATCGGTGGGGCATTGAAAGAGCGATTGCCTATTGTCTATTGCTCATCGGTCTTGCTACTGCGGCAAGGTACTTTGTTACCTCTGAATGGTTGATGTTAGTTACCGCCTTCCTCGCCGGAATCGGTATTGCCATCATTGTGCCATTATTGTCAGGGTTTATCAAAGGAAATTTTGCTAATCCTTCAGCAATCGTCGGGGTCTATTCCATGGCAATGGTTCTTGGTGCCGCCCTTGGGTCTGCTTTTTCCGTACCTTTGCAAAATGCCTTTAGCCACTCCTGGCAAGCGTCCGTCGCGTCTTGGTCCGTCCTGGCTTTCCTTGCGCTTTGCTTTTGGTGGAGACCGGTCCGGAAAAACCCGAAATCACCTGAAGCTGCCGTGCCCAGCACCTTGCCCAAGTCAGGCAACAGCAGTTTGAAACTCCCATTATCTAATAAACGTTCTTGGATGCTAACTTGCTTTTTTGGGTTGATGGCCTTCATTTTTTATTCTCTTACCGCTTGGCTGGCCCCCATGGTACAGGCAATGGGCTACGGGAAACAAACGGCAGGAATGATTTTGACCTTATTTACTGCCGTACAAATGCCTGTCAGCCTGGTTATTCCTATTCTCGTCAGCCGTTTTCAACGCAGAATGCTCTGGTTGATTGGCTGCTCGACGATGGAGTTAATCGGACTCATTCTGCTTCAACTCCCCGTAACGCCTTGGTTAACCTGCGTCTTCCTGGGAATCGGAGCTGGAGGGCTGTTCCCAATGGCTTTAATGCTGCCTATCGATGAAACATCAAATACGGAGGAAGCCAGCGCGTTATCGGCAATGACGCAATCCGGCGGCTACATTTTTGCTGCCTTGGGCCCTTTTTTTGTAGGTTATATCCATGACTATGCAGGCAGTTTTCCTCCTGCTCTTATCGGCATGTCGATCCTCGTAGCCATCATGATTCTCATCCAGTTTAAAATCGGCAATAAAAAGCCGAAACTTGTTCAGTCGGATTAGTCAAAAAAAGAACCGCTCATACTTGGATCTTCTCCCTGTGAGCGGCTTTTCTTTTTCCTATCAAGTAAAGACCATATTTTTCCCATAAAAAATCTCGTCCATCTCCCATTTGACGCTTTTCTCAATTTCCAGCTGCTCTTCCTTGCTCAAGGAATCTTTGGTGTAGCCGAACAAATAATTGTTCAAATCAAATTCTCGCAGCTTACATTTCGTATGAAATATATTTTCCTGATACACGTTTACGTCGATCATTTGGTACATGTCTTTGATTTCACTTGGAATATAGTTCTGAATCGAGCTGATTTCATGGTCAATGAACAACTTGTGCCCCGTGATATCGCGTGTGAAACCTCTTACCCGGTAATCCATTGTCATAATGTCCGTATCGAAAGAGCGGATCAGGTAGTTCAGCGCTTTCAGCGGCGATATTTCTCCGCAAGTGGATACGTCAATGTCAGCCCTGAATGTGCTGATCCCTTCGTCCGGGTGATACTCCGGATACGTGTGTACAGTGATATGACTGGTGTTCAAATGTGCTACAACAGCTTCCGGAAGCGGGCCCGGCGATTCCTCGAACGATTCATTCGGTTCTTTCTCAATCGGCCCCTCCGATACCAACATGGTGACACTTGATCCCTGCGGATCATAATCCTGCTTGGATATGTTCAGCACATGAGCGCCGATAATGTCGGCAACGGACTTCAAGATCGCGGTCAATCGGTCTGCATTGTACTGCTGGTCTATATAAGCAATATAGGCTTCGCGCTCTTCCTTGGTTTTTGTAAAGCAAATATCATACATGTTAAAGCTTAGCGATTTGGTCAAATTATTAAAACCATGCAAGGTAATACGCTGCTCGGATGTTAATTTCACCTAGGCTCCCCCTTTTCATGATAAAGCTAAGCTTAGGATGTGATCACCGGGCAGCTTCTATTCCATTTTTAGACATGTAAAAAAGAGATGATGTCACAATGGACACCACCTCTGGCTTACCTTCTAGCCTAGAATCATTTTAGCTACAATCGCTAAGTCACCAATATCAATGACTCCGTCATTGTTGAGATCCGCTTTCTTATACAATAGCCAGTTCGGATCATCGGCATTTTTGCCATAGTAGGCCGCCATCATAGCCAAATCACCGATACTGAAGTGGTTATCTCCGTTCAAGTCACCTGGCGCTTGCGTATTGATAGATGCCAAGAATGCTTGGAGCGCCGCATTCAACTCGGAGGAAGCTTGATCCACTTGGCTTTGGCTTGCTGCCGCGTTATCGGCCACAGCTTTGGCATTAACGATTGCGGCTTGTAAAACAGCTTTCGAACCAACCGGATATTGTCCGACACTTGTGCCTTCTGCCGCGGCGTCAAACGCTGCCTGAGCTTGCGCAATAAGTTCATGGAGCCCGGCTTTGTTTACGCTGTTGATTAGAATAGGATGTGCAACGCCAGCTACATTGGTTTCGACCCCATCACCGTCTGAAATAATGACGCTGGACAGCGATATTGCTGTAGATACAGGTAAAGCTGAAGGTCTGGCTTTCCATTGCAGGTTAATCAAACCGGTCGCCAGAGAATCTTTGTCCGCAGCTATCCTTGCAGCAAGGACACGAACTTGACCTGTTGTTTCCTTCGTACTTACGAAGAAGACATCCTGTTGACGCGATTTTGCAGAGATAAACTCCACAGCCGCCGCGTCATAGGTGAAGATCAAGTCATGCGCATAGACGTTTTGACTCACGCTGTGCAAATCATAAGTAAGGTCGAAAGTGGCACCGGAGTTGACTTGATCAACACCGAATAAATAAGCGATGTTTCCGGCAGGACTTTCTTTTATTTTAAAATCAATCGTATACGTCTTCTGTGTGGAACGGTCTTCTGCCCTAACTACAATTGTCGCTTGGCCCGGTAGTTTGTCAGCCTGAGTAACCACCAGCGTTGCATTCGAATCTGCCGTTGTTGCTGCAACTGTCGGTACTTGGACCTCGCCTTCCGGCAGTTCCACGGTGTAGGCTGCTGTGTTTGGATCAAAACCGCTCATCGGCTCCCCATTTAGTGTGATATTGCTTAAGGTTGCATCGTCATTTAAGGGCTTTTCGACCTCACCAAGCGCAGCAACCGTGATGGTAAAGGTTTTCGTGATGCTTGTAGTACCTCTGCTAATCCTGGCCGTCAGCACAGCCGTTACATTCGGATCACCGTAACAAGGCCGCACGATGTTGCCATGGAAATCAATCACTCCCGGATCTGAACTTGACCAGGTAATCACCACTTCAGGCGAACCGTTTATGCTGATCGGCAAGAACAAATTGTTCACGACGGATCTCGTATTCCCCAAATCAAGTGCAGCAGCAGCCGATATCACACTTTCCTCGTCGGCACTCATTGCCTTAACCGTTAAGGGGAATGTTTTCATTTCGATATTGGTACCTTTAGTCAACGTAGCTGTCAGATTAACACTCGCATCCGGCTGACCGACACCTGGACGATGAACTTGCCCTGTTCCACTAATAGCATCTGGGTTAGAGCTTACCCAGTCAATCTTGGAACCAAATCGGCCATTACTCGGTAAATACACGTTGCCGGTCACCGTATTGCTGCTGCCAAGCTCAAGCACGGCTTTATCTGCGGCCAGATCTCCCATATCTCCTTGGGCAACCACCGTCAAGATAAAAGGTTTATCTGCCGATACCCCACCGCTCATAATCGTTGCTGTTAAAGTCACCACCGCATTCGGTTGACCCGCGTCTGGTCGTGACACATGCCCGGCATCGTTAATCACAACTGAATTCGATGAATGCCATGCAATCGTCGATCGATATTTACCTTTTGTCACCAGCGTCAAATGGTCAGCAACCGCGCTCGTATTTACCAATTGCAGCGCAGCTTTATCCAAATCTACCGCTTCAGCGTCGTCCATGGGAAGTACTTTGATTTGAAAAACCTTCGTCGCAATCGAATCACCCTTGATGATCGTAGCTGTCAGTTTCAACTCTGCGCTTGGCTCCCCTTGAATGGGTCTGGATACAATATGCCCGGAATCGTTCATGACAAGCGGATTCGAGCTTTCCCATGTGATTCTTGTTTGCTGTTCGCCTACCACAGGCAGATTCAAGTCATGGGATACTCCGGATGTATCACCTAAGCTAAGTGCAGCTTTCGCAGCATTAACTGCGAGGGTGTCCTTTTCGCCAACCGTCGAATTGTGTTCAATGGTGATATCATCGACGGAGCCGCGGAAAAAGCCTGATACAGTACCGCTTGAATCAAATGCGAACAAAATTTTATCGATGACTTTCCCATTCGCTACTTCTCCGAGGTTCGCCGTTATCAAATTCCATTGATCTTCGACAACGAAACCCCCTTTCCCCTGCGAATTCGGATGAAGGACGACACCATTCTGATCTTTGGCGCCCAAGTCATGCAGATAAGTACCATCTGTAAACAAAATATCAAGCGCCACATACTTGCTTGTTGTTCTTGTCAAAGTCGACAGAACATCGGACTCTTTCTCAGGAAACAGCCAGTAAGATAATGTTGTCGAAGCTTTAACCGGAATTTCCGTATCAAAGATTTGATTGTAAGCGTAGGATTGATCAGCATTTAAAGCATTTCCGGAAAATTGAAGAGCAGCCGCGCCATTGTGCGCCCCAGTGCCTTTTTTGGACTCCATTCCGCCGATCCCGCAGCAAAATTCCCCGATATTTTTCGTCAGCGACAAGATCCTGTACGTGTTAGCCGGACCCGTCGTATCCGTTGGAGCAGGATCCTCCGCTTCAAAACCTGAATCGAAATCAACTCCCGCTTCATATTGGTAATCGGCCTCCCGCATCGCCAATACCGTTACAGCAAACTGTTTGATCTGCGATAAAGAGCCTTTCTTCACCGTAGCTGTCAAGGTGAGCTGTGCATTCGGCTGGCCAAGATCCGGACGTTTCACAATTTTGCCCGTATTGCTGAGCACCGCAGGATTCGAACTTTCCCACGTGATGGATGTGCCTTTCCTGAACGTTGCTGGAAGGCTGACTCCTTTTGTTAAAGCTGTCGTATCTCCTACATCAAGCGCTGCAACTGCTGACGCTACAGAAGTATTGTCATCAAGCTCCGTTGCAAACAATTTCCAATCCGCTAATTGCGTATTCGTCGATTCACCGCTATTATTCAAAATAAACAACCGGTAATAGGCGTACTCCTTCACTTTGTCAGCTGCAATCGTATATTCTTTCGTTTGAAAACGCGCGCTGAATGATTGATTGCTTTGCTCATCCAGCACGATCCAGCTCAACCCATCATTCGAACCTTCGATTCGCCAGTTTTTCGGGTCCCTTGTCGCTGCATCGTTGGCAGACACCATGGCATATTTTTTAACGGCTTGGGTATCCCCATAATTGAATTGGACCTGCACCCAAACATTCGTTGTTTGAGCTCCCAGCCACTTCGTGTTGGCATTATTATCAAACAATTTCACAGCGGTCTCATTAGGCTGGTTTTCTTTACTGAACTTAACGGTCATATTGCTTGCAAGAGCGACATTGACCAAATCCCCAGGAGCCGCTTGAACGGTCAGGTTCGGAAGCAGGCAGAACATCAGCAGGCTGCAAATCAGAACATGCCAACGATTTAAGAGCTGTCTCATCATCTTCCAGTAACCTCCTTGTACCTGGCGCTCGAGTTAGGCAACTGGACAAGTCTCCAAGGCTTCGCCTCGCTGCTGAATCCAGCCGGTGCTTCGGTAACTGCAGCCTCTTTTGTATTCAACACGGCAACTAATGGCTGTGCAGCATCCGAATTGTTCATGTCCAGCGCCTTTTGAGCGCTATCCTGCATTGGCGTGTAGTTGCTGTTGCTGCAGGCAATGGCGACTTGAGAAGCAAACTGCCCCTTGGAAGGCGGCGCCAAAGGATCCGGAGGAGTTGTTGCCCAGCTTGTATTAGGCGTTGTGCCCAGCGTAAAATCAAGAATCGCCCCGTCCTTCAAGTACTCGTATGGCAGCCAGGTACTGTCATAACTGTGGCCATTCAGCTTTAAGTCCTGAATATACTTTGCTTCTTCCGAAGCATGATTGCCGATTAACCTGATTTGTTTGCAATCGTTTAATTGAATAATCGTTTCCTCGAAAAGTGGCGCGTGCACCGAGAAGCCACCGATACCCGGAATCGACGGGTACAGCCCAAGTGCTGCCAGAACGAACCACGCAGAGCCCGCTCCCAAATCATTGTTGCCGATCAGACCGGCAGGTCCATCGTGGAACAGCTCCGTCATGCCTTTGCGCACGATTTCCTGGGTTTTCCAAGGCTGTCCGGCAAAGTTGTAAGCCCACGGAATGCCGTAACTCGGTTGATTGCCCAGGAATGAATACGGCTCAGTCGAGCCTGCATTCAATTTTTGGAAGAAGAAATCGAGCCTTGTTCTTGCTGCCTCCAAACCGCCCATTTTCTCGAATAATCCCTTGTAGTCAAAAGGAAGCACCCATGTGTACTGAGCGGAGTTTGCTTCCTGGAAACCATGCTCGCTAGCTGGATCAAAGGTGCTTTCGAAATTCCCGTTCGCCAGTCGCGGTTGAATATAGCCATCTTTGAACGAAAGCCTCCAGCTCTGCGAGCGGGTCAAATACGTATTATATTTCCCCTCGTCTCCAAGCGCTTTGGCAAATTGAGCAATCGCAAAGTCCGCATTGTTATATTCCGGGATATAACCGGTTACCCAGCCGCCTCTTTCAATCGGAATGTAGCCCAGCTGCAGATAATCGGCCAAATTAAAGCGCCCATTCAAGCTGGATGGTGTCGATGCATGAAAGTCCATGACTTTCAAAGCTTCTTGCAAATCAAAGTTTCTGGCTCCAAAAGCGTACATGTTGGAGATCGTAATCGAAGCGGGATCGCCATTCATCACGTTCGTTTCGGAATTGGCAATACTCCATTTCGGTAAAAACCCGCTTCTGCTTTTGGCGTCATCAACGAAGGATTGCGCGATATCTGAGCCTATTTCCGGGAATAGAAGCCCTATGAGCTGCATCTGCGTGCGATATACGTCCCATCCGGAAAAAGTCGAATAATGGGTATATTTGCCCCCGGTATTATAGATTTTTTGATCGAAGCCTCTATAATCGCCATTCACATCGCTGAACACATTCGGGTGAATCAAGGAATGATACAAGAAGGAGTAAAGCATCCGCTTATGCTTCTCGGTCCCTCCATTGACTTTAATTTTACTAAGCGCCGTTTTCCATTTGGCCTGCGCCGTTTGTTTGACGGAGTCGAAGTTCCAGCCAGGGTTCTCCGTTTTCAAATTCAGCTTCGCATGCTCCATATCGGTATAGGAGATTGCAACCTTGACATAAACCTCTTTCTGACTAGATGTATCAAACCTTACATAACCGCCAACCTTCCGATTGTTCGGAATTTCCGATTGTGCAGACTGGCTGTCTTTCGTAATTTGAGAGCCTTTATACGTACCGACCTCTGTGAACGGCTGACTGAACTCTGCTGCGAAATAAACGGTGTAGTTGTTCGTATTTTCAGCTAATGTACCGCTCCCTTTGGTCCCGCAGAATCCGCCGGCATTCACATACCCGGTCACCATGTTGTTATCTTTGTCAATTTGGATGTTTGCATCCCTAACGCCCGTGGCGTTAATGCCCGTATTAATCAGCATCATCGCCTGTGTGGAAGCAGGATAGGTGAATCTGCCGATACTCGTTCTCTCCGTTGCTGTAAATTCCGTTTTAATGTTGTATTTATCCAACAAAACACTATAATAGCCCGGGATTGCAATTTCATTTTCGCGTTGAAAAGGTGAAGCATAGTCTTCGAAATGTGTTGCCGGGGATTTTCCCATCTTGCCTACGACAGGTAAAAAGGGAATGTTCTGCGCAATATCGCAGCCGGGACCGTCAATATGCGTCAAACTGAATCCCGCAATGGATTTACGATCATAATCGTATCCCGAGCCCAAAGGTGATTTGCCGGACCCAAGGTCGTTGTAACCGGTATCCGGACTCCATTGGATCATGCCGAAAGGCACAACAGCACCCGGAAACGTATTCCCCCTATTGCCGCCGAAACCGACAATATCAAGTTTATTGTTCTGTGAGCCTAACAACGGATTGGCGTAGGCCGATGGATCGAATTCAGAGTTTCTAATTTGAATGTCATCGATAAATCCTCGGTATGTCCCCGCGTTTCCGCCGCTTTGTTCGTATGAAATGAGGATCCGCTTAATCGTTTTCCCCGCTGCAGCCGAACCAACAGTCGAAGTAATAAAATTCCATGTGTCTACAGCCAATTGATTGCCTTTGCCTTGTTCTTCGGGACTCATGACAACCCCGTGCTGGTCAACAGCTTGATAACTGTGCAAATAGGTTTCATCTTCAAAAGCAAGATCTACAGCGACATACGTGCTGTTTTTCCCAAGATTAAAGTCAATCCCGCCTTGCGTTGTACGGCTTTGCGGATAAATCCAATAAGATAGAGTGGTATTGGGTTTAACAGGAATATTCACTTCGAACACTTTATTGTAAGCATAAGCTGCACTTGTATCAGAAGTTTTCCCCGCATAAAGCAATGCTTTTTTACCGGATTGGCGCATATCGCTGGAAATTTTGGATTCCGCTTGGCTCACATGAAGGCTCGCTTCGGTTTCATCTTCCCAGTTTGGCTGTACAGCGTCTGCGCTTTCGAACCCTGCATTGAAGCTTGGTGCCGCAGCTTCTGCCGAATGCTCGAATGCCGGCGAGATGAACAATATACTCCACAACAGCACAAAAATAAGTAAAAGACTGCACGATTTCCTGAAGGTCTTTCTATTCATCGCGTTCACCTCCACTTTTTTTCCATGAGAAAAATCGGGAGGAAGACGTTACCGCCTGCCATCCTCCCGATAGCTTGTTATTGATTCAAAATTTTACTTGCAATCATCGCAAGGTCAGCGACATCGATCTGGCCATCGCCACTCAGATCCGCTTTTTTGTACAGGTTCCAATTAGCATCCTGATCAGTTTTACCATAATAAGCAGCCACAATAGCCAAGTCACCGATGGTAAACTTATCGTCACCATTCATATCCTCAGGTACGCGTGTATTCACCGAAGCAAGGAAGCCTTGCAGAGCCGAGTTCAATTCGGTCACAGCTTGATCTACTTGAGATTGCGTAGCCGCTGCGTCACTAGCGATCTGGCTGGCTGCATTAACGGCCGCTTGCAGAAGTGCTTTAGCGCCTGCAGGATATTCGCCGGTTTTGGTGCCTTCTACGGCTGCATCATGCGTGGATTGTGCTTCTGCAATCA
This sequence comes from Paenibacillus chondroitinus NBRC 15376, assembly GCF_004000765.1. Classification (GTDB taxonomy): domain Bacteria; phylum Bacillota; class Bacilli; order Paenibacillales; family NBRC-103111; genus Paenibacillus_E; species Paenibacillus_E chondroitinus. The sequence continues at coordinate 233,255 of NZ_BILW01000004.1, read as the reverse complement.
AGGCATTCAGTGTCGCTTTATCCACTGTACTGTTGATAACATTTTTGAACGTTTGCAGAGCTGCATTCAGCTGCGTTCTTGCCAGGTCTACTTCATCCTGTACAGCTTGCAGGTTCGCTGCCACTGTTTTAGCCGTATCGATAGCCGCTTGCAGAATTGCTTTGGAACCTACCGGATATTGACCGTATTTGGTTCCTTCCACAGCTGCGTCGTGTACTGCTTGCGCCTCGGTAATCAGGCTGTTCAGCGCTGTTTTGTCCACCGCTTTAATGCTGATCGTTTTGGAAACGCCTGACATTTCCGTCTCTTTCCCTTCTCCATCAGCAATCACAAGTTGGGAGACCGCGATTGTGCCGGCTGCACCAAGCTCCGATGTCTTCGCTTTGAATTGAAGCGACAGCAGGGCACCGTTTGGCTGGGAAGCACTCGGCCCAACATGAACCGCAAGGTATCGGCTTTGACCAGGAGCTTTTTTCTCGTCCACGATCACGAAATCTTTGTCCTTCGCCGATTTGGCGGAAAGCAATTCAAAAATATCCGAATTATACGTAATCGTAAAATCTTGACCATACACGCTTTGTGTCACTCCGCCTAATCCATACGTCAAATTAAACGTTTGACCGGCCGAAACGACGGAACTGCCGCTTAAGAACGCCGTTGCTTCGCTCTTGCCGTGCTCAATGGAAATATCATCGAAATATCCGCGTGAATATCCGGTTTTCCCTGTAGCATTAAAGGAAATGAGAATTTTATCTACCCTTTTCCCAGCAGCCACAGCTCCGATATTCGATGTCACAAAATTCCATTGATCAGAAACAAGTTTACCGCCATTTCCTTGTGCCAGCGGATTAAGACCGACACCGTTTTGATCGACGGCACTCAGATTGTGCAGATACGTACCATCGGTGAACAGCAAGTCAACCGCGTAATTCTGGCTTGTTGTTCTAACATTACCAGGCAGTACGGTACCTGCGCTTCCTTCCGGATTTATCCAGTAAGAAAGCACCGTAGATGGTTTAATGTCGAAATCTGCGTCAAACATTTGATTATAAGCATAGTTCTCTACAGCACTTGTCGCATTACCGGAATACAGGATCGCACTTGTGCTGTTATTTCGTCCTGGTGTACCAACCTTTGTTTCAACACCGCCGATGCCGCAGCAGAATTCGCCGATGTTCTTTGATTCGATGGTACGGTTTTCCCACGTCGGCATGACATCGCCAGCTTCAAGCCCCGTTTTGAAATCAACGCCGGCTTCATAGCTTAGATCCGTTTCATTGAGCGCAAGCACCGTGATCGTAATGACCTTCGTAGCGCTTACGCTGCCTTTATTCACCGTTGCGATTAACGTTAAGCTCACATCCTGCTGCCCAAAATCAGGACGTTTTATAATTTTACCTTCGTTGGAAACAACCGCTGGATTAGAGCTTACCCATGTAATCGTTGTACCAAATTCAAAGTTGCCTGTAGGTAAGGTCAGCTTCTTTGTCACAGCGCTGGTATTGCCTAAATCCAGGCTTTTAACGGTTTCCGCTACCGCTGTTTCATCGTTTACAGGAGGAGTCGGGTAGCCCAGGAGCTCAATTTCGGCAAATGAAGTAGTTGCGGTTCCCGAATTTTCTGAAACCTCTAATCGATAAAATTCATATTTACCCGGAGTCTGAATGGTAAACGGTCGGGTATACGAACGCCATGCGAAAGTTTCATTCGTTCTTTGATCCAATACTGTCCAATTCTGACCGTCATTGGAGCCCTTCAGCATCCAGCTTTTCGCATCGCCGTCTGTATTGCCCGAAGTCAATGTATACATAGCCGCCTGCTTTTTCGAGCCGAGGAATTGATACTGAACCCATGGCTTCGCGCTGTTTAACGTAACTCGGGTATTCGAGCTGTTATCGAACAAGTTGCCGATTGTGGAGCTGTTCGTACTGTCGGTTACTTTGGCAAACCCTTGAGCAACCAATTTATCTGTCATGTCTTTTAATGGAGCAGGAACGGCAGAACCTTGAGTGATGGATGACGGCACATCATTGTCGCCACTTCCCCATGTAGAAGGCGTAGGCCCCATATCAAAGTCCAGCGTAGCTCCGGCTGCAAGCACCGCATGCGGCAGCGATGTTTGCGTATAAGCTTCGCCATTCACTTTCAAGCTTTGCACGTATTTGTTCTCTTTGCTGTTATTCGGTGCATTAACGACGAGTTTTTTGCCATTTTCAAGTTGGATCGTCGCTTTTTTGAACAATGGTGCGCCTACCGCATATTCAGGGCTGCCCATTTTGAGCGGATAGAAGCCTAATGCTCCGAAAATATACCAAGCGGACATTTCACCGTTGTCCTCGTCACCTGCATAACCTTGGCCAATTTGGCTTCCAAGGTACAAACGGTCTAAAGCTTCACGAACTTTCTCCTGTGTCTTCCAAGGCTGCCCTGCATAATCATACATGTAGATAATATGGTGTGACGGTTGATTACTGTGTCCGTATTGTCCCATTCTTACGTCTCTGGCTTCTGTCATCTCATGGATGACACCGCCGTATGAACCCGCATTGGAGCTGGAAGCAGGTTCCGGTATGCTGAAGAATGAATCCAGTTTCTCAGCCAACTTCGCTCTGCCGCCATACAGATTTGCCAATCCTTGGCCATCCTGCGGAGCATGGAAAGCCATGTTCCACGCATTCGTTTCCGTGTAATCGTTGCCCCAATTTCTAGGATCGAAATTCGCCGTCGAGGATCTCCAAGCACCGCTAGCCGTTCTACCATTGAAAAATCCTAAATTAGGATTAAACATGTTGACATAATTTTGTGCCCGGTTGATGTAGTATTGCTGGTCATCTTTGTAATGAGCGTTATACGCATCGTTAGTATCATTTTTCTTAGAGAGCGCATCAGCAAGGTTGGCAATACCGAAATCATTGATATAGCCATCCACAGCCCATGCCAAGCCTTCACCTGTATCCGTATTTGTATAGCCGTCGAAAACGGAGGTCGCCATCCCTTTTCTGCCTACATTGGCATTTGGCGGAGTGACAGCAGCGTCTTTCAACGCGGATTGATAGAAGCTTTGAACATCGAAGTTCGCAACACCTTTCAAATAAGCATCCGCAAAAGCAACATTCGCGCTTGTTCCTACCATCAAGTTGGCGTAACCAGGAGAGGACCATCTGGAAATCCAACCGCCATCCCGATAGTGCTGAACGAAGCCATCAATAAACTCGCCAGCCTTAGACGGCGTTAACAAGGAATAAGCCGGCCATGCCGTACGGTACGTATCCCAGAAACCGTTGTTAACATAAATTTTGCCGTCATTAATTTTGGCGCAGGATGTCGTTGCCGTACTTGTCGAACAGGACGTAATCGGCGTTTGATCCGCATGCTTGTAGACCGGCGCTTCATTCGTGCCCACATTCTCAAAAGCGGAGTTCGGATACAAGAATAAACGGTACATGTTGGAGTATAACGTAATCAGTTGATCTTCTGAGGCACCTTCAACCTGAATGATGCCCATTTGTTGATCCCACTGTGTTTGAGCTTTCTCTTTAATCGTTTCAAAAGTGTCCGCAGGGCTGATTTCCAACTCCAGGTTTTTCTTGGCCTGATCTAAACTGATCAAGGAAGTTGCGATCTTCATGGTGACCACTTTATTCGTCGTGGTGTCGAATTTGTAGTAGGCCTGCACATTGGTTCCACCGCCGCCACTGCCCGTCAACTTGCCGCTTGCAGTAACCGGCTTATCGAAGGTCGCATAGATGAAAATGCGCGTTGCGCCTGTGGAAAGGCCGCTTTTTTGATCGGAGTAACCTGAGATAGCATTGTTAGCTGCATCCAGCGTAATACCGCCACTATTGCTTTGGTTGTCAAAAAGCAGATTGGACGAATCGCCGGCAAATGTGAATCGGAACATCGCTGCATGATCGGTTGGCGTAAACTCCGTTTTGAGACCGTTTTCAAAGGTAACGCCATAATAATACGGTTTCGCGATTTCGTTCTCGTGCTTGAAAGGTAACTCCCTTGTCGTACGGCTAATATTTGGCGTTCCCACCGTATCGGAAGGCATCACATGGAAGGTTTGCCGATCCCCCATCCAAGGGCTTGGCTCATGGCTTAAAGCGAACGCTTGAATTGTTGGTAAGTTGTTCGCGTTATTGCTTTGATTGTAATAATAAGCCCAGTCGGAGCTTGCATTTGTTTTCGGAATCCAGAAGTTAAATCCGTGAGGAACAGCAACAGCTGGAATATTATTTCCTCTGGAGAAAGTCCCATTGGACTGCGTGCCTCTGAGAATGTTGGCATAATCGGAGAGCCGGCTGTAACTTACAGGCGCGGGGTTCCCCACAATTTTGATATCATCGATCGTGCCTTTGAATCCCGTACCGGTCTTCGCTGCTGGATTGTCGTAAGCAACCAGAATGCGTTTAATTGTTTTTCCGGCCGCAACAGCCCCGATGTTGGATTTTTTGAAGTTCCATTGATTGTTGTAAAGTGTTTTGGAGTTGCCTTGATCTTGAGGATTCAGTTTAACGCCGTGTTGATCGAGCGCACCAAGATTATGCAGATAAGTGCCGTCTGAGAATGCCAGATCTACCGCTGCGTAAGTGCTGGAGTAATCCATCTGTGCTTTATCCGTGAATTCAGGAGCAATATAATAGGAAAGTTCAGTATTTGGCGTCACGGCGATATCGGCATTATACACTTTGTTATAGGAATAAGCTCTGCCGTCAACCAGGTGAGTTCCGGAATAGGTAAACCCTTTCAAACCGGTCCACCCTGCATTTGATTTGGCATTATATAGACCCGATGGACCGTTCGAGACGTAAGACTTCATATCTGCTGGAGGAGGAGGAGGAAGAACAATGCCATTGGAAAGTTGGAACTCGGATAACTGAATGTAAGAATCTCCACTGTTTGCCGTAATGTTTAACCGATAGTAGAGATATGGTGTTTCATTCGCGAAGTCGTAGACTTTCGTTTGAAAACGTTCGCTAAAGGTCTGGTTGGTTCTCGTATCCAGCGTCGTCCAGGTGCTGCCGTCATTGGAGCCTTCAAACTGCCAATTTTTAGGGTCTCTTCCGGCTGAATCATTCGCAGAAGTCAAAGCATATCTCATGACTGCCGATGCTTCACTAAGCTTGAATCTTACCCAGCTAGTTGAGCTCGTATCCAGCCATTTCGAATTCGTGTTTGAATCGATCAGATTGACGGCTACTTCACCTGAAGATGTGTACTCTCCTCTTGCGGTTACTTCAACAACCTTATTCGTGATACTACCCGGAATGCCTGCAAACGGCGTATTGCCGTCGATCCCCGAAGTTAGGGCATTCCCGTCGATGTCTGACTCGACTTTATTTTCCCATGTCACTATCGGGTCACTTGCCTCGAATGACGAGTAGAAGTCAGCACCTTCTGCTGCTGCAGCGGATGCCCGCTGATTCGTAGGCAGATAAAATGATCCTGCCAGAAGTGTAAAGCTCGTTGCCATAGCCAGAAATTTCCTAGCTTTCCGGTTACCCATTCCAGAAAACCTCCCATTATTGTTTTCAACGCATCCTAAACTTGAAAATTCAAGCAGCCTCCTTTCGAAGCACACCTGTAAGCGCTTCCCCATACATATCTTACTGAAAGAGCCTGGCTTTAACTATGCGGTAAATCTATCTTTTCTTCCGATAAAATAATCACATTTGCATGCGATCATCATTCAGGAATACAAAAAGTGAGGTCGCTTACCGCCTATCCCCTCACTTTGTGCCTTTACCGATAAATCCATTTGGCTACCATCGCCAGATCGTCGATATCCACCTTGCCATTATGATTGAGATCAGCTCGTTCATACTTCGCCCAATCCTCATCGGCTGACGTACGTCCATAAGCCGCCGCAACCACAGCCAGGTCACCCACAGAAATTTTGTTATCACTATTTAGATCAACCAAAGTAATGCGAACGTTATGAGATACACCGTTAATGGTTGTTTCCACACCGTTCGTATCCGTTAGTACAATGTCTTGGATCGTCATTGTTGTTGTTACTGGCTGAGATATGGCTTTGGCCTTCCAGCGCAGCGCTAATAAATCAGCGACCTCTTGTCTTGGATATTCCCCTCCATGGAGCACGACATGTACTTGTCCGTTCGCTGCGGAATCAATGACGGCGGACATGTCTTCAGGGAGTGCTTCCACTCCGAGGAATTCCAAGTGCTCTGCCTCATAAGTCAGTGTGAAATCCTGAGCATAGATGCTCTCAGTTACACTTTTAAGTCCATAAGTAAGCGTAAATAGACCTTCGGAATAAACAGTTTCCTGACCGGTTAATTGAGCCGATGGTGGCTGATCTGCCTGTGTGGTGACAGTAACGCTTGGACCATTGGTGCTCCAAAGCCCGGAGGCGTTACCCGCTTCCACTTTAAAGGTATACGCCGTATTCGGCATCAATGACGTAATAGCATACTGATAGACATTACCCGTCACAGTGGCTAAAGCCTGCCCATCTTGGTAAACCTTATAGCCGGTTACACCCTCTGGATCGGTCGCACCGGACCATGATAAGGTCACGCCTGATCTCGATACGCCGGATACGTCAAGCCTCTTTGCCGCCGTCCATTCCGGTGGTTTTGGTACATCCGGCAAACCACTCATGATCGCTTTGGCTATGATCGCCAAATCCGCAATATCAATCCTGCCATCGGGATGGACATCCGCCTTCTCATGTTTGGCCCAATCGGAGTCAGCCGATGTTTTACCATAAGATGCTGCCGCAATCGCCAAATCCCCGATCGTGTATTTGTTGTCTCCGTTCAAGTCCCCAGGCAGCGAGTTATCTACAGAAAGTTGGACGGTATGAGTCGTGCCGCTTACGTTGGTTTCCACACCATCACCGTTTGAAACAACGAGATTGCTAATTGTTACATCGGATGAGGCAGAATGAGTAAGCTTCTTAGAGCTCCAGTGAAGCGTTAACAATTCGCTATCTTCGTGAATGGCATACTGTGCTCCATGGCTCACCGCAATGATTCGGACACGTCCGGGTGTGTCAGAAAGTCCGACAATCGAGAACTGATCCTTTAATTCCTTTACCGTGTCCGCACCGTTAAAATTCAACTGCTCAGCATCATAAGTGACTGTGAGATCCTGAGCGTAGACCGCTTGTGTTACCCCCTTCAATCCATAGGTCAAATCAAATGCTTCACCAACCAGCACCTTGTCCTGACCGGACAAGGTGGCATGGATGGTTTCCTCGGCTTTGGCAAGTGAGAGATCTGCAAACCAGTTCGCCGATAGAAGCATGAGAAGCGCATATACAAGGTATGTCCTATACCTATACCTTTTTCTTTTTCTCATCGTCTAATATCCTCTCTGGCTTTATGTAGGGACCAATGGCGGTCTGTCATTTCTTATAATCAAGCAAAGATAAAAGGAGTGTGACTGCCTCTGCCCTAGTTGCGTTGTCATTCGGCATGAACAGCTGATCTCCCTTGCCTTGAACCAGTCCCGCTTCTGCTGCAGCTGCTACGAAAGCGTACGCCCAGGCAGGAATTTGGTCTTTATCGGCAAAAGTCGATATTGGTTGCTCGGCTGTCTGGATACCCGATGCCCGCACAATCATCGTGGTGATTTCGGCTCGGGATATCATTTGAACTGGACGGAACGTGTTGTCTTCATACCCTGATACGATGCCGGCGTTTAGGGCTGACGCGATGCTTGATTTCGCCCATTCCGGTATCGTAAACTCGTCTGCAAAGACAAGCTGATCTTGGCCGTTCAACGGCAAATGAATGGCACGAGCTAACATAGTAGCAAACTCTGCACGTGTGATAAGTCCTTGCGGCCTAAAAGTGCCATCCTCATAACCGTTGACAAAGCCCAGTTTCGCCGCTCTTTCAATCGCCTCTTTCGCCCAGTGCCCTGTAATATCACGAAACATAGCTGCATTGTCGTTCGTAATATCCATTGCAATTTGCGTGTCTGCATTTTGTTTGCTAGAAACCATTTTGCTGGTGACCAGCTTCACGTCCGTAAGTTCTACCGCTGCTTGGCCTTTGCCAATCGGTTCAAAAGTAAGCGTGCATAAGGGAACCTTCCCGCTTTCCCCGGCCTTATTGCCAATTTTGGTACTCGCAAATTGAATCTGATTATCTTTCACGATAGCAGGAATGGAGAAGCCATCTATTGCGCTTTTCGCCCCCTTAAATCGTAATTGGTTGGGGTCATAAACAAAATTCACTTCATATGCGTAGACATCCTGAAGGTTATCCCCTGTCACTGTCACGTTAATTTCCTTGTCTTTCCCAACTTCAGGTTTATCGTTACTGATTGTTAGCGTGTAAGTGAAGGAGTCTGCAGCCCAAGTGGAGATTGGAACCAGCAGCATACACATCATGAGAGTCAGGTACATACCAAAAATTTTACGTTTCATGCAGATCGTTCCTTTCTGAGCGTCCTTTTAGCCTTTAATCGAACCTGCCAGGAGACCCCGAATAAAATACTTGCTCAAGAAAATATAAACGAGCAGCGTAGGTAAAGCAGCCAAAATCGCTCCGGCCATCTGTACGTTCCACTGTACGATTTGACTGCCTGACAGGTTTTGCAGAGCCACCATGATCGGTTGCTGCTTCTGGGTGGTCAGCGTAACGGCAAACAGAAACTCGTTCCATACACTCGTGAATTGCCAGATGCCTACTACAACAAAACCCGTTAATGAAAGTGGAATCATGATATACCGATAAATGCCGAAAAATCCGGTTCCGTCAATTTTGGCCGACTCCAACACTTCCGTTGGAATTCCTACGTAAAAGTTGCGAAACATTAAGGTACAAATGGGCAGACCATACACGACATGAACAAGAATCAATCCAGGGATTGAGTTGTAAAGCTTAATGGATTGCAGAAATTGAATTAAAGGGATGAGAATGCTTTGGTAGGGAATGAACATCCCGAATAACATCAGGGAGAACAAAAAATTCGACCCTCTGAACTTCCATTTGGATAAAATGTAGCCGTTTAAAGATCCTAGCAAGGAAGATAACAACGTAGCCGGAATGGCAAGCAAAAAGCTGTTCGTCAAATTGGGAATCAGCTTCTTAAACGCTTCTTGATAACCTTTCAAGTTAAAATACTGAGGCAGCGCCCACATTTTATCGAGTGTAATTTCGTTCAGTCCCTTGACGCTCGTGATGAGCATGACATACACCGGAACCAGATAAACAATCGCCAAAACGATTAGCGCCACATACAACAGCGTACGATTCACGCGCTCCAGCGACATATTATTCCTCTCCTTTGCGCAAGTTGGAAATTAAGTAAGGAATGATGAGCAATGAAACCAAGAGCAGCATAATCATCGCGATTCCTGCGCCTTGGGCATAGTGATTTCCGCGAAATGTCGTTTCAAACATGTACACGCCCGGCACATCCGTAACAAACATCGCACCAGGTCCTGTCATGGCATAAACCAAGTCAAAAATCTTTAGGGAGATATGCGCCAAAATAATGATCAAGCTCATCGTGATGGGCTTCAGCTGCGGTAAAATCACCTTTCGAAGCACCTGCCATTCCGTTGCGCCGTCCACACGTGCCGCTTCCCGGAGTTCTTCGGAAATGTTCCTTAATCCGGCCAAATACATCGCCATGGCGAATCCCGACATTTGCCAGATGGCCGCAATCGCAACGGCAATAATGGCGACTGGAAGGCCTGCATCAATCTGGCCTACTGGAATTTTGGGAATAATTTGCGTGCTTACAAACCAGCTGGGTACATTCGTAACCCCAAGCGACTTCAGCAATAAGTTAACACCAGTCGTTGGATTCAAAATCCATTGCCACACAACCCCGGTTACAACAAAAGAAAGCGCCATCGGAAATACGAATATGTTTCGAAAAAATGCTTCCCCCCGGATCTTCCGATCGACCATCACCGCCAGAAATAAGCCAACAAACATCCCGCCGGCGATGAATAAAGCCGTAAACACCACCGTATTTCTTAAATCCGCTTGAAACCGGAAATCATTAAATAAAAAAGCATAATTGCTGAATCCTGCGAAGGTCAGGTTTTTAACAAGTGTATTCCACTCTGATAGCGATACGTAGCCGGTCCAGGCTATAAAACCATACACGAATATGGCGATTGCCACTAAAGACGGCATCAGCATGGCGATAGGCACCAGCTTCTCCGACTTCCAACGAAAAGCGTTCATCGATTCACACTCCAGAAAAACAGGGCCAGATGCCTAAATCCAACATCTGGCCCTGACGATTTTTCAAACCTATTTCTTCATGCCATTGGCAGTTTGTGCTTGTTTAAGCGCTTTTGCCGCTTGCTCTACATCACCTTGCGTTACAAAGATATTAATCGCTTGGTTCGCTTGTGTCGTAAAGCCTTCAGGCGCTGCGGAGCCGTGCGCCATACTTGGCGTCAACTTGCTCTTTTTAAAATCTTCGATTGTCGTTTTGCCATAGATATCGTATTTGGAAACGTCCGCATCCACCCTTGCCGGAATGGACCCCTTCAACGGGTTAAACACGTCCTGACCTTCTACGGAGCCAAGAACCTTCAGGAACTCTTTAGCTGTCGCTTGGTCTTTGGAATCCTTCGGCAAAGCAAACGTATCCGTTACGACCATGAAGGTGCCGTCCGTATTCGGGGAAGCTACCCAACCAAAATCCTCATTTACTTTCAGTTTCAAATCCGTTGTGAAATATCCTTTTGCCCAATCTCCCATGTTGTTCATTGCAGCTTCACCTTTGGCCACCAGCTGGGCGGCATCCTGCCAGTTACGTGCAGCATGATCTTTATTTGTATAAGAAAGCATCTTTTTAAAAGTTTCGAGTGATTTTTTCACTTTTGCATCGTCGAACGGAATTTCACCGGTCCATAATTTTTTGTAATCGTCAGCGCCAAATTCTCCGAGCAAGATATTTTCGAACAACATGGTCGCTGTCCATGGTTCTTTATCACCCAGTGCCAAAGGTGTAATACCTTTCGCTTTCAATGCATCCGCTACCTTAACGAATTCATCGAAAGTCGTAGGCGCTTTCAAACCATTCTGGTCAAAAATTTTCTTATTATAGAAAATGACGTTCCCCCGGTGAATATTAACCGGTACCGAGTAGATATTGCCGTCCTTGCTAACCATTTCAATCAAGTCTTTCGGAAACTTATCCTTCCAACCTTCCTTGTCGTACAGGTCGTTCAATGGGCTGACTTTACCAGCTGCCACCCAGCCTGTATTCAGTTCTGCTCCTCCATGAACTTGAAAGGCTGAAGGCGGGTCTCCGCCTTGCATGCGGCTGGCGAGAACAGCTTTGGCATTGGTTCCGGCACCGCCGGCAACAGCCGCATTAATGACTTCAATGTCCGGATATTTATTTTTGAACAGTTTAATAAGTCCTTGAAGGCCTGCTTCTTCACCGGCACCCGTCCACCAGCTGAAGATTTCCACTTGTTTCTTGCCAGCAGCCGGAGCCAGCGTAGCTGGCGCTGCCGATGCGGCAGGTGTGTTTGCCGCCGCAGCCGGAGTTGGAGCCGGACTGTTCGTCGCCTCGTTGGTGGTGGTGCCGCATGCCGTAAGAAGCGAACCCGTTAATGTTACAGTCGAAAGAATCAAAGATAATTTACGTTTCACAGTACTTCCCCTTTCAGATCGCTTTTGTATGAAACCGCTTTACAAAATTATCTTACTCAATTGGGGAAATTCTTTTAATGAGGTAAATCTATCTTTTATTCCGTTATTTTGCACAAAACGCAATCCCTGTTAGTTACGCATGCTTTGACCTATAATCCCCGGGCGACATGCCCTTTTGCTTTTGAAACCATTCGCTGAAATAACGGGGATTGGGGTAACCGACAGACTCTCCAATCTGATAAATCTTCAGGTTGCTGCTGCCAAGAAGCTCACAGGCTTTTTCAATGCGCAGCATCGATAAATAATCGCTGAACGATTTGCCCGTTTCTTGGCGGAACAACCTGCTTAAATAGTTCGAGGTCACAAACAATTCGTCCGCAATCTGATTCAGATGCAGATCCTCTGTGAACCTGGCGCTCATCATTTGAAGCGCTTTCTTAATCAAGTAGGAGCTGGGCTCCTCAGCGACCTTCTGCTCCTGTTTATCAGGCGCTGCATCCTCGTTGGCGCACAGCATCTTTGCTTTCTGCAAAGCCACCTCGATCTCTTCCACATCCGAAGGTTTCAGCAGATAATCTACAGCTCCTAAGCGAAGCGCTTCTTGGGCATATTTAAAATCACCATACCCGCTCAGGAAAATCACCTTGGTGCTCGACAGCAAGCGACTTTCTTTTTCCATTTCGCGCAGTCTGGCAACTAATTCAAGCCCCGTCATATTGGGCATGCGAATATCCGACAGCAGAATGTCGACGGGATGCTCCTCCATATAGCGGATAGCTTCAAGCCCGTCTTGAAAGACTTGAACCAGTTCGATGCCGAGCACTTCCCAATTGATATGTTCGCTTAAGCCTTCCCGAATCCAGGTTTCGTCATCAATAATGACGGCACGGCAACCGGTCGTCGTAGTCATCGAGTCATCCTCCGTCCTATTTCAAATTTCCGCTCATTTTCATTGAGAGCTGGCGTAATTCATTCGCTGCATCTTTAAAAGATATTTCCGGCTTCGCAAAAGATGTAATGATTTTGGCCAATGCCCTTTCTTCAATTTCCACCATCGCCGGGTAATAACTAATTGAAGGTTCAATTTTGGCCATATCCATACTTTTCAAAATTAAGGCAAAATCCGGTCTCGTCTCTTCAAAAGACGGGTCACCTAGAATGGAGCGTCTTGCCGGTATCCCCCCCTGCTGCGCATAAATCATTCCACCGCGTTTCCCGGTTGCATATTCAAGAAATTTCCAGGCGTCCACAGCGTTTCTGGAACTTGCATTAATGGCAAGCGTCCAACCATGCTGAAAAGGGACACGTTTAATATGGCCAAATTGATCTTTGGTGCCTGGAATTAGCGCGATTTTGATAGCATCTTTATTGGGGTCGCTGTTTTGCTTGATCATTGGATACGCTGAATTCCAGTATGGTGCGGCCATAGCGATCTCGCCTGCGATTAAAGCATCACGGGTTCTGGTGAAATCCCAGCTTAACAAATCCTGCGGGACCACTTTCTCCTGAACCAGTTTCTCCAAATATTTGCCGGCATGAACCGATTCCTCCCGATCCAGCAAGACGTTCCCGTCTTCCTCATTCAGCACGTCGCCTCCATACGACCACAACAGGGATGCGAAGATCTTGGATCTTTCTTCCGGCACAACAGCGGGCATGGCAAGCCCCCATCTCGTAGGTGAAGTGGCGTTTTTACTTCTGGTATACGTTTGGGCTAACTCGAATAATTCGTCCCAGGTTTCCGGTGGATGAGGAATTAAGTCGCTTCGATAATACAAAAAATGCGTGCTAATATCTGTAGGCAATGCATAAGTCGTATCTTGATATTTGTAAGTGGCCAAAAAATCACTCACATCAAACGACTGGATATCCGTCAAATTTTTATCATTCATAAACGAATCTAACGGGAGAATGGCATGAACAGCCGCAAATTGCGCGATGGATGTATTCGGAATCGAGACAATATCGAACGACTCTGTTCCAGCCAGCAGCTGCGTGCCGACAGAAGTGAAATAGACATCTCTTCCCAATTCAATATACTCCACCTGGATCCCCGTATCCGCTTCAAACGTCTGGGAGATTTGACGCATCGCCGTCGATTCCGTACCGGTACGAATCAACACTTTTATCTTTTTGGGGCTCGCTAAGGCTTTAGGAGAATCCACGGTCACCCGATCCAATAAGAGCAAGCTGCTTAATGCCCAGACGAGAAGCAAAACGAACGAAACCAACATCAATCGATTGAAATGCAGCATTTTCAAATGTTATGCCCCCTCTTGATCCTCTTGCAACGCAGCCAATCGATAAGGGATTGTAACCGTTACCAACGCGCCTTGATCTTCACCTGCCGCTACCTCAATGCCATACTCTGTCCCGAAGGCCGTCTGAATTCTCTGCTGCACATTTCTCAGTCCAACATGGTTGTTTGAATTTGCATTTTGCAGCAAAAGACGGACATGTTCCAGATCAACCTGCCTCCCCGTATTCGAAATGACGATCAGCACGTTATCTTCGCTTCGAAACGCTTTGATCATCACTTTTCCGCCATCCTGACTCTTGGATATCCCATGTTCTAAAGCGTTTTCAATTAACGGCTGCAAAATAAGCGGCATCACATTGACATAAGCAACTTCGGGTTCCAGCTCAATTTCATAGTACAGCTTGTCTCTATATCGGAAGGATTGAATTTGCAAATAGTTCTCCACATGCTCGAGTTCTTTCCCCAGTGTTGTCCATTCCTGACCGGCATTAAGGGTGAACCGAAAGAACCTCCCCAAAGCCGTTACCAGCTTGCTGATGGATTCCGCTTTATGTTTCTTGGCCATCCAATAAATCATATCCAGCGTATTATATAAAAAATGAGGATGGATCTGCATTTGCAGCGCTTGAAGAAGCGCCTCGCGTTTTTCCTTCTGCTGCTTTTCATTTTCATGAATCAGCCTTTGAATGCGGTCCATCAACCGATTAAAGCTGAATTGCAAGATGCTGATCTCTTGAATAGCGCCTTGCGTATCCCGTACATGAAGATTATCTTTCGCCGCAAATGCCATTAACCTGGCAAGATTAATAACTGGCTTCGAAATAGCCGTAGCCAAAAGAAACGAGACAATTACCGCGACAAGCGCACCAATGGCCGACATCATTAACAAATACCGCAATATTTTTTGATTGGGGCCGATTAATTCATTGATGGGGACGACCGCCGTCATCTTCCATCCGCTAATTTGGGAGGTATCGAAGGCGAGCAGCCATTTGCCATCAACAATCTGCAGCCCTTGGCCTTGAGAAGGCAAATCTTGTATGGCTTGGCTTATTTTATTATTTTGAGACAGCTGAGGGTCCTGCTGATAGATCACATCGCCGGAAGCATCCGTGACTAACAGCGAACCCGTTGAACCAATTTGAACGTTCCTCAAATGCTCGCTTATAAAACGATCGTTAAATTGCACAAATAAATAACCCCTAAGCTTAGCCGTGTTACTGTCAATGAGACGTCGAGCAGCCGTAACGGATGCGCGAACCGGTGTTTCGAAACCGTCTTTTAGACGGTAAATCGACCTTTTATCGCTGAACCAGTTCATCTTTAAGGGCTGCCGCTCGATCTGATCCATAACAAACTGAATATTAACGCGATCAACTTGCTCATACGTGTAAAATAAATTTTCTGTCGAAAGAACCTCATGTCCGGCCGTTATAAAATAGATAGCACGAATATGTTCAAGCCTGCCACGAAACAGGTTGGAATAAACCATATTTTTAAATTTCTGATTGGCTTCGAACAGTGGATAGGAGGAGTCTAAGGGGCCGTTTAAAAAATCAAGCGACTGTTCATACAACAAAGTCCAAGTGAGCCGATCAATCTCGGAAAGATTGGCATCCAAAGCACGCTGCGTTTGTCCAACGGTCTGCAGCAGATATTGACTAACCTGCTTTTGAAACAATTCATTTTCCTTTTTATAGGTAATATACGTGATAACGACTAGTGGAAGAATCATGAGCAGTAGAAAAACGGACAGCAAGATCGTGCGAATAGAGATTAGTTTGCTGACATTATTGAAAGCGCTCACCCTTTCCACCGATTAAATACACGAATAATCTATCACGTTCCATTTGAAATGTTTGTCGAAATAAGTGAAAGTTCACATAAAAAATAATAAATTGTTGCAAAAAAAAGAGAGGATGCCTCGGAAGTACCATCTCAACATGATTGTTTATGAAGTTTCACTTATTTTTTCGAAACAGGAATCCAGATTTCACTTCGAAAGTTAGGGGATGTTACCTCTTTGCTTTCATTCCATAAGATCTCAGGACCATCCACTTGTTCATAACTCGACGATGGAAACCACTCGGCATAGATGCGGCCCCATACTTGTTGCAGCGTTTCCGGGAAAGGACCCACAGCCTCAAATACGGCCCATGAGGAGGCGGGAACTTCAAGTGCAGTCAGATGATCCGGGCACTCTTTCGTGGTAGCCGCTCCTATATAATGATCGAGCTCCCCTTCCTCTTCCATCCTTCCTTCTGAAAAGTTGGCTGACCCGCTAATGAGCCCGCTTGGCGTCACATTCGAAAGCGATTTAAGCTCTTGAATGAGCTCTGCGTTTAAGCTTCCCCACATCGCGGCGATCTCTGGATTTACTCCCTCAAAAATAATGGGTACCCTTTTCTTGAGTCCCACGATACGGAATGCTTCTTTCTCCTCAATTCGGTAGTTCATGACATCTCCTCCTTTGATGGTGAGCTGGAAGGTCAGTCTTGGGTAAGCTTTTAACGTTTGTCCCGTCTCCCTTGCCTCTGTCGGCGTTATCCCATGCATGGTTTGAAAAGCTCTGGTGAAAGAATCCGGCGAATTATAGCCGTATTTGACCGCCAAATCAATAATCTTGATTGCGCTATGGTTCAGCTCAAATGCAGCAAGCGTAAGCCTTCTGCGACGGATATATTCCGACAGAGAGACTCCGGCCAGGAACGAAAACATTCTTTTAAAATGAAACTCCGAACACATCGCTAATCTGGCTGCTTCTTTGAAATCAATCTCTTCCGTCAAATTTTGTTCGATATAAGCTAAAGCCCCATTCATGTTTTCAAGCATCTTCAAGCTCACCTCCCTCGCTTATCTATACATTAGCAATTATACAAAGACAGCATCCGACTTTTCGTGCACAATCTTGCAGGGTTGCACGCAAACGGCTGATAAAAGTCGCTCCAAACCTTCGTTCGCTTTGGTTTCCTGCTGTCCTCGAACGTCCTTCCGAAAATTGCTTAGCTCATCATCTTCGCTACGCGCAAACAGCAACGATCATCGCATCTCCTTGCAGACCTACATGGTCAATAACCGGTATTCCTCTTCAACGAAATACAGCATGCTTCTTGTTTCATGAATGGCAAGATCAAGGATGCGGTGCAGCGGCAGTTTTTCCGATTACCTGGACCACTTCTTGTCCGTGTATTTCCAGACCTTGGCCGACCTTTCCTCTGTCGTTCCATTGAGCCAATCCTAAAGAACAAGCCCGATTCTATCTTGATGTTCCAGATAAGTCAATACAGTTGACCCTTGGCCATTTTACAAGTCGACAACTTCTAAGAGATGTGCCGCCGCGAGCAGCCCGGCAAGTCGGCGGCAAAGCCGAGCCGAGGCTATGACTCGGCTGTGGAGAACTACAGGGCACTATTTCTGCGAAATAGGCCCTTTTTGCGCCGAAGGGGAACTGGGGGACCTTATTTCGATGGATCGGGCGGATACTCCGCCAAATTCTTAGAAATAAAGCCCTGGAGTTCCCCAAGAGCTCTACAACAGCCCTGAGGGTACAAATAGCACCCTCAGGGTCCTCTATTCGCCGCCGCACACAGCCCGGCGAGTCGGCGGCAAGACCTGGCAAACCAAAAAACCTGATCTGCAAACAGATCAGGTTCATCACTTCCAGCATCGTTACTCTCAAGCGCCCTCAAGTCTCTTTTCGTTCAAATGACTCGCCAACTGACTCGTCCGCCGTTTATTCAGCGGGTATAAGAACATAATGATCAGAAAAATGACCAGATAGACGATGCCGGGGACTAACGTGGCTAACGTATATATGCCATCTAACGCTTCTTTGGTCTGAACGGATCGAGCCGCATCATAGCCAACTGAACCGATAGCCACGCCGCCGATCCCGCCTGCAAGCGCTTGCCCGACCTTGCGGGCAAAGGAATACACGGAATACACCGTACCGTCCTCCCGCACGCCGGTCACATACTCCTGATAGTCAATAACATCGGTGACAAAAGCCCATACGACTAGGTTGAAAAACGCAAAGCCGAACATGCCAACAGCGGAAATAAGGACGAATTGCCAAGCTGTCAAATGCGGCAGAAAATAGAGCGTAAGGTAGACAACGGAGGAAAGCAGCATACCTGCTGCGGCTATTTCCTTTTTGCCAAACTTCTGTACCAATGATTTCACGAAAGGAATCGCGATAAATACTGCAGCTGTCTGAATTAATCCAGCCATACTCAACATCGAAGCGCTTCCAAAATAATTTTTAAACAAATACACATTCACTGCACCAACCAGCATCGAAAGCATCATAAACGTGAGCGATGCGATCAAAATAGAGATCAGCGGTCTATTTTTTAACATACCTTTTAAAGTTGTACCTAGATGGACCTTATTCTTCTGCGTTTCCGGTATTGTAATCCGTTCCGTTGATAGTTTGTAACAAGCCATGTAGCAGGCAATCGACAAAATGCCAAAAATAATTGCGGCCAGCATGAACCTATTGGAATCTGCTTTATTGTTAACAAACAGGATCAACGGCCCGATCACATTGATAATTAGGCTCGCGAGCATAGCCCCCATCGTTCTGAATGTCGATAATGTCGTGCGCTCCACCGAATCGCTTGTAATCAAAGACGCCATGGACCCATATGGAATATTAACCGTGCTGTACAGCGTTCCCCAAATCAGATAAGTGACAAAGGCATAGGCCATGTAGAACCCGTCGGACATCCCCGGGATTTTCACGAACATCAGAATACCGGATATGACGAGCGGAAAAGACATTCGGAAGATCCAAGGCCGAAATTTGCCTTGAACCCCCGCTTTTCTCGTGTCGATGAAACGCCTCCACACGACATCTGCAACAGCATCCCAAAGTCTAGCAATGACAAAGACAAGGCCGATCGTCGCCGCATGAATTTTGAAAATATCCGTATAGTAAACCATCAGGAACGAGCTCACGAGGATAAAAAAGAAATCATTCCCGAAGTCGCCGAACAAGTACCCCAGCTTATCTCGCATCCCAAATGGACGGCTTGCTTTGATATTAACCGTTGTTTCAGACACATTGTGAATAACCAAATTACTCATCGTATCCCCCCGCTGCATGTGTAACTCAGATCACATCCTTTTTCTAAGGTTTCTTATACCCGAAGTCAGGAATAGCCAGCCATCTTTTGCGCAGCTCATGTGCCGCATATTTCGGCTTCCGGTCCCGTGTGAAGATGCCCTTTTTGTTTCCTTGAACCCGAATAACGCCTTGGGATGTGTTAAAATCGGCAAAATTCCAAACCTGCTCGCCAACAAAGGTGCTGAATTCATCAAATACTTCGTGATTGGCTCTCAGGTACTCAACCTGGAACTCTTCAGTAAACATCACTGGGTCTACATCATGCAAGCCGGCAATCGTGTCCGCCCCATACTCGGTCATGATGATTGGTTTGCCCGGACAGCGTTTGCCCCAGCCATCCAGTTCCTCGCGCAGCTTGATCTTGGCTGCTTCCATATCGCCGCTTTGCACGTACCAGCCGTAATATCTATTCAGCGCAAGCACATCAACAAGCTCCGCTACTTTGCACGTTTCAGGCGTTGACATCAGGTGGGTGACAATGGTCACAGGTCTTTTTTGCGGATCAAGTTCCTTGGCAAGCTCGACAAGCGGCTTGAAGTAAGCATCCGCTCCTTCTTCTTCTGAAGCCGGCTCGTTGGCAATAGACCATATCACGACACAAGCGTGATTTTTGTCACGCGCAATGAGTTCCCGAATGACATCCTGATGATGCTCTTGCGTTCGAAGCTCCTCCCAAGTTTTCCGCTTCACCCCACCTCCGAACATCGCCATGAAATTCAAGTGCAGCCCGACGGCAGGCGTCTCGTCAATGACAACAAGACCTTCAAGATCGGCCAGCCTCATTAACTCCTCTGAATAAGGATAGTGAGCTGTACGGAACGAGTTGGCACCGATCCATTTCATCAAGCGGAAATCGAGAACATTCGCCGCTTCGTTAAATCCTCTTCCATGAATCGCCGAATCCTCATGTTTCCCGAACCCTTTAAAATAAAAAGGTTTATCATTAATCAGGAATTTCCCGTCTTTAACTTCAACGGTTCGTACACCAAATGGCTGTTCGTAAGCGTCTACAAGCTGTCCATTATCGCTAATCTCAACTTTCAGCGTATACAAATAAGCTTTCAAAGGTTCCCACAGCTTCACCTCTTCGATCTCGATCAACCCCTGAAGTCCGCTGTTTTCTCCCACGACAAGGCCCGACTGATCAACAACCGTTGCCTTGACTTGTCCTTTTCCCGCTATCTCGACCTCATACTGAACAAGCCCTTTTTGCTGGTTAAAGTTGGTTAAAATAGTCACATCTTTCACATACACGTGTGGTGTCGTATAAATTTTCACCGGTCGATGGATGCCGGCATAATTGAAAAAGTCAAAATTCGGGCTGTTTTTAGCAACAAGGCCACGACCAGGAACTTCCTGCTCACTGTAGATTCCTACCGGCAGCGTTGTCTCATCCACGATATTGTTCACGGCAACCGTCAACCGATTATGGCCTGTAGTTAAAAAGGAATTAATTTCCGCTTCGAACGGTGTAAATCCCCCCTTATGCTCCATAACCGCTTCCCCATTCACATAAACGACGGCGCGATGAGTAGCCGAACCAAATCGCAAGACAATACGCTCCGACATTAGCAAATTTAAAACCGTGAAATCCCGCTCATACCAGACCCAGCCAACGTGGTTTCGAATATCCGCGGTAACGCCTACATCGTTGAAGGACGACGGCACTGACATCGGGATGGTCTCAGTAAGCGCTGAAGCGAACCATTTCTCTTGAAAGCCCTTTCCAAAATCCAACTTAAAATTCCAAATCCCGCTAAGATCTATGATTCCCCGTGACTCTGATACGATTGGATATAACATAACACCCGCTCCTTTTTATTCTCATTTGCAAACTCAACAATTAAGATTATACTAAGTTAACCGACATCCTAAGTAGGACGTAAAATGCATTTAAGGGATTATTTTAACATTTTGATTTGGAAAATGGAGATTTTTATGAGCGAGCAGCAGCTTCATCTCTCAACAATCAGCACGACATTGTTTCACTTAACGGACATCAACACCATCGTCTTGACCAGCAGCGGAACTGTTTTGTTAAATCATGAGCATGATAATATCCCTGAATTTCTAAACAGCTGGCAGAAGGAAGATATCGCGTTCCTTGCCGCGGAAGCTCAAATCTCTCCTGACCAATGCTGCAAATACACGAATATATGGGGATTTACATACTTGGCCAAAGCTTTTCGATTACAAGAGGAACGCACTAAAATCATAGTCACAGGGCCTTTCTTACTGCAGGTTCCAGACGCCAATAACCTGTACACGAAGTTCAAATTGGATCAAGGAAAGAGAATTGAATTAGAAGGATTTTACCGTGGAATGAAATTAATCAGCGCCGCGAGGGTCCATAGCATGGCCAATGTGTTCGAGCAAATCGAAGGCATTTCGCAAACGGATATTCGGGAGTTGGAACTCCAAACGGAGCCTGTCCGGTCACCCCGTCAAAGCAAAATCGAACTTATGCTGCAGCAGCGCGATGAGGCCTTTATCGACCTGATTGAATTGCGTTATCAAATTGAGCAGGAAATGATGCAAGCCGTCCAGCATGGGGATCATGAAACTTTGCAGAAAGTGCGCTCCAAAATGAAAAACCTGTATGACTTCTCCGAAAGGTTTCCAAACCAACCCGTAAGAGCTTTAAGAAATGCGCTTATTATTTTAAATACTTTGCTACGTATCGCTGCCAAAAATGCCAATGTTCAGCCCTTTTTCCTGCATCAAATTTCAGAGAAATTTGCAAAGCAAATCGAAAGAACTGAAACTATTGATTATCTGCATAAATTAATGACGCTCATGTTCGACGAATATTGCCGACTCGTGCGCCAGCATGCTGTAAAGGGCTATTCCCCTCTCGTTCAAAAGGTCGTTCAATTTATTTCCTTGCATTATAATAAGCCATTAAGCTTAGATGAGCTTTCACAGGAGTGCCACGCACATCCCGCCCATATTTCAAGACAATTCAAGAAAGAAACAGGAATGACCTTGACCGACTTCCAGCAGAATCAGCGGATTGAAGAAGCAAAACCGTTACTGCGAAATGGCGATCTAGCGATCAAATGGATTGCCGAATCCATTGGTTTCGATGATGCCGGCTACTTCACACGTATCTTCAAGAAAATCGTGGGCATGACGCCAACGCAATTTCAAAAGAGCTAAATGAAGCGTCCTTCGTCTGCTTTAGATTGGAATATGGACAAGTTAAATGATACAATATGGGAATAATATGAAAAAAAACAAATCTGAGGAGTGACACAAATGGCATTAGATTTCTACTTGAATTTTAATGGAAATTGTCGTGAAGCGGTGGAGTATTATGCAGAAGTATTCGGCGTTGAACAACCGAAAATCATGACCTTTGGCGATACGCCGTCAGACCCGGCTTACCCGCTCCCGGAAGAGGCGAAATCCATGGTTATGCACGCCAGACTGACGATTAGCGGCAGCACGGTGATGTTCTCCGATGTCTTTCCGGGTATGCCTTTTGTAGCTGGAAATAATATTTCCTTATCCATGGTCAGCAAGGATATCGAAGAAATCAAATCCGCTTTCCATAAGCTGAAAGAAGGCGGCAAAGTAGGCATGGAACTCCAGGAAACTTTCTGGAGCAAATGCTACGGTAGCTTGGAAGACAAGTTCGGCATCCAATGGCAGTTTAACTACGATAACGGCGAAGTCGTCTACTAATTTCACGGATGAACAAAAAAACACGTCCTCTCTTTCCAGGGAGAAGGCGTGTTTTTTTATAGAATGGGAGAGATCAGCTTCGAGATGGACTCCAGGAATCGTATGCGAAGAGAGCGCTTCTCATATTCCTCCAATGTTAGTTCCATACAGCCTTCCATGTCCTTCCAAAATGTGGCTTCCAGCTTTTTTGCAGTTTCCTCGTGATACATCAGCGCATTCGTCTCAAAATTAAGCCGCAGACTTCGAATATCAAAGTTAGCCGTCCCAACCGATGCCATTTTCCCATCGATAATGATCGTCTTTGCGTGCAAAAACCCATAATCGTAGAGGTAACATTTCACGCCGGCGCGAAGCAGTTCCCCCACATAATAAAGGGACGCCCAGTGCACAAACAAGTGATCCGCTTTCTCCGGAATCATGATACGAACGTCAATGCCGGACAAGGCTGCTATGCGCAGTGCATTCAGCATGCTCTCTTCTGGGATAAAATACGGCGTCTGCAGCAGGATCCGTTTTTTGGCCATGTGAATCATTTTGAGGAATGTGTACACAAAATGAGGCCATTCTTCGTTGGGTCCACTCGCCACGATCTGTATCGGTACCTGCTGCGAAGTGCCTCCTTCTTCACGTTCTGGAAAATAACACTGATTCACTTCGACTGCTGTCGAAGAAGCTAAATTCCAGTCCAAGATGAAACGGGACTGAAGTGCTCGAACCACACTTCCGGTTAAACGGAGATGTGTATCCCGCCAAAATCCGAAACGAGGATTCATGCCGAGATATTCATTCCCCACATTGAACCCTCCCATATAGCCAATTTTGCCATCAATAATGACTAACTTCCGGTGATTGCGATAGTTCACTCGATAGTTCAAATAAGGGATTCGCGAAGGGAAAAAAGCTGCTTTCTGCCCGCCTGCTTTCAGAAAATCACGAAAGAAAGAATCTTTTAACGAACGTGAACCAATATCATCATACAAAAATCGAACGATGACCCCCTGCTCCGCCTTTTTCGTTAACGCTTGAATAATCCGTTTCCCCAGCGCATCATTTTTTACGATGTAATACTGCATATGAATATGCGATTTAGCGGCTTCAATTTTCAACATCAAATCACTGAATTTGCTTATCCCATCCGTGAAAATATCGACGCTGTTATCCTGAGTTAGAAATGCGTCATTCGAGGACACGTTCAAATAAATCAAATCACGGTATTCGCTGACCATCGGATTCAGATAGGTCATCGTCCCGTTCATCAGCTGCTCCCGCTGTTCAGAAATGACCGTTTGCATTCTTTCCTGCATGCGCTGATTCCATTTGTACAGCTTTCTGCGGCTTAAATTTTGCCCTAACATCACATAGAGCAGAAAACCGAGAATCGGAATAAATAGCAGCACCATTAACCATGACCAAGTAGCCGCCACGTTCCGGCGTTCCAAGAATACGACCGTAAGAGCAAGTAAAATATTAACAATAAAAAGTACAGTAAGTGCGTGCGATATCCAATCCATGTTGCCACTCCTAACCGTTGTTGTCAGTGGATCAGGAATATTATACCTTATTTTCGGCAATTTCGAAAAAAAACTCGTATTCTGGCTTCAGAACACGAGGCTGATCTTGTATTAGGCTATTTTTTTGATTAGGCATAGCTTACGTAAATAGTAAACGCCACCTACTTTAATAACATCATCCGAATATGCTTCTATGAGTGTTCCAGAGTCTTCTAATTCACCGTCAAACCACACCTCAACAGGTGTTTGAAATAGCATGCAAAGATACATATCCGCATCGGTTAAACAATCTGTCGTCCTGCTCATCTGAACAACTGCCTCCCTCACCATTTTTCACCTGACAACATACATATCGTCATTTGTAAATGATAAATGAAGAGGAAGTAGGTAAAAAAGACTGGAAGCTATGAGCCTCCAGTCCTGCTTTTTCCCTTTATTTGACCATTTCCTTATAAAGCCCGATATACTGCTGCGCGGACTTCTTCCAGCTAAAGTCGCCTTTTTTCATGTTCATCTGAATTTTTAACCAGGCGTCTCGATCATTCTTGTAGAAAAAGACCGCACGACGGATCGTATGCAGCATATCGTGCGCATTGTAATCTCTAAAGGAGAAACCGGTTCCCTCGCCCGTAAACTCATTATATGGCAGAACCGTATCCTTCAGTCCACCGGTTTCACGAACGATCGGCACAGAACGATATCGGAGTGCGATCAGCTGACCAATCCCACATGGCTCAAATTGTGAGGGCATTAGGAATAAATCCGAAGCCGCATAGATTTGATGCGCCAATGCCTCGTCAAAGCAAATTTGGGCGGATACTTTGCCAGGATGCTTCAATGCCGCTTGCTTAAACATCTCCTCATAGTCGTATTCGCCTGTCCCTAGCACAACGAGCTGGATGTCTAGCGACAAAATTTCTGGAAGGACATGCTGAATAAGATCTAGCCCTTTTTGCTGCACCAAACGCGTTACGAGGGCAATCATCGGGACATCTTCTCTCACTTCCAATCCTAGCCGCTCCTGGAGTGCTGTCTTGTTCAACTGCTTTTTAGGCAGTGAATCCCGGTATGTAGACACCAGATGCGGATCATTCATGGGATCAAATACTTCATAATCAATCCCATTCACGATTCCTGTCAGCTGATCCCTGCGGTGGCGCAGCAGGCTATCCAAATGTTCGCCAAAGTACGGAGTTTGAATCTCTTCGGCATAGGTCTGGCTCACCGTTGTAATACGGTCCGCATACAGAAGCCCTCCTTTTAGGAAGCTCGCACCACCATGCAGTTCAAGCGCTGTTCCGGTAAAATGATCGTCGGATAAGCCAAACAGCTCCTTAAACAACGCTTGGCTAAACACACCTTGATATTTCAAGTTATGAACGGTCGTTAACGTTTTAATCTCGCTATAGAATGGCAGATGTTGATAATGAGCCTTCAACAGCACGGGAATCATGCTGGCTTGCCAATCGTGACAGTGAATAACATCCGGCTGAAAGTCCAGCAGCGGCAGCGTTTCGATAACGCCTTTGCAGAAGAAAGCAAAACGTTCTGCCTCATCGCCATAACCATAAACGCCGGAGCGATTGAAATAAAATTCATTGTCCACGAAATAAAAAGTAACCCCATCCTGCTGGAGAACTTGAATGCCGATATATTGCTTTCTCCAACCGACATAGATATCATGCGTCACAGAAGTAGTCATTGCTTCCCGGTACTTGGCAGGAATCCCGCCATATTTAGGCAAGATAACCCGTACATCCAGCCCTTGCTGGATAAGTTCTTTCGGCAATGAACCGATCACATCGGCAAGACCTCCCGTTTTAATAAAAGGAACTGCCTCTGAAGCTGCAAAGAGTACTTTCATCTTTCCACTCCTCCTGATAGTCGAAAAGCCGCCTATGGGAAGGCAGGCTTTTCGGATTATATCTAGTTATGCGCTTAAGAACGATACCGATTAGATCACTTTCGTTTTTGCCGCGATGAATGGCGCTTTGTTATCGCCTGTCAGGACGCGGCCACGGGAGATGAAGACGTCCTTATCGAGAATCGCATTCTCAATAATCACATTTTCCTCGATTTCGCAGTTTTGGAGGATAATACTGTTTTTCACGTAAGCTCCCTTACGGATTTTCACTCCGCGGAACAAGATGCTGTTTTCTACCTTACCCTCAATGGTGCAGCCGTTTGCGATCAACGCGTTTTTGGCTGCGGCCGATTCCAGGTATTTCGCCGGCGGTTCATCCTTGACCTTTGTATAGATCAGGTTCTTCTGGAAGAACAATTCTCTCCAGATCACTGGATTTAATAGCTGCATGCTGTGCTTGTAGTAACCTTGAATCGAATTCACGATGCCTACATGCCCTTCAAATTTATAGCCATACACACTAAGCTTATCAATATTTTTCATGATACCGTCGCGAACCAGGTGATCATACCCTTGAGCCAGGCAGGATTCTACCATGTCCAGCAGCAGCGCTTTGCTCATAACATACATTTCCATGGATATGTTATTAGTCCGCAGTCTGCCCGTATGATCCTCCATAAGCGTTACTTGTCCATTATCTTTGACGGCCAAGCGGCGGAATTTCCCTTGAATATCCTCATCCGTTTGCTTATAAATGACAGTAATGTCCGCTTGCGTATCCTCGTGATGGCGGATAACATCGCGCAAATCAAGATTGCACACCATATGGCTGCGGGAAATAATAACCAGCTCTTCTTTACCACGATAGAAATAATCCCGATGGCTGTAGAATTGGTATAGGTCCCCACGTGAAATGCCCGTCGGCTCGTCCAAGACGGATGGAAGAACGAACAGTCCGCCGCGCTTTCTGTCCAAATCCCACTCTTTCCCAGACCCCAGGTGATCCATCAAGGAACGGTACTTGTGCTGTGTGAATACAGCCACATTATCAATGCCAGAATTCACCATGTTCGACAATGTAAAATCAATTAACCGATAACGTCCGCCGAATGGTACCGATGCAGGGCAGCGGAAATACGTCAGTTCTTCCAAATCGTCCGGTTCATTCACTAAATTAATGACACCCATTACATGTTTCATCTGAGATCATCCCTTCTGTTTGGCAGTCGCTAATACTCGTTCATTGCCGCCTATGAGTGTAATTTCACCGTGACCGTCTACAACAGCGCCATCTTCCACGATTGTGTTTTCACCAATAATCGCTTTGTTAATCGTTACATTATTACCGATTTTTGCATTCGGCATAATAACAGAGTCTTTAATTTGGCTGCCTTCCCCCACTTGTACACCAAAGAACAAGACAGAATGATCGACATCTCCGAAAATCGCACAACCCTCATTCACGAGTGAACGCTTAATATTCGCCGTAGGCGCCACATATTGAGCCGGTTGGTATGGATTTTGGGAGTATACACGCCAATCTTTATCATTCAGATTCAGCTCGTTATTATCATCGAGCAAATCCATATTTGCTTCCCATAAGCTATCAATGGTACCGACGTCTTTCCAGTATCCCTCGAACGGATAGGCATACATTCTTGCTTCATTTCGGAGCATCATCGGGATAATATCTTTCCCGAAATCCTTACTGGAATCCGGATTCTCTTCATCAGCAATCAAATACGATTTCAGAACGCTCCAGTTAAAAA
Organism: Paenibacillus chondroitinus NBRC 15376; assembly: GCF_004000765.1. Taxonomy (GTDB): domain Bacteria; phylum Bacillota; class Bacilli; order Paenibacillales; family NBRC-103111; genus Paenibacillus_E; species Paenibacillus_E chondroitinus. The sequence goes on along the minus strand of NZ_BILW01000004.1, from coordinate 205,427 downwards.
TATAAATACCCATGGAAGCCAAGTTGCTGTTCGCTTCTTTTGGTTTTTCGGCAAATTCAGTTATTTCCTGATTCTCATTTACGCTCATAATTCCGAAACGGCTGGTTTCTTCCCATTTCACTTCGATAACGGCGATACTTGCATCAGCTTTCTTCTCTTTGTGGTAGGAAAGCATCTTATCGTAATCCATTTTGTAAATGTGATCACCCGAGATGATCAAGACATACTCCGGATCATACTGCTCAATAAATCCAATGTTGCGGTAGATGGCATTGGCTGTACCTTTATACCAGTCTCCGCCTTTTTGTTCCATGAACGGAGGCAACACAGTCACACCGCCATTTTTGCGATCCAAATCCCACGAACTTCCGATTCCAATATACGTGTTGAGCACAAGTGGCTGATATTGCGTCAAGACACCAACGGTATCTATGCCTGAATTCGTGCAATTGCTAAGGGTGAAATCAATGATACGGTACTTCCCGCCAAAATGAACAGCAGGTTTGGCCAAATTATTCGTTAGTACGCCTAGTCTTCGTCCTTCTCCACCAGCGAGGAGCATGGCAACACATTCTTTACTGCGCATCTCTGATTTCCCCCTTCAACTTCGTTTTCTCTAGTTGGAATTCTTTTACACATTTTATATAAACAGCCGCAAGCGGCGGAATACACAGAGACAAGCTATAAGGCAGTTCGTGATATTTTCTTTTTTCACTTGTGATCGGCAGCTTGTTCCCTTGGCCGGAACCTCCGAACTCTGGAGCATCGCTGTTGAAAACAACCTCGTACATGCCATTGCGCGGAACGCCGATTCGATAATCGGGATGTACCACCGGTGTGAAATTACAGATGAGAATCAGATCATCCTCAGCCTTGTTTCCTTTGCGCATGAAAGTGACGACACTTTGGCTTTCATCATGCGGATTAATCCATTTGAAGCCGTCCGGACTATGATCCTTTTGCCATAAAGCCGGCTGGTCCAAATAAAATTGATTGAGCGCCTTCACGTAAACGTGCATTTGCTCGTGCTTCTCATAACCGTCCAGCAGGAACCAATCCACTTCCTCCTGGTCCTTCCATTCGTCGAATTGACCGAATTCGCTGCCCATGAACAGCAGCTTTTTGCCAGGATGACCTGACATATATCCATATAAAACGCGCAGATTGGCAAATTTCTGCCAATAATCGCCTGGCATCTTATGCAGGAGTGAACGTTTCCCATGAACAACCTCATCGTGAGAAAAAGGCAAGACATAATTTTCACTAAAGGCGTACATGAAGGAGAACGTGATTAATTTATGGTGATATTTGCGGTGAACGGGATCCAGCTTCATATAACGCAGCATATCGTTCATCCAGCCCATGTTCCATTTATAGTTAAATCCAAGCCCGCCATCATGCACAGGTGCTGTCACCAACGGCCAATCCGTAGAATCCTCGGCCATCATAAGCGCATCCGGATAATAAGAGAACACCACTTGATTCAATTTTCGCAAGAATGCGACAGCTTCGGGATTATCATCCCCGCCCCATTGATTCTTGAGGGGCTTCTCATTCCATCTGCCGAAATTCAAGTGCAGCATGGAAGCTACAGCATCAACCCGGATACCATCGATATGGTACATATCCATCCAGAAAATTGCGTTTGAAATGAGAAAGCTTTGCACTTCCGGCCTGCCAAAATCAAATGTAAGTGTCCCCCATTCCAACTTCTCGGCTTTGCGAGGGTCTTGGTATTCATAAAGCGGCTTTCCGTCAAACTGCCTTAAGCCATGAGCATCCTTGCAGAAATGCCCAGGAACCCAGTCCATAATGACACCAATCCCTTTTTGATGACAACGATCGACGAAATGCATGAACTCTTTCGGTGAACCATGTCTGCTCGTAACAGAGAAATAACCTGTCGCCTGATAGCCCCATGAACGGTCAAACGGATGCTCGGCAAGCGGCATGACTTCAATATGTGTATAACCCATCTCTACGGCATAATCGACTAACTCATCCGCAAGCTGGTCATAGGTATATAATTCTTCGCTATGTCTGTCTTTTTTGCGCCACGTACCTAGGTGCACTTCATAAATCGACAAAGGCTTATTATAGGCGGGAGCCAACTTCTTCTGCTCTAACCAAGCCTCATCCTGCCATTCGTAACCTTCCAGATCGACAACACGAGAGGCTGTGCCTGGACGCACTTCCGAATAAAAGGCGTATGGGTCAGCTTTCAACAAAGTTTGACCTGTCTCGCTTAGGATTTCGTACTTGTAATGATCACCTTCACTAGCTTCAGGAACAAAAAGCATCCAAACACCGAGTGTACTGAACTTCTCCATACGGTGTTTACCCGATTGCCACTGGTTGAAATCGCCTAATATGTTGACTTGTTTGGCATTAGGCGCCCATACAGCGAAACGAACTCCCTCATAACCTTTCCTTTTGCTAACATGCGCCCCTAGGATGCGATAGCTGTGATACAGGGATCCTTCATGAAGTAGAAACAAATCTTCTGAGCTGGGTGTACCAACGTTTGCCCCCATGTTATCCCTCCCATAATCGACCTTTTTCTTCAAAATATGGATGTAATAATTAATCACATACAGTACAAATACAACAAGCAGGTGGAGAATTCCTTCAATCCCTCATATTAAAAAAAGGAAAAACCTTTATTCTGGGTGAATTACTAAAGTGACAGTCATTTGAAAGGTGGAAACCAGATTATGAAAGACAAGGTGAAAGGACTTATCGTAGGTTTAACGATCGGTTCGTTAATTAGCGGTACAGCTGCTTTTGCGGCTAGCAGTCAAATTGAAGTGGCGTTCCGCAGCATCAAATATATGTTTGATGGTGTCGAAAAAGTGCCTGCAGATGGAAAAGGTTTTGTTTACGAAGGTTCTACTTACGTCCCTCTTCGCTTCGTGAGTGAAGCTCTAGGAAAAAAAGTCGAATGGGATGAAGCCAATGAAACCATTTGGATCGGAATCAACCCGAATAAAATCGTTGCTACCTATCAAGGCGGTACGGTGACAAGAGGTGAGTTCGATACTTTCTTTGCGATGCAGGGCATTTTCAATAATGGCCATGCAGCTTCAAAAGATAACCCTGAGTATCAAAAAAGCGTTTTGAACCAATTAATTCAATATAGAATTCTGTACGGTAAATCTTCGGAGGCTGATCAAAAAGCGGCGAAAGATACAGCGTCTGCACAAATGGCAACTTGGAAATCCCAAAATGGCGAAGCCAAGTTTCTGGAAGAATTGAAGAACTTCAAAGTTACTGAAACGGAGCTTCAATATTACCTCGTCGGACGATTAACAGCAGAAAATTATATCAAGTCCAGCGTTACTGATGCACAAGTTAAAGCCAAATATGACGACAACCTCAAACAAGATAAAGATTTTTACGCGATTGCTTCCGTCCGCCATATTTTGATTGGTTTAACAAATGCGGACAAGAGTGTGACCCGTACGAAAGAAGAAGCGCTTAAGCTTGCTAAGGATGTCGAGCAAAAACTTAAGAATGGTGAAGACTTCGCGAAGCTGGCTAAAGAACTCACAGACGATCCTGGCTCCAAAGAAACCGGCGGTCTTTATGAAGATGCCGAAGTTAGCGGTTGGGTACCTGAATTCAAGAAAGCTGCGATTGAGCAACCTGTCGGCGTTGTTGGCGACCCCGTTGAAACACAATTTGGTTACCATGTGATCAAAGTCGAATCCAGATCCGTGAAATCTTTCGATTCCGTCAAGGATTCAATAAGACAATCACTGGAGCAAGCTCACTACCAACAATTTGTAGAAAAAGAATTGCCCGGTTTGATTGAAAAGATCGATTTAAGTGAATAAATGGTGTACAATGAATGTTTGTTAAAGTATACAAGTTGAAGGATGGAATGCAACATGTTTTATGCAAAAGACTGGGTAGATTATGAACTTCTCGACACCGGCGGCGGCGAAAAGCTGGAACGCTGGGGTACGATCGTATTGAGAAGACCTGACCCGCAAATCATTTGGCCTTTGGAAAAAGAAACACCCGCATGGCGTCAAGCCGATGCTCATTATCACCGCAGCTCCAGCGGCGGCGGACAATGGCAGCAGCATGCTGAACTGCCGGAACGCTGGACCATTACCTACGACCAGAAGCTGAGCTTTTATATTAAACCAACCAGCTTCAAGCACACGGGCCTCTTCCCTGAGCAAGCCGTCAACTGGAAATGGATGATTGATAAAATCCAAAACGCCGGAAGACCGATCAAGGTATTGAACCTATTCGCTTATACAGGTGGAGCTTCTCTGGCCTGCGCTTATGCAGGAGCAGAAGTTTGCCACGTTGATGCCTCCAAAGGTGTTGTACAATGGGCGAAGGAGAACCTGCATCTCAGCGGCATGGGCAGCCGTCCTGTACGTTTCATTACGGATGACGTATTCAAATTCGTGCAAAGAGAACAGCGCCGCGGCAGCAAATATGATGCGATCATCATGGATCCTCCCTCTTACGGGCGTGGACCTAATGGCGAGACTTGGAAACTGGAAGATGACCTCTTCCCTTTCATTCAAACCTGCCAGACGATCTTGACCGACAATCCTTTGTTCCTGTTAATTAACTCTTATACAACAGGTATTTCGGCTACGGTCCTGCAAAACATCTTAACGATGGCGATGAAAAGCAAGCATGGCGGTACGATCTCAAGTGGAGAAATCGGCTTGCCGATCACGCACTCCGGCTTAATGCTCCCTTGCGGTATTCTGGGACGCTGGGAGTCCTAATATGACTGGAACTAAAGATGTTTCGGGAGCATCGCAAATTCCGATCCTTTTCGAAGACAACCACATTCTCGTGGTAGAGAAGCCCGTGAACATGCCAACACAAGAGGACGACTCGCGTGATCCTGATCTGCTGAACGTCCTGAAGGCGGATATCAAGCATCGGCACAACAAGCCCGGCAATGTCTACCTCGGGCTTGTCCACCGGCTTGACAGGCCTGTAGGCGGCGTGATGGTCTTCGCCAAAACGTCAAAGGCCGCGTCACGGCTGTCGGACGCGGTAAGAACTAGGCATCTCGACAAAACGTATGTCGCTATTGTGCATGGCAAACCGCCACAGCCGACGGCAACGCTGCGTCACTGGCTCTGGAAGGACACGCGGACGAATACCGTCAGCGTTGTCAAACCAGGCCAGCACGATGCCAAGGAGGCTGTGCTGGATTATAAGCTGCTCGGCAGCCAAGACAGTCTCAGCTTGATTCAGATCAAGCTGCATACCGGGCGGCCGCATCAAATCCGGGTGCAGATGGCCGCCATCGGCTGCACGCTGTACGGCGACCAGCGCTACGGCAGCGCGGTCAACAAGCCCGGCCAGCAGCTAGCGCTCTGGGCGACGGCTCTGTCCTTTGAGCATCCAACTCTCAAAGAAACGATGCGCTTTCGGTCGCTGCCGCCTGTGCAGCGGCCATGGAGTGAATTTACAATCCCAGAATTGTAAATTCAACCCGAACCGGAGTGTCGCTACTGCAACTAATTAGCGACTTTCCCCAACAAATAAATAAGCAGTTTCTGATTATGGGCGGAAACGCGGCTCAGGTAAGTGTCCAGCAGTTGTTCACGGACTAACGTACCTCGCTCGCATTCCGCTTTTCCTTTGTCTGTTACGTGCACCCACACGATACGGCGGTCTTTCTCATCGCGCACCCGTACGATTAATTCACTTTTCTCCATACGATCTAATAGCGTTGTAACCGCTGCAGGTGTTGTAGATAGATATTCGATTAGATCTGAAGGCTTCATACGCTCGTTCGTCATAAGCAATTCTAATACGTTAAGCTGCCCTTCTGTAATCGTAGGCGCTAATCCTACTTCCATCTGGCTCTTCAATTCCTTAGACAATTTCAGCCACAGCTTTCCAAACTCATCGGAATACAACCTCACATCAACTCGCTTCCAACATCTACTATAACGCAAGTATAGCACGCATTTTCACTGGTTAAAAGGTTAATGCCGTTAATACTTTCCTACAAAAGCTGCACATTTCCGGTACATGCTGTGGCATGTTGTCGAGCCATCCACAACTTTGTCCGAACTTGAAGAATGTCTCGACTTCTTTTTAACATTCCGCCCACTTCTAACATATACTGTGAAGCAGTCAGATTTGCAGATTATGCTAAGGAGTGGTTCAACGTGGACGATTGGAAAATGGAGCTTGGCAAAAAGGCACTAGAGGCCGGCATGCTGAAAGACCCACAGTGGCTGGATCGATTAGACGAACCGATGCCCCTGTGGGTCTTATTAGAGTTAGCTTTTATGCTGATGGAGAAGCTGGATCCGCCTACGGTCAGTTATGACTGAGGGAAACGCAGGACATCTATAATGGATTCTGTTTTGGTAACAGGGATAAGCTGCTTGCCTTGCGCTTTACGATCTTCCAGTGGCGCTGTCTCCGTCGAGAAGCGAAGTTTCTCTCCATTACTCATCACAGCTGTAATCTGATAATCCATTTTCACAATGAATGTTCGGATTAAACCTGTTCCATTCGGTCTCACACGCTTGCCTTCTTTAAATTCAAAGGTGAGAATTCCTTTTCCTCCACGCCCTTGAATCGGATAATCTACGACAAGGGACCGTTTGGCATACCCGAGGTCTGAGATAACGAGCACTTCCCCCTCATCCCCATAAATCCACTCAGCTGAGACGACATCATCGTCATCTTTGAGCTGGATGCCGCGCACACCAGCGGCTGCACGGCCCATCGGGTTTACTTCTTCCTCGCGGAAGCGGATGCTCATGCCCAGTTTCGTGACAAGCAGGATTTCCTTCGTGTTATCGCTGAGATGCACATGAAGTACTTCATCTTGCTCAGCCAGCTTACAAGCGACAAGTCCATTGGAGCGATTCGTCATGTACTCTTTGAGCTCCGTACGCTTCACTTGGCCCTTGCGAGTGACGAACACAAGCGATTTCGTTGGATCTTCAAAGCCTTTGACCGGAATCACATTAACGATACGGTCTTCTTTGGCGATTGGAATGACATTGACGATGGCGGTACCATTTTCTTTCCATTTGTACTCTGGCACTTGATGGACGGGCAATAAGTAGTATTGGCCTTTTTTCGTGAAGATCAGCAAGCTCTCAATCGTATTCACGTCTAGCAAGAAGCGCAAGTAGTCGCCTTCCTTGAGACCTGTATTTTCCAGTTCACCGCCGGATCGTGTAAACGAAAGCTTGCTAGTGCGTTTCAAGTAGCCTTCGTTAGAAAGCGTGACGAATACGTCTTCCGGATTGACGAGCACTTCCAGATTAACTTTCAGCTCCTCAACCTCGCCCTGAATCGCTGAACGGCGCTCAATGCCGTATTTCTTCCGGATTTCGCCCATTTCATCTTTAATGACACCTAAGAGCTTTTTCAAGCTGCCCAAAATGCCACGTAAATAAGCAATTGTTTTTTCAACATCTTTCAACTCTTTTTCAAGAGTTGTAATTTCTAAATTCGTTAACCGGTATAATTGCAAGACGAGAATGGCGTCCGCTTGACGCTCGGAAAAGCCGAATTTCTCCATCAGATTGTTTTGAGCATCCTGCCGATTTTTGGACGCTTTGATCGTTGCGATCACTTCGTCCAATATGTTAAGCGCTTTGACTAGCCCTTCCAGCACGTGAGCGCGGTCTTCCGCTTTCTCAAGCTCATATTGCGAACGGAACGTGACAACTTCCTTTTGATGCTCAATGTAAGCTTCCAGAATTTCGCGAATGCCCAATTGGCGCGGCGCTTTATTAACAATCGCCACCATATTGAAATTGTACGTGACTTGCAAGTCCGTCTTCTTCAGCAAATAAGCTAAAATCCCTTGCGCATCCGCATCCTTTTTCAGTTCAATGACGATTCGTAATCCGTTACGTCCGCTTTCGTCCCGAACCTCCGCGATACCCTCGACTTTCTTCTCAAGACGGATGTTTTCCATTGCCGTTACAAGGCGCGCTTTCACGACTTGATACGGAATTTCCGTGATCACAATTTGTTGTCTTCCGCCGCGCATATCTTCGATCGCTGTTTTGGACCTTATGTAGATACGGCCTTTGCCAGTGCGATAAGCTTCACGAATCCCCTCTTCACCCATAATGATCCCGGAGGTAGGGAAGTCAGGACCTTTAACGATGGTCATTAACTCTTCAACTGTCATCTCAGGCTTATCGATCATCGCTGTACAAGCATCAATAATTTCACGCAAGTTATGCGGCGGAATTTCAGTCGCAAAACCTGCCGAAATGCCGCTTACGCCGTTCACAAGCAGATTCGGATAACGCGCTGGGAGCACAACTGGCTCCTTCGTGGAGTTATCAAAATTATCTTTGAACATGACGGTACGTTTCTCAATATCACGAAGCAGTTCCATCGCAATTTCTGAGAGCCTTGCTTCTGTGTACCGCATCGCTGCCGGCGGATCATCATCCAGTGATCCCCAGTTTCCATGGCCATCTACAAGTGTATGACCCATCTTCCAAGGCTGTGCCATACGAACCATACCATCGTAAATAGAGGCATCTCCATGGGGATGATAGTTCCCCATCACATCGCCGACCGTTTTTGCGGACTTGCGATATGGTTTATCAGGGGTATTCCCTGAGTCGTACATCGCATACAATACGCGTCGTTGTACAGGCTTTAAGCCGTCCCTGACATCCGGGATCGCGCGATCCTGGATAATGTATTTGGAATAACGCCCGAATCGATCGCCAACGATCTCTTCCAGATAGGCCGGTAAAAATTCTTCTAAAATACCCAACTTTCAGTCACCACTCTTTTTGGTCTACTCTACATATTCGGTAAAATCGACGTTCTCGATAATCCAGCGTTTACGCGGATCCACTTTATCGCCCATTAAGGTTGTTACTCGGCGCTCCGCTTTCGCAGCGTCTTCAATCTGAACCTGCAGCAGTTGCCGACTCTCCGGATTCATGGTTGTTTCCCATAACTGCTCCGGATTCATCTCGCCAAGTCCTTTGTACCGCTGTAACTCGGTATTCTTGCCAAGCTCTTTCACAACTTGCTGCAATTGGTCATCGGTCCATGCATATTTATAGCCGCCATTTTTGCCTTTTCTCGTTACTTTGTAAAGCGGCGGCTGCGCAATGTACACCTTGCCTGCATCAATCATAGGCTTCATGTAGCGATAGAAGAACGTCAGAAGCAGCACTTGAATATGTGCGCCGTCAGTATCCGCATCCGTCATAATAATAATTTTACCGTAGTTCATTTCTTCAACTTCGAACTCAGAGCCGACTCCTGCTCCGATTGCCGCAATGATCGCTTTATACTCGTCGTTTTTCATAATATCGAGAAGCTTTGCCTTTTCAGGGTTCATTGGCTTCCCTTTTAGCGGCAAAATCGCTTGATGCTTGGAGTCGCGTCCTTGTTTCGCGGAACCTCCCGCAGAATCTCCCTCAACGACGAACAATTCATTGCGCTGCAAATCCTTGGATTGCGCAGGGGTTAGCTTGCCGCCAAGGTTAGAGCTCTCGCTTTTCCCTTTTTTCCCGCTGCGAATTTCTTCTCTAGCTTTACGAGCTGCTTCACGGGCTTTAGAAGCTTGAACAGCCTTCTTCAGCATCATCTGCGCGATTTGCGGATTTTCTTCCAGGAACACCGTCATCTTGTCCGAAACAACCGCATCCACCGCACTTCTTGCAATAGCGCTTCCAAGCTGATCCTTGGTTTGACCGACGAATTCGACATCGCCCATCTTAATATTGATTACGACCATCATACCTTCTCTTAGGTCGGTACCGTCAAGGTTTTTCTCTTTCTCTTTGAGAATGCCCGCTTTACGTGCATATTCATTCATGACCCTTGTATAAGCCGTTTTAAAACCCGTTTCATGCGTACCGCCGCCGCGGGTCGGGATTGCGTTCACGAATGAGGCGATTGTTTCTGTGTAGCCATCATTGTACTGAAGAGCCACTTCCACTTCAATTTCGTCCTTCTCAGAGGCAAAATGAATAACGGGATGAAGCACCGTCTTCTCTTCATTCAAGAATTCAACAAATTGGCTGGCGCCGCCTTCATACTGGAATGAATCCTGTTTATCCGTGCGCTCATCTTTTAAATTAACCTGTAACCCCGAATTCAAGAAGGCAATCTCTTGCAACCGCTCGGATAAGGTGTCGTAGGAAATGGTGGTGCCGCCTTGGAATACGCGTTTGTCCGGCTTGAACGTAACTTTAGTCCCTGTCCGGTTCGTATTGCCTATAACTTCAAGCTTCGTAACCTGTTCACCCACATGCTCAATACCAGCATCATCGACCCAGTATTCAAAGCGCATTTTGTGCACTTTGCCTTCGCGATAAATTTCAACTTCCAGCCACTCTGAGAGAGCATTCGTAACCGAAGCACCAACGCCATGCAGACCTCCGGATTTCTTGTATCCAGCACCTCCGAACTTGCCTCCGGCATGAAGAATCGTAAACACGACCTGCGGCGTAGGAACTCCTGTCTTATGCATACCTGTCGGAATCCCCCGACCGTTATCCTGCACCGTGATGGACTGATCTTTATGTATGGTCACACTGATTTTGGAGCAGTATTTGGCAAGATGTTCATCTACCGCATTATCGACAATTTCCCAAATCAAATGGTGCAAACCGGAAGAACTCGTGCTGCCGATATACATCCCTGGTCGTTTACGAACAGCAACAAGCCCTTCCAGTACTTGAATATCATCGACATCGTAATCCGATGTTGGGGCTTTTCCATTAGCAAATTCTAGTTGCTCAGTCATTGAAGCCCTCCTTTTTCTAATATAGGGTTCTTTGATAGGAGTTTCGCGACTCCAAATATCTTGTTAATTCAATATATCCTTGCGGGAGAAAACAGTAAAGGAAACAATCAGCGAAATCGCGGCCCATACACTTAATACACTTAGCGAGAAGGCCAAATCCATACCTTTTATCGGCGGCAGACCTCCTGTAAGATATTTGGTTAAGTCCAAGTTGACCATAAACAAATACTTAGCTGTTTCCCAAGATGACACCATGTTCGAAAGAATCGTCCCCGAAATTAAGACTGCGAGCATGACCCCCATACCGGCAGCTGTTGATCGAATGAGAACAGAGATCATTAACGACATCAGTGCGACGACTAATGCCGAAAACCAAACTAATCCAAACTCCATCAAGAGGAAGAACCACTGATCAACCGCTCTTACCAGACTGAAGTCTACATCCGTGCCACTGATCTGAATGCCTGTAAAAATGGGCATCGTCCATCCGTTATAGCCGAAAACAAGGCCGGAAATCAAGTAACACAGCACACCGGTCGAAAGAACCGTAAGCGAAGTAAAGAAAATAACAGTAATTAATTTGCTCAATAGGATTTTCCATCGCCGGACCGGTCTTGTCAACAATAATTTAATAGTCCCCGTAGAATGCTCGGATGATACGATATCTGCCGAAATGACCATGATGATCAGCGGAATGAATAAAGAGACAGCATTTTTGACAAATTCACGCGTGAAAGTAACGGCATTCGGCGAGCTCGGATCGACATCTTGTTCCAGATAATAATTAGCAATTTGTATCTGCACTTTAAGCTGCTGCTTCCATTCGTCTGGCGTACGTGCAGAGGTTAAACGCTTCTCCCAATCAATAATTTTCTGGCGCTGATCCGCCTTCCAGTCTGTCGTACCAAATTGCTTTTGTGTATTTTGAGCCACTCTCATTTGTGCATAAGTAAACATAGGAATAAGGGCAAGCAGGATCAGGATGATCAAATAAAATCGTTTTTTCTTGATCATTTTGATACATTCATTTTTGACGAGTTCATACAGAATACGCATTTCTTTCACCGTCCCCTATTGTATGGTTTCACCCTCGGTTAGGCTCAAGAACAAATCTTCCAGCGTTGGGTTCTTGATTTCTACAGCGTAGAGGCTAATTCCTGCTTCCATCAATTGCCTACTTATTTGCGGGACATGCTCTTTATCCATCTGGGTAACAATTTGTCTCACAGAATCATGTGTATGCATGGGATCATCTTGCCCAATTTCCTCAATCGCGTTCACAAGTGGAGACGCATCGAGAAGCCCCTCAGCCTTATCGGCCGGAGACACGGACCAAACCACTTTGCCGCCTTGCGCAATCAACTCATTTACCGCTCCTACTTGAATGACTTGGCCATGGCTAATAATCGCTACACGGTCACACATTTGCTGAATCTCGCTCAATAGATGGCTGGAAACAAACAAGCTCAATCCATCAGCCGCCAAACGCTGAATAAATTCCCTCATTTCCTTGATTCCTTGCGGATCAAGTCCATTGGTAGGCTCGTCCAAAATTAACAAGCTCGGCCGCCCAAGAAGCGCTTGCGCGATACCAAGCCGCTGCCTCATGCCGAGGGAATAGGTACGAACTTTATCATGAATTCGCCCATCCATCGAAACAATTTCGACAACCTCATGGATTCTCTGCTCGTCAACATCCGGCAGCATTCTTGCGAAATGCTCGAGATTTTCCCAGCCCGTTAAGTACGAATACAACTCCGGATTCTCTACAATGCAGCCAACATGACGCATGGCTTGATTGTGCTCCTTGCGGACGTCAAATCCACAAATGTGAATCGTCCCTTCCGTTGGCCGAATTAGATCAACAAGCATTCGAATGGTTGTTGTTTTACCGGATCCGTTAGGCCCTAAAAAACCGAAAATTTCACCGGCATAGACATCAAAGGAAATCCCCTTGATAATCTCTTTATTTTTAATTTGTTTTCTCAAATTTTTCACGGATAATACGGTATCAGGAACGATTACTGCTTCTGTCACTTTGCCTGCCCCCCATTACTTCAGAATTTGTAAAATTCGATCTGCAATTCGCTCATATCCATCCGCATTAGGATGAAAATGATCAGCCGAAGACAAATATTTAATCAAATTTTGTTTAAACAAATCATAAGTCGGGACAATTACCATTTGTGGATAACGATTGATCATTTCGAAAACGCCATTATTCCAGCGCTGCACAATAAGTGAACCTTCCTGTTTCGGATCCATATCTAAAAATGGATGATATAAGCCTACGTACATCACGGTTGCCTTCGGGTTGGCCTTATTAATCGCTTCGAGAATTTTCTGCACTTTATCGAGCGCCGGAGCCACACGACTTACCGCTGCCTCAGGGTTAAACTCTGTCTGATTATCCCCTTGAAAAAGTCCGTCTCCACCTGCAAAAATATCATTTCCGCCGATAGTAAGCAAGATAATATCTGCCTGCGCAAGCGCATCCTGTGTCTTCTTTAGCGCCAGATCAGCCAGCAGCTGGTCGCTCTTATAGCCTGGAATTGCTAAATTATTAAGCACAAATACCGGTTTGCCCGTTTCCTTCTCCAGCTTTTCACGGAAGCGGCCCACATAACCTTTACCTGTATTGTCACCCGTTCCTGCCGTTAATGAATCGCCGAGCGCTACAATTTGCAGCTTTGCTTTGCTTTCAATCATCGATTCCTTCTTCGGAGCCTCTGTCGCTAATTGAAGCGATCCGGAAGCCTTCGGAAACCATATCTGATTCGCCGCGTAAGCAAATCCTACAGCGAAAACAATCGTCGTAATAGATGCGGTTAAGCCAATTGTTCCCCATATGAAGCGAGATGATCTCAAAAATGTCCCCTCCTGCGAATAAATGGCATAATTCATACTAAGAGTATAGCTTCTAGAATAAATTTGCAAACGCTGCAAAAAGGCAGTGCCAAAAAAACGATCATATGTTCGTTTGGATAGTATAACATATTTAGCCAGAAATCAAACAGTCTCAATTATTTTTTGGTTTGTGTAATTGATTGATATCCTCGAAATTGAGGACACCAGTTCCGCTATGATTTGGCTTAGCGGAATGTTCCGCTAGTCTTTGTGTGTTTAGTGAGGTGGAGGGTTGCGAATTAGTGAGTACATCGGTTGGATCGTGGAAGGTAGGTAAAGTAGCTTGATTTTCTTGGGCTTTTTTTATGAAAGAGTCTCTGCACAGGTTAGAGGGGATTAGTGACTGTTAGAATCACAAAATGTGCTGGTATTGCGGAATAGCGACATTTGGATGCGTTACAGCAGCAGATGTATGGCGTGGGATGAAGATAATTGAAGGTATCGTGGTGCTGCTTCGATTACAGTTTCAACTGTTGGTAGTGTTGCGATATTACTGAAGGTGGTGCAACTTATGGTGATGCTTCTGATATGATGGTAGGTGTGCGGTGTTCTACTGTTGTTGCTACTGTTGGTGGGTGTGTTGTGTTACTGAGGGTAGTGTTACTATTGTGGGAGTCGTGATTTTCAGCTTACAGGTGGCACAGTTCAACTTGTTACGTTTACAATATTCTAACGGACTCAGTCGCCACTATTGGTTACTTTTGGAGCTAATTTTGAATTTAACGGACACAGGTGACCTTAATCGTCTTGAAACTAGCTGAAACCACTGTAAAGCCGATAAATAACAGCTCCTCGGTCCGTTAGATTCTCAAAAATGGTTAATTTGGCCGAATAGCGACATGTGGGTCCGTTAGCAGGAGAAATAGCGTGCTAATAGGTTTCAGTAGGAAAACTTTGCATACACCTCCCCCCACTTTTAGCAAAAAAATAAACCTAGCGGCATGAACTACACCGCCAGGTTTATGACTAAACAGCATCCTGCAAAAACTTATACTGCGCTTGAATCAAACCGTAATAAATCTTCTGCTCCTTCATCAATTCATCATGATTGCCGATTTCCATCATGCGGCCATGATCCAGCACGACGATTTTATCCGCGTTGCGAATCGTAGAAAGCCTATGCGCCACGATGAAGGAAGTCCGCCCGGCAAGAAGCGTTTTGAGGGCTTCTTGAATTTTCAGCTCCGTATCCGTATCGATACTTGCCGTCGCTTCGTCCAGAATGAGCACTCGTGGATTCGCAAGCAGTGCCCTCGCAAAGGAAATCAACTGACGTTGCCCCATCGATAACACATTTCCGCGTTCCTGTACCTCCGTGTCATAGCCATTCGGCAAGCCGACGATAAAGTCATGCGCATGAACGGCTTTAGCAGCCTGTTCAATCTCTTCATTCGTTGCATCCAACCGACCAAAACGGATGTTATCTCGAATCGTGCCCGAGAAAATAAACGTATCCTGCAGCACGACGCCAATTTGGGAACGCACGCTTTGAATCGTAACATCGCGAATGTTAGTGCCGTCAATCAGAATACGTCCTTCTGTAGGATCATAGAATCGACAAAGCAGATTCATAATGGTACTTTTACCTGATCCCGTGTGCCCAACTAACGCAATAGATTGCCCTGCATGCACCTCCAGATTAAAACCTTTTAATGCCGGACGACCAGCCTCGTACTCGAATACGAGATTTTCAAATTTCACATTACCTTTGATGTTAGGCAGGTCTTTCGCGTCTTCAAGCTCAGCGACAGAAGGCTTTTCGTCGATAAATTCGAAGATCCGCTCAGCAGAAGCCATTGCAATTAGCAGTTGCGAATACATTTGACCCAGGCGCGTAATCGGCTCCCAGAAATAACCTATGTAAGTAGCGAAAGCAACCAATAAACCGACTGAGATTTCCTCCGTTTGGATCAAATAAGCACCCATCCAGAAGAGAATGCAGTATCCGATTGCTCCTGTTATCTCGATGAGAGGACCGAACGTCTGATTGAGCATCGAAGCGCGATTCCAGGATAGACGGTTAACCATGTTCATTTTAGTGAAAAACTGAATATTTTCTTTTTCCTGCGAATAAGCTTGGGTGACCCGTATCCCTTGAATACACTCATTCAAATGGGCATTCAGCCGCGATTGTTTCATCGTTACATCTTGCCAGGCATGGCGAATTTTCTTGCGCAGCTTGGTAGAAATCAAGAACATGATAGGAACCGTTACAATAATGGCAGCCCCTAATTTAAAATTAAAAGTCAACAAAATAATAATGATCCCAACAAGCTGCACGACGTCAATCAACAGGTTAACGACCCCGTTTGTAAACAAATCTTGCAGTGAGTTTACATAATTCGTTACACGAACAAGGACAGATCCTGCTGGTCGTGTATCGAAGAATCGGAACGACAGCTTTTGAATGTGGCTGAACAAATCGTGCCGCAAATCGTAAATGACGCGTTGTCCAATCATATTCGTGTACTTAATTCGGAACGTATTTGCCAGCCATTGGATGATATATACGCCAAGCATGACACCGACGATGATTAGCAGCAGGTTCGTATTTTTAGGTACAATAGCATTATCAATCGCTTCTCTAATCAGTAGCGGTACTGTCAATTTGGTGATAGCTCCAACTAACATCATAATAATGATAATCGGGAGCATTTGTTTCTTATAGGGCTTCATATAACTAAATAAACGTTTCAATTGACCCCAATCGAAGGGCTTATCAATCAACTCATCATCCTGGTAAACAAATCGTTGCCCGACTTGAGAATCTTCGTTCTTGGCAGCCGCCTCGGCTTGATTTGATTTCGTACTCAATGTGCTAACCTTCTTTCTTGCAAAGAGGAATGGTTTCGCGTTGTCGCATCTAATTCACTATCTTTGGCTGCAGCAACTTGATCATCTTCAGTCGCTTGCTTAGGTTGATCCGCGTATTGAATATCGTAAGTTTGACGATAGAGGCCTTCCTGCTGCAGAAGCTCGTGATGTTTGCCTCTTTGAACGATTCGTCCTTTATCCAAGACGATAATTTCATCAGCATGCTTCAAGGAAGAAATCCGATGCGCAATAATAAATGTCGTTCTTCCCTTCATGACTTCACTAAAGCCTGCTTGGATCTCGTGTTCTGTTTCCATATCAACAGCGCTCGTTGCATCATCAAGCACCAGGATTTTGGGATCTTTGATCAGTGCTCGAGCAATGGCAATACGCTGCTTTTGACCGCCTGATAAGCCTAATCCGCGCTCGCCGACAACAGTATCATAACCTTCCGGCAGCTCAGAAATGAATTCATGTGCTTTAGCCAATTTCGCTGCTCGAATAATTTCATCCATCGTAACATCTTTGCGACCATAAGCGATATTGTTAAGAATAGTGGAAGAGAATAAGAACGTTTCTTGGAAAACGGTTGCAATCTGGCTGCGATAGCTTTCAATCTCAAGCGAACGAACGTCTTTGCCATCGAGCATTACTCGGCCGTCTTTCACATTGTACGCTCTCATTAGCAGAGAGATCACCGTCGTTTTACCTGAACCTGTGCTGCCTAGAAGCCCAATAACTGAGCCTGCTGGAGCATCCAAATTGAAGTCGTATAAAGCTGGCTGCTTCTCTGGATAAGCAAATGTCACATTGTCGAAACGCACATGACCTTTCACTTGGCTGCTTGTTACAACCGCTGCATCCGCTTGATCTTTCACGTGTAAATATTGATGCAAAATATCGAGAATTTTCTCGCCAGAAGCTTTCGTATTCGTGAAGTTGTTGATATGGAAACCAAGTCCCCACATCGGTCCGATGATGTACCAGATTAAGCTGAAGCAAGCAACCAGCTCACCTAGGGAAATCGTATCCTGGATGACCATGTAACCTCCAACGCCAAGCAGCATAACGACGCTCAGATTCGCCAGAATTTCCATGATCGGAAAGTATTTCGCCCAAATCCCGGAACTTTCAATATTCATCGCCTTGTAGTCCTCATTACGGGCTGAAAACTTAGTCACCTCATGAGCTTCACGCGCGAACGATTTGACGGTCCGAACCCCTGTGATGTTCTCTTGTACCGCGGTTGTCATCGAACTAAGCGATTGGCGTACCATCCGGAATGCGGGATGAATTTTGCCTTCAAAACGAATGGCCGTAAACGCCAGAAATGGCATCGAAATCATGGTCAGTAAAGCTAACTTCCAATTGATGGAGAACATCATGCTCATACCGAAAATCAACATTAGTAGAACGTTTAATAGTTGAGCAAAACCAAATCCGATGAATTGCCGAATTGCTTCCAAATCAGCCGTCAATCTGGACATTAAGTCCCCTGTTCTTGCTTGATCGTAGTACTGAAAGGATAAATACTGCAGCTTGTTATAAAGCGCATTCCGCAAATGATACGCAACCCGGTTGCCCAATCGGCCCCCTAGCAAGCCATGCAGGAATTGAAACATCCCTTTCATAGAAACGACAATCACAACAATAATTGCTAATTTTGGAACGAGTTCAAATTGCTTTTTTGCGATCACGTTATCGATGAGATACCGGAGTAAATTCGGATAAACGAGACCTAATGCAGTTGCTAGGGCTAAACATAGAATGGCTCCAAAAAACAGTTTTTTCTCTGGCCAAAAATAGGGCTTCAGTTGCCTGAATACATCCACTTTGGTGACCCCTCCTCAAGAAGGTGAATTTGGAAAAGCTAGGTAAGCGTTTTAATACTTAATGAATCTTAACACCATCCCTATATGCGGGCAATCAGAAGAATGCGTGATATATTCGCTTAAAAGCCCATAACTTCACAAAAACGTGCAGGAATCCACCCTATTCTTTAAAATCATCCCAATAACCATCAATGTAAGCCTTTACATAGCGGTACGTGAAAAAGGGCTGATCACGTTCAATTGAACATGACCAACCCTATTGTTTAAATGTTAAACAAACGACTTTAATTGATGCTGTTTGGATATTAGTTCGTTCAAATCAATCTTCATTTCAAGGGCATCGCGCATCCCTTCGGCATGCTCATTCAGCTGCCCAAGCAGCTGATTTTTCTGTTTCAGCAACCAGTTTTCGAGCTGATTGGCATATGCCTCTTCAAGCTCTGCAGTTTGAAGCTCAACAAACTGAGCGACCGGAGCCGTCATCCGATTTTCCAAATCTGCTCGCAGCTTGCTTTTGCCATCCCCTTCAAAAAATTGCTTCGGGTTCTTGAAATGACTTTGCAACAATTTAAGTGAGATCTCGGGCGCTTCCATTTTGGAGCTGATTTCAGGCGTAACAAATGTGTTGGATTCGTATGAACCGCTCTCGAAGCCATCCATAACTTGGCGAAGCTGCTCTTCCCAACGTTTAACACGATTTCCGGATATCAGATTCATTCGATTCTCAACCCGCAGCGTCGTTGCAAGTACTTCTTGCGAAAGATCATAACCGATCATGCGCAACAGCTCACCCCAGGCCGACTGGAGCGCCTGCTTCGGATCTCTGGCTTCCTCACGGAACGTGGAAGGATTAAAGGCGTAATTGTACAATTCACCAAACCGGTACATCGTACGCTGCTTCACATAATACAGAAGCTCCTGAATCTCTTTCTTCAATTCTTTGAGTTCCGCTTCGAAAAGCGTACGCTCAAGCAGCTCAGCACACTCCCGCTCAGACTGCTCCAGCTTCCTAAGCTGCTGCTTCCGTTGTTCTTCCCCTGTTTGCGCACTCTCGAGCCATTGCTGCATTGTGGCAATCGCGCGGTGCAGCTCCAGATTCGCTGAGTGTATCGCAACATCGCTCAGTTCATTAAAGGTAAACTGCACAAACTCGCCTTCAAACGGACGGATGCCCGACTGCGCGACAAGCGCTTCGTTGCCGGTAATTTTCCCTTCTGCCGCTAAATAACTGGATATCGGATAAATCCGCGGATTGCGGATACCGTGCTGCAGAAGATTTGTTTCCACATGGGTCATTACCCCCTGCAATTCTTCCGGGCTTGCTGCAAGATCGGCGGCATTCACGATGAAGAACATTTTATCCATTTCAAAGCTGTCTTTGACACGTCCAAGCTGTAAAAGGAACTCGCGGTCCGCCTGCGAGAACGCGTGATTATAATAAGTCACGAAAAGAATGGCATCGGCATTTTTAATATAATTAAAAGCAACGCCGGTATGGCGAGCATTAATGGAATCTGCACCAGGTGTATCAACGAAAATAATGCCTTGTTCCGTCAAGGGATTCGAATAATATAATTCTATAAATTCAACAAAACAAGACTTTGACTCGTCGGCGACGTAGCTTGGAAACTCCTCTTTGGTGATTTTCAGTTCCGTGCCCAAATGATTCTGCGCCAGCTGCCAGCCTTTCTCGACGGCTTTAAGGAAGGAATAATGCGGTTTTCCTTTGGCGGTTACGTCAGCTGGGGAAAGAGCGCCTATACGTTTCAATGAGGACGCCATATCGCTCGCTTGCACGCCTAAAATTTCAAGTGAATATAGGACGTCCTGAAGAATCGCGTCCGCTTTCTTCATCTTCACCTTGGCCGTACCATGCGGCCAGCCCTCTTGCGGCGGCATGATCTTATTAATGGCCGCCGTCGTTGGGTTCGGCGAGACCGGCAGCACTCTTTCACCAATCAAAGCATTGGCGAAAGACGACTTGCCGGCGCTGAATGCGCCGAACAACGCAATCGTGAACGTCCGCTGACGCAGACGTTCCGATTTCTCGCGCATGGCACGCGCGATCGACCGCATCGACGGCAGTCCGTCGATGATGTCCGAAGCCGCCAGCAAGTCGGCGGCTTTGCGCTCCATGCGCCGACCGTGTTCACCTGAGGTGAACGCGGTCGGCGCGGATGCCGCTGCCTCCACAGGGGCAGCGGCTGAAGGTCCTGCGGCCGCCGATGCTGTCGCAGCGGCCTGCAGGATCTTATCCATGGAGGTGACATGCAGCCCCCCGCTCAGCGGGGCGGCTGCTTGCTCCTCCATGGGCGTGTACTGCTGCGCGTCCGGCAGCGCCGGCGCAGCTGGCCTTGCCCAGCTCGCCATGCGCAGCAGCTGGGCCGTTGCGGCCGCCTCGGCTTCCTCGAGGCGGCGCAGTTCGCGGGCAGCGCCGAGGCGGCTGCCCAGCGCTTCCAGCTCGGCCGCAAGCGCAGCGGCGGCCACAGCACCGTGCTCGCGAACCGCAGCCGCGATCAGGTCGATCACCGCAAACGACTGTTTGCGGTACTGCTGTTTAATATCCGACGCAACTTGCTTCATGAAGTTGAGCGTGTATTCGCCGCCGAATGTGGCGCCAGCATTCACTTGCGCTGCAAGCCACTCTGGCGTGACTTCCACGCGCAAAGCCTCAATCTGAGCCAAGAGACCCGCGTCATGCTGCCCTTGATTTTGCGCAGCTTTCTTCAAAGCGTCCCGCAGATGCCAATCCAGCTGTGCTTCCACCTGCTCCGATAAATCCGCTTGAAACGCGTTGAGCCGTTTCTCCGTTTCCAGAGCCGTCTGTGCAGCTCTGGAGAAGAACCCTACCTTGAACCCGGGCTTGCGGCTCTCTAAATACGCATGAGCCTGATCGCGGGTCAAGGCCGGTGTAATGTTGGCATTTTCAATGATTGTGCCAACTTCCTTACGCAGCTGTGCCGTCAATGCTTCCGGCAGTCCTTTCAAGACCGTCAGCTCCTGCTGCTTGGCAGTCGCCAGCGCCTCGACCTCCTGCACATCACCTTCCAGGCTGATTTGCTCCATAAGCTCAGCCTTCTGCGGCTCATGCTGCTCAGCCAGCCATTTGCCATGTTCGTCGGCAAGATAGCGTGCAGAGGCGTCAATGCTGAAGCTGCGCAGCTCGTCGCCACGCTCAATCAAGCGGCTTAATAACCATTGCAGCTTCCCATACTCATTATGAGGATGGTTCGGCTCTTTCATGGTAACAAAGAGTAGATCATCCGGCACGATACCCCAATTCAAAAAGGCTTGTTTCGTCCCCTCTTGATACTGCGAAAATGGCAGTTCCCATTCTTTGTGCTTATCGATCATATTGACAATGAGATAGAGCGGTTTGCCCCACTCCTTCATTTTCTTCGTAAACGCAAGATTCACTTCGGATTGTACATGATTGTAAT
Source organism: Paenibacillus chondroitinus NBRC 15376 (assembly GCF_004000765.1). Taxonomy (GTDB): domain Bacteria; phylum Bacillota; class Bacilli; order Paenibacillales; family NBRC-103111; genus Paenibacillus_E; species Paenibacillus_E chondroitinus. The sequence goes on along the minus strand of NZ_BILW01000004.1, from coordinate 183,678 downwards.
CCATCACATAAAACACGACATCCGCCAAGTGCAGCGCAGACTCCGTAGATTTATGGTGGGCATCGTCCGTCGAATCAATCCCTGGCGTGTCTAACAGCGCTGTATGTTCACCCAGAAAAGCAATGGGATAAGATATTTCTACTGTTTCAATATCTGTACCATTCACACAATAAGCTTCAAGCTCATCGAGCGGAATCGTATTCGTCTTCCCTTGGAGGCTTCCATGTCGATGTGTAACATGAGCGCCAGGTGCCCCATTGCGGATACTCACGATATTAGCACTCGTTGGTATCGGGGAGGACGGCAGCAGCGGATGCCCGCATAACTGGTTAATTAAGGTTGATTTCCCCGCTGAAAAATGGCCGCAGAAAGCGATGTTCATTCTGCCTGAATCAATCTTCGCCAGCAGTTGCCCCAGCTTGCCAGCATTATCCAGATCTCCTGTTGTTTGCAGACTTACCTGCATCTTCTTGATTGCATCCGGCATGACCGAGATGTTTGTATCGATTGCTTGCGTCATTCGTCCGTTCCGCTCCTTATTTACCGGTCTTCTATCCAATCTTATATCTATGAGGATACAGAAAAAAATCTCCCAGAGGGAGATTTAATTTTTTAGGACATAACCACTTTTTCTTTTTCAGGCAAGAAAATTTCAAAAACATCGCGATGCTGCAAAATCGTAATATCCGATTCTTTAACTTTCATCACAACAACCTCAGTTTTTGTTTTCATCTTGTCTATGTAATTCTGAGGAACTTCACCTGATTCACTGACTGTAATGCCTTCAATGACTTTTTCCTCATTATCGGCTAATGGAGTATTAATCACTTGTTCGAAAATATCAGAGAATTGTTCAAAGCTATTGGTATATACGGCGATGCATTTCATTTAAATCCCATCCTTTGTCTGCATATCATTTGTTTGTAATAGTTTTCCTAGTTGAGCTTGGTTTCATACGTTTCTTACCCTCGCGACAGTTATCCAAGAGAGGACATACCTCGCATTTCGGGTTCTGCGCTTTACAATGATAACGGCCAAAAAAGATCAGGCGATGATGGGTTTGTGTCCACTCTTCTCGTGGAACCTTCTTCATCAGCTTCTTTTCTACCTCAAGCACCGAATCATCGATGCCCGCCAATCCCAGTCGCTTGGATACGCGCTCTACGTGAGTGTCAACGGCAATGGCAGGTACTCCAAAAGCATTGGAGACAACGACGTTTGCCGTCTTTCGGCCTACACCAGGCAGCTCGACTAAGTGTTCGTGCTTCTCTGGGATCTCACCATCAAACTTGTCCAGTAATAACCGGCACAGTTTTTGAATATTGCTCGCTTTATTTCGAAATAATCCAATCCGTCTGATGTCTTGCTCCAGTTCCTCCAATGAAACGGCCAAGTAATCTTCGGGGCGCTTATATTTCTGAAATAAATCCAATGTCACCTTATTTACGGTTTCATCAGTGCATTGCGCGGATAGCAAAACAGCAATCGTTAATTCAAAAGGATTACTGTGACGCAGCTCGCAATGTGCATCCGGAAATAGTTCACCAATCGTATCCAAAATATGCCTTACTAACTTCTGCGTCATGTCTTTGCTTCCTTAGGGTCGTAATATTCTTCAGTTTAGCGAATTGTGACGTTAGAATCAATGCTTGTGAGCGTCAAAATGCGAACATTTTCTAAAAAATTGCCATATTTATTTTAAAAATCATAAAAAAACCGCCTGCAGCAGGAGACTAGCTCCTACAATACAGACGGATGTGACGATTATTTTGTTCAATTCTTACTTCTCAATCTCAACAATTTTATTATCCAGCACATAGATCGTGATAATATCACCGGATACGAATGAAGATGGACCCACTATGTCTGTTCCTTTATGATAATAAGCTCTTGGGTAAAGGCTGTAAGAAGTCTTATCTCCAGCAGATGTTGATTTCAAATACATCTGATTAACAACTGAGCTGTAGTTATCAACTTCTCGTTTTGCAGTAGCAGCCACTTGAATGATGAGCTTATCGCTTGCATCTTTCATGACTTGAACACGATCGCCCACTTTAATGGAAGCGAAATTATAATCCGATCCGCCGTTCAGCTTCACTCCGAAATTGGTACCTGCATTGATGACTTGGCTTTTCCCGGTAAAGTCTTGAACCGTCAACGAGGAGCTTGCCGCATTCACAGCTGTTACTTTGCCGATTACAGGAGTTGAAATCTCAGCTCTGACAACTTTTGAACCATTGAATGAAAGCTTCACATAATCATCTAATACAAAGTCATTGATCGAACCTGTGCTTTGATCCGGTTTCACAATCGGTACACCGTCGAGCGAGATGACATACTGCGAATTCGATTCATCCGACACGGTAATTTGCTTGGAATTTACATTTGTAATCACCGTTTTGTACATAGCTGTTTTACTGGTTGTAATTTTAGTCACGATACTTTGGTCGAAGCTAATTTGTAGGGAGATTGTGTCTCCTACTTTTAGATCCGAAAGCGTACTATTTGGCTTATTCGCCAGTTCAACAACAGGTGCATACTGCAGCTTAAATGACAAGCTTTGACCGCTGTCTGTTTTTAGCGTAATATCATTCGTTTGCAGGTTTAATTGCGTGATTTGTCCGTTTAGCTGTGTAGACATCTGAACTTGTGTAACCTTTTTCTGTGCAACCAGCAAATCTACATATTTTCCTACTGTAAATGTACCGCTAAAGTTAGATAAAGGAAGCTTCATACCTGCATATGAAATCGACACGCTATCCGTCAAAATATACGCATGCGGCTCACCTTTGTTATCGATAACCGAAAGTAGCTTCAAATTTTGATCATAGCCAACTATTTTAGCAAAATATAAATTTTCAATAGAGCGATTTGCGACTGTAATCAACGTTACTTTATTATTGAGAACTTCCAGCTTCAACTGATCGCCAGCAGCAAGATCGTAAATACTTGCGTTCGTTAATCCATTGATCACGACTTTCACATTCTCAGACAATTCATACGCATCAACAGGTTTACCCGTCGTTTTATTAATCAATAAAGTCGATTTATCTTCAGAAAACTCCTTAAAAGTCCCCTCAATACTTACACCGACATCCGCTTGCTTTTTAACAGAAATTTTCACTACTTCACTGTTCTTAATCGTATATTCGACGACATCGCCAATGTGCAGAGAATTCAGATCCGCCAAGCTGTTATCCGTAGAAGTAATAATTAAAGCAGAAGAGAAACTGTATGATTCAGGTTGACCTGACTCCGTATCCAGCAGCGTAATTTGTGCCGCGTCCTTGTTCAGGTTTTGGATCGCCCCATTTGCCGTTTTGTTAACTGGCACTTGTTTGACGATGATAGACGTGTATTTGTCCGTGTTGACAATTTTGCTTTTGCGCAATTGAATGGTACTGCCGGTTACAATGTCCCCAAGACTGAGTCCGCGACCTTCCGTATCCGTTACGGCCACATCCGACGCCAAATCATAGCTTTCAAAATCATCCAATGTAGCTTTCATCGTGCTCATGTTTAATTTGAGCAATTTGCCCTCTTTGATGTCCATCTGCAATTCGTCTTTAATGATTTCAACATAGTAAGCAACGCCGTTTACTTCAACGATTGAAACTTCATAAGTTTCTTGAAGTTCTTTCGGGTCAATTGCCGTATCGTTTTTGTTTCCGTAGAAAACAGTGTTTGGTGAGATCTTATATGTACTTGTATTGCCCTCTTTGTCCATTAGACCAATTGTGCCGCTTGTGAGGGTGGTCAAATATCCTTTTTTCGCATGCGCAGGCAAAGATGTCAATTCTTTCTGCGAGCGGCTTAAGAAGGCAGCCATCTGAGCGCGGGTTACTGCGCCTTTCGGCTGGAAGGTCCCGTCTTCAAAACCATCAACAACTTTCAACGCAACCGCAGCATTTACATATCCAAGTGATGTAGCGCTGATGGAGCTGTTATCGTTAAATGTCGTTTGCGTTTCGGATAAGCTTTGGGCGAAAGCGCCTTTGCCGATCGCACGAATAACGATTTCTGCTACCCATTCTCTTGTTGCCTTACGTTGTCCCCAATTTTCTTTGGACTTATCGCTCGAGCTTCGCTCTTTCTCTTCTTCGTTCGTAATTAAACCTTTTTGAAGCGCGACAGCTACATAGTTCCTCGCATAACTATCAACAAGCATAAAATCAGGGAATACAGTTGTAGATGTCATGTTATTGACTTCATCCTGCAACCCCATCATGCGGACTGCCATAATCAGTACGTCCTGTTGGGAAACCGAGTTTTCAGCGCGGTAGGCACCATCTTCATAACCTTCGATGATTCCTTCGAGAGCCAATTTCGAAATATGGCGAATTCCCCAATAATCAGATTTTACATCCGGGAACGAAAGTTTCACGCTATTTTTGGACGTTCCACTCGTGGAGTCAGCGGCAAGAACCGGTGTTCCAGCTAAACTTGTTACAATTAATGAACTTAAGATTGCGCTTGCCAACTTCTTATTTCTCATCTCTAAATTAACTCCTCTGCTCTTCCATTTAATTAGGTCGTTTGATTGGGTAGGGAAGCTCCAGATGCCCCATTAAGCTGTCTACTTGTTTGCCATCCTTCAGGACGTATAAAGCTTTCACTTCCGGAAATTGAAAAACCGTTTTCTTCAGGGCTTGCAAAAACATTTCTTCCCCAGGGGCGCCCAATTGCGTTTTGGGACCAAACGTGAGGTCCACTTTCAATTCCCCTTTGGTTTTATCAAAGGCTGAACTTGTAAACTTTAAGTCGTCAAATAAAGGAATGGCTTTAGGATCATCGCTCTTCTTAAGTGCGTTCAAGGCTGCGCCATACACATCTGCATCCTTTTTGTAAGTGATCGTAACTTCTTTCTCTATAAGCTTCATTTCATCTTGATCGCTATAGTAAGCCTTGATCTTTTTGTGGAGCTCAGGTTCCGGTGTCGGAGTCGCCGCAACTGTTGGCGCAGGACTTTGAACCGTTGACGTTGAGATTGGGTTTGTTGATGTCTGCGGTGCAGAACCGCTAACCAACTGATTTTTTTGACCGCAGGCAGTTATAGACAATGTAATGGCACTCACAAGAAGTGCCCCTTGAATAAAGCGTCTTGTTTGGGTCATTTCACACACTCCTTCGCGTTTTGCATAGCAAAACTAGCATCGTAGCCTAAAATTAGAGTTTTTACCTCCTATTTGAGGTTCAAGTATTCTTTGATAGCAGCAACGAGAGCAGAGGCTAATTTGTCTTGGAACGCATCCTTGTACATCGCACTTTCATCGTTCTTATTAGACAAATACCCCACTTCCAGCAGAACAGCCGGCATGGTCGTTTTCGTGATGACTCTAAAATCAGCTTCGCGTACTTTGCGATCAGGAAACCCTGTTGCCGGAATCGCATATTTGTGAATGACATTCGCAAAAGCTGCGCTTTCCGGTCGGTTGTAATACGTTTCTGTACCGGATACCGTAGCCTTGGCACTGTTACCGTGAATAGATAAGAAAAGGTCCGACTGAATGTTATTGGCAAAGGATACCCGGTCATCCAGCGGTATGAACGTATCGTCAGAACGAGTCATCAAAACATTAAGACGCTTGTCCTGAAGGAGAAGCTGCTCTACTTTCTTCGCCATAGACAGTGTAAAATCCTTCTCATGTCTGCCAGTTATGGATAATGCGCCAGGATCATTGTCGCCGTGCCCCGCATCAATTACGACAGTTAACTGATGTTCGGCAATTGTCGCTTTCCACTGATTAGGCAGTTTGGTAGGCTGAACCTTATAATCAGCAGTACTTTTCAAATCCAGAATGACTCTTACTGTAGCCGGATTATCGTTAAAATTGGAAAAACGAACTTTCTCGACCAGCGGATGCTTCGAACTCAGCTCTCCCGCATTTTTGACCAGCAGTTTCTTGAGAGGCTCATCTAACACTGTGTTAGGGAAATCCAATACAATCCGATTGGGATTGGCTAATTTCATGGATGTCGGTACAAGCGTGCCGTCTTTGGCCGTTACCGTTAGCTCCTTATCGGTCAACACGATAGATTGCACCAGATGGACATTCGGATCCGGTATGTTGGACCCAGTGCCAGTGCCAGTGCCAGTACCACTCCCAGTCTCTGTACCGTCTCCTGGTTTGACTGGATTTGTTGGTGTTGTTGGATTGGTAGGTGTTGTTGGCGGCGGCGTTGTTGGCGTGTTGCCATCTACGACATCAACCGGACCTGTTACTGGCTTGGAATCGCTATCGTCTTTTTTGAACATATGTACGGAAGAAGTGGATGCGTCCCATGTAAATTCAATACCCATTTGCTGTCCAATGAAACGGAGCGGCAGCATCGTATTGCCTTTATCAATGATCGGAGCAACCTCCATGACTTCCTTTTTGCCTTTAATCAGCGCTGTTTTGCTGTTGATCGTCAATTGAATGTTCACATCGTCTTTGACGATGGTTACTTTGCTCGTGGCTTCATCCCAAGTTACCTTCGCGCCAATTTCTTCAACAATAATGCGCACGGGTACAATTGTATTTCCACTAACAATGCGAGGTTGAACTTCACTCGAAACCAATCTTTTCTCATTCATAAAAAGCTTAATCGCATTAGACGCTTCCGCCCCCAATGCCGTAGTAGGCAGCAGCATCACAGAAATCAGCAACATGAAACAAAATGCAGGAATTTTCATCATTCACCTCTATATATTGTCGGAATTATAGTCGTAATCACAAAAATGAGAACTCTGTCTCTCAAAACCTAGCAGCAATTGTCCTTTATCTCAAATTAGTCACTTAGCCCGACAGCAAAACCCCCGTCCGTTCGACAATCTAGTAATCTATTAGACGTATCAAACTACCAAAAGTTGCATAAAAAATAAACAAAAAAAAGACACATCCCATGGGGTCCCCATAGAGATGCGTCTTCGACCCGAACTTATTTATAAGCCAAACGCTTTGCGTGAGCTTGCTCGTAAGCCGTAATTTTGTCTTCATGCTGGAGTGTTAAACCGATATCGTCCAAACCTTGCAGCAAAAACTGACGACGGTGCTCGTCGATGTTAAAGCTAATTTCCAGTCCATAATCGTCTGTAAGCTTGTTGTTCTCCAGATCAACATTTAGCTTGTAACCTTCATGCTGTGCTGTGCGGTTAAACAAATCATCCACTTGTTCTTCCGAAAGTTTAATTGGCAAAATGCTGTTTTTGAAGCAGTTGTTATAGAAAATATCCGCATAAGAAGGTGCAATGATGACGCGGAAGCCAAAATCTTGAATCGCCCATGGCGCGTGCTCACGGGAAGATCCGCAGCCGAAGTTCGCTCTGGAGAGCAAAACGGAAGCGCCCTGATAGCGATCCTGATTCAGAGGAAAGCTCTCGATCACGTTACCCGCTTCATCCCATCTCCATTCGAAGAACAGGAATTGGCCGAAGCCGGAACGCTCAATTCTTTTAAGAAATTGCTTAGGAATAATTGCATCTGTATCTACATTGACACGATCCACAGGACCGACGAGGCCTGTATGTTGTTTGAAAGCTTCCATGTTTTCATTCTCCTTAATCAGCCAAAATTAAGCTTGTTGGTATTCTTTAATTTCCCAATCACGAACATCATAGAAATGACCTTTGATCGCTGCAGCAACAGCCATCGCTGGGGACACGAGATGCGTACGTCCACCGCGGCCTTGACGGCCTTCGAAGTTACGGTTGGAAGTCGATGCACAACGTTGGCCAGGTTGCAGAACGTCCGGGTTCATCGCCAAGCACATACTGCAGCCAGCGTCACGCCATTCGAAGCCCGCAGCTGTAAAAATTTTGTCCAAGCCTTCTTTTTCAGCTTGAATTTTGACGCGGCCGGATCCTGGAACCACGATAGCCGTCACGCTAGGATCAACAGAGTATCCTTGAGCGATTTTTGCAGCTGCGCGAAGATCTTCAATACGTCCGTTCGTACAGGAACCGATGAAAACATAGTCGACTTTCAGATCTGTCATTGGTGTACCTGGTGTTAAATCCATATATTCAAGCGCTTTTTCAGCTGCTTTACGTTCATTTTCGGTTTCAAAACTTTGTGGATCCGGAACAAGTGCTGTTACGCTTGTACCCATGCCCGGGCTAGTTCCCCAAGTTACTTGCGGAATCAAGGAATCAGCGTCAAACTCAACGACCCAGTCATACGTCGCGCCTTCGTCCGTTACATACTTGGACCATTCCCCAACAGCTGCATCGAAATCAGCGCCTTGAGGCACGTACTCACGACCACGCAGGTAGTTGAAAGTCGTTTCGTCTGGAGCAATCAATCCTGCTCTAGCTCCGCCTTCGATGGACATGTTACATACCGTCATACGCTCTTCCATGGAAAGACCGCGAATGGCTTCGCCTGTATACTCGATAACGTAACCAGTAGCAAAATCCGTGCCGTATTTCGCAATAACGCCAAGGATTAAGTCCTTCGCTGTTACGCCTGGTTTCAAGCTTCCCGTAATGCGAACTTCAAGTGTTTTGGCTTTGGATTGCTGCAGCGTTTGCGTAGCAAGAACGTGCTCAACTTCACTTGTACCAATACCGAATGCAAGCGCTCCGAAAGCACCGTGTGTCGATGTGTGGCTATCGCCGCAAACGATCGTTTTACCTGGGTGCGTTAGACCAAGCTCAGGTCCCATAACGTGCACGACACCTTGATCGATACTGTCAAGATCGAATAGTGTAACGCCGAAGTCACGGCAGTTTTGTGAAAGTGTGTCAATTTGTTGCTTGGAAATAGGATCTGTAATATTGTAACGATCTTTCGTTGGAACGTTATGATCCATCGTTGCGAAAGTCAGATCAGGTCTGCGTACTTTACGGCCTGACATGCGAAGCCCTTCGAATGCTTGCGGCGATGTTACTTCATGGACCAGCTGCAAGTCGATATAAATTACGCTAGGTTTGCCTTCTTCCTGGTTAATTACGTGATTATCCCAGATTTTTTCGAACATCGTCTTTTTACTCATACCCAGTCACCTCTTGTCATTATCCGCTCAATTTGTTAATGTCTTACCCTCATAACGTAGTTTAGCACGATTACTATCATTGCTCCAAGATATAATAACTATAAGCTTGATAGATTAATCCTATAATTTAATAAAATATTGACATAATTAGTGATAATGATTATCATTCTCTCAGTGGGATTGAAACACCCATCATTTTTATCCATTTATAGATACATATTATAGGAGGGTTTATTTGTGCTTAAAATTGTAAAACCATTAACGGTTACTGCTTCACTGGTCATGCTTTTCCTTACTGCTGCTTGCGGTAATGCGGCTAATACCACCAGTTCAACAGCTTCGCCAGCTGCGTCTGCTGCCGCTACGGCTGCTGCTGACACTGTCAAAACCATCACACATGATCTAGGGACGACCGAAATTAAAGGTACTCCTAAACGGATCGTCACTTTAGAGTGGACCTATGCGGAAGACTTGCTCGCCGTTGGTATTCAACCAGTAGGGTCTGCTGATAAAAAAGGTTATGCAAATTGGGTAAACGTAACACCTGCTTTGGATGCTTCTGTCGTTGATGTAGGAACCCGTCAAGAACCTAACCTGGAAACTATTACAGGTCTCAAGCCTGATCTCATTATTACCAGCACACTGCGTTCAAGCAAAAACTATGAGGCACTCAAAAAAATCGCACCTACTATCGTTTTTAACTCCTACCCTGCTGAAGGAAAAGGCGATCAATATGCGGAGATGGAAAACACCTTCAAAACGATTGCTGATGTTGTTGGTAAAAAAGCGGAAGGCGACAAAGTGCTTGCCGACCTTCAAAAAGCATACGCAGATACGAAAGATAAACTTGCCGCTGCTAAAAAAGATGGCGCTGAAGTCGCACTTACACAAGCTTTCAGCAATCAAAACAATGCAGATCTTCGCATGTTCCTGGACAACTCCATGGCTGTACAAGTTCTTCAGCGCATCGGATTGAAAAACGTATTTAAAGCTACTAAATTTGAAATGTACGGCTACTCGACCGCTTCCGTGGAAGCACTGCCAGCTGTGCAAAATGCCAACTTTATTTACATCGTGCAAGACAACGACAATGTGTTTGAGAAGCAACTCAAAGATAATGCCGTTTGGAAAGGTCTTTCCTTTGTAAAAGAGAACAAAACCTACAAGCTGCCTGGCAACACTTGGCCGTTCGGCGGTCCATTGTCCGCAAAACTATTTGCCGAGTTGACAGCTAACGCGTTAACCAAATGAGCCAGATTAAGTTAAAAACAGACCTTTTTATAAATCGGCAAACGACATGGAAAGCCTTTTTCGTTTTTGGAGGAGGCCTTCTGGCTCTGCTTCTTGTTCTGTTCCTGAACATCACGCAGGGAGAAGCCAACCTTACTGTTCATACCATCGTGAACGCATTGCTGCATCCGCAAGATACCCCCGACCATCATATGGTTCGGGGGCTTCGCTTGCCGCGGGCGGTCATCGGCCTCCTGGCCGGAGCTTCGCTTGCGGTTGCAGGAGCGCTGCTCCAAACCGTTACCCGCAATCCATTGGCATCCGCTTCAACACTAGGCTTGAATGCAGGTTCTTATTTTATCATCGTGCTTGCAGCCGTTTACTTTCCTGGCTTAAAGTCGGATCATTCACTGCTTTTGGCACTCATTGGCGCATGCGGCGCAGCCGTCATGGCTTACTTCATGTCAGGGGGTCGCAAAAGTACTCCACTGCGCATGGCTTTGGCAGGTATGATCGTTTCCCTCGTATTGTCTGCCTTTACAAGCGGTCTGCAAATTATGTATGAGAATGAGACCAACGGTCTGTTTATGTGGGGCTCAGGCGCATTAGGGCAAAATGATTGGCTTGGAGTACGCTACGCACTTCCTTGGATATTGATCGGGCTGGTTGCTGCCCTTTTGTTCAGTCAGAAGCTGGATATGCTGGAGCTGAATGAGGAAACGGCTGTTTCACTAGGTGAGAATGTCAATTTAATTCGTTTCATGGCGCTTGCTGCTGCCATTTTACTGGCCGGAGTGACGGTAAGTGTCGTAGGTCCGATTGGCTTTGTCGGGCTCATCGCCCCACATTTGATCCGATTGATTGGCCTCAGACGTCATAGGTTTTTGATCCCGGGCAGCGCATTATGGGGAGCGGTTGTGCTGATTTCGGCGGATACGATTGCGAAAATGTTTCGCAGCACGCTTGGCGAACTGCCTGCCGGCTCCGTCACCGCCGTTCTTGGAGCTCCCTGGCTCATTTGGCTTGCTGTTCGCGGTTCCAAGATGCAAGCTTCGTCGGATAGCGGATCCTCGATGGGCGTCGGCTTCATCGGCAGCAAAATTCCGTATCCCTTGCTAATTTTGCTGGCATCCGCCTCTCTGCTTGCGCTTATTCTGACCGGATTATCCGCTGGCGCTTTAAAAATTCCTTTTGCAGATGTCCTTGCCGTTCTATCCGGCGGCGGACCCGAGATGTCGAGCAACGTCATCTTTAACTTACGTTTGCCTCGCGTGCTCGTAGCCGCACTTGCCGGAGCCTCGCTAGCGATTGCAGGCTCCATGATGCAAGGCGCCGTTCGCAATCCGCTTGCCGACCCTTCCGTTGTCGGTGTAACGACAGGTGCTGGCATGGGAGCACTTCTTGTCCTCACCATCTGGCCAACGGCTTCGGGCATGTGGGTACCGATCGGCGCGATGGCCGGCGCTCTCCTCTCGGCCGGCAGTGTGTATGTGCTGGCATGGAAAAAAGGGCTGAATCCCGTCGTATTAATTCTTGTCGGGATTGCGATATCTGCGCTTGGATCAGCTGTCATCCAGTTCCTGATCATTAAATCCAAACTCGGCGCTGCTCCAGCTCTAACTTGGTTAGCTGGGAGCACATATGCCAGAGGTTGGCTGGAATTCTGGCAATTGAGCGTGGCCATGATTATCCTCTTGCCCATCGCTTGGCTGCTTGGCCGTCGTGTGGATTTACTTGCTTTTGGAGATCTTGTCTCGCTTGGTTTAGGCCTTAAGCTGCAGAAAACCCGCCTGATTACGGCAAGCATCGGAGTTATAATAGCGGCGATCGCAGTAGCTTGCGTTGGCACCATATCTTTCATCGGGCTGCTCGCTCCTCATGCCGTTCGGATTTTCATGGGCCAGCGTCACCAGAAATCGGTTGTCCTATCCGCTTTGATTGGCGCCATTTTGCTAGTCATTGCGGATATTATCGGGAAAGTGATCGCCATTCCCAAAGAAATCCCTTCCGGCATCGTTGTTGCTGTCATTGGCGCACCGTATTTACTGTTCCTGATGTACCGGAGTACCGTGAAGAGGTAACATAGCGAGGTATGAAGAGACTGTCCGCAAGTAGATTTATTCTGCTTGTGTGACAGTCTCTTTTTATTTATGGATTATGCTAAAATACGATCATGAGCTATGATAAATAAACATGTTTAACCTCATCATTTATTTTAGGAGTTGTAAAATCATTGGAACTACGCCAACTACAATATGCCATTCAGATTGCCATTGAACGAAACTTCTCGCGAGCCGCAGAAAAACTTCATATCGCCCAGCCCTCACTCAGTCAGCAATTGTCCAAGCTAGAGAAAGAGATTGGCGTTCTTCTGTTCCAACGCAGTACAAACTCCGTTGAACTTACGCATGCCGGCTCTTTATTCGTCGAGAAATCACAAAAAATTCTTGATATGGTGGAGCAGCTCAAAAAAGAAATGGAAGACATTTCACAGATGAAAAAAGGGCGCCTCGTCGTCGGCAGTATGCCTATCACGGGATCGACAATCCTTCCTTTTGTAGTCCCTGCTTTCCAAACCGCTTATCCCGATATTGAAATTTCACTCGTTGAAGAAACTTCAGCGAACCTGGAGACATTGACCATGAACGGGCAAACTGATATTTCTCTCCTGTCCTTGCCGCTGAGGGAAGAATCGCTTATATATGAAACGCTGCTGGAAGAAGAAATTGTCCTTGCCGTGCCCCCGCGCCATCCGTTAACGCAGGCCCAGGAACCGATCAGTATCTCGCAGTTGGAAAAAGAAGCCTTCATCGCCTTAAAAAAAGGCCAAGGTTTTCGAAAGCTTACGCTTGATCTCTGCCAAAATGCCGGGATTGTCCCTAATATCGTGTTCGAATCCAGCAACATGGAAACAGTCCAATCGCTTGTGGCAGCCGGAATGGGCATCGCATTCGTGCCCTATTTGATCTCAAAACGCAGCTTCAGCGAGTTGTCTCCCGTTCACCTTACCTTGGAAGGCCGACCGACCCGAACACTTGTCATCGCTTACCGCAAGGGCAGATACCTCTCCAAAGCAGCCGAAGCTTTCGTCAGCACGATGAAAGAGGTTATGCGAACAATTGGATAGCTTTACACGTACAGGAGGAAACGTACTGTCATGAACAAAACACAGCGTTTGATCCAGCTTATGATGGTCGTTAATGAACGCATGGCGTTCACGACCAAAGAGCTCGCCCAGGAATTCGGCGTCTCGGAACGCACCATGCATCGCGATTTACAGGAGCTAAGCGAGCTCGGAATGCCGCTCTATACGGAGTTCGGCCCGCATGGCGGCTATCGCTTGCTGAAAAAGCGGATGCTCCCTCCTATTTTGTTCACGGAACAAGAGGCGGTCGCGATGTTCTTCGCCTTTCAGTCGCTCCAGTATTATGGAGCGCTGCCTTTTGCTGCAGAATCGACGTCAGCGCTAGGCAAGTTTTATCACTATCTTCCGACGGATACGAAGAAGCGAATTGATGCACTCAAGAATCGTGTGTCATTTTGGACACCTACCCGCACACAAAGTTCTCCTTACTTGGAGCAGCTTCTGGAGGCTTCGATCGATGGTCTCCCCCTTCACATCACCTACGCTTCCAAAGATGGTGCAACGGAACGTACCATACAGCCCATCGGCATTTACGCATCGAATGGTTATTGGTATTTTCCATCTTATTGTTTTCAAAAAGATCGCATCCTGCTATTTCGCACAGATCGCTTGCAAAGCTTGGCACCTGCCGAGCCAGATCACCCTAGCAAAAACCTTATGAACTACACCATTCTTGATTGGTTATCAGGTGGAGTAAGCCAGAATATGGATTCGTCCGAACACATGAGACTTCGCGTCAAACTTACACCTGCCGGTGTCCGAGCATACGAGCGGAGCAATGGCAGCAATGAAGATGTCACGATTCATGCCGACGGAAGCGGAGAATTAGTTTGTGAGATGCACCGGAGTAATCTGCTCTATTTCTCAAAATATTTCCTGAGCATGGGCGCAGATGCCGTCGTTGAAGAACCACCCGAAATGGTGCAATGGATTCGCGAACAACTTCAGCGTATGCTTCACGCATACAGCACCATGGAAGATTCACAAACATGAACATTTTTGCGCCTTTTCAATCCATGACAAGAATTGTCATCGTATAGAGTTAAACTATAAGTGCAAAGTAACTTGGTGAATGACTAATGGAGGTATAAAAGGATGACGAAAAGTAAACAGCTTCAAGGTCAGGTAGCACTTGTGACAGGGTCTAGTCGGGGTGCCGGCCGTGGAATTGCCTTAGTGCTTGGTGAAGCAGGTGCCACCGTTTATGTGACTGGCCGCAGTACAAGGGCACAATCCTCTCAGACAGATCTTACAGGTACGATCGAGGATACAGCGGATGAAGTGACTGCACGTGGCGGCGTAGGAATTGCGGTTCGATGTGATCATACGATTGAAGCCGATGTTCAAAAGCTGTACGAGCAAATCAAACAGGAGCAAGGCACACTTGATCTTGTAGTTAATAACGCATGGGGCGGTTACGAGGACATTGAAAAAGATGATTTTTTAGCGCCTTTCTGGAAGCAGCCTTTGAGACGTTGGGACAGCATGTTTGATGCCGGTTTACGGGCACAAATGGTGTCCAGCCGGTATGCCATGTCCACCTTCTTCCTTGAGCAGAAGCGCGGCTTAATTATTAACACGGGGGTCTACTCCGACATCGGAGGCGATTACCCGGTGAATGTATTTTATGACACAGTGAAACGTGCAGTTGTAAATATGACCCGTGCTATGTCTCTAAATCTCAAAGCAAACCAGTTGGACGTAACCGCATTGGCATTAGCTCCCGGTTGGATGCGAACAGAAGCTGTGTATAAACATTATGGCCTCGAAACTGGCGATCCCGACTTCATGCGAATTGAAGAGTTACACCCGACGGAATCCGTTGAATATATTGGGCGCGCCGTTGTGGCGTTGGCCTCCGATCCGCAGGTTCACCTTAAGGCAGGACTGCTTCACGAGGTTGGTTCCCTAGCTGCCGAATATGGTTTTACGGATATCGATGGTAGACGAATGCCGCCGTTTCGCGTCTAATTCTTTTGTTATTTCATGACCTATTTCTTTTTAAAATTATGCCAATTCCCCTAACCCTTCCTCCTCCTAAAGCATACAATATAATTAAATCTTATCGTTTCTCTAATTAATTTTGATAAAGAGATACCAAGTGCCCAGGAGGCGGAAACCATGATGTTAATAGAAGCAATTGAGCAGTCATTCTGTAAATTGCAAGAACCCTCATTAGAACAACTAAAATCTGCGCTTCAGTCCGTAAACAGCTTATTTCACGAGGTGCCTGATCATAAGACTGAACCCCTGAATCTAGCTTATGGCCGCAATGTCATTTATAGCAACAAAGAGCTTGAAGTCATTATCATTCACATTCCCGCCTCAGCTGCAACAGCCATTCATAATCACGGAGCTTCGATAGGAGCTGCCTGCTTGGTTCAAGGCCATATTGTCAATTCCAAATTCCATCTGGACACGGAAGGTTATCCGGTTGTTCATAGCGATGATTTGATTCGAACAGGCGACTATTTTACAGCTCCGAAGGATCAAATCCATCAGCTTAGCAATCCGTTCCATGAGCCCGCCGTATCCATTCATGTCTATAGTCCACCGCTTACTGACGTTCATCGTTATTTGCCATACAGTGAAGTTCTCGATTACGTCATTTAAATAAAGGAAGTACAGGGTACTGTTCTGCATAAAAGTTATAATTCTTGCGTGAAGAGGAACTACAGGGCCTTATTTCGCCCCGACCGCCTAAATATCCACCATATCCATCAAAATAAGGGACCGTAGTTCCCCTCCTACCGTTCAAAGAGCTATTTTGAGCAAAATAGCACCCTGTAGTTCCCCCTGGCACACTAAAAGCGAACTCACAGCAGAAAAAATAGGCTGACCACAAGGTTTATCTACCTTAATGGCCAGCCTTTTTATATTAAAACTGTAGGGAATTCTCGATGAATGCTTTTAACTCTGCAATTGGCATCCGCGTTTGTTCCATCGTGTCACGATCACGTACTGTTACTTGACCATCTGTCTCGGACTCGAAATCGTACGTGATACAGAACGGCGTACCGATTTCATCGTGACGGCGATATCTTTTACCGATTGATCCCGTATCATCATAGTCAACCATGAAATGTTTCGCCAGATCAGCAAAAACAGCTTGTGCGCCATCATTCAACTTCTTGGAAAGCGGGAAAATAGCCGCCTTGATTGGTGCAAGCGCAGGGTGGAAGTGAAGAACTGTACGGCTGTCGTCACCTTCCAGCTTTTGCTCTTCGAACGCGTCAATCAACAGCGCCAACGTTACACGGTCCGCGCCAAGGGACGGCTCGATGCAATAAGGAACATAACGCTCATTCGTTTCTTGATCGATATAGTTGAAATCTTCACCGGAATGCTCCATGTGCTGTTTCAAATCAAAATCCGTCCGATCCGCAATCCCCCAAAGCTCGCCCCAACCAAACGGGAATTTGTACTCAATATCTGTCGTAGCGTTGCTGTAATGGGACAACTCATCTTCATTGTGGTCACGCAGGCGAAGGTTTTCACCTTTCGCGCCCAATGACAGCAGCCAGTTGTGGCAGAAGCTTCTCCAGTACTCGAACCACTTCATATCCTCGCCCGGTTTGCAGAAGAACTCAAGCTCCATTTGTTCAAATTCACGTGTACGGAACGTAAAGTTACCCGGCGTGATCTCATTACGGAAGCTTTTACCGATTTGACCGATACCGAATGGCAGCTTTTTACGCATCGTACGTTGTACATTTTTAAAGTTAACAAAAATACCTTGAGCTGTTTCAGGACGCAGATAAACAACGTTGGAGCTTGCTTCTGTTACGCCTTGGAACGTTTTGAACATCAGATTGAACTGGCGGATATCCGTGAAATCTTTGCTGCCGCAATCCGGACAAACGATGTTATGCTCGACAATCAGCTTCATCATATCATCGAACGTCATACCGTCTACGACGATTTCGATGTTTTTTTCAGCTAATTTGTTCTCAATCAGCTTATCCGCACGGTGGCGCGCTTTACAGTTTTTGCAATCAATCATCGGATCGTTGAAGTTTCCTACGTGACCGGAAGCTACCCAAGCCTGTGGATTCATCAGAATGGCAGCGTCAAGACCTACATTGTAAGGGGATTCCTGAACGAATTTTTTCCACCAAGCGCGTTTGATATTATTTTTCAACTCAACACCTAACGGACCGTAATCCCATGTGTTGGCCAAACCGCCATAAATTTCAGAACCCGGGAATACAAAACCTCTGTGCTTTGCTAATGCGACAACTTGATCCATGGTAACACTCATTGTTCATTCGCTCCTTCAATTTATCATAATGGGGCCGAGAGCCCTAAGACGTCCGTTTGGATATGAGCACGCAAAAAAAGCTCCACATCCAAAGGCATCAAATCATGCCTAGGGACGAGAGCCTTACGCACCCGCGGTTCCACCCTAGTTGATACACCTGTAAAAGCCTGTATCCCCTTTATCGTATCGGCTCCGGATAGCCTTTTCCTTGAGCTCCTGTCTGGGCTCTCACCGTCCCCAGCTCGCTGAACAAGAAGTTGTTCAAGTACTATTCATCCTTCACTGCCGCAATTGATCATTCAATTGGCTTTAGTTTACAGAAAAACCGACAAAAAATCAAATGCTTACCGCCTAATTCAAAAAAATTAATATAAATGTGGACGGCGGTCCTCGAAGACCGGAATTTTAGCCCTTACACGCACTACTTCCTCCAGATCAATCGTTGCATGTAAAATCGCTTCGCTCTCGTCGCCTTCCACAAGCACTTCGCCCCAAGGGTCAATAACCATGGAGTGTCCGAAGAAGCTCGTTGTACCGCTCGTTCCGACACGATTGCAAGAAACGACGTACATTTGATTCTCAATCGCTCTAGCCATGAGCAGCGTGCGCCAGTGATGCAATCGCGGATGAGGCCACTCGGCAGGAACGAATAAAATTCTAGCGCCATCCAGCGCTAATTTGCGTGCCAGCTCCGGGAATCGGATATCGTAGCAAATCATGGCGCCAGCCCGTACGCCTTCAAGCTCAAATCGGCCTAGCTGGTCGCCGCTGTGCAGAAATTTCTCTTCGTCCATCAAGCGGAACAAATGAATTTTGGAATACTCCGCAATTTCCGCCCCTTCGCGATCAAACGCATAAATCGTGTTCAGCACACGCTCTTCTTTTTTATCGGCAATCGAACCGCCAATAATATTCACATGGTTCGCTTTGGCAAAATTGCTCAATAGCGCTTTTGTCCGCTCCCCGTTCACATCAGCAAGCTGCTGAATCTCCGTTAAGGCATAGCCGGTGTTCCACATCTCAGGAAAAACGATGACATCCGGTTTCGGATCGTTTTGCACAGCCTCTTGGAGCAGCATCTCCAATCGGGCAAAGTTCCTATCTGGTTCACCGATCGTGATATCCATTTGAATGAGTGCCAAATGAAGCTGTTTGGATTCTGACATACTGTAAATACTCCTTCCAGTGGGCGAAAATAGCCATTTCTGTTCTCCATCATAATCGAAAATCGCTTTGAACCCAAGTGCTGGCTTAAGACGGCCGGAAAGCTTTCGATTGACCTCTTGCTATGCTAAGCGTTTTCCAGCCTTGTTGGCTGGCCAAGTGTTTGCTCAAGAAAACAATTTGTCCCACATGATAACCATAATGAGAAACCTGGCGCTGAATGGCTTGAATGACCGTATGCTCTTGTCCGCGAATGCGAATGATGCGCAAAACATCCTCAGATGTTAGGGAATGCAGGGCATCAAATAGCACTTTCCATCCTTCCTCCCACAAAGAAAGAAGCTCCTCCCGCGAGTAACGGCTGCTTTCGAATTCCATGTCGCGCTCCCGCGTCTCCTTCTCCCCATCCGATGTTAGAAAATCGACCCAACGGGATAACATATTCCCATGCATGTGTTTGATCAACACTTCCAAAGAGTTCGACTCTTCATCCAAGGTTTGATAAAAATGCTCATCCGCCGCCTGCGCAAATGCTTGATCCGCCAGTTTTTTCATACTCTCAAAAGCACGAATCGACTCCTGCAAAAAAACTTGAGCAACTTGTGATTGGTCTGACATGCCTCTCATCACCTTTCCACAGCTTTTGAATTAACTGTATGATAAGACTAGTCTATTGTAAAATCGATTTTTTTCATCACTATGAAAAATAGACTAATCATGTTACATTTAGGTTATTAATTAAAATCCCGACCTCCGGAGTGTGAATTAAAACCGTGACTACGCTATCTACACAAACAAGTGCTTTCCCCATACAGCCAGCTGAACGTATGAAAGGTTTGCCTACCCAATTTTTCGCTACGCTCGTAGGCAAAGCGAATGAACAAATTGCATTAGGGCATGATGTGATCAATCTGGGACAAGGCAACCCGGATCGCCCAACGCCGCCTCATATCGTAGCTTCGATGCAGGAAGCAGCCGCTAATCCTTTGTATCATAAATATCCGCCTTTCAGCGGTTTTCCGTTTCTGAAACAAGCGATTGCACAACGTTATAAAGAAGATCATCAGGTTGATCTGGATCCGGATACGGAGGTCGCCATTCTTTTTGGTGGCAAAACAGGACTCATCGAGATCGCTCAGTGTTTATTGAACCCTGGCGATGTTTGCCTTGTGCCCGACCCGGGTTATCCCGATTATTGGTCAGGTGTCGCATTAGCCGGAGCGGAGATGGCATTCATGCCTTTGCGAGAAGAAAATAACTTTCTTCCGGATTACTCGGCATTGAAGCAATCCGATCTGGACCGCGCGAAACTCATGTTTATCAACTATCCGAACAATCCGACTGGCGCTACAGCACCCGCTTCCTTCTATGAAGAAACGGTCCAATTCGCGCAGAAGAGCGGCGTGGTCGTAGCCAGTGATTTTGCTTACGGCGCTATTGGATTTGACGGCGAGAAACCAATCAGCTTCTTACAGACGCCTGGCGCCAAAGAAGTTGGCATCGAGTTTTATACACTTTCCAAAACGTATAACATGGCAGGCTGGCGCGTAGGTTTTGCGCTGGGTAACAAGGAAGTCATCCGCCTCATCAACTTAATGCAGGATCATTACTATTGCTCCTTGTTCGGCGGCATTCAAGCCGCTGCGGCAACGGCCCTCACTGCTTCCCAAGATTGCGTCAGCGAGCTTCGGGATGTCTATGAAAGCCGCCGTAATGCTTTGTACACCGCTCTAGCGAACATTGGCTGGAATGCCCGTCCTTCCCAAGGCTCCTTCTTCTCTTGGCTGCCGGTGCCGAAGGGACACACGTCGCAAAGCCTTGCTGATCTGCTTCTTCAGGAGGCAAAAGTGGTCGTCGCACCAGGCATTGGCTTTGGTACACATGGTGAGGGTTATGTACGTCTGGGTCTCTTATCTTCGGAAGAAAGATTAGCAGAAGCTGTACAGCGCATTGGAAAGCTGAACCTGTTCGGCTAGTAAAACTAGTGGCATCTGCTTCTTTACAAACACTTGTACCCCGTGCTATTCTATATAGAACCAAAAAAGGAAGTCTTCCAAAACTTCTATATCGCAATGTTATGATGGGAATAGTAGGAACGAACAGCACGTAAACAGAGAGTAAGCTCCACCGACTGAGAGAGCTTGCCGTGAACCGATTCCGAACCCGCCCCTGAACCGTCAACGATGAGTTGAACAGTCCCCTGCTGTTATCCAGGGAATCCAGAGTTGGGTGCAGCCTTTTTGGCGTGCGCCAATCTAAGGTGGTACCGCGGAAGCTACAGACTTTCGTCCTTATGTTATGAGGACGGGAGTCTTTTTTTATATCCATTATTTACATATTGTTCAAACAAAGGATGGGATCGTAATGACACAGCGCATCGTCGTGAAAATCGGCAGTTCTTCTTTAACTTCAGATACGGGTGGTTTAAATCCCGATAAAATCCGGTTTTTCGCATCGGAACTTGCGCAATTACAGAAGGACGGTAACCAAGTCCTGCTCGTGACATCCGGCGCAGTAGCCGCAGGTTTCACCTCCCTTGGGTACCGCACGCGTCCCAAGGTGCTGCACGAGAAGCAAGCTGCCGCTGCCGTGGGGCAAGCGCTGCTCATGCAGGCGTACCATGAAGCCTTTGCGTCCCACGGTATTAGCGTGGCGCAAATTTTGCTGACCCGGTACGACTTCTCCAACCGCAAGCGCGTCCAGAACGCGTTGATGACGATCGACGAGCTGCTGCAGCGCGATGTCGTCCCGATTATCAACGAGAATGACACTGTCTCGGTGGATGAGCTTAAGTTCGGCGACAACGATACCTTGTCAGCCTTGGTGGGCAATTTGGTGAAGGCCAGCAAATTGATCATCATTACAGATATGGACGGTCTGTACACGGACGATCCCCGCAAGAACGCGAACGCTCAGCGTATCGATCGCGTAGCCGCCATCAGCGACGAGCTGTTCAGCTTCGCTGGAGGTTCAGGGAGCGCGGTCGGCACCGGCGGCATGCGCTCGAAGGTCGAAGCCGCCCGCATCGCGATGCGCGGGGGCGTGCCGGTCTTTATCGGGCGCGTGCTGGAGCCCGGCGATCTGCCCATTGCCGTCGGCGGCAGCGGCAAAGGCACGTACTTCGACACGGCGCTGAACAATCTGCCGGTGAAGAAACAATGGGTCGGCTTCCACTCGCTGCCCCAAGGCCAAATCCTCGTCGATCCTGGCGCGAGATCGGCCCTGATGAGCGGCGGCAAAAGCTTGCTCCCCGCCGGAATCATTGGAGCTACCGGGGACTTCCACCCCGGCGACGTGGTCGAAGTGCTCAGCAACGAAGGTTCGCTGCTCGGACGCGGTGTTGTCAACTACGCTGCTTGGCAAATACAAGCAGCAGCAGGATTATCAACCGAAGAAGTCCAGAAGCGCGTCGAAGTGGCAAGAATTGAAGTCATTCACCGAGATGAATGGGTTCCGCTTGCTTAAATTGACTAATGAAAGTGAGGCACACCAACCATGAGACAACAACGCTTGCTGATCCCAACTTTACGAGATGTCCCGGGTGATGCCGAAGTCGCTAGCCACAAGCTGATGCTGCGTGCGGGACTGATCCGCCAGTTATCCAGCGGTATTTACACCTATCTGCCATTGGGGCTTAAAGCCCTTCAACATATCCAAACCATCGTTCGGGAAGAGATGGACGCCGCCGGTGCGCAAGAGATGCTCATGCCAGCGCTTCATCCCTCCGAATTATGGAAAGCTTCCGGCCGTTGGGACGTTTATGGGCCCGAATTAATGCGTCTGGAAGACCGGCATGGGCGTGAGTTTGCTCTAGGAGCAACCCATGAAGAAGTGATTACAACGATTGTTAAGGATGAAATTCAGTCCTATAAAAAACTTCCTGTCACGCTTTATCAAATCCAAACGAAGTACCGTGATGAACGAAGACCTAGATTCGGCCTGCTGCGCGGACGTGAGTTCCTTATGAAGGACGCCTATTCCTTCGATCGTTCGCAGAGCGGTCTCGATGAGAGTTATGAGAGCATGTACAAGGCTTATCATCGGATTTTCACGCGTTGCGGGTTAAATTTCCGGGCGGTTGAAGCGGATTCCGGGGCGATTGGCGGTACGGATACCCATGAGTTCATGGCGCTAGCGGACATTGGGGAAGATACCATCGTTCATTGTCCTTCCTGTCAGTATGCAGCCAATTTGGAGAAAGCGGTTGGTCAATTGCCGGCTTTTACTGATACAGCGAGCAAGCGATCAGACCTGCCTAACGAACCCCAAAAAGTGCACACGCCACAGGTAACCAGCATTAAACAACTTAGCGAGTTCCTTCAAGTTTCGCCAAAGCAAATCATTAAATCCATCGCAATTGAAGCGAATGGCGAACCGGTGATTGTCCTTCTTCGCGGTGATTGTGAAGTCAATGAAATTAAGTTGAAAAATGCCTTGAACGGTACAGAATTCACGATGTTATCCGAAGCCGGCATCCAACAAATAGGTTCCAAAGCTGGATTCATCGGACCTATTGGACTTCAGAACGCTAAAATTATCGCAGATTCCTCTGTAATCGGCATGCAGGACGCTGTCATCGGTGCCAACGAAGCTGATTATCACCTCACGCATGTCCAGGTTGAGCGGGATCTTGCCGGCCTGGCCTATTATGATTTGCGAAATGTTACAGAAGGCGAGCACTGTCTAACTTGCGGACATGAACTCTCTTTTGCCAAAGGCATTGAGGTCGGTCATGTTTTCAAACTGGGAACCAAATACAGCCGTTCGCTAGGCGCATCGTTCAGCGACGAGAATGGCGCTTCCGAGCCCATCATTATGGGCTGCTACGGAATTGGCGTTTCCCGTGTGCTGGCCGCCATTATCGAACAAAATCATGATGAACGAGGCATCATTTGGCCGGCGTCTGTTGCTCCCTTCGCTGTTCATCTCCTCACCGTTCATGTGCAGGACGAAATTCAGATGAAGTTATCCACAGAGATTTATAAATCATTAACCGATGCCGGCTATTCCGTCCTCTGGGATGATCGTGAAGATCGTCCTGGCGTGAAATTCAACGATGCCGACCTGATTGGCTTCCCGCTTCGAATTACGGTAGGCAAGAAAGCTGCCGAACATATCGTGGAATGTAAAGAACGCCGCAGCGGAGATCAGTATGAACTTACGGCTGAACAAATCATTGCGCATTGCCAAACTTTTTTCCAAACAGGAGGTCGATCTTCCCATGAGTGAAGTCGTTCAAAAGTCCAAATTAGCGAAACAAGCAGCCCAAACAATGGGTAATCTCACAACGGAACAGAAAAACGCAGCGTTGCTGCTTATGGCAGATGCCCTTGTTACTGAGCAACAAGCTATTATTGAAGCAAATGCCAAGGATTTGGAGCGCGGCAAGCAGCTTGGCACCAGCGCTTCCCTGCTTGACCGTCTTGCTCTTAACGAGTCCCGGATTGCCGCCATCGCTGAAGGATTGCGTCAAATCGCTGAACTACCCGATCCAATCGGGGATACGCTTGAAGATTTTGACCGTCCGAATGGTCTTCGCATTCGCAAAATTCGTGTTCCGCTTGGCGTGATCGGCATCATCTATGAAGCTAGACCCAATGTTACCGTGGATGCCGCAGGATTGTGCCTCAAAACAGGCAACGCCGTTGTGCTGCGTGGCGGCTCTTCCGCTCTATTTTCCAATGAGAAAATCGTCGAGGTTCTGCATGGCGCGCTAAACCGGTCCGCTATCCCGGCTGACGCCCTTCAATTGATCTTAAGTGCGGATCGCAGTTCTGTAGATGAAATGCTGAAACTGAACGGCCTTATTGACGTTCTCATCCCAAGAGGCGGACACTCACTTATTCAAAATGTTGTCAATAACGCCTCCGTCCCTGTCATTGAAACAGGAGCAGGTGTATGTCATACTTTTATAGACGAAAGCGCACAGCTTGAAATGGCTATCTCTATTGGGCTTAACGCCAAAGCTCAACGTCCTTCCGTTTGCAATTCGATGGAAACTCTGCTCGTACATGAAGCTGTGGCAGCCAAACATTTGAACGCCATTGCGGAAGCTTTCACAGGCGCCAATGTCGAGCTTAGAGGAGACGATCGTGCCAGAGACTTGGTCTCTAGCATGCAGACAGCAGCGTCGGCAGATTGGGGAACGGAATATGGAGATTACATTCTTAATGTCAAAGTAGTCAAAGATCTGGATGAAGCGCTTGACCACATTCGCCAATTCGGCACGATGCATTCCGAGTGTATTGTGACGGAAGATGCCGCCAATGCGGAGAGATTCCTGCAGGAAGTCGATGCGGCAGCGGTTTACCACAATGCCTCGACGCGTTTCACAGATGGCTTTGAATTCGGATTCGGTGCGGAAATCGGCATTTCGACTCAAAAACTGCACGCTCGCGGACCGATGGGTCTGCCAGCCTTAACTTCAACCAAATACCGTATTTACGGAAACGGTCAAATACGTCAATAGTTCATACAATTTGAGGAGGAATGTACGATGTCCACAACTTTATCCCAAGCCAAAATTGCTTTTGTCGGTGCAGGCTCCATGTCGGAAGCCATTATCCGAGGTCTGATTCAAACCAAAGTAGCCAATCCACAGCATATTTATGTGATGAACCGTTCTGATCAAGACCGATTAGCCTTTCTTCGCTCTGAGTATGGCCTGCAAGCTACTTCCGATCCTGCTACCAAAGAAGCTTACCTGCGCCAAGCAGATGTCGTCGTACTTTGTATGAAACCCAAAGATGTTGTGACCGCATTTGAGGATCTGAAGCCGCTTTTGAATGAAAATCAGCTGCTCGTATCCGTCATCGCCGGCCTATCCATCGCCAAAATGGAAGTTTTGCTGGAATCGAAAATGCCGATTACTCGCACAATGCCGAACACTTCCTCAACGATTGGATTGGGCGCTACAGGGATGAGCTTCTCCGCAAACGTGAATGATACATTCAAGCAGCTCGCAACCCAAATGTTCGAAGCGGTGGGCATAGTATCCATTGTTGAAGAAGAAAAGCTGGAAATTCTTACAGGCGTATCCGGCAGCGGCCCTGCCTACGTCTACTATTTCATGGAAGCCATGATCAAAGCCGGCATCGAAGGCGGTCTAACCGAAGAAGATTCCCGCCAGTTAACACTGCAAACCGTGCTTGGCGCCGCTCATATGGTCCAGCATACCCAGGAAGATCCAGCTGAGCTTCGCCGTAAGGTGACATCACCAAATGGTGCTACGCAGGCTTCCATCGAAGCATTGGATCATTACCAATTTACGGAAGCTATTACCAAGGCCGTATTCCGCTCGGCTGAACGGGCCAAAGAAATGGGCGAGCAAATCGCAGCCCCAAGCCCAGTGAGCAAAACGTCCTGAATGAACAAGGTTTTATTCTAGCAAAGCAGGTGAACATTTACGATGAGTGCATATTGTTTAGCCACATATCGGAGTTTCGAAGAGAAAGCCGATTTTCATAAAAAAGCAACGGGCATCGCGGTCGGCCTGACCGTCGGCTCATGGACGGAACTGCCTGAGGCTCAGAAGGCACAAATGGAAAAACATTTGGGCAAAGTGATTGCCGTAGAGGTTCACGAGCCCGCTCCTGGAGAGTCTATCAGTGCGCGCTATGCGGACATTACGATCGCTTATCCTGACGTCAATTTCAGCCGCGATATCCCTGCGCTGTTAGTCACCGTTTTCGGCAAACTATCCATGGACGGCAAAATTAAACTGATTGACTTGAAATTCTCCACTGACTTCCTTGCCGGCTTCGCTGGACCGAAGTTCGGGATGCAAGGCGTGCGCGACCTTCTAGGCGTTCATGACCGTCCGCTGCTGATGAGCATCTTTAAATCCGTTGTCGGCTATGAGCTGCCGGCTCTGCGCGAACAATTTTATTTGCAAGCGGCAGGCGGCGTGGATTTAATCAAAGACGATGAGATTTTATTTGAAAATCCGTTGACTCCGCTGGAGAAGCGGATTGAGATTTGTATGGAGGCAGCAGCCCAAGCTTCCAAAGAAACCGGCCAGAAGCTGCTGTACGCCGTGAATTTGACCGGCCCTACTTCGAAACTGGCCGCGCAAGCCAAGAAAGCGATCCGGGCAGGAGCTAACGCCCTTTTATTCAATGTATTAGCCTACGGCTTCGACGTTCTGCATGAGCTAAGCGCCGACCCGGAGATTACGATTCCGATTATGGCACATCCGGCCATGGCCGGTGCAACGTATCCTTCGCCGCACTACGGAATCTCCCCTTCTGTGCTGCTTGGTAAATTGATGCGTCTTGCAGGAGCAGATCTGGTGTTGTTCCCTTCTCCCTACGGTTCTGTGGTTATGCCGAGAGAAGAAAACCTGGCCATTAAACAAGTCCTGTTAACAAATGATCTACATACCGATTACAGCTACAACGCTCCGGCAGACGCTCATTTGAAACTGGCTGCTTCGTTCCCTGTACCATCTGCGGGCATACACCCTGGCTTGGTCCCTCTCATACTGAGAGACTTCGGTCACGACGTGATTGTAAATGCAGGCGGGGGCATTCATGGCCATCCGCTTGGTACAATCGCCGGAGGGCGAGCATTCCGCCAAGCTATAGACGCAACACTGCAAGGGATACACCTTCGCGATTACGCCCAAACACATCCAGAATTATTATCAGCTATTGACACTTGGGGGATAAGAGAATGAGTAAGGAACGCATCATTTTTTGCGATTTTGACGGAACCATTACCGTAAATGATAACATTGTGGCGATTATGAAACATTTTAACCCGCCGGGTTGGGACGCGATTGTAGAACGCATTTTGAATAAAAGTACGTCCATTCGCCAAGGCGTCGGCGACATGTTCGCCCTGCTGCCCACTTCACGCAAAGATGAAATTGTTGAGTATGCCATCAGCAATGCAGTCATTCGGGACGGCTTCAAGGAATTCGTCGACTATTGCAAAGAGCAAAATATCAAGCTATTAATTACAAGCGGAGGCATCGATTTCTTTATTTACCCGCTGCTGAAGCCTTTTCCGATTCCACATGAGAACATTTATTGCAATGCCTCCTCCTTCGAGGGCAGCGTCATTGAAATCTTGTGGCCTAATAAATGTGATGAGCATTGTCAAACGGATTGTGGCATGTGCAAAACAAGTATCATTCGTTCCTATGATGCCAATCGGTATGAACGAATCATCATCGGAGATAGCGTGACCGATTTCGAAGGAGCTAAGCTGGTCGATACGATTTTTGCACGCTCCCATCTTATCGATATGTGTGAGAAGCTGGGATACGCTTATTACCCATTCGATAACTTCTTCGATATTATGAAGCAATTGGAGGCTGAACCTGTAGCATGAGTATTTTACTGGAAGAGAAACAACGCGCATTCGCTGAACTGCGCGAGATTAAAGCCAATTTAGCTGCAAGAGGCTGGTTTCCGGCGACAAGCGGCAATTTATCCGTTCGTGTAGGCGGCTTCGAGCCAGAACAATTCACTTTCGCCATTACGTCAAGCGGCAAAGATAAATCCGTGCAGACGCCGGAAGATTTCCTCCTTGTTAATGAAAAAGGTGTCGCTACGGAAGCAACAAGCCTCAAGCCTTCGGCTGAAACGCTGATCCATAGCGAGATTTATCGCTTAACAGGCGCTGGCGCTATTTTTCATGTGCATACTATTTTCAACAACTTGGTATCAGAGCTTTATTGGGAGCGTAAAAGCATTCCTGTCGACGGCGTTGAGCTGATCAAAGCCTTTAATATTTGGGATGAAGAAGCTCAAATTGAGATTCCAATTTTACCGAACTATGCAGAAATTCCACGTATTGCAGCGCTTGTTGAAGATGCCATCGTTCCACGGATCCCTGGAATCGTCCTGCGCAAGCACGGGATTTATGCATGGGGTGCGAATGCGTTCGAAGCCAAACGTCACTTGGAAGCATTTGAATTCCTGTTTGAGTACGTATATCGCTCTCATCTGCTGAATAAATAATTGGCTGATCTGAAGTAAAACCAAAGAGGCTGTCTCCAAGGTCCGAAATGACCCAAGAGACAGCCTCTTCTATTATCTTGATTGCCTGAAACGTTGTGAATATTCCTTTGCTTGATCCACGGTGCCCACTCGATTGCGGCTCCATTCCAGCAGAA
Source organism: Paenibacillus chondroitinus NBRC 15376 (assembly GCF_004000765.1). Classification (GTDB taxonomy): domain Bacteria; phylum Bacillota; class Bacilli; order Paenibacillales; family NBRC-103111; genus Paenibacillus_E; species Paenibacillus_E chondroitinus. Next base: position 154,779 of record NZ_BILW01000004.1, on the reverse strand, counting down.
TGCGGTCAATATATCGGAAATGGACCTTGCCGGCAAAAACAGCTTCCTTCAATGCCGTCATAATGAGCTCTTCCTTATATTGATCTTTGTCTAACCATCCGCTGATCGTTTCCAGCTCCATCGGTGTTAATGGACGTGCAAATTCTTTTTCGAACGTGGTGAAAATATTTCTGGCTCCCTCATCGGTCGGCAATGGCGCGCGCACAGCCGATAGTTTAGCCAGTTCTTGCTCAGCTACCTGTTTGGCTAACTTTCGGTAAAGCGGAGTCAGATTGTATCTCTCACTCCGAATCCCCGTCGATACTTCCATGTCTTCATCAATAGTAATGAATTGCTCATGAATCAACTTCTGCAAGCTGGCAATGACCAGATCTGGAGAAGCCGACATGCGGGATTGAATCTCATCCGGGGTTGGAAAATCGTACTTTTCTTTATCCAAAAAGGAAATGAGATGGATTAGCGTCATGACCTCGATTTCGCTTAACTGGAGGGCACGATAGTTCTTCAGCAGAAGAAGCGGTACCGCGACGCTGCCCTCCTGGAAGCTGGCCAATAGGACGGCCTCGATCTGCTGCTGTGTATGGAACGATTTACTCATCCGGTCTCCTTTCTACCTTTGGTTGATAACGGATTACGGATATAGACGGTATAACAAACGTGGGAATGGAATCGTTTCGCGAACGTGATCCAAACCGCAAATCCAAGCAACGGTACGTTCAAGACCCAGGCCGAAACCGGAATGCGGCACAGTTCCGTATTTCCGCAGGTCGAGATACCATTGGTAGGCTTCTTTCGGCAAATCATGCTCTTGGAAGCGTTGTTCCATCAATTCCGGATCATCAATCCGCTGGCTGCCTCCGATAATTTCTCCATACCCTTCAGGAGCAATCATATCCGCACATAACACGACTTCCGGACGGCTAGGATCTGGTTTCATGTAGAAAGCTTTAATTTCCGTTGGCCAATGTGTAATGAACACGGGTGTTTCATACTCTGCAGCAATAGCTGTCTCATGCGGCGCTCCGAAATCTTCGCCCCACTCGAATTCATGGCCATTCTTTTGCAGGAATTCAACGGCTTGATCGTACGTAATACGCGGGAAGGAGCCTTTGATTTTCTCCAATTTGGACGTGTCGCGCTCTAAGGTTTCCAGCTCTTGCGCACAATTTTTGAGCACCGTTTGTACAATATGAGATACGAATTGCTCTTGGACTTCAAGATTTTCAGCATGGTCTACGAAGGCCATCTCCGGCTCGATCATCCAGAACTCAATCAGATGTCTTCTTGTTTTAGATTTTTCAGCACGGAATGTTGGGCCGAATGAATACACGCGACCAAGCGCCATCGCAGCCGCTTCCATATACAGCTGTCCGCTTTGCGTCAGGAAGGCATCTTCATCAAAGTATTTGGTGTGGAACAAATTTGTCGTTCCTTCACACGAGGATGGCGTCAGAATCGGCGGATCTACCAGATGGAAGCCGCGATCATTAAAAAATTGCTGAACGGCTTGAATAATCTGCGCGCGAATAACGAGAACCGCACGTTGGCGCGGGCTACGAATCCACAGATGGCGGTTATCCATCAAGAAATCGACGCCATGCTCCTTCGGTGTGATCGGATATTCTTCCGTTACCTGAATGATCTCTACGCCAGTAACATCAAGCTCAAAGCCGCCTTTGCTGCGCGTATCCTCTTTCACTTTGCCTGTTATGTACAGCGAGCTTTCTTGTGTCAGCTTGGACGCCGCTTCCCATACGTCTTCTCCGACTTCACTTTTCACTACAACACCCTGTATATATCCTGAACCGTCTCTAAGTTGTAAAAATTGAATTTTACCGCTAGACCGTTTCTTGTTTAGCCAACAGCCAATTGTAACTGACTCGCCGACATGATGTTTTACTTCACCAATCGTACATTTCATACTGATTCAGTACCTCCTTGAGTTTTCGTGCAAACCTACTCTTGCCGGGTTGCCCCTGTCGCTAATTTCGGCGCTTTTCTATTGTACACTATTTCAAGCAAAGATTCAGTGTGTCGTTGATTGAACCAAATGATAGGTGTCTCTGGCGATAACCCATTCTTCATTCGTTGGTATGACCAGCACTTGGACTTTGGCATTTACCGTTGAAATACGACGTTCCAGCCCTCTTCCTGTGCGGTTAGCGGCATCATCGAATTCCACGCCGAGATAAGTCAGATGCTCGCAAACCCGTTTGCGTAGCACTTCCGAATTTTCGCCGACACCTGCTGTAAATACAATGGCATCCACACCATTCATGGCCGCGGCGTAAGCACCTATATACTTGCGCAAGCGATACTCGTACATGTCAAAAGCCAGCTTGGCGTTTTTGTCTCCAGCTTCCATCGATTCCGTGATCTCCCGCATATCGCTGGATAACCCTGAGATCGCCTGGAGTCCGCTGTGCTTGTTCAGCATGGATGAGATCTCGCCCAGCGTCAGATCCTCCTTGCCCATCGCATAGGGCACGATGGCAGGATCCAGATCGCCGCTGCGCGTGCCCATCATCAATCCTTCGAGCGGGGTCATTCCCATGCTCGTATCCACGGATTTGCCGCCCTCTATGGCGGCGCAGGAAGCTCCGTTACCGATGTGACAGGTAATGAGCTTCAACTGCTCCAGCGGGCGGCCAAGAAAGGCTGCGGCGCGTTCGCTGACGTAGTTGTGCGAAGTGCCGTGAAACCCGTAGCGGCGCACTTTGTGCTTGCGGTACAGAGCCATCGGTACCGGGTACAGGTAGGCCTGCGCCGGCATGGTCTGATGGAAGGCCGTGTCGAATACGACAGCCTGAGGAACATCCGGCATGTTCGCCTCTACGGCGGATATGCCGAGCATATGCGCCGGATTGTGCAGCGGCGCCAAATCAAAGAGCCGCTTGATCTCCTGCTTCACCTCGTGGTCCACGAGGACGGAGCTCTTGAAGCTTTCACCGCCGTGAACGACGCGGTGGCCGACGGCGTGAATCTCTGCGGTTGACGCGATTACGCCGTGCTCAGGATGAACGAGCAGCGCAAGCACCTTGCGGATCGCAGTGGTATGCTCCAAAATTTCACTGACCTCATGAACTTCGGGTTTGTCCTTCGGTTCATGCAGCAGGATGGCGGTTTCCATCCCAATCCGCTCCACGCGGCCTTTGGCCAGCACCGTATCATCTTCCATATGAAATAGCTGGTATTTGAGCGAAGAGCTGCCTGCATTAATAACAAGAATATTCATAGCCTGTCACCATCCTTGTCATAAAGGAAAAATCCTTCTCCCGTTTTGACGCCTAAATGGCCGGCACGAACCATTTTCTTGAGTAGAAACGATGGCCGATATTTGATGTCCCCATAATCGCGGAACATCCCTTCAAGCGCATCATGCACGGCATCCAAGCCGAATCGATCGCACATTTCTAGTGGCCCGTATTTGAAATCATATCCAATCCGCATCGCGGTATCGATATCTTCCGCGGTTGCTACGCCTTCAGATAGTGTATGCAACGCCTCATTGATGAGCGTGCAGATCAATCTCGACGTAATAAAGCCCGGTGATTCATTGACTTTAATGCCTTTTTTATGAATGAACTCATCAACAAATTTTCTCGTTTGTTCAAAGATTTCGTCGGAGGTTTTCATCGCCCGGATGATCTCGACGAGATTGACTTTCGCCACCGGATGCAAGAAATGCAGGCCAATAACCCTCTGTGGATGGGTTGTGATGGCAGCAATTTCGGTTACGCTGAGTGTGGATGTATTCGTTGCTAAAATAATAGAAGAATCGCAGATTTGATTCAATTGGAAGAAAACATGCTTCTTGGCATTCAAGTCCTCTGTAATTGTTTCTATGACCATGTCGCACGCGGCCATGTCCTGCAGGGAATCCGCTTTCTTTATTTTCGCTAAAATGAGCTTCTTCTCCGCTTCCGTCAAAGCCCAGCGTTCGATTTGTTTATCTAAACTAACCTGGATTTGCTCGAGCGCGCGATCCAGCTTCTCTACTGTTTTCTCAACAAGCAATACTTCCAGGCCGCTGGCTGCAAGCATTTCAGAAATGCCTTGCCCCATTGTGCCACCGCCGACTACACCTATCGTTTTAAACACCATGCCAGATTTCTCCTTCTTTACTGCTCATTCTTATCATTCACAACTGCAGGGCAATACAACCTAAGGAACCCACTCATATCATACAATTTTTACTTCCAGATTTCATTATCCGTCACAAAAACTTGCGGAACCTTTACGACCTTTGACACAATTCCCCATAGAAAAAAGGCTGCCCCGCTAGCAGCTTATTTCTCGCTACTTTTGGTGACAACCTCAAATCTTGTACGCTATGCACTTTGTATAACTGAAGCATCAAATAACTTACGGAACGTATCGCCTGAGATGACTTCTTCCCCCATTAGTATAGCGAAGGAATGATCAAATACATTTCTCTGCTGCTCCAGCAGCGACTTGGTACGTATCATTAACGCATCAAGAATGGCTGTGTTCTCTTTCATCAGTTGATCTTTGGTGACCATTTCACGGTCTATGATACCTAGCGACGTCAGGCCGGAATCCATCATATTGCGCACCATAGAAAGTGCTTGCTCAAAGTCATTCCGCGACCCTGTGCTGCGTCCGCCATAGAAAATTTCTTCCGCCGCGGCCCCGCCTAAGGCGATCATGATTTGCTGCTCGATATAATCCTTCGTGTATAAATAATGATCCTTCGGAGGATTATGACGCACATAACCGAGTGCTTTCCCGCGCGGACTGACGGTTACTTGCGAAACCGAGCCAGGACGCACGAGCTCAGCGATAATAGCGTGGCCCAGCTCATGGTACGCAACGCGTTCTTTTTCATCCTGCGCGGTTTCCTTGTCGGTCCGCTCACCCATCATGACTTTATCAATCGCAGATGCCAAATGGTGCTGCTCAATTTCCTTTTTATCCTCACGCATCGCATAAATGGCCCCTTCGTTCAGAACGCCTTCCAGCTGAGCACCCGAGAACCCAAACGTTTGTTCGGCAACTGTATCTAAAGAAACGCCAACAGCTAACGGCTTATTTTTCACATGAATATTCAAAATAGAAAGACGGCCTTTTTTATCCGGTAAATCAACCTCAATATGACGGTCAAAACGCCCTGGACGAAGCAGCGCACTATCGAGCATTTCTTTACGGTTCGTTGCCGCCATAATCAAAATACGTGGAGCGTCATTCGTATGGATACCGTCCATTTCGGTTAACAGTTGGTTCAGCGTTTGGTCGTACTCGCGCTGTTGCCCCCCGTCACGTTTACCGCCGATAACATCAATCTCATCGATAAAAATAATCGCGTTATCCTTGCCTTCCTTCACGGCGCGGCTTCTTGCTTCCTTAAACAAATCACGAACACGGCTTGCACCCACACCAACGTACATCTCCACAAACTCACTGCCTGAAGCTGCTAAATAAACGGAATTCGTATAATGAGCTGCTGCTTTTGCCATCAGTGTTTTACCTGTCCCTGGAGGACCTGTCAGCAGAATCCCTTTGAGGGGGCGAATGCCCAACTGCTTAATTTCTTCGTGTTTAATCAAAAAATCAAGAGCCTCTGTTAATTCTTTCTTCGCCCGATCTTGTCCGCCAATCTCGTCAAAGGTGAGAAACGCCGGTGTCCGCGTTTTGCTTTTACGATCGCCGCCACCGCCACCGGAAATACCGATGCCGCCGCGGCCTCTGATCATATAAAACAATGAAACACCTAATACGCCGACAAATAAAATAGGGATAATGTTAACCCCTAAGAAAATTAAGAAAACTAGCAATACCGGAATAGCGCCTATGCCAATCTCTTTATAAATTTTACTCATTCGGCCACACTCCCATCTGCGTGGATCTAGGAAGCATAATGAATTTTGTGGCATCGCCATCTGTCAGACGAATATAAACATAAGTTTGATCCATTTCACTTTCAACTTTCATGTTAGGTATGTCAGACGCATACTTTTGAAGGGTCGTCGGAATATCTGCATAATGCTTGGTTTCCATGGCTTGAGCGACTTCAAATAAAGCTTTGGACCACCATTCATTAAGCTTTTCGGACGGATTATCTTTAATTTGAATATTTACTGTACGTTTGCCAATAATCGATGCGCCATCTTTGTTAATCCGCTCAACAACCGTTCTTAAATTCGCATCCGCTTGTAAACTAACTTCTATATCAACACGATCTTTGTCCAATTTCATCGTTGAACTTGTCACACCGGGAACTTTACTGATGATATCTGATAATGGGTTTTCCATAGCGAAACTTGTATACGCGAACCAGCCTCCGAATAATACGCCGGCAGAAATAATTACACTCAGTACAACAGGTAAGAGACGTAGCTTCATCAGTCAACGTCCCCCTTTCTCGATATATTAGGTTGCGTTCAATTCCATACGAGTAGTATATCATGCGATATATACTGTGACCTTATGAAATGAGTGGAAACAAAAAAACTCAGCCTATTGCAGGCTGAGTCTGTACGTATCTAAATAAAGTCCATCTTTGAATTTATAATAATCATAATAATATCTTGTACCGCTATCGTCTGTCTTTTTATAAAAAACTTCCCAAACGTACTCCTGGCCAAGCATCCCCGGCATGATACGCTCAATCTCCACACCCGGATTTTTCTTCATAACCGTATCTCGAATTTGGGCTTCCGTGAAGCCTTCAGAAGCCATCTCTGTATGAACGTCCTTATCAGAGACCCATACAATGACACCTTGGCCGAGCTTATCTTCGCCATAAACGATCCGAAAAGGCTCATCTCCATAAAAGAAATCCACTTTGGCCGCTTTCGTCATGATGCTTTTCTCAAAAGCAGTCTCTACCGCCATGCGTTTGTTATCCCAATGATCCTTCTGCACATTTAAGTAGAAGCGGCTGAGTACGACGCCAAGCGTCAATACAATAAACACGCCAAAAGTAATAATTCTCGTTCGCTTTGCACCCATCAGCGCCGCTCACCTCCCCAACCAAATTGCCGGCACCTTTTTAACCAATTAATCGGTCAAAACACAATTCAAATTCTCGCTTGATTTTTTCTTCATCCATCGTTAAACATTCCCCTTTGCGGACAAGCCAATTGCCGTCCACACAGACATCGACGACATCTTTGGCACAAGCGGAATAGACAACATGAGAAACAAAATCTGTTTTTGGCAGGAAATGAGGCTGATCGATGTCCAGCGCGATAAAGTCCGCTTTCATGCCTGGCTGCAGTAGTCCTACGTTATCCAACCAAATGGATTCGGCCCCCATCTTCGTACCTAGCATCAATGCTTCAGCAGCGGGGACAGCCAACGGGTCACCAGAAACGCCTTTGTGAATCAGCGCGGCGAGTCTCATTTCTTCAAACATATCCAAATTGTTATTTGAAGCTGCGCCGTCCGTACCAAGTGAAACCTTCACCCCGGCACGAAGCAATTCAGGCACGCGTGCTACGCCGGAAGCAAGCTTCAGATTGCTTCCCGGATTATGAGAAACACGGACATCATATTGTTTGAGAACATTGATTTCTTCATCCGTTAAATGGACGCCATGGGCTACAAGCGTTGGTCGGCTGAATACGCCGATCTTCTCCAGATGGGCAACAGGACGCAGTCCGTATTGATCTACATTTCCTTGCACTTCACGGCTTGTTTCCGACATATGAGTATGGATCGGCAAATTCAAATCGTGAGCAGCCTGAACGATTCGTTCAATATAATCCGGAGGACATGTGTAAGGCGCATGAGGAGACATCATCGTCGTGATACGTCCATTTGCAGCACCATGCCATGTTTTTGCAAACTCAGTGGCTTCTTGCAGCTTAGCCGTCTGTACATCAACCGGGCACAGTCCGATCACACCGCGAGCAAGAACGCCGCGCATGCCTGATGTCTCGACAGCCTTCGCCACTTCATTCATATGGTCGTACATATCGACAAAAGTCGTAGTCCCGCCCTTCATCATTTCCAAAATGGACAGACTCGTCCCCCATTTCACATCTTGGGCGGTAAATTTCGCTTCCATCGGCCACATTTTCTCTTCCAGCCAAATTTGCAGGGCTAGATCGTCACCGTAACCTCTCAGCAATGACATCGCGGCATGACCATGCGTATTGACTAAGCCGGGCATGTACAATTTATTCGTACCGTCGATGATTTCGTCGTAGTTTTCCTTGGGTTCAGGAATTTGTTCACCGATATATGTAATCAGATCGCCTTCTATGACCATGCAGCCTTTGATTGATGATTTTCCTTCAATCGTAGAAATAAAATGACCGTTCATAATTAATGTTTTTTTCATACTAAAAAACCCTCTCTATGCTCATTCTAAGTTAAACACCGCTTTATAAACTTTACATCTTAAGGCTTGTAAAATCAAGGAAGTGTACAATGTTAAGAAATTGTAAAATGTCACGGAATTTTCGTTGCTTTAGGTCCAATTGTTATGATATTTTTAATTTTGTGAGTTTTTTCAACAAGTTGGTCTGTTTATCTTATAAATTCGATCAAAATCTTGTACATATAGTAAATACTAGGAGGCATTTATGACCACGTTATTCACAAAAAAGAACGAAGTCGATTTCTTGCAATTGCTCATCCGCGCTGCAGAAAACGCACTGCAAACTGCACAGCTGTTCCGCACAGCCATGATGGGTGACAAATCCCCTATAGACTACGTTCAGTCCATTCACGATCTTGAACATGCTGGAGACTCCATCACTCACGAAATTTTCAAAGGACTCAATAAAGTGTTCATTACACCGATCGATCGTGAGGACATCATGGTTCTTGCCTCCAAAGTGGATGATGTCACGGATGGTATTGAAGCTACAATCGCTCGTTTCGACTATTTGAACGTCTCGCATACGGATACATATATGAAAGACTTCTCGGCTGTCATCGTGGATTCCTGCCAACATATGCTTGATGCATTCAAATTGCTTGCGAAGAAAAAATATATGCAAATTCCTGAACATACAGTTGCCATTAACTCGCTTGAGAATGACGGCGATCGCTTGATGCGTGAAGGAATCCGTCAAATTTTCATCACGCGCAAAGATGTATACGAAGACTTTAAGCTAAAAGAGATCTATGAGCGCTTGGAAGAAACAACGGACGCTTGTGAAGACGTAGCCAATATCCTAGATAGCGTAGTACTTCGTTATTCATAAGACTCAACCGGTCTATGTGTACGAAGATAGTTTTCCGAATGGAAAGCTCTTAGGAGGAAATCATGTTAACTTATTTGATCGTAATTGTTGTACTAGCCTTACTTTTTGATTTCATCAATGGATTTCACGATACAGCCAATGCGATTGCCACATCCATTTCTACGCGCGCCCTCAGTCCGCGGGTAGCTATCGCCATGGCAGCGACGTTAAACTTTGTTGGTGCGATGGTATCCTCCAAAGTTGCCAAAACGGTAGGAGGCAGCATCGCAAACCCTGCCCAAATTGCCAATGGCGTTGAAATCGTAATCGCAGCCCTGCTCGCGGCGATTATATGGAACCTACTGACATGGTATCTTGCGATTCCCTCCTCTTCTTCCCACACCCTGCTCGGAGCCCTTGCCGGTGCAGTGATCGCCGGTGCCGGTGTGAACGCGGTTAATTGGAGCGGTTTTACGCAAATCATTATCATATTGATTCTTTCGCCGATCATTGCCTTTGCCCTTGGTTACCTCATTATGCTTTTAATCAAGTACATCGTCATTTGGTCCGGCAATACGTCCAGATCCAAGCTTAATCGCGTTTTCAGGACTTTGCAGATTATTTCTGCCGGGTTGCTCTCCTACTCGCATGGCGGTAACGACGCACAGAAAGCGATGGGCATTATCGTATTCGGTCTGGTCGCAGCCGATGTTCAAACGACGCTGGACGTTCCGCTTTGGGTTAAAATTTCAGCGGCACTAGCAATGGGTCTGGGAACTTCGATCGGTGGCTGGAAAATCATCAAGACCGTATCCGGGAAAATTGTCAAAATCGAGCCGATTAACGGATTCGCATCCGATCTCACATCGTCACTTGTCATTCAATTCTCCACCCATATCGGAAAACCATTATCCACAACACATGTTATTTCCTCCGCGATTATTGGGACAGGCAGTGTCATGCGTTTCCATGAAGTTCAATGGGGAACCGTCAGCCGCATGTTGATTACTTGGGTCATTACCATACCGATCAGCATTGCGCTCGCATACTCCATATACTTCCTTATTTTCAGATTGATCTTCTAAATACAGAAAAACCGTCAGGGAATACTGACGGTTTTTTTTATTTCTTAGTCTAAATAGTACGCCAAACTTTGCAGCTCCGTTGTAAAATCCGCATAATGCACGCGAACTTCCGGAGGAACCTTAATAATGACCGGCGCAAAGTTCAGAATAGCTTCAATGCCGCAAGCAACAAATTGATTGGCCACATTTTGAGCTTCGCTCGCAGGTACCGTTATAATCCCGATACGTACGCCTAACTCCGATAGAACAGCCTTCATTTCCCCCATCGGTTGAACCGTCAAATTATTAATCGTCTCTCCGGCTTTGGAGGGCATCGCATCAAAAACAGCGACAATTTTCATATCGTTTCGCAGATAAGTATTATAATTGCATAATGCGCGGCCAAGATTCCCCGCTCCGACAAGAGCCACCTGGATATGGCGGTCCAGCTTGAGGATCTGTCTTATTTTTTCGATCAAATAAGCAATATCGTATCCGATGCCTTTTTTACCGAACTCGCCGAAATAGGCCAAATCTTTACGAATCTGGGCCGGATTCAGATCAAGTTTTTGACCCAAATCCTGCGAAGATACCGTTGCGACATTTTTCATGGCAAGCTCGTTCAGGAACCGTAGATAGATGGGCAGCCTGCGAACAACTGCTTCCGATATTTTTTGTGATTTCATTTCTACGCCTCCCCCATCCACTGCTCAATCCTTGGTAACATTTGTTCCGTTGTCATATGCTCGATTTTGGGTCCTGGCAGGGAGTAGAGGAAGTGCTTGCCATAGAAGGTTTCGATGACACGCGTATCGTAGATGATCACAATCCCTTTGTCAGATGCACGTCTAACTAACCGGCCGAAGCCTTGTTTAAATCGAATGACCGCCTGCGGCACAGAAAATTTCATAAACGGGTTCTCGTTCCGTTTCTTAATATTTTCGCATTTGGCCTCAACGAGCGGATGATTCGGAGGTTGGAACGGCAGCCGGATAATGGCCAAGCAGCTTAGCGCATCTCCAGGAATGTCTACACCTTCCCAAAATGAACTCGTGCCAAGCAGCACGCACATCTTGTTATCCTGGAACATTCGGGTTAATTTACTGCGATTGCCGCTGTCTACCCCTTGGCCAAGCACAGTAATCCCATAAGCTTTCAAGTAGTCTTTCATCCCGGCATAAATTTGTTTGAGCATCCGATTGGATGTGAACAAGATCAGCATTCGACCTTTGGTCACGATAGCGACTTCACTTAAGGATTCAATGAGGGATGCAATGAAAACGGGATCCCCAGCTCCCTTAATCGTAGGAAAATCTCTTGGAATAACAACCAAAGCTTGCTCACGATAGTTAAAAGGAGAAGGCAATTGAACCGTTTTGAGCTTACCGCTCTCTTCATCCTGCGGAATCACTAGGCCCAATTGATCAGCGGAGTATTGAAAGGATTTATTCACGGACAATGTTGCCGAGGTCATGATGATGCTTTCTTTTGTCTCAAAGAAATGCTGCTGAAGCAAGCCGCTGACGTCCGTCGGTACTGAGATCAGCTGAAGCGACTTCGCCCTGGCGTACGTCCCTGCTTCCATCCAGTAGACATAACCTTCATCCGCCATTTTCATAAAGAAATGCAGGGCATCTCGATGCTCATAGAGCTCTTTCACGGTGCCGTTAAGATCCGTCACTAAGCCTTGAACCCCGAACACGTCCTGATGCTCCTTCACATCGCTTAACAATTTATCAAGCGTGCGAAGCAAATCATTCGCGTTCAGATAAATGTTGTCCTCCATTGTCAGCAGCTCGTGCCAATTAGCAGGCAATGTCTCCGGCTTCATGCGCAGGACATACGAGGAATTCTCCGTTTGCGACGGATCGCTTTTGGACGACAGCAGCTCATAAAGCGATTCGCTCAGCCGGTCCCAATCCTCTTTGATTTGCACGATTTTTGGGAAAAGGCCGTCAATCGTATGACTCCATCCCGCTGCGCGTTCTTGCTGCTCATCCGATTTCCGCAGTCGGAACCGCAGCATCGGCAGCTGCCCGCTCCGATTATCTTTGTAAAGCCAGGTCAAGGAATGATACATCGCTGAGGAATGCAGCTCGATTCCAAGATGTTTACTCGCCACTTCTTCGAAATGATGTGCCTCATCAATCACAAGGTGCTTGTAAGCCGGCAGGAGGCGGTTCTCCGCCTTCATATCGGTAAATAGAAGGGAATGATTCGTGATGATCACATCAGCCGTATTGGCGTCATTACGCGCGCGATGATAGAAGCACTTTTTGTACCATGGGCACATCCGGTTTAGACACGAGTCTGTATCGCTGGCTACCGAATACCAGAATTGAGCGCCTTTATTCCCAAAATGGATTTCCTCTTCATCCCCATGTTCCGTTTCGCTCAGCCAAACGACCATTTGTGCCGCTGTGATCGGGTCCTCTTTGCCATTCTCGTAATCCCGCGTTGTCAATTTCGTCTCAAATTTGCGCAAGCACAAATAGTGACTTCTTCCTTTGAGCACTGCCGCCTTAAAAGGAACTGGAAATATCTCTTTCAGCAGCGGAATATCCCGCTCTCTGAGCTGCTCTTGCAGGTTAATCGTGTGCGTGGAGACAACTACTTTCTTCTCATATTTGATGCCATAATAAAGAGCTGGTATCAAATACCCAAGCGATTTCCCTGTGCCCGTTCCGGCCTCAATCATCAAGTGTTGATCGTTCTCCAGCGATTTCTCCACTTCGTAGATCATCTGCTCTTGCGATTCCCGCTCTTCGAAAATCTCAAACTTCTGCTGAAGCGCCAGCTTCAAGCCTTGATGAAATTGTTGGAAAGAGGCGCCTAATCCATCTTCATCCGAAGGTCCGCGGATGTCATCCTCTTCGCCCCAATCGGTGACATTCAGCGTAAATTGGCGGAAATAACGATTCGTATCCGTATCAATGCTCGTAATCGATTCTTTATATAAACATATTTCGTCCAAAAACCAACCCAAATCGCTGGAGCTATTCTCAAAAATATGCTGCAACCGCTGGACCGTAAGGAGAGGCAGTCCAATCAGCCTTTCCAGACATCTGATCCAGATTTCAGCAGTAACCTCTGCGTCGCTGTCAGCCTGATGAGGCCGTTCATGGTCAATGCCAAACAAACCGGCTACCATGCTCAATTGAAGACTGGAAATCGATGGGAATAATATGCGGAGCATATCCATCGTATCCAGTACTCGGCCTGAGAATGGCGGGTACCCGGTTTTGGTCAGTCCCCTTTGCAAAAAAGAAACGTCAAATGCCGCATGGTGCGCCACAAGCACGCAATCAAACAAGAGTGGGAACATATCCGACATCACTTGATCAAGCGTGGGAGCATCTGCAACCATCTCATCCGTAATGCCAGTAAGTGTCGTAATGGAAGAAGGTATACCCATCCCTGGATGAACCAGAGAAGTATACCTGTCGATAATTTGAAATTGATCTATAATGACCAGTCCAACTTGGATGATCTCATCCGTAGGCTGACTTCCTGTCGTTTCAAAATCCAAAACTGCAAATTTCATGACGTGTATCTTCAATCCCTTCGTCCTGCACTTCTCCTAGCATACCAAATCTTATTAGGAAAAGGGAATACCTGATCGCCATATTGGTTTCAGGACTCGTCCAGATTGATGAGAGGCTCCATACATGAGGGGTCGGTATGGTACGCTTTTTGAAAATACTCGAAAGCTTTTTCTATATTCTGATTCTGCACCTGTATGACTCCCATGGCGTTGTAGGAAATAGCTTTCATCTTGGAATTATCCGTTAGAGGCAGGAGGAATTTGAAGTGCCTGTACGCCTCTCCAAACTCCCCTTTACGCAGATGCCCCATCGCCAAATAGACCCTCGCCAACAAAAAATCAGGCTGCCTGCGAATCAAGACCTCAAACTCTTTGATCGCTTGATCATACATATAAAGCTTGTAGTACCCTTGCCCCCGGACAAATTCATCCGTTTGTTTCCCGGACAGATCAAGATCCATCAGTTCTTTATGAAGGGTTTGGGTACTGATCGGCACGGCCCCATAGAACTTTCCCAGTTTCTCCTCAAAAAGCAGCCACGCCTCAATGAACTCATCACTCATTGTTTTCAACACTTGCAACTGTTCGTCAAGCTCCGCTCTTTTCTCCACATCACTATTCGGATATTCTTTTTGGATTTCTTCCAAAACCTCGTTCATTGTGGAAAATAAATGCTTAAACATTTGGCATCCCACCTTTGCTTCGAAAGCTTACCCTCATTCTTTGTAAACAGAGCCGATTTCATGCATGGAAAGGACCATCTTAAAGGATGGTGGAATGCTCCTCTTCTTTTAACAATTGGGCAACTTTATTATTTGCTCCCATGATTGCAACCGTTGGTTGATGCTTCTTGGCTTCTTCGTCCGTCATCATGGCATACGTCATAATAATGACCGTATCTCCTTCTTGCACTAAACGTGCCGCGGCACCGTTCAAACAGACGACTCCTGTCCCGCGTGGGCCTGCAATGATATACGTTTCAAGGCGTGCCCCGTTATTGTTATTCACGATTTGCACTTTCTCATTGGGCAGCATGTCAACAAGATCAAGCAAATCCTCATCAATCGTGATGCTTCCAATATAGTTCAAATTCGCTTCTGTTACGGTAGCGCGGTGGATCTTAGCTTTCATCATTGTGCGAAACATAAACTTCACTTCCTCAATTGTATAATGACATTATCGATTAGACGTGTTTTGCCGAATTTAACGGCAAGGGCAAGAATGATTGAATGGGTATGAGTGCTGTTCTCAAAAGGTTCCAACGTCGGAAATGCAAGTACTTCCGCATAATCAATTACGGCCAACGGCGCTGTCGCGATATGCTTCCTAACCAGGCTTTCAAGCTCGGCGGTATTGAAGTTAGGGCGAGACAGTACGAATTCCTTTGCTTTATCCAAAGCTTGCGACAAGACTAACGCTTGCTTCCGTTCTTCGTCTGAAAGGTACACATTGCGTGAACTCATGGCGAGACCATCTTGTTCGCGCAGGGTTGGGCAAGGGACGATTTCGACCGGCAAATTCAGATCCTGCACCATCTGCTGAATGACGGCAACTTGCTGGGCATCCTTCAGCCCAAAAAAGGCTTGATCCGGCTGTACGATATGAAAGAGCTTGCTAACCACAGTCGCAACGCCGTCGAAGTGCCCCGGCCTCGAAGCCCCGCAGAGCCTCGAGGTAAGCCCTGACACGGCAACCGTCGTCCGTGTCGGGGTCGGATACATTTCACTCACAGAGGGCATAAAAACAAGATCAGCGCCGGCTGCCTCCGCCACCTCGAGGTCCCGCTCCGTATTGCGCGGATATCGCTCAAAATCCTCCCCAGGTCCAAATTGCAGCGGATTGACGAAAATGCTTAGAACAACAAGCCCGCTCTGTGACCGCGCTTTGCGCAGCAAGCTGGCGTGGCCCTCGTGTAAATACCCCATCGTAGGCACAAAACCTACAGATCCATCATTCTTACGTCGGTATTCCCGAATACGGGAACGCAAATCGGCAATCGAATGAATCACTTCCATCGTCTGGATCGCTTTCATGGCCGCTCACTACTCCTTATCGCCGTACAAATATTGAACTACATCATTATCCATGTGGAACGTATTTTCCTGTGAGGGGAACGTCCGCTCTTTCACTTCTTTTACATACTCACGAATGCCCTCACGGATAGTTTCCCCGATATTCGCATAAGCTTTTACAAACTTTCTGGGCGCACTGTCAGAACCATACTGCAAAAGATCATGGTAGACCAGAACTTGCCCATCGCAGTGAACCCCTGACCCAATGCCTATTGTCGGGATCGACAACTGTTTGGAAATCCATTCGGCCAGCTCATCGGTAACCAGTTCCAGCACAATCGCGAAAGCTCCCGCTTCCTCGATGGCTTTCGCATCGCTAAGCAGCTTCTCTGCTTGCTCGGAGCTGCGGCCTTGTACGCGGAAACCGCCGAGTTGATGAACCGACTGCGGGGTTAAGCCAAGATGGCCGACAACAGGCACCCCAGCCTCTGTGATCGCTTTGACCGTTGCCGCGATCTCAGCTCCGCCTTCCAGCTTCACCGCTTTCGCGCCACCTTCTTGCATTAGGCGGGCGACACCTTTGAGGGTAGTATCCAAGCTTCCGTGGTACGTAAAGAATGGCATATCCGCTACGATAAACGTGTTCGAAGCCCCGCGTACGGCAGCACGTGTATGATATACCATGTCATCGAGCGTCACAGGCAGTGTCGAATCATACCCCAACACAACATTTCCCAGTGAATCTCCAACGAGGATCACGTCAACGCCGGCTTCTTCCGACAAGCGAGCTGACGGGTAATCATAAGCGGTTACCATCGTAATCGGTATACCGTCTTGCTTCATTTTTCTCATTCTGGCTGTTGTTAGCGGCTTTCGCTTTTCCATTTGTATCCCAGCTTCCTCATATAAAATAAAAAAACCTTTTAGCTAAGAGCTAAAAGGATCGCATGCAGAAAGAATCCAATGATTCTTCTGTCTCGGTCCCGTAGGCTCAGAGCAGAATCCAACCTCTTGTTTACTCATTATTTGGCTGAGTTGAACATGTTACTACGCTTGAATAGCAGCAAGTGCAGTTCCTTTAAGGATACCGCCTCGTTACTCAATTATACCAAATATAGCTTCCAATTGATACCTTAACTTTTCTAACGCAGTTCAATATCGCCGGAATAAACTTTGATTCTTTCTCCGTCCCCTTTAATCACCGTTAACGCGCCAGTGTCATCCAAAGAGTCTGCAATACCCTCAATTACACCCATAGGTGTGTGCGTGCGGATAGGACGCTTGAGCGTGACACTCAAAGCTTCCCAAAGCAATCGGATCGGGGAGAAACCTTCTTGCAAATACAAAGCATACAGATCTTCGAATTCTAGAAGAAAGGCTTGCACCAACGTTTCTCTTTTGATTTCCGTTCCAGATTCTATCGCCAAGGAAGTTGCAATTGAACGCAATTCCTCCGGATAGTCTTCGACTTTCAAATTCACGGAGATCCCAATCCCGGCAATGACATATTTCAGCCGCTCATCCTCGCCGCTGCTTTCCAGCAAAATACCGCTGACTTTCTTCCCCTTGATCAGCAAATCATTCGGCCATTTGATCCCAATGTCCACGCGGCATACTTTCTGAATCGCCCGACAGAGGGCGACCGCGCTCAGCAAGGTTAGCTGCGGCATGAAATAAACTGGCACCTTTGGCGTCAGCACCAGACTCATCCAGATCCCTTTGCCTGCCGGAGAATGCCACGCACGCCCCATTCGGCCGCGCCCGGCTGTTTGTGCCTCGGCAAGCACAAGCGTGCCTTCAGAAGCTCCTGAAGCTACCAGGGCGTGCGCAATTGTCTGAGTGGAGTCTACTTCTCCGTACACATGCACTTTTTGCCCGAGCACTTTCGTCTTCAATCCTTGCAGCAGCTCGGTTATCTGCCATTTATCCGGTTTGCTCACCAACCGATATCCTTTGCGAGGTGCTGCCTCAAATTCATAACCGGCAGCCCGCAGCTCTTCGATATGCTTCCAAATCGCCGTACGGCTCACATTTAATCTTCGGCTGATCTCCTCTCCAGACACATAAGCTTCCGGAGTCTCTTGAAACAGTTCTAAAATCCGCTCATTCATCTTTTTCACTCCATTTAAAGACTAGTTGGAAAAACAAAAGTAAAAAACCACGCGCACTGCTACTTTGCAGCACGCGCGGCTTGTAAAAGCATTTCTCGCTCGTTCGGCAATTCCCCGAGCGCGGTTCGTTCCAGCAGGTCCTGCAGCAGCTTGCCCATCCAAGGGCCCGGCTGCATGCCCAGCTCCGACGCCAAATCCTTGCCGGATATGGCGAGTTCCTTCAGGCTGAAGCAAGGTACCTCGCTCAGCCACTCCTCCCCGCGGCTTACCAGCTCCGGCGCGGTGGTTTCAAGAAACAGCGCGAGCTCGCCGCGCTGATCGGCTATGGGCTGCAGCGCACGCAGCAGCCGCAGCAGCGCGCGGGCGGCGGCTACGCCGCGGCGCACCGCGCCAAGCTTCCAGACCCGCTCCAGCGGAGCAGGGTCTGCAGGTGAGACGGCCACTGCTTCGCGCAGGGCCAGCACAGCCTCTACCGCGTCGCCGTCGGCGCGGGAGAAGGTCAGCTCCTGGAGGGCCGTGCGGACTACGTCCGCCGGCACCTCCAAGAGCATCAGCAGCATGGACCAGCGGTCATGCTGCTCTTCCAGCGCGCTGACCGCGTCCAGCGCGTCATCCCAGGCGAGCCAGCGCTCAAAAGGCAGCGGAAGCTGCTTTTTGAGATGCGCCGTCAGGCGGCTCGCCAGGAGCAGCCGGACCGCCCGCGCAGGGGCTGGGCCGTCAATCATGCGCTGGAGCTCGCTGCGCACGCGCTCCATGGCGATGTGGCGCAGCAGCGGAGCTTGCGCAAGCAGCGCCTGCCACGTGCTCTCCTCGACCCGCAGGTCATAGGTCGAGGCAAAACGAATGCAGCGAAGCATGCGCAGCGCATCTTCGCCGAAACGTTCCTCCGCTTTGCCTACGCAGCGGAGCACGCCTAAAGCGAGATCTTTTTGCCCTGCAAACGGATCGATCACTAGGCCCCCGCGGTCCATCGCCATCGCGTTCATGGTGAAATCGCGCCGCTTCAGATCCTCCGTCAAGTCGGAGATATAGGCGACGGA
Organism: Paenibacillus chondroitinus NBRC 15376; assembly: GCF_004000765.1. GTDB lineage: Bacteria > Bacillota > Bacilli > Paenibacillales > NBRC-103111 > Paenibacillus_E > Paenibacillus_E chondroitinus. Next base: position 135,850 of record NZ_BILW01000004.1, on the reverse strand, counting down.
AGCCGGGCGGCGAAAGCCCTCATACTCCGCCTCCTGGCGGAACGTCGTCACTTCATACGTCCCCTGCTGCAGGATGACAGTGACCGTTCCGTGCTGAAGCCCTGTCGGCGCCGTCCGCGGGAAGCAGGCAATCACCTGCTCCGGCAAGGCTGACGTTGCGATATCAATATCTTTAATCGGTCGATCAAGCACGGCATCCCGTACGCAGCCGCCTACGAGGTAAGCTTCATAACCTGCCTCCGTAAGCTTAGCCAGCACATAGGACGCACCACGATCTTCCTCCAAAATTTTTCCAGCATCCAACATGTTACTCCTAACCAGCTTGCATCCTCTTATTGACAGGACGAGGCTGTAATCCGGTGAGATTCCGGAAGTTCTCTTCCCAATACGCGATAATAAATTTCTTCATACTGCTGTGTGGTGATATCATTACAAAACGTGTATCTGGCACGGTCCAAACAATTTTGCACTACTTGCTCATACAGTACTTGGTTGCTAAGCAGGTTCACGACATGATCCGCCATCGCATTCGTATCGCCGACCTCGGCTAGATAACCGGTTTCCCCATGAGTAATCAGCTCTGGAATACCTCCTGCATTCGAACCTATGGTTGGTACACCGCAAGCCATAGCTTCCAGGGCGACCAATCCGAAGCTTTCTTTCTCGGAAGGCAGGAGCATGACATCAGCCAAAGAAATGACCTGTGATACGTCATCCTGCTTGCCACAGAACGTGACCTTATCGCTAAGACCCATTTCCTTCACCTTGGCAATCATTTTAGACAAATCAGGACCTTCTCCGACAAACAGAAGCCTTGAAGGAATTCTCTTGCTTACATTCGCAAAGATATCCACGACATCCTGAACGCGTTTGACCGGTCTGAAATTGGAAATATGAATGAGGATCTTCTCTTCCGGTCTGGCAAACTCACCACGAAGTTTCGTAACGTCTCTTGGGTAATACACCCTTTTATCAACAAAGTTATAGGTCAAATCGATATCACGTTCAATATCCAGTAATTCCCTAGTTTCCTTAATTAAATCCTTCGATACTGCCGTAACCGCATCGCTCTCATTAATCGCATATTGAATTAAATCTGAAATGGATTGATCTTGGCCAAGCACAGTGATATCCGTTCCGTGAAGGGTAGTGACGACCTTCAGCTTGCTGCCAACCATTTGTTTGGCAAGCAGTGCACATACCGCATGAGGAATGGCGTAGTGAACATGAAGCAGGTCAAGCTCTTCCATCTTGGCCACTTGGGCAAGTTTGCTTGCAAGGGAAAGATCATAAGGCGGGTAGCGGAATACATAATACTGACTGACTTCCACTTCATGATAAAATATATTTTTATGGAATTTACCCAGGCGAAACGGCATGCTGTGCGTAATAAAATGAACCTCATGCCCTTTTTCGGCAAGCAGCTTGCCGAGTTCTGTTGCTACAACGCCTGAACCGCCTAACGTCGGATAACACGTAATTCCAATTTTAAGTTTATCGCTTTTAAGTTTATCGCTCATTTTGCACCTCTTTTCCAGATCAATCGAATCGATCTACCACCATAGGCAGTTTAGAAACAAAACCCTCTGCATACTGCAGCATCCGTTTTTGTCCCAATAAATGGTCACGGGCCACGACACGTTCTACATAACCTTGATTCAGCGGTGTCGCTACGGTACCTTGCCCCGTTGTAAACTGCGAACGATAAGCGCTCAGCGCAGCTTTTTTGGTCTCATAATAGTCGGTTACATTGACAATAAAATCAGCTTCATACACATCATTTATAAAATAAAAATACATGTTCTCCACATGGACTGGATCAGACTCCGGCAAATATTTGCGCAGTTTGGCATTAAAGACAGCTTCTTGAACAAGCGCCGAGCAAGCAATATGATCGGGATGGCGATCCTGCCAATAAGGAGCGAAGACGATTCTAGGTTTGTATTTTCGAATTTCCGCCGTAATACGTTCGATATGATCGGGAGTCACGAACAAGCCACGATCCGGTAATCCCAGATTCGTTCGCACGGTCAATCCTAGCTGTTGTGCCGCTTGCTCCGCTTCTTCTTTCCTCGTCTCGACCGTCCCATTGGAGGACATCTCTGCGTAGGTTAGATCACAAATACCCACCCGGTAGCCGAGTGAGGTATGCTTCGCAATCGTCCCGGCCATTCCAATCTCGGCATCGTCTGCATGTGCGCCAAAAATAAGAATATCTAATTGTTCACTCATCTTATTCAAGACCCGGTTTATATTTATGTACGAGTTCTCTCCAGGCAAAATCCCCGCGATCCAGCGCTTTAACGAGAATTTCCGCCGTGGCAATATTGGTGGCGCATGGGATTCCTTGAACATCGCATAAACGCAATAAAGCAATGATATCCGGCTCATGCGGCTGCGCCATTAACGGATCACGTAAAAAGATGATTAAATCCATTTCATTTTGAGCAACCAAAGCACCGATTTGTTGGTCACCGCCAAGTGGACCCGACATAAAGCGATGGACATTGAGTTTAGTATTATCCATGATTCTCTGTCCTGTCGTGCCTGTTCCATATAAGTTATGACCTACAAAGACATGTTCATACGCCGTAACGAAATTGACCATCTCATCTTTTTTACGGTCGTGAGCGATTAGCGCGATATTTAACATTCTGACTTCCACTCCCCTAGGTCTTTCTTAATCTATAAAATGTTCGAATCCATAAATCATACCGCTATATGTCATTACTTTGCGAACAGCAATCGCTACTCCCGGCATGTAGGCAGCACGGTCATAAGAGTCATGTCTAATCTTAAGTGCCTGCCCTTGTTCAGCCATAATGACTTCCTGTTGAGCAAAAATACCCGGCAGACGTACGCTATGTATTCTAAACCCATTGTAATACCCGCCGCGCGAACCTTCAATCGTTTCTTCTTCTTTCGGATTCCCCTGTCGGATCTCTTCTCTTACTTCAGAGATCAGTTCAGCGGTTTTCACGGAAGTTCCTGAAGGCGCGTCCAGCTTCTGGTCACCGTGATACTCGATAATTTCCAAGTGAGGAAAGTATTTCGACGCTTGCGCAGCAAATTTCATCATCAGAATCGCTCCAATGGAAAAGTTAGGAGCAATAATTCCACCGATTCCTTTATCCTGACACTGCTTGTCCAACTCAGCAATATCCTGCGGAGTAAAACCGGTAGTCCCCATTACGGGACGAATCCCCAACTGAATCGCTAAACTGGTATGCGAAAAGGCCGTGTGCGGACCCGTAAAATCAACTAATACATCCGGTTTGGATTCGGTTAGCGCAAGCTCCAAATCGTTGCTCATTTTGACGCCGCATTCTTCAAATCCTACCATTCTTCCAAGATCAATTGGGCCTGAGGAGCGGTCTACCCCCGCCACTAATTCCATATCGGACTCCGTGAGCACGGTCTTAACGACCTCTCTCCCCATTCTTCCACTTGCCCCAATGACAGCTACTCGAATTTTACGATCCATGACGATGTTTCTCCTTTGTGTATGTTTCAGACTCTATTTTTCATCTTTTGCTGGTAGCGAGCAGCCTGCTGCTTAGCTAGTTCGTGATTCGGCTCCAGTCGAACGGCTTCCATGACCGTTTGATAAGCTCTCCCGTAATCATTTCGGAAAGCGAAGGCTTCCCCAAGTATTAGATAAGCTTCAATCGTCAAGGGATCGAGCACAATCGCTTCCTTCAGCAAGAAAATCGCTCGTTCCGCATGTTCAGATTCTGTGCTTAACTGCCTGCGAGCTTTATCGACTAATTCTCTGGCATGCAGCACTTGCAAATGATAACGGTACACTTGATTATCTTGTTCCAACTGAGTAGCTATTGACGCGTGTTCAATGGCATTGCTCAGCTTATTGCTTCTTCCATAAGTTATCGATAGTTTGTAGTGATAGGCAGCATTGTCGGGTTCTGCGATTATCGCTTTTTCAAACCATTCGATGGCTTTTTCGAAGTCTTGTGAAAGTATAGATTCGTACGCTTTCTGTATTTGATCTTCTCCATTCATCTGCCCATCCTCCTTATCGAAAGAGAGTCTCCCTTCAGAGGGGATGGTATAGTTTATGAAGCTTATGTAATTTCGGTGTTAATTTTAGTCCATCTACCCGCATCTCTCGTATTGAACTTATGCATGATTTTATCATGCGCTTCCGTCAAATCAATCCCCAGTGAGTTCGCGAAACAGATCGTAATAAACATAATATCGCCGAGTTCCAACTCAATGGAGTTGTCCGCTTCCGTGCTTTTTTTCGGTTTCTCACCGTAAGTATGGTTCACTTCGCGGGCTAACTCTCCCACTTCTTCGGACATTCTTGCGAGCATAGCTAGAGGACTGAAATATCCTTCCTTGAACTGGGAAATATAAGTATCGACTTCTTTCTGTATATCTTTCAGCGTGCGTTCCGACATGTTCACCCTTCTTTCCTTCTTCTTCACCAAGATATCATTACTATGTTAAACTAAACAAGAAAAGTTGACAAATTTTTTTGACAGAACCGAAGTATGAGGTTTGGAGGAAACGAAATGATTTTCAAGGAAAGATTATCCGATCAGTTTACAAATGTACTTGCCATTACGATTGGCACCGCAATTTATGCATTTGGTTTACATTACTTTGTTATTTCAAATGAGCTCATGGAAGGCGGCGTTACGGGTGTAGCTCTGCTGCTGAAATATGTGTTTAACGTTCCTCCATCCATATCAACCTTATTATGTAATATCCCCTTATTTTATCTCGGGTGGCGTGTTTTCGGAAAAGGCCCGATGCTGTACACGATTTATGGCGTAGTATCCTTATCGTTTTTCCTCTGGGTGATGGAACAGCTCATACATAACAATTGGATAATCCCATTTCATACCACCCAGGATTACTTTCTGGCTACATTATATGCCGGGCTTACACTAGGCACCGGACTTGGCTTAGTCTTCCGGTTCGGCGGCACGACAGGCGGCTCAGACATCCTGGCACGTATCGGAAATAAGAAGAGGGGTTGGAGCGTCGGGCAAGTCATTTTAATTATTGACGTTATCGTCATTGGATCTTCCTTTCTCTATTTGCCGAAGGAAAAAGTCCTCTACTCACTCGTAGCCGTCTTTGTTACATCTCGCCTCATTGATTACATTTCCGAAGGCGCTCATGCTGCCAAGGCTTTTACGATCATAAGCGATCAAGCCGTGCCGTTATCTGAAGCAATTACGAAGGAATTAGACAGAGGCGTAACTTTGTTCCCTGCCAGGGGCGCATATTCGGGTAACAACAAAGAAGTATTGTATTGCGTCGTATATCGCCATGAAACAAGACGTCTTCGCGAGCTCATCCAATCCATCGATGCTCGCGCTTTTATCATCATTGGGGAAGTCCATGACGTAATAGGCGAGGGCTTTAAAGCACAATAAAAAGGTTGAGCAGATTTGGCTATCTGCTCAACCTTTTATGTTAATCGCCAAATTCCTGTTCCCGCTCTCTCGAATGTTTGATTGGAACGATGTGCCGACCGGATTGGTACATTCGCCACCCCACGAAAGATAAAACGCTGATGATGATCAGTCCAATCCCAGCAGACCAGATGATCGGATGTTTAGGATCCGTGATAGGGACAAAAGCTATGGCATCTTTGTTTTTCAAAAATAATTCGTCCAGCACTTGGCCCAAATGGTCCAGTCCTGTTTCCACTTGACGGCCAATCATCGGTTGGCTGTTAATGTTTTTCCTTAAAAACACAATGACAGAGTCAAGCTTCTCGACAGAGGAAGCATCTCTGCTAATCAGTAATGATGGATGAATAATGGCAATATGCTGAGAAAGCTTACCGAAATCCGCAATGCTCTCTTGCTGTTTGCCAGCTTTGACAGCTTGTGTTAATGCAGCCGTGTCATTTTGCAGTACTTTATAATATTGCAGCCACATAGGCTGATTTTTATGGGTTAGGGCATCCGTTGCAAGCCGAATTTTGGCTACAGCCATTTGAGCTTCTTCCGGTGAGTAACTCGCGGCGCTATAGACTCTCTTGGCCTGTGTAATTGTTTCGGTAAGCGCATTAAGCCCTTCTACGGAGGTTATTCCTTCAAATTGTATCTTTGGAATTTGATCTGACATTTGCATCAGCTTATTCCGGGCCTCAAGCACTTGGCCGTCCATCGTTTGCTTGTACATTTCATCAGCAATTTGATTCAAGAACTCAACCCGCTTCAATTGTTCCGGATCTACGGGTTTAGCAGCTTGTCCTATCGTGCTGGTGCTGGCTGCGCATGCAGAGCTTATACTTACGACTGCTGCCATCAAAAGCGTGGCCGTCAGCCGTTTAATTCCCCCGGTAAACATAAACATGGGACATCCCCTCCTTCACCATCATCATATGGAGGTTCGTCCCAATTTAGACCATCGGTTATGTAATTATCGTTGTTTCTTCTGACGTAAACCCAAACAGATGAATGCTATCGAAATACCTATAATACTTAAGGAGATTGTAAATCCTTCTATCGTTCTATAGTAGTTGTTTACAAGCACTTCAGGCAATCTGGGGAATACCCCTCGTTCATAATCCATGAAGTCGTTCCACAGTGTCCAGCAGGCAACAAGCAGGATAGCCGGTATTCGGTAAGTATACCATCGAACAAACAATAACGCTTCCACTGCCATTGCCAAATGCGAACACGTAAGCATCCAGCCATCCCAGCCAACAGGAACATCCAGCCAAGCGCCTGCCCAAATCATGGTAACGGCCCATACGCCATATTTAAATGAAGTAATAAGAGCAAAGGCTTCCACAAAGCCTCTAATGGCTTTATACACTTTCCCCGCCTGGCTGCCCCGTGAGCGGTCTATTAGTAAGTAGCCAACCGACAAAGTAAAGAATAAACTGGCCGTTGGGCTATCTGGTACAAAATAGACGTACCAGAGCGGTTTTTCGGCTATGGTGTCCACCATTTGAAGCCAATACCACTCATAACCATACACAGTTCCAAGCAGATTAGTAATGAAAAACAGCCACAGCATCGTTTTGCTTAACAAAAAATCCTTACTCCAAAAATATGAAATGGACATGCCTTGATGCAAGTAAGCTCCTCCTCCGGTGATTTAAAAAAACCTGACCGCTTTCGCGATCAGGTTTCCCTATTTTATTGGGCTTTTTGTTTGGATAACCACTCAGCAAGTTTCGTGATATCGGCATCTGTTAAACCTTTATCAATGTTCGCTTGGTATTGTTTACCCATGTTACCCTTACCGTTTTTGATAATGTTCAAAATCTCATCTTGCGGATGTTTGTCACCTACGCCAAGGAGCGCAGGTACGCCAGAAGCCGGCATCCCTTTAAGTCCAGCACCATGACAGGACAAGCAAGTTGCTTTTTTGTAGATTTCAGCACCCGGATCATCTGCTGCTACGATAGCAGGAGCTTTCTTCGTATCCTTCGCCGCGCCGCCGCCAGCAGCTGCGCCTTTGTTAGCGTGCAATTCTTCTTCACGCTTGATGTGCTCAGGAATGATGTTTTTCTCTTTCAACTCAAATTGGTAGTGATCCCAAGATGTGTACGTCAGGTATGTACAAGCGATTAGAGATAAAATCATCAAGCTTGAAGCAATTGGTCTTCTGTAGAAGCGACGCTCTTTGCCTGTATCCAAGAAAGGAGCCAGCATCAAGCCACCGAACAGCAAACCAGGAACAACAACCGCTCCAAGTACTACGTAATCCCCGGATGTATACGGGTATTTCAACAATTGATACATGAACAAGAAGTACCAGTCAGGCATCGGAATAAACGCTGTATTCTTAGGATCCGCAGGATAACCTAGCGGAGCCGGATCGGACATGACTAACACTAGCATACCGACTAGTACAACGACCCCTACCATCCACTCTTTTAACAAGAAGTTTGGAATGAAGGCTTCCGATTTTCCCGGATACGCAGAGTAATCGCGAGGGATTAATCTTTGTTCTTGTGTTTTCTTAATTACGCGGGAATCCCCAACGTAAACGATTTTCTCGTCTGACTTATGACCATGCGCCACGCTATTCGCCCCTCCCTAATTTATAGCGGTCCGGAAATACCTTGTTTGCGAATCATGAAGAAGTGTCCAGCAAGCAAAGCGAGCAGAACGCCAGGCAGGAAGAACACGTGAATGGCAAAGAAACGAGTTAGTGTTTGCGCACCAACGATGCTTCCGCCTTGCAGCAACGTTTCAATGTACGGACCCGCTAAAGGTACGGACGCTGCAATTTTCATACCTACTTGTGTAGCAAAGTATGCTTTGTTATCCCATGGAAGCAGGTATCCCGTAAAACCTAGACCTAACATAACGAAGAAAATGAGCATGCCTACTACCCAGTTCATTTCACGTGGTGCTTTGTAAGAACCTGTGAAGAACACGCGCAGGGTATGTAAGAACATCATTACGATAACTAAACTAGCTCCCCAGTGGTGCATACCTCTGACGATAACACCGAAAGCTACTTTATGTTGTAAGTAGTCAACGCTTGCATAAGCATTGATGATATCAGGTGTGTAATACATCGTTAAGAACATACCTGATAAGATTTGAATGACTGTAATGAAAAACGTCAATCCGCCGAAGCAATACACGAAAGCGGAAAAATGATGAGCAGGGTTTACGTGTTCTGGAACCTCATGATCTGCTACATCCCTCCACATAGGCGTAATATCAAGACGTTCGTCAATCCAGTTGTATACGTTTTTAAACATCTGATTGTGACGCCTCCTTATACTCTTGTGTTAGCATGCAGTTGTCCCACATAAACGAACCCGTTCTCAACTTTGGTTGTGTATTCATCCAATGGTTTAGGTGCGACAGCAAGGTTTTTACCATCTTGCGTGTAGTGAGCACCATGACAAGGACAGAAATACTGATCTTTGTAAGCCGGGTTATCATTCCAGTTGACCGTACATCCAAGGTGCTTACAAGTAGGATTCAATGCAAAGAGCTTGCCGCTGCTGTCTTTGGAAATCCACGCAACCAATTCAGCGTCACTTTCGTACCAGCCATCCACTTGATGAACTTGGAACGTAAACGATTGTGGAACATTTGTAATTTTACTTTCTTCGACAACTTTAACCCAATCTGATTCTGACTTCTTCTGAAGCACAGGATCTACCGCAAACCGAATCATCGGAATAATGATGCCGGCCCCCATGAATCCTCCAGCGCCACCCAGGGTGTAGGATAGAAATTGTCGACGAGACATTTCGCGTTTAGTCCCGGGTTTCTTCCCATGCTGTTCTTCATTGTGATTGTTATGATCACTCATTCTCAGGTCTACCCTCCTACATTGGCCGATGTCCAACCCTCTCGGACGTCAGTTACCTCTATCACGTGTCGTTCGACATTACACTACATAACTAGGACATTACTAATAATATCCTACGACTACTAGGTCGTCAAGAATCCAGAACTCCTTTTGAGCCATTGAAAACTTGGCGTTTGGACAAATTTTAACGAAATTGTCACAACTTTTTGGCAGCCAATGTACGCCATTACTTCCCTTATCCTGTGCATTTTTTTTTCCAATAATACACTTACCAGCTAAAGTTAATCACTATGCTGCCATAAGTGCTGAACTTGCTTAGAAATACTTGCTTTGATCTGTTCGGCTTTGCTCTCCCACTGCTCCATGTCGACAGCGATCAACAAATCGGTTTGATCTGCCTTCCAGCTTGCAGCTTCCGTATGTATGGTCAGTACGATGACGTAGCGGAATCCCATCCTTTTTAAATGAAGAGAAAGGGCTTCTAGCTGGTCCCTCATGCTCACCGCCGTCATATAATGAAGCGCCGGGTACGTTACTACCCTACCTTTGTATGGAATTTCGATGGTTTCCAGTGCATCTCGGAGCTGTTCCAACGCCAAAGTTACTTGTGCGGGGTCTTCGAATCCGGTCAACCCCGTTACTGGCAGCAAACATGTGTCCAAGTATGGTTTTAAATCGTACCATTCTTGCGCAGAAATCTCATTAAACTTCAACCGTGCTTCCCCCTCTATCTTTTACCAAAAATGCGTTTGCTATGTAGCAATAGCCATCGCTTCTTGTACACTTTAATCTGTCTGCAAATGGCTGTCAATTGAACTGTCGATCGAGCTGTCGAATGAACTATTATTTAAACTGTCCGTTTGTCCGCGCAACGCTTCCAGCGCTTCCTCCAAATCCTGCTGTTTCACGACCAAGTAAGGACTCTCCCATGTCCCGTCCAGGTGAATGTACTGGACATTAGCCGGCTTATACTCACGGTACGATTTGGTTAATGTGCGAAGTTCGTCCGCCGGGATGTCTGTTTTAATGGAACTTCCCATAATATCAAGCACTTTCCCCCACGCGGTTACTCCATTAATTGAAGTTAATTTATCAAGTAATTCATTAAGCACAAATTGCTCTCTCTGGTTTCGCTCCAAATCCGACGATTCCGCTGTACCCATATTCGATTTGCGGTAGCGAATATAATCAAGCACTTGTTTGCCATTTAAGCGCTGCGTGCCTTTTTTCAAGTTAATATTTGTTCCGTCACTCTCATCTTGGTATTTCATATCCATATCGACATCAACCGTCATACCGCCTAACTGATCGATAAGCTTGCGAAACCCATCAAAATTAATAACAGCCATGTGATCGATCGGAACTTGATAAATCTTGCTGAACAACTGCTTTGTCTCATCAAGAGCTGTTTCTTTGTTTTTATTATAGTTATAAGCATAGAAATAATTAGCTTTATGCGAGGTTTCTAAACCGGACTTTTCTGCTGATACCTCAAGGTCTCTAGGAATCGATACTACTGTACCTTGATGCGTTACCGGATCTATACGAAAAAGCATCATGACATCCGTATTTAACGATCCTTCGCTACCTGACCGCTCGTCAACTGCCGTTAATAGCAGAGTAAGCGATTTCTCTTCCTTCTCTGTCGCACCGGATGTTTGGGACGTCTGCGATGCAGGATAACCGCTTGTGTCGATTTCATTTGAAGCAGGCGCGATAGGAGCGGCTATTTGATCCAAGGCATGGTTCCATTTATTCATCAGAAAAGCGGCGTAGCCGGATGCTGCCCCGACAACGAGTAAAGTAAATAGAAGAAACGATGATAAAACTTTCCGTTTCCGCATGGTTTTCAAGAGCTTTCTCATTTGTATTCTCCTTTTGCGTCGCAATATAGTCTAACTAATCGACGTATGGAGTAACAAAATAGTTCTTTTTTATCACCTTTCCTGCAAAAAAAGACATGTGAAAAGGTTTCACATGTCTTTTGTCCCTATTGTGGCTGGCCACCACGATCATTATCCTGAAGATTGCAGCATTTTAAGCTCAGATGTAAGAGCAAGGAATGTCGGTTGATCCCCTTTTGCTAATGCAAGATCAATCTCTTTGTAGAGATTTTGTTCTTTATATTTGCGAATGGCGTCATCCCAAACCATTTCCGCGAAAAGTGCCAGCAGCGCGTTGTTAGATACATTCATTTTTCCCATGAGACCTACCTCCAAATGTGTACGCGGTTTGTCAGGAGCTTCTTTTTCGCAAAAACATGAAAATCCGTTCCTAGGTGTCTGCCAACCCCTGTGTGCTCCTACTTTTATCATATTCAGTCCATACATTCGCGCTTCGTTCAAAAGCCCGATTGATTAGGAATGTGTCTTTACCTACTACTTAATATCCCCTTTGAACCTTGCGCTCTCTTGGTCCAGAAAAAGGACAACCTTGTCTTCTTCCGCAACAAAAGTACCTTGAATCACTTTCGAGCCCATCTTCGTCGCTTGCACGACTATGCCGTTCTCCAGATCTTCTCCTATACGTATAAGCCCAAGATGCATCATCATTTGTAAAATACGCTGTTCTACGATGGATTCCGAACTGTCATAATAAAAGGGCTTGACCAATTTACATAACACTTCGCTTAAAGAGGCTAAAGTGACCCACTGGCCGCTTAGGCGGTCAACCCATCCCGCGAGACTTTGTACATTGGGAATAGGGTTCTTATAGAGCCTGAGCCAGAACTTATACACATCCGCCAGATTCTCTTTTTTCCCTTCCAGCAAACGTGATTTTCCTTCCTCCGTCAAACTGAGCACTTGGCCTTGCTCATTGATTAGCTGCCGATAATAGCAGTAATCATAGATGAATGAGAATCGGTTCGGATAGTCTTTAAACATGCGTCCGTATCCGAAGCGCCAAGCTCCTTTGGACACCATTTCCTCCTGTACAGACATGCGATCCAATATTTGCTGAAGCTGCCTCTTGTACATGGATCCTTCAACTGTCAAAGGCAATTCCTGCACCTGAGAAAGGAACGTCAAAAAATGAAAGATATCCTCAATAATGAGTAACTGCTCGTCTCGATAAACATTAGGCTCAGGAGTTTGTTTCAAGCTCTGTTTGAACTGTCCCGTAAGCACATCGCTAAATTTCCGTTTCAAATCATTTGGCACATGAAACAAAAATTTGGTTTGTTGGGAATACCCATTAAACAACCAGCCGAGTTTCTTAAATTTAATGACCATGTCGCGGGGATTCCATTCAACGGATTCATCTTTCTGAAACCGTGACTGTTGAACTCTAGCGATCAGTTCTTCAATACTGAATGCGTTGCGAGGATCGAAAAGGAGAGAATTCAAAAATCGGATGTCCTCCAAATTCAAGCTTTGAATATGCTTCTCGAAAATCTCTCTGCGCAGGGCTGTACTCAAAATCGACTGAATCAACTCGTTTTTTGAATGGCCATTGCACTCGCACTCATAGGTGTTAGCGATTCGGCCTAGCTCGTGGATATCGGCGTAGCTGAGCATGTCCGCTAGGTTCATTTCCATCTACATCCCCCATTTGGCGAAGCTTTCAGCTCCGTGGTTTCTAGTAACCATTATGGGGATTTTTCCCGAAAATATTCCAAGCCACACAAAAAAAAGCATGACTCTATAGCAGAGTCATGCTTCTTATCTCCTAATTATTCGTGTACGATTTCGAGATGAGATAAACAATTGTACAGTTGTAACTCCCATCCTTTTTCCTGGCGCAGCAGGATGGTTAGAGACGTATTTTGCAAGAATTGCTCGCTATCCATGCGTAATACTCTGAGCACCTGCACAATGAATCCGCCGTGAGAAACCAATAATATCTTCTGCTTCGGATAGGCTGCAAGCAGTTCGTTTTCGAGTTCGGACCAACGTTTCCAGAGGTCATCATCCGACTCCTGCCCTAAGTCCTGCAGCTTCCATTCTGGCCCCCAACGTTCTTCTCTTTCCGCTGCAGTAGTTCCTTCGACCTGACCATATCTCCGCTCCCGGAGCCGGCTATCCGTTCCGATAATCGGAATTCCCGATAGCTGAGACACGATTTGGGCCGTTTCCTTAGCTCGTTTTAGATCACTGGAGATGATCCCGTCCCAAGATTCGCTGGCTAATCGGATTCCAAGCAGCCTGGCCTGCTCTCTTCCTTCATCGGTTAAATCCGTGTCCAGTTGCCCTTGCAGCTTTCCTAAGCGATTCCATTCTGTACTTCCGTGCCGGATAAATCCAATCGTTGTCATTACCAATTCCTCCATCAGTCAATAAAATGAAAAATGCCCCTTCCGGAGCACTAGGCTTTTGTTCGCGATAACCAGTTCATGATGATGATTGTTGCAATTAGACCCAAAATGGATACAACAAGCAAATAATGCGGATATGAATGAATCGGCCCTACATGGAATCGCAACGGCTCCATAAAGCTAGGGTTAAGGCTTGCTACGGCATCTACCATCTTATGGCCATTCATCGTCTCTGAGCCCGTCGACTTCATAGCTTGCGGCGCTTGCAAATCAAATAGCGTATTGTCGGCCGCAGCTATCGACGACTTGGGCGTACCGTCATAGACAACAGCGAATAAAAAGCTGAAAACGAATAACGCTAAACAAAAAGCAATGACAGCCGTAAGGTTGCGGCGAAGCTTGTAAGAGATCGTATACATGCGCTCGGAAACCGGAATACGCCATGATTCATCCTCATAAATTCGACTCATGACCTTGCCTGAGACCATCGGTTCATAATCAGGAAGCTCGCTCTCGATTGCAGCAGTACGTATGAGGATCGTGCTTTCTTCCCAAATCTGAAATTCTTCCGCACATTCGGCGCATGTTGCAATATGCTCATCCACCGCGGTACGTCGCAGGTCATCATTCGGCAAGTCCCAATAAACCCCAAATAATTCCTGGATCTCACTACACTTCATCGCTGTTTCATCCCTTCGATTCTTCGAATATCGGTTCACTGAAGTAAGGGTCCAACTGTAGCTTGACGGATGCTCTGGCCCTGAATAAAAGAGACTTCACCGAGCTTACGGTTTGACCTAAAATGTTGGCGATCTCCTGATAATCCATCTGATCATACTCTCTTAAGATCAAAGCAGATCGTTGTTTCTCTGGCAAACTGTTAATCGCATCTCGAACCATCGATACTTTCTCGTTTCGCAGCATGGCTTGCTCCGGCATGGCATCAAACGATGCATGGGGCGTCAACCCGCTTTGCTCTAACGAGACTTGCACACTTTTATTTTTGCGCAGCTCACTCAATACTGTATTCCGGGCAATTGTATACAACCAGGTAGAAAAGGAGGCTTCAACTTCTCGAAAAGAGTGCAAACTGCGGTACGCTTTATAAAACGTTTCATTACACAAATCTTCAGCAATAGCTTCCATTTGTGTACTTTTGAGCATATGAAAGATGAATGCAAGGATTTTACGCTCGTAACGACGCATAAGCTCGTTATAAAGCTGAACATTTCCATCCTTGATTTCTCTGATCAACTGGGAATCGGTCATTACGTGGCGACCCTCCTAACGGTTCCCGGGTACCACTCCAACTGCTCATACATGTTGTACTGCAATTAGAGTGAAAAGTTGCGTTCATTTGTAAAATAAATGTGAAAGGATCAATATGTAAATTATGACCTATTAAATTCTTCTCGATGAATTGCGAAATTCCTGCTTCATTCGACAATTTGTTGAAAAAATTTCACATTCTAAGCTTGTCTGTTGAAAGCAACAACCCACCCTATCCATTATATATGAATATCAGAAAAATATGGTATTTATGAACAAAAAAAAACCGCCAAATTGGCGGCTGCACTTATGGTGCGATTATCGGATAGGAGTGGAGAGAAACCATACTGTACTTTTATTATATGTATACGGTTTCATTCTGTCAATACTTTTTTGAAAACGTTTACCTAGCCTTTTTTGCATAAAGAAATGCTCTATTTCAGTTGATGCCTTATGGATTGATTAATTAAATTATTAATGGAATGAGGCCGAATATATGGGCTGCCTGCATTAATTCGCGGGATCTGCATCGGATCCGTTTGTTTGGAAGTTAATCCTGCTTTGGTCGTGAACGCATATTTGACTCCGACTTCGTTCAGATAGGAAATGGTGAAATCATCATAGCTGCCAAATGGGTAAGCATAGGAATCGATAGATTTAGCGGCATCCAACTCCCGAAGCTTTGCCATACATGTTGTCGTATCCGAAATAACCCTTTGTTTAAGATCTTCCTGGGTTTCGGTTATGCCATTCGTTGTCATTCTGTTATTCAGCATCGGCTTGCCATCTTTCATAGCGTGTAATTGATCCGAATGAAGCTGAAAATCAATACTCGAGAATTCCTTTCTCATTTTCCGAATTTGATCCCTGGACAAGGATGGCAGCAACGTCGCTGTCGGGTTATCCAAATCTTTGGTAATCACAAAATTCACGGCTGGTATACGCATTTTTTTGAGAATCGGATACGCATTCGTATAAAAACTTTCATACCCGTCATCAAAAGTGATTAAAACTGCATTATCTGGTATTTTCGCCCCATCTTTCATAAAGCTCTTAAACTGATCCATCGTGATAAAATTGTACCCTTGACGCTGTAATGCACCTAGCTGCCGCTCAAACAATTTGGTTGAAATGGTCACAGAGCCCTCAACCTGATCATCGATGTGATGATACACAAGAACAGCAACTTCCTTCGAGTAGATGACATTGTTCGCACTTACAAATGAGGGGAAAAAATTAACAAAAATAACAATAACAATTAACGTGCTTTTTACCATCATCCACAGCTTCATCTCGTTCGCCCCACACTTAGAAGTTTGTAATATTAATATGAACGATGTCATTATAGCACGAAGTTTTTTATTTGAGAATCGGTTTCAATATAATAAAAAATAAGCTGACTTCTTCTCTTTTGGGACGTTCTTCAAGAGGAGAAATCAGCTTATTTGTGTGTACAATTTCAGTTATACATGAACCGCATATGGCCCGCTCAGCAGCTCTGAGGCGCGATCTGCATCTTCCTGATTGCGGAAGGACAAACGCAAAATACCAGGCACATCTTCGCGACTCTCAATAATTTGGATATTGCTCAAATTGATTCTAGCATTACCTAATAATGTTGTAATTTGACCAATAATGCCGGGGTGATCCGGAATATCGACATAAATATCAAACAATGAAGTGATCATGCCTTTTCTGCGCTCCGGCAGTTGGCTTCTGAATTCACCGGCAATGCGGAATTGTTCAACAATTCCCTCGCCATCACTATTCTCAATGAGCTCAATGAACCGAGAAATCTCAAGATTCCAATCCGCAAGCAGTTTGAGCAGCACCTGCCGATTGTTCACTAAAATATCCCGCCAGATCATCGGCTCGCTTGAGGCAATGCGCGTGATGTCTCTGAAGCCCCCCGCAGCCAGATTCTGATATAACGGATTGGTTTCGTTATATCCTCTGACTTGGTTAACCAGCGCAACCGCAATAATGTGCGGCAGGTGGCTGATCGCACCAACGATATCGTCATGTTCCCGTGCTCCGACCTGCACGATTTGTGCTTTCGTCGTCTTGAGCAGCTCGGTTAAGCGGTCAACCTCTGCCTGCGGTGTCCCCTCTGCCGGGGTCAACACATAAAAGGCATTTTCAAAAAGATGCGAAGACGCTGCCTCAACGCCGTGACGTTCGGAGCCTGCCATCGGATGACCGCCGATAAAGAAAACGCCATCTTTTACCATAGTTTCTGCGCTTTCCGTAATGGTTGCTTTCGTGCTCCCCACATCCGTGATAATACAGCCTTTCTTGAGCGGAAGTTTCATCAACTGCTGAACATACTCTTCTAACATCCCAACCGGCACGCATAGAAAAATGTAGTCAGCCCCGTCTACAGCCTCAGCCATATTCGTTGTTGCAGCATCAACCACGTTTCGTTTGAGCAGTTTCTCAACGGATTTCGGATTCGGAGAATGGCCGACAACGGTAAAACCCAGTTTTCCTTTGTAACATAAGGCCAGTGAACCGCCGATAAGCCCTACACCAAATATCGCAATTTTCGTCATTAGAGATCAACCTTTAATTTGTATTAGGCTTGAACAGCAACCTCAGCCAGCACTTGCTGCAAAGCTGCAATGAATTTCTCATTTTGTTCACGTGAGCCGATGGTAACGCGGATGGATGTCGGGAAGCCAAGCATATGTCCGCCACGGACAATAATGCCTCTACGCAGCAAACCATTAAATACTTCTGCCGCTGGGCGTCCGACATTAACCATAACGAAGTTACCGTGTGCAGGGAAAGCCTTTAACCCCATTTCGTTAAACTGCTCCGTTAAATAATTCAAACCTGCTGTATTCGCTTCGCGGCAGCTTGCGATGAAGTCTTGATCTTTAATCGCAGCTAAAGCAGCAGCTTGGGCAAATCTGGTCGTGTTGAAAGGCTCACGAACTTGATTAATGGATCGGATCACATCGGGGTGCCCAATGCCATAACCGATACGTAAGGAAGCTAAACCGTATATTTTCGAAAAAGTACGCAGTGCGATGACATTGCGGTATTGACCAATCAGCTCAATGCTATCCGGGAATTCTCCCGTCGTATTGTACTCACAGTAAGCTTCATCCAGAACGACCAATACATGCTCAGGAACTTTGGCTAAAAAGGCTTTAATTTCCGCATCGGTATTCATCGTGCCTGTCGGATTGTTCGGATTACAGATCCAGACGATTTTCGTACGTTCTGTAATTGCAGCCATCATGCCGTCCAGGTCATGAGTGCCGTCTTTCAATGGGATCTCGATGGATACAGCTCCCTCAATCTCACAATTGTGCTTATATTGCGGGAAGGTATGAGAAGCCATCACCGTTTCATCGCCTTGTACGAGGAAAGCGCGTGCCAGCATGAGGATAACCTCATCAGAACCTGCACCGAAAATGAGTTGATTCGTCGCAACGCCAAGATACTCAGCCACTGCTTCTGTCAGCTGTACAGCCCCACCGTCAGGGTACAAGCTGATGTTAGCGATTTCCGCTTCAATCGCCACTTTTGCTTTAGGCGACGAGCCAAATGGATTTTCGTTGGATGCGAGTTTAATCACTTCCGTTAATCCCAGCTCTCTTTTTACTTCTTCAATAGGTTTACCCGGTTGATAGACCGGCAAATGTACAATCGTTTGTTTCGGTTTCATTGGTAGCCACCTCATCAATTAGTTGTCCGAATTTTGTAATTGTCCCACAAAACTAGTACTGTTGTAAAATGTGGTTCCTTTTTATGTAGAAGGAATATTGCTTTAGCCACTCATTGCAGACAAAAGTCTCAATGATCAACACATAATAGTGTACTGCTTTAACGCTTAACAGTAAATAGGTAATTTTAGAAAATCCCTCTAGACCAGTGTCTAGAGGGATTTTATTATCTGCCTTTTAGCTGGCCTACAAAGCCGCCAATTTGCTGCAACCCTTCAGGATGAGCAGCATCTTGTTGGAAATGGTGCAGCGCGCTTTCAATCGTGCGTACAATCGCACTCCCCACCACAACACCGTCGCAAAGCTTCTCGAACCGCTCAACCTGCTCGCGGTTGGAAATACCGAATCCGACAACAATCGGCACGTTCGCCGCTTCTCGCACCGTAGATAGGAAATCTTCAATCCCGCCGAAAAATTCAGCCCGTTCACCGGTTACACCAAGGGAAGAAACACAATAAACGAATCCACGTGCTCCAGCTGCAATACGTTTCACACGTTCATTCGAAGTCGGCGCAACCAATGGAATCAAATGGACACCATAAGATTCTGCAATCGCTCTTGTCTCGCTATCTTCTTCCAACGGTAGATCTGGAATAATAATGCCACTGATTTCATTTTCCTGCATCGTTTTGAAAATGCGTTCCAGCCCGATTTGCAGAACAGGGTTGTAATAAGTGAATAAAATGAATGGCAGCTTGGAACCTCTGCTCCGCGCCTGGCGAGCAACATCTATAACGTCAAATATCGTGATCTTACGAAGCAGCGCACGTTCAGAGGAACGTTGGATGACAGGGCCATCGGCTAATGGATCCGAATATGGAACACCCAGCTCAATTAAATCAGCACCAGCCCGCTCCATTTCTAGAATAAGCTCTAATGAAGCTTCAATCGTGGGATCACCAATGGTCAGGAAAGGGATCATAGCGGTTTCCCCACGCTCTTTAAGCTCAGCAAAACGCTTATCAATTAGGTTCATGGCTTATTCCTCCCCTGTGCCAAGATAGCTCATAATGGATTCCACATCTTTATCGCCACGGCCAGACAGGCTTACGACAATAATTTGATCCTTGGACATTGTTGGAGCTAGTTTTACCGTATGTGCAATCGCATGAGCGCTCTCTAAAGCTGGGATAATACCTTCCGTACGGCTTAGCAATTGAAGAGCATCGAGCGCTTCCTGGTCAGTAATTGGATAGTATGTGGCGCGCTCAATATCTTTCAGGTAAGAATGCTCCGGTCCAATACCAGGGTAGTCCAACCCCGCCGAGATGGAATGAGCCGGCAGCACTTGCCCGTATTCATCCTGCAGCAGGTAGCTCAACGAGCCCTGAAATACGCCAGGTGAGCCTTTGGTCATCGTCGCGGCGTGCTCTTCCGTATGGATACCGCGTCCAGCAGCTTCAACGCCGATTAGTTTAACCGTTTCATCCTGAACGAACGGATAAAAAATCCCCATGGCGTTACTGCCGCCGCCTACGCAAGCAACAACGGCATCCGGTAACCTGCCTTCGGTTTCCAGAATTTGTTCACGCGATTCGTCACCGATAATGCGCTGAAAATCACGGACCATCATCGGGTAAGGATGAGGACCTGTAACGGAACCCAGGATATAGTAAGTATCCTGTACATTGCTGACCCAATAACGCAGCGTTTCGTTGCACGCATCTTTCAGTGTACGAGTGCCTGAAGTAACGGGAATGACTTCAGAGCCGAGCAATTTCATCCGAAAAACGTTCAATTGCTGTCTTTTCGTATCTTCTTCGCCCATGAAGACTTTGCATTCAAAGCCCATCAATGCGGCGACCGTTGCCGATGCAACACCGTGCTGACCTGCACCCGTTTCAGCGATGATTTTCTTTTTCCCCATCTTTTTCGCGAGTACAGCTTGTCCGATGGTGTTATTAATTTTATGAGCGCCCGTATGATTCAGGTCTTCTCGTTTTAAGTAAATTTTGGCTCCGCCCAGCTGCTCAGAGAGTCTCTCTGCGTAATAAAGGGGAGTTGGTCTGCCGGAATATTGCTTTTGCAAATAGCGAACTTCTGCAATAAATTCAGGGTCGTCTTTATATTGGTTATATGCCTCTTCCAGCTCCGTCAATGCATTCATCAATGTTTCTGGTACGTAACGGCCGCCGAATTTGCCGAATCTGCCGTGTTTATCAGGTACTTGCGTCACTTTCCGGTCACCCTTTCCACAAATGCGGTAATTTTCGCAATATCTTTCACACCATCTGTCTCTACACCGCTGGACACGTCCACACCGTCAGGACGATAGGCTTCCACTAGTTGATCCACATTGTCAGGCTGCAATCCGCCTGCTACTAGCAATTTGACACCAGCTGTACGAGCCCACTCCTGATAAACAGGAATACAGTCCCAGGCAAAAGTTTTCCCGGATCCTCCGCCATATACGGGGTCAAAAGTATCAAGCAACACGGCATCAACCGATCCGATGTACGGATTCAACTGAGCAGCTACCTCTGCGCTGGATGGAATTTTATTCTCTGATTTGGAAATGGACACGGACTTGAACACCTGGACATCGAACTGTTCACGTACCCATTTACAGAACTCAGGAGTTTCCTGACTATGCAATTGAACGACATCAAGCGGAGCAACCGCCATGATTTCCGTAAGCTGCTCTTGACTCGGATTCACGAATACACCTACGGTTAGCGGAACGGAAACACCTTGATCCGCTTCACTTCTCAAGTAGGAAATAAGCTCTGCAGCCTTGTCTGGCTTGACTTGACGTTTGCTTGGAGCAAAAACCAATCCGATATGATCAATTGGCAAATGTATGACTGATTTTAACACTTCAACGCTTTGAAGTCCACAGATTTTAACCGTTGGCATCGTGTCTGTTGGCATCCTATTCGCCTCTTTCTAAACCGTCTGATTCGTTGTTCTGACAATTGGCCCCATCAGATCGTGAACCGCTTGCTCAACAACAGGCTGGCGCATGAAATGTTCGCCGATCAACACGGCTTGCGAGCCGACTTGCTGCAGATAAGCCATGTCTTGGACGGACGAGATTCCACTCTCACTGACGATGGTTTTGCCGGCCGGAATGTATTGAATCAATTCTTCCGTTGTTTTCAAATCGGTAACGAACGTCTTCAAATTCCGGTTATTGATCCCAATTAATTGGGTATCCAGTTCGAGCGCGCGCTCCAATTCTTCACGGTCATGCACTTCAACCAAGGCATCCAAACCAAGATCGCTTGCGAGCTTCAAATATTGCTTCATCTGGTCAGTCGTCAAGATGGCCGCAATCAGCAAGATTGCATCTGCCCCAATCAGGCGCGCTTCATAGATTTGTTTCGGATCGATCGTGAAATCTTTCCGCAGCAAAGGCACATTCACCGCTTGGCGTACAGCCTTCAAGTAGGCATTGCTTCCTTGGAAGTAATCCACATCCGTAAGCACTGAGATGCAGTCAGCGCCCGCACGTTGATAGGAGCTGGCCAGCAATACCGGATCAAAATCCTCACGGATCAAACCCTTGGACGGAGACGCCTTTTTAACTTCGGCGATCAAACCCATCGCCCGATTTTTACGTGTCGTCAAAGCTTTTTCAAAACCTAAGCAAGACGGCATATCCGAAATGGTTTTCTCCGCTTGCGTAATGGAAAAGCTGCTCATGGCTTCAACTTCAGCTCGTTTGGTGGCAACAATTTTATCAAGAAACATGGCATAGTTCTCCTGTGAAATGGATTAAGTCGTTCAACTTTTGTTCCGCACGGCCCGAATCGATGACATCAGCTGCAAATTTAACACCTTGCTGAAGGCTGCCAACATGACCTGTCACGTAGAAGCATGCGGCTGCATTCGCAAGCACGATATCGCGGTGAGGACCGCGCTCGCCGGCAAAAATATGACGGATGATCTCCGCATTCAGAATCGCATCTCCACCGCCTACATCTTTAATACTGTGAGCTCGTAAGCCAAGATCATCCGGGGTAATAGTGTATGTGCTAATCCGATCTGCTTTCAGCTCCGTAACTTTAGTCGGCGCCGAAATGCTGAATTCATCCAAACCGTCTTCGCTCGCTACAACCAAAGCCCGTTTCAGCCCTAAAGCTTGCAGCGCTTGTGCGACTAATTCCGTTTTCGTACGATCGAACACGCCTAGCACTTGACGATCCGCTCCCGCAGGATTCGTAAGCGGGCCCAGCAAGTTGAATACTGTACGGAAACCCAGCTCACGGCGCGGTGCCGCGACATGCTTCATGGATTGATGATACGCTTGCGCGAACATGAAACAAATGCCCGTTTTATCCAAGCATTTCGCCGCCTGCTCGCTGCTTAGCGTAATCTTCACGCCAAGAGCTTCCAGCACATCCGCGCTGCCGCTTTTGGACGACATCGCTCGATTGCCATGTTTGGCTACACGAATGCCCCCCGCTGCAGCAACAATCGCCGCTGTCGTTGAAATGTTGAACGTCTCTGCTCCGTCGCCGCCTGTGCCGCATGTATCCAACAGATCATGCTGCCGCACATTCACCTGGATCGCTTTGTTCCGCATTGTTTCAGCAAAACCTGTAATCTCTTCCAGCGTTTCGCCTTTAATGCGAAGAGCAGTCAGCAGACTGCCGATTTGAGCCGGTGACGCCGCGCCTTCCATAATTTCCGACATGACGCCGCGCGCTTCCTCCCTGGAAAGATGGCTGCCGCTAATTACTTTACCAAGCGCTTGCTGTATCTGAATAAGTTCACTCATGACGTTATTCCTCCTCTACTTCTTCCCTTAAGAGTTAACAAAGTAATCTTTGTTAATATCGCTTACAGGCCTAGGCTCTGGACTAAACATGGCTTCTGCCATTCGAATCGATTTGAGCAAAGCTGTTGCTTTATTCACCGTTTCCTGGTATTCGCTTTCCGGTACGGAGTCCCAAACGATCCCTGCGCCTGCTTGCACATACGCTTTGCCGTGTTTGAAAACAATCGTACGAATCGTGATGCATGTGTCCAGGTTTCCTGAGAATCCTAGATAGCCAATAGCCCCAGCATAAGTGCCTCGTGCCTCTGGCTCCAGCTCAGCAATAATCTCCATAGCTCGCAGTTTCGGCGCTCCAGACACCGTCCCTGCTGGCATGCAGGAAAGAAAAGCATCGAAGAAATCTTTATCTTTCGCAATTTTTCCAGATACGTTGGAAACGATATGCATGACATGTGAGTAGCGCTCGATATCCATGAACGTATCGCACTTTACCGTGCCAAATTCCGAAACACGGCCAATGTCATTGCGGCCCAAGTCCACTAACATCAAATGCTCGGC
This sequence comes from Paenibacillus chondroitinus NBRC 15376, assembly GCF_004000765.1. Taxonomy (GTDB): domain Bacteria; phylum Bacillota; class Bacilli; order Paenibacillales; family NBRC-103111; genus Paenibacillus_E; species Paenibacillus_E chondroitinus. The sequence continues at coordinate 112,035 of NZ_BILW01000004.1, read as the reverse complement.
ACGTTCTTTCTCATCCGCTAACAGCTCTTTTTCCAGAGCTAAATCTTGTTCCGGCGTCTTACCACGCGGCCTTGTTCCGGCAATCGGGCGTGTTTCCACTTTTTCCTCTTCAACCCTTACAAGCAGCTCCGGTGATGTGCCAACGACGACTTCATCATCCATTTTGAGCACATACATATAGGGGGATGGATTCATCGTACGCAGGACGCGGTACACCTGCAGCGGTGAGACCGTAGTTTCCATCTCAAAACGCTGTGACAGCACAACCTGAAAAATATCACCGGCACGAATATATTCCTTCGCTTTATTCACGTTGGCAATGTACTTTTCCTTCGTGATATTCGAACGAATGTCGCCAAGATCCGGCTCTGATACAATCGGATTGTGCGTCATCGTTTCCGTGCCAAGCGGCCTTTTAATCTTCTCGATCGTCGCATCGATTTTCTCACAAGTCGCATGATAAGCTTGAGCGATCTCTGCATCCGTTGCAAAAGGCTTCACGTGCACGTTAGCAATCACTTTGATTTGCTGTTTAAAATGATCGAAAACGATAACTTGATCACAGAACATGAATTGAATGTCGTTCATTTGCAAATCATCAATTTGATGAGCCGGCAGCTTCTCATAGTATTGCAGAAGATCGTATCCAAAGAATCCGACAGCGCCGCCCGTGAACCTCGGCAGATCCGCAAGCTGAGGACTGGAGTAGGATCTTAGGTACGCCTTCAACACATCGATGGGTTTCTCATCCATCACCTTGTTCTCGGTTTGTGTCTCAACGACCGTTTTCCCATGTTTCGCCTTAATCATCAGGAAAGGATCGCTTCCAATGAAGGAATATCGAGCCCATTTCACGCCGCCCTCTACGCTTTCTAACAGGAACGCACGCTTCTCTTGATATAAGTGTTGAAAAACACGAATCGGGGTTTCTGTATCGGCTAATAGATGGCGTACCACAGGAATGAGGTTATAGTCTTTGGATAATCGAATCACTTCTTGAATTTCAGGTGTATACATGGTTACATCCCCTCTCAGCTTGTGAGCCTTCCGTCGTTCTCCGAGGTGCTCCAAACTCTAATTGAATAACAAAAAAGCCTCTACCGAAGTAGAGGCTGGCTTTTAGTTTTATGTAGAAGATTAAGAAGAATATGAAAATAAACGTTAAATGTATGACGAAACAAACGTCTCCGAATGAGTCGTGTTCATCTTCATACAGTTCTCTGCTATCATTCTCATCTCAACTGGGCTCTGCTCTACTCAACTAAACTTGCTCTGCTCTACTTACCTAATCTCATCTAACTACACTATACTACCGTGCAGCTTCATTTGTCAATTTAACAATATCAGGGCGAAGTGCTTTGGCTTCTTTTAAATAAATATGGTTGATTTCCGATTGGCTCTTCGTTGTGTTCACTTGAACCATGAGACGAATACATTTTGGCAATGAATTTTCAACCGGAACTTCCAATGAACACATTAACGGCACGAGTTCCCAGCCAACCATCGTACGAATGGCCCGCGCAGGGAATGTTGCTGTAATGTCTTCCGTCACTGTAATAAAAACCGAACAAATATCCTCTGGGCGAAAATCATTCGCCTCTACAATGGCATGAAGCAGCTCTCCAGTAGCGGTCAAAATTTCTTCCGCTTCATTGTGTTCAACTGTCGTTGCGCCACGAATTCCCCTACAAAACATCGGCTACACTCTCCCCTTTCAGAAGCTCGACAATTTGTCTGACTTGCTCTACTGTAACATCCTTACGGATTTCAACTTTACCAATTTCCATAGGAATAATGTAGACCATTGTGCCTTCTTTGAATTTCTTATCGTGCATCATCGCGCTCATAATGCTATCCGTGTCCAAATGCGGCGGAATGCTGACAGGCAGTCCGTATTTCAGGAACAAGCCTTTGGTTACTTCATGGATTTCTTCTGAGTACCCAAATTCCTGGGCCAGCTTGGCAGCCCCAACCATACCGATTGAGATCGCTTCCCCATGCAGCAGCTCGCCATAACCAGCCACTGCTTCCAAAGCATGGCCAATCGTATGTCCTAAATTTAAGATGGCGCGCAAATCGTTCTCCCGTTCATCTTGCGAGACGACGATCGCCTTCACTTTGCAGCCTATATACAGCGCATAACTAAGCGCTTCTGGATCAAGTGATAACAACCGCTCTGCATTGTCGTCACACCACTGCGTGAACGCAGCATCCCAGATCAAGCCATGCTTGATCACCTCGGAGAGGCCCGCCTTCACTTGGCGCGGCGGCAAAGTCAGAAGCAAGTCGATGTCGAAAAGAACGAGCTCGGGCTGGTGGAACGCCCCGATGATGTTCTTCGCCATCGGATGGTTTACGGCTACCTTGCCGCCGACAGAGCTGTCGTGGGCAAGGATCGTCGTCGGGATCTGCACGAAGCGGATCCCGCGCATGAAACTCGCCGCCGCGAAGCCGGCGAGATCGCCGACCACGCCTCCTCCAAGGGCGACGATCGCAGAACTGCGATCAAGGCCCGCCTGGAGGGCGGTGGTGACAATTCCCTCGAGCTGCGCGAGGGATTTGGATGTTTCGCCTGCGGGAACGACGCAGAACGTTGCGGCGAAGCCGCCTTCGCGGAGCAGCGCCATGACGCGCTCCAGGTGCAGCGGAGCCACCTCGCTGTCGGTGACGACGAGCAGCGGTGACTTGCGGCTGAGCTTCGCGCGGTCGAACAAAGCCGTGATATCGTTCAGGACGCCTTGACCAATGTAGATCGGATAAGAACGTTCGCCAAGCTCTACCGTAAGCTCTCTCATATTAGTAATTCTCCACTTGTTTCAAGAAGTTGTTGAGATTCGCACGAATTTCCTCAATGGAGTCCCCGCCGAATTTATCCAAGAAGGCATTCGCCACTTCCCAGGCAATAACATTCTCCATAATGACGCCCGCAGCCGGGACTGCGCAAGTATCGGAGCGCTCAACCTGCGCTGTGAATACTTCTTTCGTATCGATATCAACGCTTTGCAGCGGTTTGTAGAGTGTCGAGATCGGCTTCATCACACCGCGAACGATAATTTGCTCGCCAGTCGTCATCCCGCCTTCGAATCCGCCTGCACGATTCGTTCTGCGTCTAAAGCCACTTTCTTCTGTATATAAAATTTCATCATGTACATTCGATCCTCTGCGCTCCGCAGCTTCAAACCCAATACCGAATTCCACGCCTTTGAATGCTTGAATAGATAGAACCGCTTGCGCAATTTTCCCATCCAGTTTGCGATCCCATTGTACGTGGCTGCCCAATCCTACCGGCACGCCTTCAATGATAACTTCAACGATACCGCCAAGTGTGTCGCCATCTTCTTTGGCAGCGTCGATCGCCGCGATCATTTTGGCTTCCGCTTCTTTGTCAACCACACGCACCGGTGATTCCTCGGTAATGGCAATCAGTTCGTCGATCGGAAGCTCTTGACGCTGTGCTTCTACATCCCCGATGCGGATGACTTGTCCAGCTACCTTGATTCCGAACTCTGCCAGCAATTGGCGTGCTACAGCCCCAGTCGCTACGCGCATGGTCGTTTCGCGGGCACTTGAGCGCTCCAAAATGTTGCGCAGATCTTTTTGATTATATTTCAAACCGCCGTTCAAATCGGCATGCCCAGGGCGAGGACGGTTCACGCGGCGTTTGCCTTCGTTATCCTCTTCGACCGGCTCAATGCCCATAACGGTTGTCCAATGCTTCCAGTCATTGTTAACAACAACTAACGCTATTGGAGCACCTGTTGTTTTGCCATGGCGAACACCGCCGGCAATCGTAGCCGTATCTTTCTCGATTTGCATCCGGCGACCGCGGCCATACCCTTTCTGACGTCTATGTAATTGAAAATTCAAATCCTCAAAGTTAAGGGTTACATTACTTGGAAACCCTTCAATAATCGCAGTGAGCTGCGGTCCATGTGTTTCTCCAGCCGTTAAATATCTCACAATCCGTTACCCCCTATAATTTGGTGAAGCATTTGCTTATAAGTGCTGCCAAGATGAAGTTATTACAAATTCAACTTGAAATTGTTTCCAAACGCTTTAGCGCTTTGACGCGCGATTATCTTTTAGTCATTATAGTATAGGTACTCTGGTTTGGCAACAGCACAAACGCAAAAACACGCTTTGCATATAAGGGGTATTCCCTTAGGCGCAAGCGTGTTAACATCTGCTCAGGAGCAATGGTTACCCGTGCATGGGCTGCTTTTGGACAACTCTTGGAAGTTCTGACATTTGTGGGTCATTCATCAAACCCATGATTTGCGACGAATCTACTCCCAAAATTTGTGCACATTCCTGAATGGAGATCATTCCCCTGCGATAAGCGGTTATCACTTTGCGTTTGTCCATAAGAGCCCCCTAAGAGTTGCATCATTTTTATGTATTGTACTCATTAACGTTCATTGAGCTTTGCTACATCTTAGTATTGGAAGATATGGAAGATCTTATACACCCTTTTTCCTATAAAAGAAAGTATCCGCCGGTTCTAAGTCATATTGCCCTGGTGAAAAGATTTGCTCCGTCGACCCAACGAATAGTAACCCTCCTGGCTTTAATGCTTTTGCAAATTTCTGATATAACACATGCTTCGCTTCTTCAGTAAAGTAAATGATCACATTTCGGCATACAATTAAATCGAACCCGGTATCAAACGTATCGACAAGCAGATTCTGCTTTTGAAATTTAACCGTTTTTTTCAATTCATCTGAAACGTAATACATCAGCTGATCCTGCCAAAAATATTTCTTCACATATTTCTCGGGAACATCTCGCAAGGAGCGATCGAGGTAGGCCGCTTTGCGTGCCTTATCCAGGGCGCCCTCATCGATATCCGTCGCAAGCAAATGGACATCGTTCAAGGCCCCTTGCTCCGCCAAAATCATGGCTAATGTATAAGGCTCCTCTCCTGTAGAACAAGCAGCGCTCCAAACCTTCAGCCGCCGATTCTTTTTGAGCATTTCGGGAATGAATCTTGATTCCACCAGCTCCCAGCGATTCGGGTTCCGCCAAAACTCGGAAACGTTGATTGTCATCCGATCCAGAAATTCATAAAAAAGTTCTTTATTTTTCATCATGGCATCAAAAAAGGAAACAAACGTTTGATAACCACGTTTCATTCGAAGTGTTGTCAGACGTCTTTTCATTTGTGCCTCTTTATAAAGAGCAAGATCTATGGACGTATGTTCTTTTACTTTTTTTATAAATAACAAAAAATCCTGATCTTCTTCCATGTTGTCCACCTACCTTGGTCTTTGTCTAAATAACTTACATTCTTTCATTCGTTGCCAAATTCCTTCAAAGCACGACAAAAAAAAGAACCTGCATCTGGAAAGATGTCAGGTTCTTCAGGTTTTGAATTGCTAAATCCACTGTTGAATGACTTTCGTATAGTCGTGGAGCTCGTCCGCTTTAAAGAAATTGCCGATCTCGCGTTCGGCGCTTTCCGGTGAATCCGAGCCATGAATGAGATTGAAGTTCGTATGTACCGCATAATCGCCACGAATCGTACCAGGTGCCGCTTCCAATGAATTCGTTTTGCCGATTAATGTGCGGGATAAAGGAATAACTTGATCTCCCTGCCACACCATTGCGAAGACAGGACCGGAGGTAATGAAATTAACGAGTCTTTCGTAGAAATCTTTGCCTTCATGTTCAGCATAATGAAATGCGGCTTGTTCTCTCGAGACCATCGTCAATTTGCTGCCAATTAGTTGAAAGCCTTTCTGTTCAAAGCGCTTTACAATTTCACCGATCAGGCCGCGCTGTACGCCATCCGGTTTCACCATCAAGAATGTTTTTTCCATATAACGATATCCTCCTTAGCGTTTTCTTTAGAAAACTTGCTTCATAAGCAACTACTGAGTTTTCGTTAGAAAACTGACTTCCATCGTAGGCCTGTACGCCCAAAAGGGTTAAATCCTATGTATTCCCTCTTAGTTTACACTTTTTGGCAGCTTTTCTCAAATCACTTTAGTACGAGCGATTGCCGATGAAATGTGCAACTTCGATTAAATCTCTTTTGGCTTGCCCGTTCGGCAGCTTATCCAAAGAAGCAATTGCCTTATCAATGTATTTCTGCGACAGCGTATCTGCCATAGCAATACCTTCACTGTGACGGATGATATCCAAAAAAGTGCTAACATCTGTTTGTCCATCCAATTTATGTATACGGTCTAACTCAGCCAAAATAAGCGGTTTAAGGGCCGGGTCCTGCATAGCAAACAAGACAGGAATCGTAATGTTGCCTTGCTTCACATCGGAACCTGGCGGTTTCCCGATCTGCTTCTCGGTCCCGATAAGATCCAGAATATCGTCTCTGATTTGGAAAGCCATCCCCACGTTGTAGCCAAAACCATAAAGTTTATTGCTAATCCAATCCGGTGCGTCCGCAGCCATTGCACCCAATTGACAGGAAATAGCGATAAGCAGCGCTGTTTTGCGCCTGATTCTCAATAAGTAATCACGAATTGTTTGCTCGGAGTGAAAAAAGAAGCGAATTTGTTCCATCTCACCAATGGACATCTCTACAATCGCTTTAGACATGATCTGATGTACCGCAGGCTTGTGAATTTGAGTGATGACGCCTAGTGCCTTTGCGAAGATGTAATCACCTGTATACATCGCAATCCGGTTATCCCATTTGGATCGGACTGTTAATTGCCCGCGTCTTGTATTCGCATCATCAATAACATCATCGTGAACAAGCGATGCCATATGAATGAGCTCCAACGGCACGGCCACGCGCTTCATCGTTTCCAACTGATAATTGCCGAACTCACCTGAAAGCAGTACAAAAACAGGACGAATTCGTTTGCCGCCAGCTTTCAATAGATGATTTGACGTTTCTCTCAACATGGCATGATCGGAGTATACGCTTTCCTCAAGCGTTTTTTCAATAGCCGCTATATCTTTTTTCTTTCTTGAATAAATATCGATTAAATTTTTCATTCTGTCACCCGTGCCACTTTATTCTCTGACCATAAAGCGATGTTTACCGGCTTCGGCAGGAACCCAAGCTCATAACAATACTTGTAATAGGAGGCAAGCCCTTCCCATTGTTCCGGACCAAAATCATAACATAACGTATGAAAGTAATGATGCCAATAGGAAGCCGTACCGCCAACGGAAGCTTGCGCCTCCTCAATCATTTCTTCCGGACTACGATGTGCTTTCGCTTTACTTGCCATGAATGCATTAAACACATTAGCCACAAGCTCCGGATACAGGTCTGCCGTCTCCCTGCGTATCGCCCATACGGCAAACGAAATCCACTGTCCTGTCCATTTCGCCCATTCTTGCCCAAGATCCGTAATCATATACGTTTTATTGCGCCAACTCTCTTTAATTGCATCATCTCCGATGAGCAGTGCACCGTCCCCAAGCGCCATCATCTGCTCGACATCGGGAGTTGCATATTCATAGGTGGGTTTCCCCTCGTAAAACTTCTCAAGGATGATCTTGAGCAAATTTACCGATGTAGCTGAGGTTGTGGGCAGCAAAATATGTCCGTTCGCAATCTCGCGGAGCGGCTTCTCATGAAACAGCAGGATGGAATTGACTTCTCCATATGCACTTACGGAAAGATCCGGATATAACAAATAATTCTCAAAGGACTCTCCATAAGCAAAAGAGGAGATTGGCCCCATGTCAATGTCTCCGGCAGCCATCGCTTTATTCAACGAAGTCGGAACCTGCTCAATAATATCGACCTCCGACGTGTTCATCAGTTCAGGAAAATAATAATAGATCGGCCAGACGTTGGTATAATTGATACGGCCAATACGAATTTTCGGGTCAGAGCTACTCATCGTTATCACCCCATCTTCGGTACAAGGAATGCTCAATGTCCATACTGTCCAGCACCTTGCCTACCAAGAAATCGACCATTTCCTCAATAGAGCTAGGACGATGATAAAAGGCTGGCATAGCCGGAATCATACGTACGCCCATTCTAGACAAGGTCAGCATGTTTTCCAAATGTATGGCATGCAATGGCGTTTCCCTTGGAACCAGAATTAATTTTCTTCCTTCTTTCAGCATCACATCGGCTGTCCGTTCCAGCAAATTATCGGACGAGCCGTGCGCGATGCCAGATAACGTGCCCATCGAGCAAGGGATGACAACCATCCCCTTTGTCCGAAAGGATCCACTGGCAACAGTTGCTCCAATATCAGCAATCGGATGGTGCTCGAATGAGCCTGCACGGCCGCCAAAATGCTCTTGCAGCATTTCTTTGCGTTTGCTTGCCTGCCAGCCCATCTCATCATGCAGCACTCGCCAACCGGCCTCTGTGACAATCAAATGCACATCCAAGCCTTGATCCAGCATGACCTGACACAACCGAACGCCATAAACAGCTCCGCTTGCCCCAGTAATCCCTACCACCCAATTGCCGCCGCTCATAAGTACTCTCTCACAAGCACATCAAGCAGTGTAAAAGCAAACATCACAAGACTAAGTACACCGTTCATTGTAAAAAAGGCTGTATTCAATTTAGATAAATCCTGTGGCGAAACAAGTCTGTGTTCTTTGTACAAAATAAAATAAGCAATAACGAGTCCTACTAGATAAAACCAGCTCAAATGTGTAATGAAGAATAAGGTAACCAGACCAACCGCTGTCAGTACGTGAAGGACACGAGCTGTGTTCAATGCTGCCTTGATGCCAAAGCGGCTAGGCAAGGAATGAAGACCTTCATTGCGGTCAAATTCGGCATCCTGACACGCATAGATGAGATCAAATCCAGCGCTCCAGCAAACGACCGTTAAATAAAATATGATGGACGCCCATGTGAATTCACCCGTTACGGCAATCCAGCCGCCAAGCGGTGCCAAGCCTAAAGTCAAACCGAGCACAAAGTGGCAGGTCCAAGTAAACCTTTTGGTATAAGAGTAAAAGACAAGAAAAAACACTGCGATAGGCAGCAGTTTCATGGATAAGGAGCTTAGATTGGAAGTTGCCCAGAAAAGCAAAGCAAAAGAAATAATAATATAAATAATAACTTGCGGAATGGAGATTAACCCGGCGGGTATTGCGCGATTCTCGGTGCGCGGATTTTTCTTATCAATCGCTTTATCAATAACACGATTTAAGGCCATCGCAGCGGTTCTAGCTCCCACCATCGCTAGTGTGATCCAGCCAATTTGAGCCCAGCTCGGCAAATGTCCCTTTAATACTACGGAGCCCAGAATCGCTCCCATGAATGCAAAAGGCAGTGCAAAGACACTGTGTTCGAATTTAATCATTTCCAGAAAGATTTTTAGTTTAGTAAACATATGCGCATTACTCTCCTGATTTCGTATTCCCCTTGGTGCCAATATGCAAGGCCGCAACTCCGCCGGTTAACGGGTAAGCCTGTACATTCTTTAATCCTAGGTTTGTAAATATAGCCGCTAATTGTTTGTGGTCGGGAAAATGAATTAATGATTCCGGCAGCCATTTGTACTGCTCGTATTTCTGGGCAATCATCTTACCTAAAAAAGGCAGGACGCGTTGGAAATAAAAATAATAGATGGACTTAAACGGCTGCCATGTCGGTTTGGACAATTCCAGAGACACAACTAGTCCTCCTGGCTTAACGACACGCTGCATTTCACGAATGACTTGCTCCAAATCAGGTACATTCCGGAGGGCAAATCCGATCGTTGCATAGTCAAACGTGTTATCGTCAAAGGGAAGACTCATCGCATTGCCTTGAATTAATTTAATCTGCTTGTCCAAGTGAAGCTGCTTAATTTTCTCTGCACCATAATCCAGCATGTTTTGGCTGAAATCAAGCCCCACCATCTTGCCGGTGCCGCTTGCTTTGGCTAGAGAGATGGTCCAATCACAAGTGCCGCAGCATAAATCAATCGCTGTCTCGCCAGGCTGAACATTCATCTTCTTCATCGTAAATTTACGCCATGCTTTGTGCCTGTTGAAACTTAAAATATTGTTCATTAAATCATACTTTGGCGCAATGCTCTCGAAGACCGAGTGGACGAACTCTTCTTTGGTTTTTGAGTTTTTAACGGGTGTTTTTGATTTTGTCATATTCATCTGTCAGTTCACCTCAAATTTCTTCCAGCACTTTGGGCTGCTTGGCTAAAAAACGCAGGAACGGCTCGCCTATGTGAAACAGTTCACTTATTAGTTTGTCCGATTCAAGCTGCTTCACTTTAGCTTGCAGCAGCTTCGTCTGAGAATCCAGCATTTGATACAGTTGCGAAGGGATATGATATTTGTGCACCAGTGTACGGACTTTCGCTTGATCCGACTCCTCGGTTTGGAGCTGCTTCCGCTCATCCTTAGTACCATGCTGCAAAATGTGCCAGAATCCCCAGCTGCCTTTGAAATCCGAAGCAGACTCCAATCGGAATATTTCTTCGAAGAGCACTTCACATTTCGTATAACTTCTCAAAATCTCCGGCCAAGCTTGGTCATACACCTCAGACATGAACTCCGAGAATGACAAAAAAAGCTGAGATTTAATCTCCACCGTTTGGTGAATGTAATCTTCTGCCGATAATTTCAGTTGCTTCATTTTCATGTACGTATTCATCTTTAACCTGTTGACATCACAAATGGCATTCGACAATTGCTTAATCATGTCAATTTGGCCGGCACCGGCAAGGAGATGATAGAAGCGAGAACTGAAATAATCTCCAGCAAGAACTTTAAGCTGTCTGGATCTTGCCGCTTTTTTCTCTTTAATGTCATTTGAAGCCGTAACCAATTCATGGGTGTCGAGTGCAAGCTGCACAAGCGATGTCGCTAATGTGTACAACTCACTGGAGGTGCTCAATTTACTATTTCCGTTCAAGAATGCAAACAACAGACGGGTGCGCAGCTCCGGGAAATCGGGCAAGTCTGTGTGAATTTGGATCATATCATACTCCGTATACTGCTTAGCGATCTCTGGGATCCGATAAGAATTCATGCAAAAGCCTCCGTAACCGTGTGCCAAATCTCATTAAGGTTGGTCAAGTTTCAATTCAAATCATTATATCATAACACGTAAAGAGACGCACAATTAATTATAAAGGATATCTTTGCTGCCATTTCGAGGTATACGTAATCCGAAACCGATTCTGCAGCTCCTGTTCAAGTTGAATAAGGCTGAGCTCATTTGCGCCCTTCTCCATATCCTTCCCAGATTCACGCTCGGCAACCATGGCAAGAACAAGCTGTGTTGAGGCGTTATCCGTGGCATTGGAATAATCGATTACCCGCACCCAGACTTGGTTCACATTTTTTGTTTTCATCAGCATAGTCTGAGCGATTGTGTATAAATCCCGGTAGACGGCTGCCGAGTCCGCATTTTTAGGCAAACTCAAATCAAGCGACATGCGGGCGTTGGTCAACTCGACTTTGCGGATCCGCATTTGCAGAGGCACTTGAACGAGTAGATCCGGTAAATTATTATCCGTTACTTGCCCTATTCGGTTGCTTGGCCAGTGGTATGGTGAGCTTAATCCCATTGAGCTATCCATTTTGGGCAGTAAAGATAAACAAACGACTATGACAATAGATACCGCTAGCGTCATTACGATGCGCATCGACCATCTCATATCATATTGCACCTCCTGGCTATTCAGCAAGAGCAAATCGGACTATAAACATTGCTTCTGTTACAAGCTCTATACACCATTGTACAAAGAAAAAAAGCAGGCTATGCCTGCTTTATCAATAATAAATTATTCTTCGGTATCTACTGTGCCGTATTTCGTAATGATAAGCGCTTTACCTCTGACCTTAACTGCGGAGGTGTGCTCTGTAAACTGGGCAATCATAACCTCGCCCTTGTCCAATTTCTCCGTATGATGAAAGCGTGTGTCCTGACCGCGTGTTAGTCCAATAACATGAACGCCATTATCTTTGGCTTTGATAACGAAATATTCATTGCCGTTCGTATTCGATTGGTTCATTTTGTTCGAATCGTCCATTCTCATCCTCCGTTCTTGCCTTCACTTCATATACCCTTACCTAATGATGCCAAAAAAAGCATCCCGAAGTCAACTAGCCCCTAAATTGAAACTTCATTCGAAGTTGTTTGCAGGCCGTTGCCGTAATATTTCTTGAATCTGGCTGGCAGCACGCGCGTAGAACCCAATCGAATAAGGAAATCCGATAGCTTGACCGTCCCATAAGCGAATAGCATCCCGGCAAATACATCAATTAACCAATGGATCTGCAGATACAGTGTTGAGAAGATGATCGCAGCACAGTAAGTCACCATCATCGTTTTGAAAATACGATCTTTCTCTCGTAAGGCCAGAAGAAGCATAGCAAAGGAAATCGAAGTGTGCATACTCGGAAAACAGTTCATCACGGCTACAAGCAATGAGTTCTGATCCGCAAATACACGATTTAATAAATCCGGCTGTTTATTCACATACCACACTTCATGCAGCAAAATAAGGTTGTAGAATGGTAAAATTAACGGAAACTGCAGCATGTGACCGGATAATGCGTACGATAGCATTTTCTTGATACTGCGTGTCCAAAAGCTTCTCACAATGCAGATCCATAGGGATAAAACAAAGCCATAATTATAAATCCAAACCATGGCTTTATCCAGGGAAGGAGTAGCAATCCATCTCGCCCATCCGCCCGTATTCAGAGGAATCGCATTCATATATTCATCCCAGTGCCAGGGATGGCGGTTATTTTCAAACATCCAGTTGGCGATTTTCCACCAAAATCCGTTGCCGGACCCGTAGAAATAATAAAACACGCCGAGCAGCGGTATACCGAAAAGAAAAAACCGCTTCCAATCCACATCAACTTGATCTTTGCGAACACCTAGCAAGCAGATCAACAACAAGATCCAACATTCTTTACTCCAGTTGCCGACCACGCCAATTCGCCAAACCAAGTAAATCGATGCAATAATACCGAACATTGTCCAATCTTGGGACTTTACTAGCTCGTTCAGTTTCACCTTATTCAAGACTGTTCCCCCTAAATCATCTAAGAAGTGCTTATCAATCGGAACAAGCCTCTGCAAGAGAAAAAGACATCATACTTTCGATGTCTTTTTCATAATCGGAGTAACACGATTCGAACGTGCGACCTCACCCACCCCAAGGGTGCGCGCTACCAGGCTGCGCCATACCCCGTCTGTATCCCCAAGCTACTTATTCACTTTGTAATTATAGTAGGAGATTTTCGAATTGTAAAGGCATTTTCTGCCTGTAAATGAATAAAACCGTGACAGCAAAATGCGGCCACGGCTTTGTTGTTATATAACGTTCAATAGTATGTAAAACGCAATTATTGAATGCCATCTTTAAGTGCTTTACCAGGAAATCACCTATAACTCAATTAAATTGGATTTTTCATTGATATTACTAGACTGATAGGGATACTATTACAGTAAACAAAAAATGCATTACTGTAATAATAATTTTAATTCTCTGGTGGGGGCAGCCCCCCGCTATTTGACTTATTTATCAAGACTGTATTGATATAGAAACGGATCTAAAATCCCTTTATAATAGAAGAGGAAAATTCAATGAACAAAGATGGTGCTATTAATTGGGATATAATGAATTATTAAAAATAATGAATAGGTTAGACCCTTTGGACAGACTGCTTGCCTTTTCAAGGTATTACAGTTCGTTAAAAATAAATGGTCTACATTATGTTTATTTTGATGCTAAAGAAAATACCTTGGCTATCTGTAATAATAATCATACTACCCATCACTTAGGGACTGCCTTTCTTATCAAGAATAAGTTTGAAGGGCTTGAGACTAACACGGTAAGATCTTATGCCCAAGATGTAAAAAAGTTTCTAGATTATTTGTCATTTTGGGAACTTGATCTTAGAGACGCAGAGAACTTAAGAATTGTAATAGTTGGATTTATTGATTACTTGAGACTTATCCCTATAAAGGAGAAAGTGGTATCGTCAGTGCTTGAGTGGACTCTTTTGAAAGAGGTGCCCCTTAATGAAGAAGGCAGAACATATGGTAAGGTTATTCAAACTTCAATTAATAAGTTTGGATCGCTAGAGAAGGCTAAATTCATGGAAACAAGCATCTCATATTTAAGTAAGACTGTTGATACGATACTTCATTTTATAGAGTTCCTTCAAAAAAGAAGCGAAAGTCACGTTAAACTCAATATTAATGTTTTTCCCAAGAAAAGAAAAAAAGTCAAGTCAATTTTAGCCGGTACGCTTGGTGAGGGGAGCCAGTCCGTTTATAATGTTGCATCTATAATCAAAGAAGCTGGCTTAGAATCAAAAAGCAGCGGTGAAAAGATTGCCCCACTTATAGAAGAAGTGTTTACAATAGATGAAGCAAATCAATTTTTATCTGTAATTGATAGAAAACATCGTCAAACAAGATTCCTTTTTTATCTATTAAAACATTTTGGATTGAGAGTGTCTGAGGCAGCCAACCTACAAATCGATGTAGATACTTTACCTAAAAATTTGTTAACAATGGAGTACTTTAGTGCACTTGAACATTTAAAAGAGCATTTGCGAGGAGATATTGAATTTTCAAATCGATTGAATAAATGGGTATGTTATGTGAAGGAAAGAGACAACCAAAGATACGATTCCCAACACAAGAGCGGTGATCGGGAGATTCCGCTTATATTTTCGTCATCAGAGTTTTTGGACATGTTGCTTGATGCTCTGAAAGAAAGATATTTGCTTGCCAGAAATGTACAGACTGATGAGGGCTTCTTATTTTTGTCAAACTGTAATCGAACTAAAGGAAAGCCAATTACAGGAAGCAGCGTTGGACAAAAGTTTAGCTACATTGTTGCAAAGAAACAAAACGAACTAAAGTCTGATTTTACTCCCTTCAGTCCTCATACATTTAGGCACTTTTATGCTACTTACTTACTAAAGGTTTTAAGAATTGATATTAGTGATGTTAGCCGATGGTTGGGCCATTCTAGCGTTGAAGTGACCAGAACCATATATTCACATTATCTAGCTACAGAAGAGGATAATGACTATGGTACGGTCTCAAACATGCACCAGACACTGGGGAACACTATAGGCAGAAAGGAATAGGAATGAGCTCCTTGGATTGGATAACTTGGGAAGAGTTTCGTGGTTCTATGCTAAATTTGCATAATACAACAAATACAACTAGATCAATTTCTAGGTTTGTTGAGAAAGAAAAAATCTTTATGAATCTATACGAGTGGTTCATGGATACATATCCTTCTTACTTAGATTGGCTGAAAACTCCTGTCAGTGTAAGGAAGAAATACGTTAACGAATCTATTCCTTGTGCTGAACTATATTTCATATTAACGTGGGCCATCAAAAAAGAAATTTTCAATTCGGTGTATAAAGAACATGTCTTAGAGTATCTAATGACCGATCAACATAAGAGCATGAAAAATTGGATAAGAATTGCACAAGTTTTTGGATATTGTAACGAGATCGAATTTGAATATATAAATCAAACAGGTCTTGGATTGATATCTAGGTTAAAAAAGTACTTATCCATCCATTGTATGGTTTTGAATAAACCTTTCAAATCGTTTACAGATAACGACGTTGAAGCGGTACCCCGTTTATTCGTTGGGACAAAGTACACGGCAAAAGCAATCCAGGATTTAAGGATTAAACTCGGTTACACCAATAAAACCATGAAAGTAAATCAAATTAAAAGGAGAAATTGGACTACTTTATTTAATGAAAAGCAATGGGGTCCTATGTTTGATCTCTTTCAGCAATATCTCATTTCAAGTGATGCGAAACCAAAGTACATTGCCATGATGGGTGTCGTTATAACAAAGCTTCTTTGTTATTTAGAACAACATGGATTATCTCAATGTTCCGATTTCAAGTATGAAGATTTCGTTCGATTCACAGACTGGCTTTTGAAAGAAATGAGCCCGGCCTCCGCCATGCTTTATATTTCAAAAATCAAGGTGTTTTTTCAATGGGGTGTCAATGAATCATCCTTCTTTCCAAATAAAATTGATTTTCCAGATGATTATTGGAGTCGCCTCTACAAGATCGTAAAAGATGACCGCATCAAAAGCGACGGGCTGGCTTTTAAAGAGGAAGGTATAGCTGATCAAATCGTTAAAGCACTCACAAATTATAATCCCCAGAATGAACACGAGGAACTTTGCCGTTGGTTTTGGCTGATCATTGCAAGTTGTCCGGCCAGGTTTTCTTTTATATTAAATTTAGAATCCCAATACGCCATTCAACCGCTACCCAACGAACCATCTGCCTATGGAGTGTATTCCCAAGATGCCGATAAGGCAGGAAATAAATATGGTCAATTCCCTATTCTAGACCAGATCGGCATTCAAGCTTTGTATGCTCTTCAAAACAGGATCAAACGGAAGAATTTTAAAGCTATTTATAACGAATCGAATAAACGGACCTATATTCATTTATTTCAGCTTGACAAAGCCCCTTGGCTTCTCTCTGAAGAGACAGTCAGAAGTTTTTTTAACGAGATTATAAAACCACAGCTAGCCAATCTTGAATTGGAATTTAAAAATCTTAGTGGAGCAGCCCATAGCTTTAGACATCACTTGCTTACACAAATTGCTTTAATTTCAGGAGATGTCGAGGTTGTCATGACTGCTGCCGGTCATCAAGATGAGAAGATGACCCGCGAATATTTGAAGAGTAAGGTTTCCCGTACAGCCCTCCTTTTCAAAGTAATGAATAAATATGAGAGCGGCGAAATTACAGGCAAGTTCTATTTCAGATTATTAGAACTGCTTACAAGCGAAGAATCTCCGGTAGACGCCATGTTAAGAGCATTAACAACGGAAATGAATCTGGAGCAGTTTTTGGGCACTTATGGTAAGAAAATGGATATGGGGTACTGTTTGGGGCCAAGTAGTTGTAATAATTGGTTAAAATGCTGGGGTTGCCATCATTTTTTGATGACTAGAGAAGAAATTGTATCAGCCATCAAGACTTTAGCACATCAAATCATCAACATGAGAGAAATGATCAAGAACAGCCGTGATTTCACTTATAATAATTCGATTGCCGCAGGTCAAATGAAAGGAATCACTCTTATTGTAAAAAGGCTGGGTGATCTTAAAATTTCTCAAGATCAAATTACTTCTATGGTGAATCAGTATTTATCAGGACAAGATATTAAGGTGGTGGCAAATTGATTGGTCTGGAGGCTAAAAAAAGTCCCTCGTCTACACCTTCATTTATTAAGGTAGATAACCTCTATATCCAGTTGTATGCTGAGAAACATATAACAGCCAACGAACTCTTCTTATTTAGGGGAAAAATAACGCAATCCGTTCTTGACACTCCTTTTAAATACTACTCTAATCAGTTTTCAGATTATCAAGATTCAAAAGTAGACAAAGCTTACGCATATATTCTTGGCTTCCTTCAGAGAATAACAATCCCCCTAGAATGGCTTTTGCAGTCGTCTGTAAATCCATCTTCTTATCCAATTGAAGCAGTGGAAAACTTTCAAGTTTTTGAACAATTATATGATAAATATTATCCTAATTATTACAAACTTGATGTTAAAGACAAAACTCTAAAACAAAAAAGAAAAAAGAAGGTGCTTCTGTATATATTCAAGCTTTGGCTCGCTGGCTATGCCCTCTTTCCCAGGCTTGGACGAAAAGCAATTAATCATGAAGTTCTAAAACAAATTACAGAACGGGATGCTTCGACGCAAGTAATTGATACTATTCGATTTCTTTCATTTATTCTATACCACGAAGCTCACTCATTAGTTAAAGAAATTCTTCAAGTTAAGAATAACACCCCCTTATTTAAAAGGGAATTTAACAAATGGAATAACATCATGAATAGTTATCCCTCCGAGCTCACAAGGTCTATCCATGAATATAACTTCAACATATCGTATTTACGTGTCAACAATGTTGGAATTACGTCAAAACCACAAGAAGATTCTATAACCCTTTCATCTTGGGTCACTTATTCGGCATCCTTAATAAACTTTGCTGAAGAGTTAGGCATCAATCAGGTAAATACAATTCAAGAAGCTTTATCACATGGAATCCGACATTTTCTTAGCAGGAATAGAATGATGAATTACTCAGATGACTTTGCTAAGAATACCCGAATTGCCATTCGAAAGTGGTTGGAATGGTTGTCCGAGGCTCAACAATTAAACCTAAATATTCTCAAGATTGTCCCTTTCAAATTGAGCAGACGAACCAAGACCTTCGGGAAGTTAATCGATGTTGCTTCCGCGCATCTTCTGATAGAAACTCTACTTGACGATCATTCAAGTTACTTTGATGAGAATAAAATTTTTGACTTTCGACTTCGCCGAGCATGTTTAATCCAGGTCGCTACAGGTGCTCGAGGTAGTGAAGTAGGACTACTACTTAAAGATTGTTTACGAAATGATCATTTAGGAACGGTATGGCTCCATTTTCACAAAACCAAAAATGGTAACCCCCATGATGTTGTTGCCCGTTCCGATGTTCAAAAATGGGTGGCTGAACTTCAAACGATGTCTCCAAGTCACAAGATTGCTGCTCCAAAAGCATTATATCCTGCTGGCGATGATTTAAACGAATTCCGACTTTTTGCAAATTTCTTTGAAGATGGCCCTTTAACTTACGATGGTATTAACTCGTTCCTTGAAAAAATTCAACATAAGATTTGGGGAAAGCAACACCCTAATGGACGAGCTTATACATCACACGATTTAAGAAGAATTCATACGCTTTATATGAGGATAAAGGGAAAAACAAAACACGAAATTCAAGACCAACTTGGTCAAACGAATGTTGACTCTCAATTACCCTATCTCGCAACTAAACCCCTAGCCCATCAACAATGGTTTAAAGAAATTGCGCAGAAAGGTATCTACAAAAACGTGTCAAATTTAGAGAATGATCATGAAGGCGTTACCGTACCACTTGATACGGTCCTTGAACAAACCGCCAAATTTGAAGTGTCTGCCCATGATATTTCTGATGTGGTCAAAAAGATGATTGAAGAACAGGTTACGACTGACATATCACCATCATTCTCAACACCATCTGGAACATTGGCCATAAATCAGGTTTCAGCTGGATTCCCGCGTAGAACCCATAATTGCAGGGCTCACGAACTATTGAACTGTGGACACACAGAATTGCACTGTTTTAGTTGTAAAAAATATATGCCAGATTCTGATATGTTGAATGAGCATAAAGCAGAAGTGCTGCGCTACATGATATTAACCAAACACAATGAATATCAAGCTAAGAAAAACAAGGACGCTTTGGAAAAGGAAACCATTCTTATTCGAGCAAATGACATTCGCTTGCTTATAAAGGAAACCTTTCATGAACTTTTTAAAAAGTTCGATCTTACTGAAGATTCGGCAGGTAAGATCGAGATAGAATTACAAAAAAAAGCTGAGATCTACTGGCGTAAAAATGGAAAAACGAAACCTTCCCTTACCTTTCATGAAGCTTTTCAATTAATAACAATGGAGAAAACAAATGCCTAGGAAATATAATCGTTCCGATCTTACGCGTGAAGCCGCTCAAGTAAAAAGACATGTAATCAATGAATTCCGACGAGGGAGAAAGACGAAACTTGTAAAGAATGAAGTTTTCGAACTCGTTGCCTCAAAGTTAGGCTTGAAAAGCAACCGAATGCTTTGGCAGGGTGAAGCTTTTGATTATTTAAACGATTGGTTTTCTAAGTTAGAGAATAGTATCTCCGAATTAAATCAAGTCCCCCATGTCGATAGCGATGTGGACGAGAATACTAGTACTGATGAAATGAAAAATATTAAAAACCTGCTTAAATCCAAGAATATACTTATTCAAGAATACCAAAATGCTCTACGTGAAGTCAGGAGAGAAAATGAGGATTTGCGCAAAAAATTAATCGAGAAATATGGAAATGTTGATTATTAGCTGCATGCTTAACTAGAAATATGTAAGTTATTCTAAAAGTTCGAGACTTTCTAGCGCCGAGGGACTGTGAAATAATATAGCACCTAACTATCAAAGTATAGTGAATTTTGATTAACACCCTAGTAGTATCAATGCAATACGGGTGTTTACTTCCTCACTTTCTGTCCCTGTAACTATTCTGCTGTAAACCTCATGTTTCTCGAATGCGAAAAGCTGAATAACAGTTTATAACCTGCGCCGGGATGATGGAATAAGGCGATAACACTGCCAAAAATGCATTGGCTTCGAACATTTTGTTGAAATATTTGAGTAATGTGGAGCAAATTGATCCAATTGATCTAGCTTTCAGGTGAGTGAGAGCCATCACTCCGGCATTTTTGAGCCACCCTTCCGGTGACGAGAGCCGTCGTGGTTTATACAAAGCGTTTTGTACCCTACCAGGTCATAAAGAAGCAGGTATCGTTCTTACTATCAACGAAATACGAAATACCATGAAAGACAGCCCGCAAGTCGTCCAAAAGAACGAAAGACGGGCTGCCTATTACTTTTATTTTGACTAGCCTTTCCCTAAGATTTATACTCGCTTTAAATCGAATCAAGTGCCTGGCTATACAAATCTATATCCATTGCAGGAACGGTCCCTAAGTTCTGCAGTTGAGTAAAAAGCTTGATAAAGAAGAAAATTAGCGTCTCTTCAGTCGAACTGATATCAAATGTCCCATCCGCCTTTAAGAGGAACGAACCACTGTCCAAGGCACAACCGATATCGAGACGCTGCCACGGCTTCAATGTTCCCATTATCTCTTGAAAGGGCTTTCCGAATGGCGGATTCCAGTCGGAAGAGGTGGTAATAAGGCCAGCTACGATATCAAAAACAGGTCTTGGCGGGTACGTCCCGCCGGCATGAACGATAGGAACGGATGTACGCTTAAGTGCACGGACCGATTCAGCCTTCTCGGCTGCGTATTCGATGTGCTGCTTGTTAAGCGCCTGCTTTACTTCAAAAATCGCGTACACACTCTCCGCAGAAATGTATTTTACACCAGAATGACAGAAGACAAAGGGCGAGTATTGTTGGTCATAAATAACGAGATCAATTTGTTCGCTACGCGTGCCAGTATGGTCCACAATGAAAGCCGTATCCACACAATATCTATTTGGCAAATAAGTACCAAGAAACTCGATCCAACTTATTTCAACTGCATCACCTTTGGTAGGTGCATGTGTAACGTGCCTACGAATCAAATTTAGTTTCGTAAGCATTTCCTGTTGCATTTCGAGGAACAGTTCCTTCATGTTTACTTTGTTCGTCATAACGCACCTCCCTACCAAATGATGTCTTCCCAGTATTTTTGAGAACGGCTTTCCCTTGCTTTTTTCTGAATCGCTTCCTTCTCGTACTTATATAAGTCATCGGAGATGACATTACTTGTATTGGCAGGGTCAACAACTTTTTTGTCTACAAACTCATTCTGCAAATAATCCAATAGAATTAAAAAGTTATTGGCAGGGGCGCTTTTGCTTTTTCCCTTTAACGCCTCTATAACGGTTAATTCCAGATAGATTGATGGATAGTCCAACTTGTGCAGTTTACGCCAAATCTTTAACAATACGATTTCCGTTATCCGGTCGGAATTCTTTACCGTATTAATATGCTCGATTACATTTGTTTGCGTCCATGTATCACGCTTACTTATGTACAGGCTATGGTAGTTTGTGTTTCCAGGTCTCTTCTTCGCTGGAACCAAATCAACTTGCTTACCAGCAACGTTCACACCAATTGAGACATTTTGTTTTCGGGGTTTATATCCAGCACGGTCAATATAACCATAAAGCGACTCATAAATTTCCTTGAGGGTATTATCTGTTGTTGATTTAAGCGAGATAAACAAGTCAAGGTCCGAAGAAAGGTTAATCGCAGTCCCTTTTGCCCTGGAACCTGACAGATAAATATCGTTAAGGCATTCCCCTGCCCATTTAGAAATGAGTTGCTCTAAAGGATTGATCACGTATTTCTGGGTTGTGGCATCAATTTCAGACCGAATATGATATTTGTTTGCAATCTTAATCACGTATTCGTCGGACATACTTACCTCCGCTGAGAGACTTTGACTTTATTTGACTTTAATAAAAGTGTCCCATATCTAGTCAATTAAGTCAACTGATCCCGCATTCAACTTGCAATAGCTGCCGCGCCCACCAGCACTCTCATTAGGAATTTGAGCAAAATTGATGTAAGATCGAGAACTATTTGCTTTTGACTCGATATGCATTATAGACCAATATTAGAAATTCCGAATATGGTGCGATCGTAATAACAGCGTTAGTCGTGTTCGCAAATAATTGATCGCCCACCAAAGCGAACGTCATCATTATAGGGATTTTGCCAAAACTCTCGCAAGGGTGAAAGTAATATATTGGATTCAATTAATTGTTGAATAAATATTTACAACCTGTGCCGGAATAATGGGGATGAGACGAGCGAATAACAATGCCAAAAATGCGTTGGCTTCGAATATTTTTTGAAATGTTCAACTCTTTGATATCGCGCAATAATTCTTCTTGCAAGTCCGTAAAATGTGTAGTGGAAAATTAAGAACATGATAATTTCGGCACTAGTTGATGCCAAGATAATAGGGATATCTTTCCATTTATTTTTCCAGAAGTTTATTTGGCTATGCCTTATGACCCTTGACCAGACCTCGCCTTTCCTAACCTGTGTTTTATTTGCTGGAAAATAGGTAATGATGGGGAAAGAACATTTGTAGGGGGAGTTTTGAATGGAATACATGATCCTATGGTTTTTCTTTGTGGTGTCACTAATTTCCATATTTTTTTGGATTCGAAAACAACCCATTAAAGACTGGATTATTGTGTTTTTTCTAAAAGCATTTTTGTCAGGTTTCGTTGATTCATTTATTGTGGCATACAAATTATTAGAATACCCCATTCGCCCGTTTCCTGAAGTGTTCCAAATTGAAATTTTATTCGACTTGATGGTCTTTCCCATTCTCTGTGTATTTTATAATCAAACCTCATACAACTCGGGCTTTAAGGGAATCTTGTTACAAGCAATTCTATACAGTCTGCCGATGAGTGCGATTGAATATTGGGGTGTAAAGAATACAAGGCTCATCGTGTATCATCATTGGAATATAGGAATGACCTCCTTGTTCCTCGTTATAACCTTTTTAATGGTTCGAGGGATCATTGCACTCATTCGAAAATATTCTAAGCCGTAATGGACCTCGCCATTACGGCTGTATCGTAAGCGTCTAACAAGAAGGTGTATTCCAACGCAGTCTAGATTTTGAGACAATTCCGTTAGAGTAGTCGTTGGAGTTTTTCGACTCTACTCGAAAAACTCTAATGGGAGGATGTCCAAATGCAAACTTTAGAGATTAGGAATCGCTATCGACTCCAGCAGTGGACGGAGATCATTCGTGATTGCCGTTCCAGTGGTCAGACCGTGGTTCGTTGGTGTGCCGATCACGAAGTCAGCGTGAAAAGCTATTACTACTGGCTTCGGAAAATCCGTGAAGCTGCGTGTGAATCTCTTTCCGTCTTCTCATCCCCGAATGAACCCACTCTCGTACCGGTCCCCTCATCTTTGCGGACGAACACCCCTCCTTCCGAAGCGAGTCATGAACAAGCGGCGATTATCCTTCGTACGGATGCCGTTACGATCGAAATTCATCCGCATGCGTCTACCGTACTTCTCGAACAAACGCTTCGCATCCTGCAGTATGTTCGGTGACATCTCGAAGGCCGATCATCTGTATATCGCCTGTGGATATACGGATATGCGAAAATCCATTGACGGCCTGATTCACTTGGTGCAGCATCAGCTACAATTGAACCCGTTTCAGAATCATTTGTTTCTGTTTTGCGGTCGCAAGCGTGATCGTATGAAAGCCTTGTACTGGGAAGGCGATGGATTCGTCCTATTGTACAAACGACTGGAATCCGGTCAATACCAGTGGCCCATGGATGCCGAGGCCGTACGCTCGATCACGCCACAGGAGTTTCGGTGGTTGCTGGAAGGAATGTCGCTCCATCAGCCGAAAGCGGTCAAAAAGCTTGCTTTTACCCCTTCTATGTAAGCCGAAAAAGGTGTCGAAAACCCTTGTAAACGCCGGGTTAATGTCTGCTTTTATGGTATATTAATAGGTATAGAAGACAGTGAAGGAACGGTATCTCATGAGCCCTTTGGAACAGCTGCAAAAGATGGAACACCGCATCGGCGACTTGGAAAAAGAGAATAAACGGCTGCAGGAAACCGTATAATTTCTAACGCAGAAGCTGTACGGCAAAAGCTCCGAGAAAACAGCTTCCCTCCCAGTAGGGGTGGGGTGGAGCAACTGTCTTTATTTGATGAAGCAGAGATAGCAGCTTTACGCAATGCGCTTGAGCCAACGATCGAGCAGATCCAAAGCTACCAGCGGAAAAAGCAGGTAGGTGAACGAGCGGAGCTGCTTCAGAGTCTGCCGCATGAAAAACAGCCATTTCAGGTTCAGGATCGTTGTTGCGACGTATGCCATAGTGAGCTTGTCTTGGTAGGCGAAGAGTTTGTTCGTACGGAAGTGGAGTTTATCCCTGCCCGCGTTCAAGCCATTGATATATACAGAGAAACCTTTGAGTGCCGGACCTGTCGGAAAGCGGACAAGCCTCAGATGAAAAAGGCGACCACTCCAGCACCGGTCATCCAGCATTCGTTAGCCTCCGCTTCCTCCGTGGCTTGGGTGATGTACCAGAAGTTTGTGAACAGCATGCCGCTGTACCGTCAGGAGAAGGAATGGAAGAGCATCGGTCTGGATCTGAGTCAGGCCACGATGGCCAACTGGATCTGAGTCAGGCCACGATGGCCAACTGGATGATCGCGACTACGAGAGACTGGCTGAAGCCACTGGTGAATCGACTGCATGAGCTGCTTGTACAAGAGCGATATCTGCATGCCGATGAGACACCCTTGCAGGTCGGTCATGAATGAGAAGGGTCGGAAGAACACGACCTCCTCCTACATGTGGATCTACAGCAGCGGTCAGCATAGTACGCATCCCATAAGGATCTTTGAATACCAGCCAGGACGAGGGGCGAGGTACCCGCAAGCGTTCCTGAAAGGGCTCAAGGGATATTTACATAGCAATGCCTACTCCGGATATGCGAATCTAGCAGGAACGATCTCTTGTCTATGCTGGGCACATCTTCGGCGTAAGTTTGTTGAGGCATTGCCACCGGAGTCGAAGAATCCGGAAGGGACCCTTGCCACGGAAGGGGTAGCTTATTGCAACAAGTTATTTGAGCTAGAGGCACAGCTTGCCTCACATCCTCCTGAAGAGCGAAAGGAACAACGTCTGGTGCAGGAAAAGCCTGTACTCGATGCTTTTTGGACGTTGGTAGAAACGGCCAAAGGTAAAGTTCTTCCTAAATCCAAGCTAGGCGAAGCGCTGAAGTATGCGCGTAACCATAAACAAGAGTTGATGAATTATTTACAAGATGGGAACTGTGTGATCTCGAACAATCTAGCTGAGAACAGCATTCGCCCCTTTACGGTCGGTCGGAAAAATTGGTTGTTTAGCGGGAGTCCACGGGGTGCAGCCGCAAGTGCAGCGATCTACAGCATTGTAGAGACAGCAAAGGCAAATGGATTGAGCCCATACAAATATCTAGTCTATCTGTTGCAACAGTTACCGGCGGTTGCATTTCGTCAGCGGCCAGAGTTACTTGATGATTACCTTCCATGGAGTCCGGCAGTTAGGCAACATTGTACATAACGCAGAGCCTATGGATTCTCATGAACCATGGGCTTTTCTTTTTCAATACACCTGGCTATTGAATATTTCGGTCTCAAAGAGCCAACATTCCGGTACGTAGTGAGCCACTTCTCCGATGGTGCGAGCCACCATGTACGAGCTGAAAAGACAGGAAGACTACTCTTATTGGCTTCTTGGAGCCCAGAGCATTATTGACACTCCTACAATGCAAATCGCGGCTCCTAACCAGTCGTACAAATCAGGTGCCTTCTTATCGATTAGCCATCCCCACAGCACCGCGAGAATTACAAACACGCCGCCATACGCGGCATAAACCCGCCCAAACGATGGGAAGCTTTGCAGTGTTGGAATGATGCCGTACAAAATAAGGATGATGCTGCCGGCAACCCCGTACCAAAGGGGCTTTGATTCCCGCAGCCAAAGCCAAACCAAATACCCCCCGCCTATCTCGGCAAGACCGGCAAGCACAAAAATAAATATTGCCGTCAACATAAAATCCCCCTTAACACGAACCATTGGTTTCTATTTTTTCTTTACATTCTGACCAAGTAAGGCATTTGCAGCTTAAACTGCTGTCTAGAATCTGGATCATCGAATTTAGCTGTCTCTTTCGCTCTTCAAGTTCAATGCGTTTTTGCCTTGCCATCTGCTCCCAACGCTCCGAAAGCGAATCGCCGGGTTCAAAGCCTTCTAATAAAACACCGATTTCCTGGATGCTAAAGCCGGTTTGCTGCGCGATTTTTATAAAATTAATACGGTCAAGCAGTTGTTCGTCATACCTGCGCTGTCCGTTTTGGCGTTCCGGTGCAGGAAGTAAACCAACCGATTCGTAATAACGCAGCGTCGATGCGTTTATTTCTGCCTTTGCCGCTAGCTGACCAATGCTAATCAAATTCATCAAAAACACCCCTTGACTTAAAGTGTGCTTTAAGTTCTATACTTCGATTATATCTTGAATTGAAAGGTGATGTAAATGAAAAAAGGGGATTGGCTAGCCGGTCTTGGGCTATTAGGGGCATGTGCTTTATGCTGCGCCTTGCCGTTGTTAGGTGGTGTGGCAATTCTAGGTGTATCCTCTTTCTTTTTGAATCCGCTCATTTTGGCGGGCATGGCTCTTATGTTTGTCATTATCGGAATCGTTATCTATCAGCAGCGTAAGGCAAATGGATCAGCTTGCACGAATCAAGGATGCGGCTGCAAATCCTGCGTTACAAAGTGAATGGAGGTATGAAACATGAGTAAAGAAATACCGGTCGCATGCTGCCACAGCGTGTTTACGAAAGAACAGCGGGTGGAGTACAAAAGCATTTGGGGAGAACTCCAAACAAGAAGGCTCGGCATTACGGAGCTTGAAAACGGGTACCAATATGGGTTTCCAGGAGATGCGGAAACGCTTCGGCTCATCAATGAATGGGTAAGCATGGAGCGAAAATGCTGTCCGTTCATTACGTTTTCGGTCATCGCAAGTAACACAGATGAACCGATTTTGCTGCAGCTGACAGGAAACGAGGAAGCAAAAGCATTCTTGCGAACGGACATTCAAGCCAATATCGACATCATAACGAAACAAGCATTGGAGAAACAATGAAAACGACATACTGGATTAGCACCATATTAGCTGCAGGGCTTTTATTTCTTGGCGGCATCCTTTTCATCACCCACGGAGAGCACCAAATAGAGGAAATGAAGCATCTTGGTTATCCGGTCTACATTTTAACGTTTCTCGGGATTGGAAGAATCCTCGGCGCAATCGCAATCGTCGTACCGCGCTTCCCGCGTCTAAAAGAATGGGCATACGCAGGTTTTGTAATCGACCTCCTTGCCGCGTCGGCATCCCATGCCTACGCAGGAGATAGCTTCGCTCCAATTACTACACCGTTAGTCTTTCTTGTACTGTCTTTAGTATCTTGGGCAACACGCCCACCGAGTCGGAAACTCGTGGCTCACATTAAATCACTCTAACGGGTATCGATAGTTCAAAAAATGACAGGAGAGCCACTCAGAAACGGGTGGCTCTCTTTTACCGGAGCGCTGGCTCTAAAATGACGGAGACGTGGCTCTAACTCACCGGAACAATGGCTCAATATTCTCTGGAGTATTCAGGTTATAAGACGCTTACGCTGTATCAGTTAAACAGGATATTTGGTCAAGGTCAACTCGATCTCGGCGACCCCAAAATGAGACAAGGTCTTACTCAAAGCCAGTCTCATTTTTTCTTTATCGATTCCTTGTTCATCTTCGTTTTTCATGTTAATGACGATATCTCCTGCACTCCCCTTAAATTGTACTAACTCAAGTGAAGCCGAACGCGGAAAAGGATTTTGATATCCCGCCTCCTGTGCTTGAAGCTGTACCTTAATGGCCGTGATGCGAGGCGCGCGAACTGAAGTCTTATTCTCATACGGTATTTCTACCGCTACCAGAGAGTCATTTTGATACAGATACACCGTATACTGTTCGAGGGTCGCCTGGTTTTCCTCATACTGCTCTGCTGAATCCATGTCCTGCCGTTCTAGTCGTTCGATAAGATCAATGACCTGCTCTGTTTCCTGAAATCCCTCGATGCGATAAAGCTCTTTCCCCTCTTGATCCAGAAACATTGTGGTCGGGTTGGCTTTCACACGATATTGATTGGTAAGTTCAGTCTGTACATCTACAAAAATTGTCTCCAATTCGATTTTATCAAAAATTCGTTCTACTTCCCTAAGCACACTTCCCATCGATCTTCCCATGGGGCAAGCGCTTAATGTAAAAAGGAGAATTTTATTTACAGCTCGTTCCATTTCTTAACACCTCATTAGTTAAGTTTCGAAAAAGATTTTCTCATAATCTCATAATTAATCGCACCTTGAAATTTGTCACGAATGATTCCTTGGGAATCGATGATATAAGAGGTCGGATAAGCCATCACCTCATAATTGCCGCTCACTTCACCCTTTTCATCCTTGACAACAGGAAAGGTGAGTCCAAAAGCATCTACGAATTTGGGCACGTCGTCCGCCGATTTCTCTGTCATCGTCAGATTGACGGCCAGCACCACCGTATCCGCATTTTGAAATTCCTTATAAAACTTCTCCATATGCGGCATTTCCGTGCGGCATGGAGGACACCAGGTTGCCCAGAAATTCAGCAGAACCTTCTTGCCTTTGAAATCAGACAGCTTGACCGGCTTGCCTTCTAATGATTGTAATTCAAAATCAGGGGCTCGATTTCCGACAGCAATCCCTTCTTGTATACCCGCAGCTTGCTGGGCGGAAGCGGCTCCTTCGGTATGACGTTTTTTGGCTTGATAATCGTATCCCCCCCAAGCAATAAGTGCTAATAATGCAACGATAGCAATGATGTTTCTGTTCCTCATCTTTGTTCCACCTGCCTTAATAGGTAAATTGCGTTAACCAAGCACTAAGCTTTTGAAGCTGACCTGTAAATAAAAGCAGCCCCATACCAACCATGATCCATCCATTCACTAGAGAAAGTGTCGGGAGCCAGCGATTTATGTTTTTGACTATGCTTAAAGAGTAAGTAATGAGCAAGGAAATAACGAGAAACGGAATCCCCATACCTAAAGAGTAAACTGATAACATCGACATGCCGGTAAATAGGGTTTCCGATGAACCCGCAAGCAGAAGAATCGATGATAATGCGAGTCCGACACAGGGGGTCCAGCCCGTCCCGAAGGCAAGCCCCAATAAGAAGGAGCTGAGCCCTCCTTTTTGCTTGATCTTCGTCCCATCCCAGCTTTTTTCAAACATCAGAAACCGAAAATTCAATACCCTCGCCATCTGTAATCCGAAAATAATGATAAATAACCCGCTTAGCTTTTCAACGAGATCCCGGTAACCCGCCACCCACTGGCCGATGAAGCTTGCTGATGCCCCCATGAGCACAAACACTACACTGAACCCAATAACGAACCAAGTCGACCGCAGAAGAAGTACCCCTTTACCAACTTGTACTTTATTGTGCTGCACAGCGGATCCCGTCAAATGTGAAACGTAAGCCGGAATGAGCGGAAATACACAAGGAGAAAAAAATGAAAGGATCCCGGCAGTAAAGGCTACGATCAGAGTTACATTTTCCATGACTTCACCCCGCTTTCCGCTTATGTTCCGTCTTGTGCGCAAGCGCCAGAAGCATGCAAGAGAACACCAAATATAAGAGTTGGCTCATGGAAAAGCCCATGATCAAGATCGTACGACCTTCATTCAGAAAAAGGCTAAGTATCTGGCCTATGCAGAACCACAGTAAAATCTGAAGAAGATAAGGAAGCTCCCCTCTCTTCTGCCGCTTAAAGAGCATTCCCGCTAACAATATGGTGATGAACGAGGATGCCAAGTGATATATCCCTTCATGAAACCCGTTCAGCAGCATAAGCAGATGATAAGCGGCGGAACCGCAGAACCAGGAAATGCTTACGTAATCAACCCACGCGGCTACGGATATCCGACTTTTCATGATGCTATACCCTACATAAAGCCCGCTTGCGATTCCTCCAAGCCAAAGTCCTTTCTCCCCGCCATCGAAATACAATAAGGCCTGGGGAGACATAGTGACGGATACCGGATCAAAAAGAACGAGGCTTAGCTTCCAAATGATGAGCCACATCAAAAAGCCGTTAACCAATTTGTCCTTTACCTTGGCTTGATCTGAATGATCTGTATCTGAACGATTTAATCGAAGTCTCAAGCCAATATATCCTGCTAATACGGATAAGCCGAATGTAAGAACTTCTGTTTTCAACATAAATGGACCTAATTGTAATGGATTCATCCTTCACCTCCGCATGAATCATCTTATCTTTTGAATGTTAAGAAACGTTAAAGACAGTAGCACTATTCCCAAGCCATCGCGAATACCATATTTCATACTTTGAGAAGGGAATGAGTCAACCACATGTATTACGCTGGATTTATGTATCCTCAATATGCTCAAGTATCCATGTATCCATATCCAAGACAGCCTGCATACTGGACGTACCCGCAGCAAATTGACTATTCAAGCCGCTATCCTTACCGGCAATCATCAAACATAAGTGAAAGTATAGAGCTAAAAGATTACGGAAAAACACCGTTTGTTGTGAATATTAAAGAGGCTTCAAAACACAACAACACCTTTCGTACGGCCCTATGGACTGGGAACCACTTACAAGTGACTGTGATGAGTATCAATGTCGGAGAAGATATTGGTTCAGAAGTCCACCCCACAGTTGACCAATTCTTGCGTATTGAACAGGGGCAGGGCATGGTTCGTATGGGTGATAAGAAGGATAACCTATATATTGAAAAAATGGTTTCCGATGATGATGCCATCATGGTACCTGCCGGTACTTGGCATAATTTAATCAACACCGGCCAAATCCCGCTTAAGCTTTATACGATCTATGCACCACCTCAGCATCTCTTCGGTACGGTTCATCGGACAAAAGCTGACGCAATGGCTGCTGAATAGAACATGCAGCAAAGGCAGGTTGCTCTAAGCAGCCTGCCTTCATCGTTATTTTTGAGCAATCATGATATAATGTGACTCCGTTGGAAAACTCAAGCTTGTAACTGTAAAGCCAATATCTTCAAACGCCTTTTTCATTTCATCCGAATGAATCCTATGATTCAGCGGCGGACCTTGCTCCATCGCTTTCTTTTCCCACTCGAGGCAAAGGCAGCGTCCACCGGATTGTAAAACACGCCGGATCTCTTGAAGTCCTTTGGATAGAGGTTCAACCTCATGCAGTACGAATGAAGCAATAACCTGATTTACCACCTCGTTATCCATCGGTATATCTTCGATTGCCCCTTTCACCAAATCAACATTATCCGATTGTTGTTCACTTACGCGCTCTCTTAGAACCTCTAGCATCTGGGGTTCAACATCCAGCGCGTAGACCTTGCCGGCCGTCATCTTTGCGGCAGGTAGTGTAAAGTATCCTGTCCCAGCCCCTAAGTCCAGAACCGCATCATTAGCTTGAATACCTAGCTGCGATAGGATTTTTTCCGGAGGAAGTGCTTTTCTACGCTCCGGGTTGTCTAGTTTCGCCATTTTGCTCGGATCAAATCTTCTATCAGTCATTTTGCTCTCCCCTTTACCATTATCCTCCTATAATCTGCGCTTGCAGCCTTCATTCCATCCGTAAATGATTAGAATTCTCCAACCCCAATGGCAGTGTAAACCAAAAAGAATGATCATTTCCATCCGTAGTCAGCCCAGCTTTGCCTCCCTGCTGGACCACTATTTCTTTAACAATCGCCAAGCCTAGGCCAGAGCCGCCCGTTTCCCGGTTTCTTGAAGGCTCCTGTCTGTAGAAGCGCTCAAATACTTGCTCCGCCTGCTCAGGGGAAATACGCTGTCCTTTATTGCGCACAGTCACCTGATAGGCTTCATCTTTCACTTCCCCCACAATCTGAATGAATCCCCCTTCATCATATTGAATGGCGTTCTTCATCAGGTTGTTGATAATTTGCTTCAGTCCAACTGGATCAGCCATCACCGTTCCCTGCTGTAATACGATTCGTCTTTGGATCTGTTTGTCCTTTAGCTGCATATCAAATGCTCCGATGCTGCTTTGGATAAACTCGGAAATTTCGACAGGCTGCAATTCTCCCTTGCTCAATACCTTGGTCTCCCACACCGAAAGCTGATGTACTTGCTCAACCAGTTCGGCCAAATGAAGCGATTCATCATAAAGTGATCGGTACACGTCCCGATTCCCAGTTATAACCCCTTCGCTTAGTGCCTCAAGATAGCCTTTAATCGTACTTAGAGGCGTTCGCAATTCATGAGAAATATCGGTAATCATTTTCTTCCGGCCTGCCTCAGCCTGCTTCAAAGCCGAAACCAATTGATTAAAGTCATGCGTCAGCATCCCGATTTCATCCAAGGAAGGATCCTGTATCGTTTCCGGGTACTCCCCTTTGGTTAACCGTCTGGCGTACACCGTCAATTCCCGCAGGCGCGATACGATGCGTTTTATAAAAATATAGTGAGTTACTGCTGCTACCGCGATCGCCACGAGGCTGGCGCGAATTAAATAATCCCGCATCGTATCATTAAATAATCCTTTGTTAACCATACCGGAATTCCGGTATTGATCCACTAAATAGCAGGCAAACTCTTTAACGGAAAAACCGGTCAGCCAGATCATAATTCCCATGACGAGGACATTCAGCAGGATCAGCTTCCATGCGATGCTACTGCGCAGATAGTCTAACCAATTCTTGCTAAACCGCCACAAATCGATACCCCATTCCTCGTATGGTCTCAATGAAATCAGACGTTTCATCGATCTCCTTCATCTTTTCCCGAAGCTTGCTGACATGTACGTCAATGGTTCTTTCCACAACGATTTTTTCATCGTTCGGATACAGCTCCTGCAAGATTTGATCCCTGGTTAAGATTTGATTCGGGTTTCTCATAAAAAAATATAAAAGCTTATACTCATGATGCGTCAGCGGCAGGACATGCCCGTTAAATTTCACCTCACCTTTTAACGGCTTGATCGTCAATCCTTTATAACTGATCTTGCTGCATCTTTGTGCCGTTCTCTTCAGCACCGTTTCAACGCGAACCACCAGTTCCTGGGGACTAAACGGCTTCGTGACATAGTCGTCAGCCCCCATCTGCAGACCTTTAATTCGGTCTTCCTCGGAGACCTTGGCCGTCAGCATGATGATCGGAACGTCGCTTTTCAGCTCCTCACGAATCCATCCGCACAGCTCTTCACCAGACATATGCGGCATCATAAGGTCCATGACGACAAAGCAAGGATCGTAGGTTTCGAACATTTCCTTCGCCACTAGTCCATCTTCCGCTTCCCATACTTCAAATCCGGCATTTTCTAAATAAATTTTAATCAGATTTCTTATTTTGGGATCATCTTCAGCAATTAGTATCGATTTTCCTTGTAAGTTCACTTCCATCATCGCTCCTTAATTGAAGCTTAACAAAGAAATATTAAGATTCGTTAAAGTGATATTTTGCACAGCCCTTTCACTCCTTATATCGTAACATTGGGATATAGCGATATGAAAGAAAGAGGGTGCGGCAACAAGTGGATAACCAATACAAGAAGTTCCAGAAGCAAGCCGAGCTGCTCAAGGTACTCAGTCATCCCGTTCGGTTATGCATCGTCAAAGGGTTACTTGAAAAAGAACGATGTAATGTTTCTTATATGCAGCATTGTTTGGAACTTCCCCAATCATCCATTTCATCGCACCTTCAAAAGCTCCGTTCCGCAGACATTGTTGCATGTGAGCGAAAGGGTCTTGAAGTCACGTATTGGATAGCGGATGAAAGAGTAAAAAGCATGTTGGACATTTTGTTTCCACACGAGGAGGAGTAATCATGGGTAAAAAGGTTGTCATCGTAGGCGGAGTTGCAGGAGGAGCCTCTGCTGCTGCAAGATTGAGAAGACTTGATGAGGAAGCACAAATTATTTTATTTGAACGCGGCGAGTATATTTCCTTCGCTAACTGCGGCCTGCCTTATTATATAGGAGAAAGCATTCAGGATCGTTCCAAGCTCATAGTGCAAACGCCTGAAATGATGCACAAGCGCTTCAACATTGATGTAAGGATTCAAAGCGAAGTTACTCAAATTGATGCTGCTAACAAAAAGGTTACGATCCATAATAGAGACAAAGGAATGTATGAGGAGTCATTTGATGCTCTGATCCTATCGCCAGGGGCCAAGCCGGTAAAGCCCCCTATTCCGGGCATCAAAAGCAGCCGAATTTTCACGCTGCGGAATATTCCGGATACGGACCGTATAAAAGGCTTTGTCGATCAGCAGACCACCCAAAGCGCTGTCATCATCGGCGGTGGATTTATCGGGATCGAAATGGCAGAGAATCTTGTTGAAAGAGGCCTTGAGGTGACCGTTGTTGAAGCCGCGCCGTACGTACTCGCCCCTTTTGACACCGATATGGTCGCTTTCACTGAAAAGGAATTGTATGAGCATGGAGTAAAGCTGGCTTTAGGCAGCGGCGTTCAATCGTTCCATGAGGATGATAAGGGAATTGTTGTTTCCTTGCAAAATGGTGAGCAGTTACAGGCAGATATCACCATACTTGCGATTGGGGTACAGCCCGATACGGCATTCCTTCGTGATTCGGGCATAGCGTTAAACCCCAAGGGCCATATTCTCGTCGACGACCAAATGAGGACGAATCTCGACTATGTGTATGCAGTGGGCGACGCGGTGGAAGTCACTCACTACGTGCATGGACAAAAAACGGCAATCCCGCTGGCTGGACCTGCTAACAAACAAGGAAGAATCGCAGCCGACCACATCTGCGGACTGCCCTCGATATACAAAGGATCCCAAGGCACGTCAATTCTGAAACTTTTTGAAATGACGTGTGCGAGTACAGGCTTGAATGAACGTACTTTGAAGGGAATGCAAATCCCCTATCATGTTATCCATGTACATCCAGCATCTCATGCCACCTATTATCCGGGCTCCTCACCTATCTCCCTTAAGCTTATTTTCGGAACGAAAGGAGAAATTTTAGGTGCACAAGCCTTTGGACAAGACGGTGTCGACAAACGAATCGATGTAATTGCCACCGCCATGCGCTTGAAGGGCACTGTATCCGATCTAGCAGAGCTGGAGCTCTGTTACGCCCCTCCGTTTTCTTCCGCCAAAGACCCGGTGAATATGGCCGGATTCGCAGCAGAAAATGTTCTTTTTGGGAAAACAGCTGTCTGGCTAGCGGATGATATCAAGCAATTTGATCGTGAAAAAACCATGTTAGTTGACGTTAGAACCCCTGCTGAATATGAAAAAGGATCGATTGACAGAGCGATTAATATTCCAGTTGACGAACTGCGTGATAGATTGCATGAGCTAGATCGAAATAAAGAGATCTGGGTATTCTGCCAAGTTGGACTTCGTGGATATACCGCTTCGCGGATTCTTGCGCAAAAAGGATTTAAAGTGAAGAACTTATCGGGCGGTTACAAGACCTACTCTGTGCAATATTAGGATTTGAAAGAGATCGACATTCTGTTGCCGATCTCTTTTCTTTATGACAATACAGTTTTATCTACACATGAAACCAGTCGCTTCTCGACATCCTCCGCTATGCCTTGAAGGGCACCACTATCGACCATGCCAATTAAAGCCGTTGGCTTAGGGAGTCCGATTTTCGTTGTTCCCTGATCCTCGTAAACAGTGATTTTACAAGGCAGGAAATATCCTACGATTGCGTTCTCGCTTAGCACCCGCTTCGCTTCAACTGGATTACATACCTCAAGAATGTGGTATTTTTGGTCAAAATCAATCCCCTTCTCTTTGAGCTTCTCTTGCATATTTAAATGCCAGAGCACGCCAAATTTTTCTTCCTTCAAGTTATTTTCTAGAGATGCAATAGCTTCCTCTATCGACTGGTTGGTTTCCACAGTGTAATGAAACAAAATGATCAAACACCCCTTCTCATTTTTTATATTTACAATACAACTTCATCTATATTATAATACCAAGTATACTAATCGGATTTAGGAGGTATCGGTTATGAGACTCATAAGCACACTGACTCAAGAGAAATGCCCCATTTGCAAAGAACCATTGACTACCAATAAATCAAAGGCTATATTTTCACATATCATCAAATCGTGCCCGAAGGATCATTATGAAAAAGAATTTATTCCATCCTTAGAGGGTTATGTTGAGCATTATCAAATGACCATAAAGTAAGTTTTCGCATTCAAGCAAAACTTATGTAAAACACAAAAAAATCATTAGCAGCTACTGTGCTAATGATTTTTTTACATTTATTTGGCTATCTTCCCTTTCCAGGACATGATCCCTCCCTGCAGGTGAGCAAGCTCCCGAAAGCCCTTTTTTTGAAGAATACGTGCCGCTTGCTTGCTTCTCATCCCGCTTCGACAATACAGATAAACCGTCTTATCCGCTGGTATTTCGCTTACTCGTTGTTTAAGTTGAGATAACGGAATGTTCTTCGCACCCGCAATATATCCATGCTTCACTTCACCCGGCTCACGGACATCAATCAATATTTTATTCGAATTTCCCTTCAACTCATCTTGAAATTGAGCTGACGTTAACTGCTTAAGTCCCTTTACTCCTGCGAATCGAGAGTACACGAACCAAACAACAAAGATAACTGCTGCAATATTAATGAGGAGATTATAATCCATATGGTATACCTCTTTTCTTATTTTATCGGCTTTTAACCAAAAGCTCTATCGCCTGTTCCACTATCTTGCTTGTTTCTCTGCCTGCTTCTTTTTCCTCAAGAATGCACTGTTCCAAGTTCACTGCAACAATGTAAGCTATGGCCTTGTCCGTTGCGCTTCTGACAGCGGACAATTGGCTAACAACGTCCTTGCAAGACTCCCCTTCTTCCATCATCTTTAAAATTCCTCGTATTTGACCCTCTACACGTTTTAATCTTCTTTTTACATTATCATCGTATTGCATCTAATTACCTCCAGTTCATACGGGTATAGGTATATTATTACTCTTCAGCCTCCTATAATCAACGTAGGTGAGGTATTAAATAAACAAATTCACTTTAGCGTCTGCAGCATCACCTAAATATGCCGCGACACCGGCGTAATCAATACCATCGAGCAATTCTTCCTGTTGCAATCCAAGCAAATCCATGGTCATCGTGCAGGCTACTAATTTAATACCCTGTTCTTGCGCCAGTTCAATTAATTGAGGCAAACTCATAGCATTATGCTTCTTCATGACATGCTTGATCATTTTCGGTCCCATTCCGCCAAAATTCATCTTGGAAAGTCCAAGCTTATCAGCGCCGCGCGGCATCATTTTGGCAAACATGCTTTCAAGCCATCCCTTTTTGACTGGAATATGCTCCTCTTTCCGCAGTGCATTCAGCCCCCAGAATGTGAAGAATATGGTTACCTCATGATCATAAGCAGCTGCTCCGTTTGCGATAATGAATGCTGCGATGGCTTTATCTAATTCACCGCTAAAAAGTACGATCGTTGTTTTTTCTTTGTTTTCCATAATAATTTCTCATCCTTTCCTTTTTACATATACATGTATGGGTATATTGAATTTGTAAAAAAAATTAACACCATTTTTCCCTACGTACCTGCAGCCTTTTAGATTGACCTTGGCCATTCATAAAGCGAGTATAACCTGCCATACCACCATTTACATGAGTCAAATTCTCAAAACCACTTCGTTTCAGGATCCTTGCAGCCTTTTTACTTTGATATTTCGAGTCTGATATAAGGAAAATTTCATCTTCTTTATTGAATTCAGCTTTTTTAACGTAAGGCAATCGGCCTAAGGAAATGTTTATTGCTCTCTCAATATGAAATGCATGATAATCAACCTGGTCCCTTATATCGAGTATCTTGGAGTTTACAGGCTTATCCTTTAAGAGCATCGAAAATGAATCCATACTTATATATTTCAAATCTTTTACTGGTTTCATTAGATGAATGAAATAAAGAACAAATAATATCATAAAAATATAGCTAATCAAGAAAATGACCTCCTTGCTTCAGGTTCTTATAAACCAAGTATATACCTGGTGGGGTATGCAAGCAATAATAGATCATTGGTAATTTTGTAAAGCATTTAAAAGTGAACAAATAAATCAGCAGCTGCAGCTTCGTTTAACAGCCACTTTAAAGGTACTTTTTCAAACGGCAATTCAGATACAATCTTATTCTCCGGCACATCAATATCAGGTACAACAAAACGGACACCTAAGTTAACTGCTACAGATAAAAGGTCACCGATTGATGTTGCCTTAAAATCGTTTAAAGCATTAGCTAAGTATTCTTTCCCCTTCGAGGGTATCGGGATATAATGATCATCCAGAATATTGATGCCGTTTCTTGAGAAAGCCAACACAACATCTGCGCCTGTTGACGCGGCACCAATGGATATATTTAAAGGTGGGTATGCCGACTCTAGCTCATCATTCAGCGCCATGACGATTACTTTTTTGGAATCCATTTCATTTCCCCTCCTCTTAATAACTCAAAACAGCGTCTGCGTCATAGGCAAGATCAAGAAATGCAGCAACTCCTGCAAGTTCAACACCGTCGATGCATTCCAGTCCATTTTTAAACATGACATTCATCTGGCAACCATAAAGCTTAACTCCCTGATCAACAGCGGTTTGAAGTAATACTTTAAAATTTGTTGCTTCTTTTTCTTCGAGCTCCTTCAAATACCTTCTATCCAATACTCGGGAACCATCGAGATCAAAAAAAATGAAAACCTCATGTTCTTTTGATCGATCTATCGCTTCTCTCAACACAATTGAAGCGTTTGTACTTAAAGTAACGAAGTAAATGATCCGTTTTCGTTTCATAGACGAACCCCCTTACGGCTGTCATTTAAAAAAAGCTGCCACCGATGATTTAAGTGGCAGCTTTTCCGTTTCCTCTTTAGCCCTTTTTCACAACAAAGGTGAATACACCATTGTCTTCCTTGGATTCAATCAATTCGTGATTAGTCTGATTCACCCATGCTTGAAAGTCCTTCATCGAGCCTTTATCCGTCGTTTGCAGCTCCATAATTTCACCGGTCTGCAAGGAATCTATTCCTTTTTTCGCTTTTACAATCGGCATTGGACAAGCAAGTCCTTTTGCATCTACAACCAAGTTTGCCATGTTGATTTCTCTCCTTTTATATTAATGATGATGAACCGCACAGCGGTTCGGACCAATTTCCAACTCAACAGCACGTTCAGGTTCTACATGCAATTCTCCACGGTTAATAGCAATAATCTCCTCAAAGTTCGGCGGTTTCTCCGTAGAGACAGCCCCTGCAACTTGCTGGGTGAAGGCTTCTCGGTCTTCGTTGCGCATGATGTCATTGCTTTTGCGTATTTCACCTAGGGTAGCCCCAACAATTCCGTTATCGTTAATTTCCTTAATATCCGCATAGTGTGCCGGAAGAACCAAAACATCATCGGACAGCTGGCTTACTTTATGAAAGACGGTATCATACAAATCTTGCGCCCACTCTTTGGCTTTCCCGCCAAGATCCGGTCGTCCTAACCCACCAACAAAAATAGTGTCACCTGACATTAGAAATTGATTATTTAATAAGAACGATGTCGAACCAGGGGTATGCCCAGGAGTCGGAACAGCTAGCACTTCAACTTCAACCTCACCGAAACGGATCGATTGGTACTGCTCGAGCGGTTCATATTTGAGATCGGTTCCTTTGACTTCACCTGAGGAAATATAATAGGTTGCCCCCGTTTGCTCTGCAAGAGCAGGTCCTCCGGAAATATGGTCGGCGTGCAGATGGGAATCCACAATATGTTCAATTTTGAAATTGTATTGCTTGGCAAAATCCAAGTAATATTCAACTTTTTGATTCGCGTCGATAATCATGCCCTTGCCTTCGGAAATAATCGCATAGGATAAACATCCTTTAGAAAAACGGTTGATTTGAATTAATTTCATTTTTTCATCAAATGCCACTACAGTCGGATGATAAAATTGACTCCACGCAAGCATTCCGCCATCAAGTACTGAAGTTTTATACCCTTTTTCCGCCAGTGTCTCTGCTACGAATTGGGCAGACCCCCCTTTCGCGCAAACAACGACCATTTCTTCATCTTTCGGCAATTCTTTAAAGTTGCTTTCATCTTCCTCCAAAAAGTTGAAGTAAGGAACATTTATCGATTTGACCTTTTTCCCTTCGATCTTCCAATTATTGAATTCATCCATATTCCGAACATCCAGAATCAATACATCTTTTCCGGAATTCATTTTTTCATGCAATTGCCCCGCAGAAATCAATACAGCATTTGACATGATTCATAGCCCTCCTATTTCTTATTTTAGAAATTCAAGCTCACCTGAGCATCAAAAGCAAAGTCAAGGAATGTCGCGGCTCCTCCGAGCTCAATGCCGTCGATAAAATGTTCTTTTTCAAGACCCATGACATCAATCGTCATTTGACAGCCAATTAAGCGAACGTCTGACTCTTTCGCAATTTCAATTAACTCTTTGACAGACGGAACGTTCGCTTTTTTAAATCCTTCTGCCAATCCTTCATTACCAGGCTTAAGCTGCAGCATTTGCTCAGACTCTTTGTGAATGATGGAAAGTCCTTCGAAAGTAAAGAAGATGGCTACTTCGGCATCAAGTGCAGCCGCCGCTGTTGCAATATTAAGAACCTTATAAGCTGTCTCCAAACCGCCTGTCGATGCAATAAGAGCTACTTTTTTGTTAGTCATTGTTCTTCGTCTCCTTTTATTTTTCTTAGTCTTGTTCTACATCATGTGTCCATTCAGACATGCCTGGAACTACATTTTTCAAATTGTTAAATCCTCTTTCAGAGAGAATCTGGCAGGCCATATCGCTACGGTTGCCGGTACGACATACTACGTAATATTCCTTGCTCGGATCAAGATTCGCTATTTTCTCCTCCAGTTCACCAAGGGGAATAGAAACTGCTCCCGGAATGCGTCCAAAAGCATATTCAGCCGGTTCCCGAACATCAATTACATGCAGGTTCTCTCCTGATGTTAATTTTGTCTTCACCTCATCATTTGAAGCAGTGTGCGGATATTTTTGTTCCGCTTTGGTTTCGGACGACTCAGCTTTCCGAATGTAATGGCGATAAACCCCGTTTTCTTCTTTTAACCCGACATATTGATGTCCCGTCCTGCTTGCCCAGCCTTTCAGATCTGCAACCGAGCCTTTGTCCGTTGCGCGTACCTCTAATACCTCACCCGGGTTCATTTCATCCACTGCCTTCTTTGTACGAACCACCGGCATCGGGCAGGCAAGTCCCTCACATTCTAATGTACGATCCACTTGTAAAGTTGCCATGATTTCATGACCTCCATCTGTTTTTAATATGCTTATTTCCCGTATTCCATATCTCCAGGCCATTCCAACATGCCCCCTGGCATATTCACAACGTTATAGCCCAGGGAAGACAAAAACTCGCATGCCCTGCCGCTTCGATTTCCGCTGCGGCATACAATAATGGTCTCTTGCTTTGAATCAAGCTCATTCAGCGCTCTGTTAATTTCGCCTAATGGAATGTGCTTGGCACCTGGAATATGTCCAGATTCCCATTCATCAGGCTCACGAACATCGAGAATAATCACTTGATCCTTTCTCTTCATACGGTCTAGCACTTCATGCGGAAGCTGTTCCTTGTAAGTACTCATCTAATATTCCCCCTAGAATAAAATCGAGATCCAAATCTTGATGACAGTAGCCGTGATCAACCCGGCTAAAATCCATTGAAGGATCTTGGTGTTCACTTTCTTACTTATTTTGGCTCCGATCGGTGAAGCAATTGTGCTCGCAACCACAAGAACAATGGAAGGAATTAATAACATATGCCCTCCCATAAACTTGCCTGTCGTGGAACCGATGGATGATATAAAAGTAATCGCAAGCGAAGATGCAATGGCGACTCTCGTAGGTATTTTAAGTACGACAAGCATGACCGGTACAATTATAAACGCCCCCGCCGCACCTACAATCCCAGAAACAGTACCAATGATTAAGGCTAATATGACAGCTAACGGTTTATGAAACGTAATTTGGCTTACATCTTGTGTGTCACTTCCCTTTTTAGGGAGAAACATCATTACGGCAGCAATCAGAGCTAGAACGGCATATACAAGGTTAATAACCGAGCTGGGTAAAGTGTTTGAGATGAAGCTGCCCAAAAAACTGCCAATGATAATGGAAACACCCATGTAAAGAACCAAAGACTTATTCAGAAGTCCTCCTTTACGGAAGACGAGCATTCCCATCAAACTAGCAAAGAACACTTGAATCGCACTGATGGCCGATACTTCCTGGGCCGTAAAAGCGGCAAATCCTAATGCCGGCGGAATAAAAAGCAGCATCGGGTAGTTAATGATGGAACCGCCAATACCAACCATTCCGGAAATGAATGAGCCCAGGAATCCAATTGCGAAAATGGTAATAATCCATGTCCAATCCATAGCACTCCTGCCTTTCTACAATCAATCAAAAGTAGTGTACTCAAAACCAATCTATCCAGATACCCCATAGGGTATTATTTTAGACAAAAAAATATTTCCAGATTAAAAGTGCTTTCTTACCATGTTTATTAAATAGGATTTAGACTGTAGTCCTGAAATTGTTTCCACGATTTTCCCATTCTTAAATAATATAAGAGTGGGAATACTCATAATGCCATATTTTGAAGAAACCATTGGGTTGTGATCTACATTGACTTTTGCAATGATCACGTTACTTCCAAGCTCTTTTCCAATTTCTTCGAGTACAGGAGCAAGCGCCTTACAGGGCCCACACCAGTTGGCAAAAAAATCAACGAGAACAAGTTTATCAGTATTTATCACTCGTTGATCAAATGTTTTATCTGTTACATGAACTACAGACATTAATGAAACCTCCTTTTCGTCATATACCCATACCCGATGGGGTATGTTGTTACTATATTAAATTTTTCTCGTTTCGTCAACCCCCTTTGAATCACTTAAAATCTACAAAACAAAGGAGTCAAAACAAATGAACTTAATTGAGGTATTTAAATCGGCTTTTGAGCCGTTTTTAGATGGAGATAAACCACCTCTTCATATAGGAGAAGCTTATCACTTGTGGTATTACAAGATAGGTATAGAAAACACCTTAAAAAATGCACAAATCGGGCTCAATGTATGCCAGGACCCGGAACTGAAAGAGAAAATTAATGATCTTATTGAAAATGTCCTTAAACCAATTAAAACTGAGTTAGAAGATTTTTTGAAAAATGAAGGAGTACCATTACCAAACATTAGCCCAGAGAAACCGTTAATAATGGATGTCTCTAATCTTTCTGAGGGAATAAAGCTAACCGATGAGGAAACAGCTAATCAATTATCTTGGGCCGTTCTTATGGGGATTCAAATTGCTACAAGGGGATTAACAGAATCGGTCAGAGCGGATGTGGGGGCTCATTTTGGGAAGTATCAAATG
The DNA here is from genome assembly GCF_004000765.1 of Paenibacillus chondroitinus NBRC 15376. Lineage (GTDB taxonomy): Bacteria > Bacillota > Bacilli > Paenibacillales > NBRC-103111 > Paenibacillus_E > Paenibacillus_E chondroitinus. The sequence goes on along the minus strand of NZ_BILW01000004.1, from coordinate 68,463 downwards.
TTATTAATGATATGGGGGTTAACAATGAAACAGTTATTAACCAAAAAAGGTTGGCTTCATACCCCTCCCTCTTTTAAGGGATAATCGAATTTGAATACAGAATAAATTTTTATCCAATTTTTAGGTAAACTTAATGATATTCTTAGTAAGGAAAAGCATACATGGTGGATAATGGCCAATGACGGTGATCAACGTCTTTGCCCACATTCAAGTTGCCCCTACATGCGCTTGACTTGGCTTTTCCACCCACCTGTATATTTAGTTCCAATGAAGCGATTTGAAGTAACAACTACTGTTTGCCTAAGGCCCGATATGTAACGTAAACCAATAAAAGAAATCCTGAATATAGCACGATCGTAATAACGACATTAGTCGTGTTCTCAAATAATTGATCGCCCAGCAAAGCGAACGTCATCATTAGAGGGATTTTGCCCAAAACTGTCGCTAGGGTGAAAGTAATAAATTTGATTCGACTAATTGCTGAATAAATATTTACAACCTGCGCTGGAATAATGGGGATGAGGCGAGCGAATAACACTGCCAAAAATGCGTTGGCTTCGAACATTTTTGTAAAATGTTCGACTCTTTGATATCGAGCAATCATTCTTCTTGCAGGTCCGGAAAATGAATAGCGGAAAATTAAAAACATGATAAGTGCGGCACAAGTTGATGCTAAAATATTAATAATGCCACCTGTAAAAAAACCAAATTTCGCCCCAAGAGCCCCAGCAAATAACCCGTAAGGAACAACTGGGAACAAAGCAAATAACGTTGCTATTATCATTATCGCCATAATGTTAGTTGAATCTCTGCGTTGAATCCAGATTATAAGTTGTTCTTTATTCAGAAATATAAGCATAATGACTATCACGTAAATGATGACTGGCAACCACTTTTTCACGTCTGCCTCCTTGGAATTTCCATTATGCCCAAAAAGCAGCCCCAAGAAAATGGGCTGCTCATTTCATCTGTTTTTGAACAGCAATATTCAGAACAACTGGGCAAATTTATCTTAATGAGCCTCAGCAATTGTTATGACTTTGACATTTTGTCGAACTGACCCCAAATGTATGACGTCACATTTTTACTTAGCAGAAAGTTCGCTCTCTGTCACCCATTTATGGTTTTTAACCGGAGCTTCGCCAGTTGTCGGCGTATAATCCACCACATAAACGGTTGTTTGCTCAGCAGAATCAATCGTTGCCTTGGCTCCATTCATGCCCTTCATATGGTCAGCCATTAGCGTTACTTCTGCACCTTTAGCAAATGGTTTATCACCTGCATCTTTAATTTCCTCTTGAACAACCCACTTATGCTTTGTAACCTTTTCCCCGCCTGTTGTCGGAACGTACGAGACGGTATAAACCGTAGTATCATATGCTCCAACAATCGTTGCAGTCGCACCTTTCATACCCGGCATATGGTCGTCAAGTATGACCGCTTGGCTTCCAACCTTAAACTTTGGATTTTTGGCTTCTTTAAGACCTGCAGGAAGCTTATCCGAAGAGGAATGTTCCATATCCATGCCAGAGTGGTTCATATTCATTCCTTGTTGACTATTGTTTGCAGCCTGACCTTGATCCGAACTTTTACCACAAGCACTTAAAGCAACAGCCAGGATCACAGTAGCACCGAGTAAGGCTATCTTCTTTTTCATTACATTAACCCCTTCCACAGGTGATGATTTAATCTAAATTCATTGTAATAAACAGTTGTGTAGATTTTGTGAGAAAGATCACTTTGATTTAGGCAGACAAAATTCAACCGTTGTTCCTTTGCCCATTTGGCTTCGGATTTCGATTGTACCCCCATGTGCCTCAACTAACTTTTTTACAATCGTTAGCCCAATCCCACTCCCCCCGGATTTTCGGTCTCGGGACTTATCGGCACGATAAAATCTTTCAAAGACAAACGAGAGTTCCTTTTCATCAATACCGATTCCGGTATCCGATACCGAAATACAAACCTTTTGGGCCTGCTCCGTTACCGCAACATTAACCTTTCCACCCTCCGGTGTAAATTTCAAGGCATTACTAAGTAAATTGACCATGATTTGGCCAAAGCGCAACTTATCTAAAGACGCTTGAATATTGACACCATCATGGAAGAGGAGCCGAACTCCCTTTTTCTCATAAGCAGCTTGGCTGGCTTCAATATGATGGTGAACGATGGAGTTTACGTTCTCCTCCTTAATATTCAGCCTAAAATTTGGAGATTCTACTTCAGTTAATTGTTCCAAATCCCCAACTAAGAATCGAAGTCGTTCAATCTCTTCAAAACAAGACTCCAACCGCTTGGCCGTTGGGTCCCAAACACCTTCAATCATTGCTTCCATATGGCTTTTAAGCGTTGCAAGCGGTGTTCTTAATTCATGGGCTACATCGGCTGTCATTGTTTTGCGCAGCTGCTCCTGGAGCAACAACTGCTCGGCTAAATAGTTAAGTGAATGGCCAAGGTCAGCCAATTCATCTTTACCGTTTACTTTCGTCCGGGAAGTAAGCTCACCTTTGGCCATCCGTTCAGCGACACTTCTCATTTGAATAAGCGGTGCCGTTATGCGCTTTGCCACAAATAAGCTAATCACGATCGCAAGAACAATACCGAGTATCGCTGTCCACAGAACCGATTGAACAAGAGCTTGCTCAAAATGCGTATCAAATGTTGGCGATGAAGTCATATTCATATCTTGAGACTGATACAATTTTAGATGGTAATGGGTTTCAAGGATAAACGTAATCGTCGAAATGAGCAGAACCCCAGAAGCGATGCCAATGCATGCGATAGCGATTCGAGCGTACAGCCCTTTCATGCGGATTCTCCTCCGGCAAACCGATAGCCGACAGCAAAAACGGTAATCACATACTGAGGGCTTTTGGGGTCGGACTCAATCTTTTGCCTGAGATTTTTGACATGTTGATCGATTGCACGCACATCACCTTCGAAATCGAATCCAAGCACTTTTTCAACAAGTTCTTCTCGCGTAAAAGTTCTGCCTGGATGTCGGGCAAAAGTTTGCAACAGCTTATATTCGTTTGGTGTAAGAGCTACGGGATTACCATTTTTAAAAACTTCATGTTTTAAAGGATGGAGAGTTAGGTCCCCACCCTTAAACGATATCGTTTCAGCGAGCAAAGTATCGTCGTGTGCGCGACGTAAGTTCGCCTTCACTCTGGCAATCAACTCCCGCGTGCTAAAGGGTTTTAATACGTAATCATCCGCACCAAGGGATAGTCCTTGTACACGATCGTCCTCCGTTACCTTGGCTGTTAACATGATAATCGGTATCGTAGAAAACTGTCGAATCGATTTGCAAACTTCTTCTCCCGACAGATCAGGAAGCATGAGATCCAAAATAACAAGATCTATATTTCCGCCGCGCACTAAATCGAGAGCTTTTTTTCCTGTATCCGCCTCTAAGCTGTGAAATCCATCCTTTTGCAAATAAGACACAACGACCTCACGAATCTTCTCTTCATCGTCTACCATCAATATTGTTTTCATAAAAACCCCCGGTTAATCTTAACTGGCAACTGTATTGCGTAATTTCTCAATTGAAATTCGCCCAATAAATTTGGAGAACTTCTCCTTATTCTTCCCATTGTTTTGGAAATACGTAATGAGCCTTTGAACAATATCCATCATTTGTTCCGCATCTACCCCAGTTACGAATAATTCCGCAAAGGCAGGCTTTAATGATTTGGGTTCCCCACCGATATACATATCGAATTTATCTCTCATTTTCACGACACCGATATCTTTCAGCAGCGGTTCACTCGTACCGAGGGCACAACCAGCGTAACCGATTTTTAGCGGTGACGGCGTTGATATTCCAGCGATCATGCGGTTTAATTTTTGTGCAATCTCAAGCCCGGCGTCTTCAGCACCGCGGCAAAAGTTACAGGGTATAAGGCTTTTTGTTACAAATCCTACTGGATAAATTTCCAACCCTGTCTCAGACAGTTTCCTCTTTACTTCTTCTAAGCGTTCCACTTCCATTTCCACATACAGTTGCTTGAAATTCGTCAGTTCAATTTTAGCATTTTCCCCAATAATCGATCCAAGTAGTGCAAGTTGCTCAGGTTTAAATATGGTCCCTCCGACTTCGAAGCCTGGTGTGACCGCAAATTTCATCATCCCCATATGATCCTCTCCCAAAAAGAAATTTACAGTTTAACTCGCTGCAGGCGCAGTGCATTCAACACTACAGATACCGAGCTAAGTGCCATCGCGGCTCCGGCAACCCACGGCGCGAGAAGTCCAACAGCTGCGATTGGTATGCCAAGCGTATTGTAACCAAGCGCCCAGAACAGGTTTTGTTTGATATTAGTCATCGTCTTGCGGCTCATATAAATGGCATCAGCGATACTGGTAAGTTCGCCGCGCATAAGCGTCACATCTGCAGCTTCCATGGCAATATCAGTACCGGTACCGATGGCGATGCCTACGTCTGCAGTTGCTAGAGCCGGTGCATCGTTAATGCCGTCGCCCACCATTGCGACTTTTTTACCTTGTGCTTGCAGTTTTTTGACTTCCTCCGCCTTACCTTCTGGCAGCACCTCGGCAAGAACGTGTTCAATTCCTACCTCGTTTGCGATTGCTTGAGCGGTCCGGTTGTTGTCCCCCGTAATCATAATTACTTCAATGCCAATCTGTTTCAGCTTGGCAATCGCTTCTTTCGACGTTTCCTTGATCGTATCGGCAACGGCAACCATACCGGCATATTGTTTATCAATTGCGATCAACATCGCCGTTTTGCCCTCGGACTCCAGCCGCTCCATCGCCTCCACCGCTTCTCCGAATGGAATATTTTCACGTTGCAGCAGCTTTCGCGTGCCTACCAGCACTTCCTTACCTTCTACCATTGCCTGGATGCCGTATCCGGGAATCGCTTCGAACTGCTCCACAGCAGTCAGTGTAATGCCTTTGGCGATAATGCCTGCAGCGATCGCCTCCGCAAGCGGGTGCTCGGATTGCTTTTCGGCAGAGCCAACCAGACGAAGCGCTTCAGTTTCGTCATGACCATCAATAATAACATCCGTCAGCTCCGGCTTTCCTTTTGTCACCGTACCCGTTTTATCCAGTACAATTGTCTTTACTTTTTGCATTGATTCCAGGTGCTCACCGCCTTTGAACAGAATGCCGAATTCTGCCGCGCGGCCAGATCCGGCCATAATCGACGTCGGAGTCGCAAGCCCTAATGCACATGGGCAAGCGATGACGAGAACGGCAATAGCCTTTTCCAGGGCTGTTGCGAACTCGCCGGGAGTTACCCAGATAAACCAGATCAGAAACGTTACAACCGCTATACCTACTACAATTGGCACAAAAATCCCGGAGATTACGTCAGCGATACGTTGAATCGGCGCTTTCGAGCCTTGTGCTTCTTCCACGACTTTAATGATTTGCGCAAGTGCCGTTTCTTTACCAACGCGGGTAGCTTTGATTTTCAACCTGCCATTTTTGTTCACCGTAGCTCCGATAACAGCATCGCCGGCCTTTTTTTCAACTGGGATACTTTCTCCGGTCAGCATGGATTCGTCGACAGCGGAAGTTCCTTCGACCACTTCACCGTCCACTGGGATTTTGTCGCCGGGTCTTACGAGAACGATGTCTCCGATGATTAGTTCTTCTACTGGCATAGTCATCTCTTGTCCGTCACGAACAACGAGCGCCGTTTTCGCTTGCAACCCCATCAGTTTCTTGATGGCTTCCGATGTGCGTCCCTTTGCAAGAACTTCGAACAATTTGCCTAAAATAATGAGCGTAATCAAGATTGCACTGGTTTCGTAATACATATCCGGCGCATGGCGGTGAGCACCTGCTGCTGTCGCCCACTGAATTGTCAAATACAAGCTATAGAAATACGCGGCGGATGTCCCAAGCGAAACGAGTACGTCCATGTTGGCACTTTTGTTTCGGAGTGCCTTGTATGCTCCAACGTAAAACTGACGGCCGATGATAAATTGAACCGGCGTTGACAGAGCAAACTGTACCCAAGGGTTCATCAAAAATTCGGGCAAATAAATCCACGACGTAAATGAAAAATGACTGACCATTGCCCAAAGAAGCGGAAATGAAAATAAAGCAGAAACGAGCAGTTGGATTTTCTTGTGGCGAATTTCTTTTTGCTTATAGTCCCCGTCAGTTGTAGCTGCTTCTTCTTTGCGAATGGCTTGATAACCGAGCTGCTCTACTTTGTTGATCATGTCTGTTACGGACACTTCTGCAGCGCTGTACTCTACATGTGCCGTCTCCAAAGCAAAATTCACCGTCGCCTTGCTTACACCAGGCATCTTGCTTAAGCCTTTTTCAATTCGATTTGCGCATGCCGCACAAGTCATGCCTACAAGTTTAAAATCAACCTCATCTTTAACAGTGCTGTATCCGAGATCAGTAATCTTTTGCTCCATTGCCGAAACGTTTACTTTTGATGGGTTATATGTAACTGAAGCTTTTTCAAGCGCAAAATTGACATTAGCCTCGTCTACCCCTTCAAGTTTTTTGAGTCCTTTCTCAATTCGATTGGCGCAAGCTGCACATGTCATACCGGCAATTTGTAAAGTTGTTTGTTGCTGTTCTAATTGTTTTTCCACTGGTCATCACCCTTTAATCATTATACCCCTATGGGGTATATTTTAGTCAAAAAAAATATTTGTTAAGAGAGGAGCTGCCACGCAGCCCCTGTTATTTCACGACATCATAACCTTGCTCTTCAATCGCTTCTTTAATGGCATCCAAAGTTAATTTGGATTCGTCGTATTCCACCGTAACCGAGCCGGCATTTAAATCAACTTTTCCAGTTGCGCCAAGCTTTTTTACCGCACCTTCAACCGAATTCACGCAGTGACCGCAGGACATGCCTTCAACTTTGAGTGTAATGGATTGCATGGTTCACCTCTCCCTTATTTGATTAATTTATTCATAGTTATCATGAGCTCTTTAATGACCTCTCGGTCACCCTCTTGAATGCGTCCGATCACACAGCTATTCATGTGATGTTCCAGCAGAAGTTTACCGACGCTGTTTAATGCTGACTGAACTGCTGCAATCTGATTGAGGACATCATCACAATAAGTATCCTTCTCTATCATGCCCTTCAATCCTCGAATCTGACCTTCTATACGGTTCAGACGCGAAGTTAAATTGTTCTTTACTTTATCCGAGTGATGGCTCTTACGTTCACCGCTATCGGTATGGCAGCATTCAACCTGTTCGTGTTCATGTTGCTCCATGGAATCGCCTCCCTTGAAACCAATAATACCATACCCCCCGATGGTATTCAAGTGTAATTAATGCCTATTTTTCTCAATCCTATATATAAGGAAGCAACAACTAGGAATACTGAGGGTTTCTAAGTAAAATCGATTCAATTTTTCCCTTAATTGTTCTGAAATATGCCGAGATTTTTTATATCAAGTTGAACCACTGATCGTTGTCAAATTTTTAAAATTGTCTACCCTTTATTTCCAAATAATAATGATGTATAATACATTTGTTGTATAATACACATATTGGAGTGAGGTAATTGACTGAAGATGCCCTTTTAGAATTTAGATCAGACGTGCAAAAATTCATTCGATTGTTTGGTATGTTGGAACAATCCGTTACTCCTTGTGGTTTTCCCCTATCGGTCTCCCAGGCATATGCCCTTCAAGAGCTTGAAAACACCACGTTATCTGTTTCTGAGTTGGCCCAGAGATTAAATCTTGAAAGAAGCTCTGTAAGTAGGCTTGTTGATGGCTTAGTTAAAGAAAACTTGGTTAGCCGGGATATTAACGAAGCCAATCGCCGGGAAATGTTACTCGCTTTAACGGAAAAGGGATCACGGATAATTGGGCAGGTGCGAAATCAATCCTTGAGTTTCTATCAGACTGTTTTAGAAAATGTTCCTGATGGCGATCAAGCAATAATCATGGAGGGGTTTAAAAAATTTAATCACGCCTTATTTCAGTATAGGGGGAAAACACGATGATTAACAAAAAAAGCCAAGCCGCCACGAGTGTAGCTTCATTTATCCTTTCTTTTCTAGCTTCCTCCCACCATTGGCTTCACATGGGGTTATTGCTCTTGCTTGGAGGCTCCACAAGCATGATGAGTACTATGTCAGCTGTAGTTTGGATTAGACGCTTTATGATAATAGCCACTTTGGTTACAGTCTTGCTTTCCTTTTACCGTTTATATAAGCATCGCTGTAAAGTTCCCTGGGTTATTTCAATAACGACCCTATCCACTTTATTATCTTTTGGTTTTATTTTCTATACAATTCGCAATTTTGGCTGGTAAGGAGGGATTTCAATTGGAATTTCATAAAGATCTTTCAGTTATGGGATGGGAAAAAGTGAGGGAACGGCAGGTGCAACGGCTTCCATTAGTCAATGAATGGGTTTCTATTGTAAACCTAAAAAAAGGAGCATCTCTTCTTGATATTGGCCCAGGTCCCGGAGTCTTTTTGAATGAATATGCTTCCATTGTTGGAGAGGAAGGTCAAATTACGGCCCTTGAAAAGGATCAGGAAGCAATCAATTATGCGTTAAGGAAATACAAGCACTCAAATGTCAACATCATATGCTGGGATGCTGAAAAATCACTCAATGATAAATTGGGATACTTTCATGCTATTACACTCACTGATGTTCTACATCATTCGGATTCACCAGCACATATTTTAAGAAATATCTTTAAACAAGCTTCTGAAGAAACTGTAATATTAATTGCAGAATTCGATCCTGAAGCAGAAGGTTTAATTGGTCCTCCACTAAAAAACAGACTTGCAATGAACGACCTTAAATTAACGCTTCAATCTGTGGGATATGAAATTGTAAAAGAAGGGAAGCAAGCGTTTGAACATTACTATCTGCTTATAAAAATAAAAGCTCCGGTCTAAAAGAGCTTTTGTTTGGTTTGTTGTTTGTTGTTTGTTGGAACAATCCGTTACTCCTTGTGGTTTTCCCTTATCGATTTCCCAGGCGTATTCTTATGAGCCCTATTGGTTTATTTTTTCGAAAAAGAGTCAATTCTTATTAGGAAACAAACCAATTGATCAGAAAGAATGGGGAGGTTTTTATGGGCGGTCGCGAATCAATCATATCAATGGACAATATTACGTTAATCCTTACCGCGATGATTATGGGGACTTTAGCGCGGATTTTGGTGCTGAAAGAAGACTATAGGCAGTACCCATCGTATCCGAATGGTTATATGATTCACATATTGATCGGATTCATTGCCGCAACGCTTGGTGCGGTATTTGTGCCTGCGCTAATGACAAGTAACTGGACAGCAGTTACCTTCTTGTCACTAGCGATTCAACAGTTTCGAGACGTGCGGAAAACGGAAAAGGAAAGCCTAAAAGAGTTGGAAAATACCGAATTTACTCCTAGAGGTGACGCTTATATAGACGGTATTGCCAAAACATTTGAATCTCGAAATTACTTTGCTCTAGTCGTTTCCATATGCACGGCAGCCTCCATGCAGATATACAAACCACAAATGCGAATTTTGGATATCGCACTCGGTGTGATCGTTGGTTTTGTTGTTTTAATGGTATTAAAGCGATTTTCAAAAGGCAAACAGGTTGGGGATATTGCCATTGTCCAGGAAGGAAAAATCGAAGTAAAAGATTCCGAGCTTTTTGTTGACGGGATATTTGTCAGCAATTTGGTGGGAACGGATAACGCTCAAAAAATGCTGACAAAAGAAGGACTTGCCGTAACCATTTTACCAAAAGAAGATCATTTTCGAATAACTTTGGACAATTTTGGACAGAGAAAAGCCATATTGTTCGAGGCTACACGTACGGTTGGAGTAAAACGGTATCATTACACGCGAAAAGATTTTGAAAGCGGCAAAACAATTATTGTGATTGTACCGCTTGTCCGAGACATGAAGAAACTGATCTACTCCATTAAGAATACCCCGTTACTGGAATCTGTAAAAAAAAGTCATGCGCTGATGGATACAGGTGTAGGGTCAAAGGAGTGATATTATGAGTAGAGATAGCGCCCAGAAAGAAATAAGCCCTATTCTTGCGGCTGTGACATTGCCTCATCATAAAGTTTCCGGTGGTAATTCATTTGTTGTTGAGGCAAACGACGAAGAAGAGCAAAAACAAATCATGCTTGATATTGCAAAAGCTATCAAAGGCGATGTAACCAAGACAAGTAACGGGATCTATTTAATCCTTAAAGGCTGACTGAAGAACGAAACCCGTGATTCTTAGAAATTCACGGGTTTCCATTCTTTTTAGGCAGACATCTTTCGGCACTCTTCAGCACATTCGCGGCAGAATTCAGCGCATTGCTTGCAGTGCGTATCCTGGAATTTTTCACAGTCTGCTGCGCATGATTCACAAATTGTCGCACACAACTGGCAGAGCTGTTTTGCATACTGGCTTCCGCGAGACATCATTTGCGCGGACAAGGCGCAAAGCTGTGCACAGTCACGAAGCATGCTAATGCACATGGTACGGGCTTGAACATCTGGTTCTTTGAGGCAGGAAGATAGGCACTCTTCGCATGCTTGCATGCATTTAAGACATGCGTCGATGCATGCTTGCCACTGTTGGACCGTAGAATCAACCATTGTTGGCATGGGAAAACCTCCTTTATTCAGGTCAATCATGCTTAGGTTGATTCAAATAAGCCTATTTTATGCCTTGTACGTAATCTTATGGCGATTTAGGTGTGTAGTTCTCATAAATAAGCCTGCTAATCATTCCTCCAGGTGCAATACCGTTATTGGACTGGTGGAACGTTTTTGTCCCGTTCACGACCCATATCCCAGGGTTATTTGAGAGCAGCTCAACGTCAAAGCGTCGCCCGGATGCAACATCTATTGTGTCATCCATCCAATCGTTGCGAGGAAATCCATCAACCGCAACCACCTTAAAATCATGACCGTGTGTATGCATCGAATGTGACGTATTGGACTTATTAATGAACCGTATTCGAATCTTTTGTCCGTATGAGGTATAAATAGGAGCAGTATTGGGGAACGATTTTCCATTGAAAGTAAAAAAGTTAGGATCCGTATCGAATTTATTAATTTGAAAGGTTCCCAATTCAACTTTGCCAAGCTCAGGCTGCGGGATCTCCCATTGCTGTAAAACCATGACGTAATCATAATAAGGAATATACCACTCAGGTATTTGCTCCTGTTTTGGGATAACGATAAATGGACCCATTAATCCTCTGGTAATTTGAAATATTTCCGATGAATGATAGAAAAACGAGCCAACCTGCCATGCTTGGAATCGATACGTATAGGATTGTCCCGGTTGAATAGTTGGAGTGGGTTCAACAGCTGGCATCCCGTCTTGAAAATTCGGTTTGGCAAGACCATGTATATGAAGAGCATTAGGTTTATCTGTTCGATTTTCAACCTCTAATATCACCCAATCGCCCTGTTCAACAATGATTAGTGGACCCGGTGTTACACCATTATACCCGAGGGCTTCAATGGTAAGTCCTTCTATAATCTCTCTCTTAATTGGCTCGGCAATAAGCTTAAAATGCCTCCAATTGGGTCCTTGTTGATATGGCGCGATTTGTCCATCAGGATATCTAATTCTACTTTCCCATAGATTCATACTTACACCTCCGAATTCATCGACATATTTAATACTTATGTAACATGAGGTTGTCCGATAATAAGTAAAACTTCTTGCCTACACCTAATCAGGGCTGCATATCCTTCAGCTATGCTTTAAACCTAAAGAGGCGAAAACAATGAGAAATATAATGGTTTCAGGAATACCGTGCTTGAGGATGCCCTTCTTTAAGCAGTCCTCCAGCCGCCTACCCGTTCTTCCAAATAAAAATGTCCGTAAGCCACATAGCGCAAGTAATCGTCAATGAAGATGCGAGGTAAGCAAGCGCCTTTTTACCGGGTTTATCGGGAAGGTTAGATGGAGAGTATGATCACCTTGCCAAAGGGCTTTACGAAGTGGGCTCAAAACGGTGGAATTCATTCTAACTGCTGTTTAGAAAGGCCTTGCGCGTCATGCTGTAGCTGCTTGCTGAACGTGCTCTTCTTGATCGTCCCGGTTCGACGTATCGAGCCAATTCAAGATGGCATTGAATTCGTCGATGCTTATTAAGGCTGTATCCGCACGTTTCGCAACAGAGTTTGCCTTTAGGTGCTTTCTCCCTATACAAGCGTAAATAGTCTTTGTATGAACAGCCAAAGTGGTGTATTTTAGACATATTGTCAGATAGAATGCTCCTGATGCTCCTATCCCAAAGGTTCGGGGGCGTTTTCCTTTTTTATAACAAAATAGCCTAATCATCCGTCATTGTACATTAGGAATTTGGCTATTGGCGGTGAAATGAAGAGACGGCAGACGCCATCCCGAAAGGCGAATTCCTGCGCTTTCGCCGACAAACAATCCAGTGGCGACATGCCCCCACTTAAATGAAGTTCATCTTTCGATGTTGATCCATTTTAATTGCATTATCAAGGTCGTAAAGATCTCGTATAAAAATGAACAGAGAGTGAATAAAAAAGAGCCCAATTTGTGAATTGGACTCATAATACGACCTATTTATTGCAGGATTTAAACCGCCTTGCAGATTTTCTTAAGAACAGTGACGTCATGGCCAAACTTGCACATTGCTTCGCAGTCGCACCGTAGGTCCTTAAATAAAATATAAGCAATCGATAACGATTCCAGCGTTCGGAACGATGGACGAAGCAATTGAGCCTGAATCTCCTTTTCCCTTCCTTCTGGGGCAACCAAATAAAAATGGCCCTTTGTGCCATCAATTGATAATGACAGGTCATTTAAACGTAAAATCCCAGAATATATGGACGTGCTTTTCTCTACTTCAAAGCCACTGACAATCTTATTGGATTGATCCAGCCAAAGCACATTAATAAGGGAAACCGTTTCAAATACGGCTGGCGAAAGTGTAGGAAGTGAGAGTTCCTTAATCGAGAACTCCCCAAGCTTTTCTCCATTCCACACACGCTTATGATCATTCCGTGCAATCCAAACCTTATATCCTAGTGACTGCCCCAGTTTCGCCAAATAATACTGCATTTCCGTATGAGCGTTTTCCTCCTGCTGATCTGCCGCAACTTCCTTATGACGCTTCGCATTAGCCTTAATCTGCTTTTCCTGCTCGTTTGAGATTACTTTAACCGCGTTCTCTTCAATAACTTGCCGATTGCTGCCAATTTCGAACAATAAGCCTGCTACTGCCCCTAAATCTTTTGAAAGTATGCTTCGATGAAGGTTATTTTCCTGAAGTATAACTTCACGCATCTCAAGATAGGCTTCCCATGACCCTAGTTTTTTCTTTTGATTAAATAAAGCATTAAATCCATTTACAATGGCGGTGTTAAACGGAGGGAAGAGCGTAGGGTGCAAAAAATAAAGAATATTTGCAACTGCAGGTCCCAAGCCCTTAATTTTCAAACCATTTAATTTGTGAATTTCAGCCATGATTTGATCTTCATTTGTTGCTTCAAGACATGCTTTTAAAAACCGCCCAAATGCTTTCTTATTCGGTTCATTTTCATATATATCGGGTATCCGCAGTTTTGGTTTCCAGAAAAACGCATGGGCTGCTCCTTCAAAAATCTGTTTTTGCTCAGAGATTGCTGTAATAACCGTCTCCAGACTAGAGCCCTTAAAATCGTTGCCAAACATCCCGTTTTCAATTTCAGCTATTACTTTTTGGAGACTCTTTCGAATTGATAGGAATGCTTTAAGTCTCTCGTCGTTATTTAAAAACCATGTATGATAAACGGATTCCGAGTCAGCTTTATAGTTATTTATGATCGCATCCATAGTTCCCAAGTATGCCTCCACGTGAATTTTATTATGTTATACTTCTTCGCAAAAAGAAAAATCCCTCTACGAGGAGGGATCTAACAGTTAATTAATCATTTGAAATCTGTTAAAGCTTGTTGTTGATTTTGGTACAGAAATCCATTGACTCCGTACCTAAGTAAAGGGTGAATAATAGCTAGTGAGGAGGAAAAATAATGAATGGCTTAACGGTAGGCCAAATAGCTAAAGAAGCAGGCGTTAATATCGAAACAATACGATATTACGAAAGGAGAGGGCTTCTACCCGAACCGCCAAGAACCAACTCAGGATACAGAATGTTTTCATTAGAAACCGTTCACGACGTTCGGTTTATTAAACGAGCGCAGGAATTAGGATTTACCCTCGAAGAAATCAAAAGACTTTTATCTATTTACAGGAAAGATGATTACTTTCCAATCGAGGAAATGCGCCAATTCGCAACGGAGAAAATCGGCAAAATTGAAGAGAAAATCGATCAACTGAACAATTTTAAGTCTATTTTAGAAGCGGTAACGAAAAGATCTAATTCAGATACTACTCTGTCAAAAAAGAGTTGCCTCATTATGCAAACTTTATCAAATGGAGGAATTCACGATGGCAAAAGTTGAAGTTTTTATAGCAGGAACTTATTTATGTGATGCGATGGTCAAACAGGTTAAGGAGTTAGCTTGTTCTAAATGTGATGTTGTTATCTATGGCTTAGATCAGTGCAGCACTACTGCCGAAAATGAAAGTATAGCGAAATCATACGGCATTCATTCCATTCCTTCTGTTGTGATTAATGGAGAAGTGATTGATGTTGAAAAGATGAAGATTGCTAGATTGAACGGATTATCGAAAATTGTTCGACATGACTAAGCGAGCATCTTTTAAACGCACTAGGAAGATAAGAGACATTCGAAAAGAATTAATCGCTCATAACAGGGCGATTAATTCTTTTGAACACAACTTAACAGCTCTGTTAACTAAGCCAATTACTTTGTTATCGTAGTTCCCACTTTTACAATTTGAGTCCAAGTTACTCCCGTATCATTACTCATAAAAACGTTTTTTTTGTAAGTAACAACTACGATTTCATTAACGTTTGTCGGGCTCTGAGCGAGGTATTGCACCGCATCGTCTTGATCTAGCTTGGGCATTGATGCGTTTGCATTTTTAATAATCATTCCTTTTTGCCCACCGATCATTAATTCTCCAGCCATATCAAACGAGAGTCCTGTTACTTGAAAAGCCACTGAAGCTTTATCAAAATGATTTCCGCTATCTTTTGATAAGTAGAGCCCTGCCTTGGTAACAAGCGCAACTGTTGCCGGGTCGGTAGGGTGAGCCGCGACTGCCATGACCTCTCCGCTGACCCCTCCCATATTGCTTTTTGTCCAAGATTTTGCATCATCTAAAGAATAATACAGACCAGCTGTGCTCATTTTGGAGTTGGGACTATGGTTAAACACATAAATAGCGTGAGTCTTATATCCAACAGCCATACCATGAAAATCTTCTACTCCATATAGATCAAGCATTTCAATCGTTTTACCGCCATCAGTGCTTTTCACAATACCTAATGGGTTTTTCTCGCTTGACCCTTCTGCAGGGTGTCCACTGCTATAAAAACCCGTGTCAACCGCGTTAAACCCCATATAATCACGTTTTTCCCCTCCACCATGAATCCATTTACCATTCTCATAGCTCATCAATCCATCGTGGGCCGGAATTAATACCTGTTTTCCATCGCTGGAATATCCAAGGCCATGGATGTGCATAAGGGTCATCGACTTTCCTGAAGAACAACCTGCAACTAAAAGAAGAGTAACTGCAAACATACATAAAATAAACGACTTTTTCATTAGCGCTCCTTAAAGCTCATAAATTTGTATACGGCAAATAATATCATAGTATTAAGTTGTGATGATCTTATGAAGATGCGTATTTAATCAGCAATAATTCGAATCATGACTAACAAATAGCTTATATAGGTAACGTATTTGGGGTTTTCTTTGCGTAAAGGTAATTCCACAAGAGTAGCACAAGAGAAATGAGGATCACGCTTGTGCTCGTCCATTGCGCGGCTGTGAAGTTAAATAAATACCTTGGTGTATCCCCCTAAGCATTTCCAATAGAAAGCGTCCCAATGAGTACAGAATATTATACGACAGAAATATAAAACCACGGGGCCAGGATCGATTTTTAAAAATAAGAAGGATTCCAAATACAACAAAGTCCCATTGGCCTTCCCATACTTCCGCAGGCCATAATGCTTGTGAACCATAGGTTTCATATGCAACTGTTCCTGGCGGATAGATAAGTCCAAAATTTGAACCTGTTGGTGAGCCAAAAGCGTCCCCATTTAATAAACAAGCGATTCTGCCCACCCCCTGTCCAAAAATTATGGCGGGTGCTAGGATGTCTGCAAATTCCCAGAAATTAATTTTCTTACGCCAGCAGTAAATTAGACTGGCTGTAAACCCCCCTATCAGCCCTCCTTGGATTGATAAACCGCCTTTCCAAATGGCAAATGACTCAAGAAGATTTTGTGAATAATACGCCCCCTCGAAAAAAACGACTTCCCATAAACGTGCTCCGATTATAGCGCCTATGATCACATAAAAAACGATATCCCAAAGATGCTTGCGGTATTCTGTTCCCTTAGCCAGGAATAATGCAACCCCAAGTGAGAGAAGGATAGCGATTGCTATAATGGTGCCGTACGCCCTTAGTGGATAATCCCCTATTGTAAATAAGATGACTCTCATTGCAATATGCCTCCCTTCATTCTTCATCATTTCATTATAGCGTTTACTTTTGAAGAACCTATGTAGACGAATTCAAAATTCTTATTTATAAGAGCTGCCGCGGCATTCCAGATAATCGAAAGGTCTTAGCCATTGTATTTTATTGCCCATTTAATAAAAATAACCGGTCCTTTTCACAAAGGATTCCGGTTTTCGATTTGCGTTTGCGTACTATTTCAGTACCTTGAAGGCTTCCGCAACTTTTCTCGCAAATGATAAGGGTTCCTCAACGGAAGCGTAGTGAGCATAGACAAGATGAGGATTATCCATCAACCAGTGGTTATGCAGGGCAGTCAACATGATTCCATGTCTTTCTAAATGCCAGATAAAAGGATTAGCTTCATCTTGTAGGAGGGCAGTTTCCCCTAGATTTAGTGTTCTGCCTAGAGAGTCCATAGATTCGAATGACCACATGGAATGGAGAGCAAGCCCGGAATGACTTGGTCTCCCCAATATGCTTATTTTAATGTGGGGACGATCTCTCTCCACCATACATACGCCATGTTTTACGTTCGGCTCTCCACCCAAAATATGAGCGAATTCTTGACAAAGTGCCCCAATATCCTGCATCTTGACTTCTTCCCCTCGTCTATTTTTCATTTCAGCTTATGCCTACTTAACTGAGATATGTGTACGTAACAGTTTCTTTTCCTCCTCAAAAGTTCTACATAAGTATCAGTTATGATTTGATCATCCTGTTCTGATGAATATAGAAATCGAAAGGAAGGGTTAAATAATGAGGATTGACTGGAAGCTTAAAAGCACAATTATAATCGGCGCTTTATCTGTCGTCTTAGCTGGAAGTACCGGTTCAATAAGTGGAATTGAACATTCGAAAATGAATATGGGGGGAACAAACGAATCCTCAGAAACGACGAATGCTCATACAGAAAAGACAGCTGTCTTAACAGGTAAAGAATTTAATTTGGTCGCTACCCAAAGCAATCAAGAAATTGCTCCTGGCAAATCCTTGCCCGTTTGGACATTTAACAACTCAGTTCCCGGGCCACAAATTCGGGTTAAACAAGGAGATGCAGTAAAAATCAATTTGAAGAACGAGTTACCAGAGCCTGTTACAATTCATTGGCATGGTGTTCCTGTGCCAAACAGTGAGGATGGTATTCCGGGAGTAACGCAGAACGCTGTTCAGCCTGGTCAGTCGTATACGTATGAATTTAAAACTGATGTCCCAGGCACCTATTGGTACCACTCTCACCAAGATAGCGTCAATCAGTTGGATCGTGGATTGTATGGGTCATTCATTGTTGAAGGGAACAATGAGGAGAAGGTAGATCGTGACTATACCCTTATGCTTGATGAGTGGGTAAGCTCAGGCAAGGGAATGTCGGAGATGAATATGCCTGGAATGGATCATAGCGGAATGAAAATGAATAGCGATAGTTCTTCAACTATGGACAATAAGATGAGTTCCATGTCCATGGGGGACGATATGAGCATGTACGATTTGTTTAGCATTAATGGTAAGTCAGGCTCGATTGTGGACCAACTCCCTGTTAAGCAAGGAGAAAAGGTACGAATCCGATTGATAAATGCAGGCTACTTATCTCATCAAATTCATTTACACGGACATGAATTCAAGAGCATTGCAACAGATGGGCAACCTATAAGCAACCCAGGTGTTTTGAAAGACAATATAATAAATATCGCTCCGGGTGAACGTTACGATATTGAATTTACAGCTAATAACCCCGGCCAATGGCTAATCGAAGATCATAGCGATAACAAAGCTGCGTCGGGAATGAGAGCAATCATCGCTTACGAAGGTGCTCCAGCTAATTCGGATAAATCCAACGCTTCTGAGAAACTCCCTGCTATAGATTTAACTAATTACGGGCAGTCTGGTAAAAAAACATTCACGTTAGATCAAAAGTATTCGTTGGAATATACGATGAACTTGAACACAGAAATGAAAAATGGGAATATGGTCTATACGATCAACAACAAGACTTTTCCAGATACAGATGTCCTGATCGTAAAAAAAGGAGATACGGTTAAAGTGCGCATTGTGAATAATTCCAAAATGGAAGATCATCCAATGCATTTGCATGGACATTTCTTTCAGGTGCTAAGTAAAAATGGAGAGCCGGTTCAAGGCTCCCCTATCTTCAAAGACACTTTAAACTTAAAGCCAGGTGAGGAATATGTGGTAGCCTTCGAAGCAGACAATCCTGGCAACTGGATGTTCCATTGTCATGATCTGCATCATGCTTCTGCCGGTATGGTAACAGAACTGAAATATACAGACTTCAAGTCCGACTTTGTTGCAGATCCGACCGTGGGAAATAAACCTGAATAATGAAAAAGCTACATTAACAATTAATCTAACCGGCAGGCAGTCGCTTCGGGTTCTCCCCCGTGCGGCTGCTTGTTACATGCATGCGGGATTATCTTATTTCTCGTGATGATGTTTTCTAATATAATTTGCGATTTTAGACATGATTCATCTTAGTCGTGCGCTAGTTTTACCTGGGTCATATTTACGCTTCACCACATGTTCGAACTCATTGACCCTCTGCTCTAATCCAAACTAGCAAATCATATCCCTATAATAGCGAAAGAAAACATCCTTTGCTTGTTCAAAATAGCCTAATTGTTGGTGGCTCAAAAATAACACCTTGGGCATACTTGAATGAGCCACAACAAGTTCACTTCTACCTCTAAATAGGCCTGGGCTTAATGATCCCTACTTTCCATACTTACTGAAGTATACTCGTCATTTTCAAAAATGAGGGCATTGAGACATTTGCCAAGCTTAATACCCCCATCAATCCCAATTATTTGTTGTCCAAACCAAGGTCTACAGTTCGCTTCATCTTTATGCAAGCGCATACAGGATACGTGGCCGAATACTATCCGTTTCCCAACTGGAAGTGTCCCGTCATGCTTATAGAAGCGACCACGAATCCAACGATAATCTTTATATGATGTAAATTTCCAATTTTTTTGCTTTGGATCTATGCCTGCATGAACAAAGATATGATGATCATCTTCATAGTAACTTGGCATGCTACGCAAAAAATTGATTTCATTTGCGTATTGACTTTTGATGTATTGTCGTGCCTCTTCATTGTTCTTATCAGACTGGTACCATGAACAAAATGATCGAATAGTTTGTAATCCGCCTACCCGAGGGCTCGTGTACTTTAATAATGGGTATTCCTCTTCATCAAGCCATCTCAGGAGCAATTCATCATGATTGCCACTTAATGCGTGAACATTTGGATATTCTAATAAACTTTGAACCAATCTTATAACCTCTAAAGAAGCTGGGCCTCCGTCTACATAATCACCTAATAATACAAGTTGATCAATAACTGGATCAAAAGAAACATGATTAAGAAGAGCTTTAAAGGTTTGATGGTACCCATGAATATCAGAAATTATAATTGATCTCACTATGCCGCCCTTCCTTTGTCGAAACCGACAATTCCCAGCAAGTTATAATATCAGTCTACCCGGTTTACCCGAAAAACCAAGTTTACCGAGTAGATTTCATTTTTAACAGGTTTACTTTGGTTTAATTCCTCGCTTACGTTTACACTAAGAATCAATAATTTTAAAAATCATTACTATTTGTAAACACGTAAAAATAAATAACCGAACTTATCGCGTTATATGGTAGACATTTTAAGACATTCGGTTGCAGCTGGCCAAATAGGGGACAAAGACTCTTATGGCAATTACGAATTTAGAGATCGAGTTTTAAGGTATGCCATATCTTCCAAACTTGCTTTGGGCGGCATCAATTTTATAATGTGATTCCAATATATCTTCTATATCGCAATATAACGGATTGTCCCAAGTACCGACCAATGAAATACAAATTTGAGGCTCCCAACACATTGGCTGCAACCAAAATAGCAGCAAAGGAACGTGAAAACGGGCTAAACCCTCCCTGCCTGCCCTAAGACAGGACAAACAACTGCTTGGCATCACGAATACATAATATCATATGTTAACTCACAAGGAATATGGTTCTACTTATTGGGAAGCTTCTTGTCCATACTCTCTAAAACATCTCTTGCAATCCGATGAATCATCTGGACATCTTCAACATCCCTTGTTTTCAAAAAATCATAATGCGTCTGAAGTGCAGAAAGAAGCGCGGTATCAGTCCCTCTTTCAACGTTGACTAATCTAAAGTCAAACAGGTCGCTTGGTTCGATTTCCAAAGCTTCCATTATTTTCTCAAGCGACTCTAAAGAAATATTTCTAGTCCCTCTTTCTACATCACCTAAGTAGGTTTGCTTCATGTTGGCTAGATTCCCTAATTCAGTTTGAGTCAGGCCTTTAGTTTTCCGATAATCCCTTATCTTTTCACCAATTACAACCCTCAAATTTGGAATGTTTGACATTTTGACCACCCAATTTGTATATTAATTATCATTATCACTTATTAGTTATATTATGAAATTGTTTTTAAAACTTTTTAGTGTTATATTGAATGTATAACTTTTTTAAGCGAGGTGACTATTTTTGCAAATATGTAATAACATCCAGAGCTTAGTACTTCTTAATATTGACAATGAACAATTTATCTACAAATTTTATAAACTGCTGTTAAATGATTCCGATCAATTCATTTTGATTTCTAGGAATGAGTCATTGTTTTGTTTCAGAGTCCATTGCTTCGAAGATAAAATGTCCCTGCAATCTATATCAAGCGAAGAAAGCTCTAGAATTGAGGAATTATTAGCAAATATTCAAGAAATAACATTTGAATCAGGCCCTCCAAAAACTTATAGGGTAGTGGGATTTAGTTACAATCATTTTGAATCCAGTCTTTCGTCACAAACCAAATTTAAGATAAGCAATAATAATCAGCCAATTAACATTTTGCCCTACATCATGCAGACTGGGGCTGACAATATCATATTTGTGTAGTGGGGAGGTAATTAATTTTGGTATGAACCTTGGAAAAATTACTGTCAGGCTTCTTTCCATGCTTAACTTAATACCTGAAGGACAATATATTTTACCAAAAAACTTTTATGAGTACGGTTGGGCTGGTTGGCTTCCTCTTGTAAATCTTACTTCATTGCCTAAAATCAGTTATTGTGTTGCATCAGACTTCACAAAACAACAAACTATCGAATACTTAATTCATCAGAAAGTAAATCACACTTTATGGGATTTTGATCTAATTAGGAATGACTTTGCAACAAAAAAAGAGGAAGGACAGTACCAATTATTTTACGCAAGAGAGCTTAACATTAGAAACCGCTTAGAAAAAAATGGGTTAAGCTATCCCAGTACAATGTCCGAGGCTATCCAGCTGTTTATTGATTTGGGACTCGTGACCGAATTTGAAGATATGGATCAAATCATCAAACTTGATTTAATAATTCGCCCATTCCCACAAGCTTCATCCGTACTTAAAAATCTATAAATAACACTTAGTCCAGGAGCGATAACTACTCCATGAGTAACATACTTCCAAGCCAAATCGTGATTGAAAACGTAGTTCAATGTAAAATGCGCGGCAAGGTAGCATATCAGAGCCATGTTCCCGCTGCTATTGCTTTAAATTTAACTTATGTAAAGCCATTCGACGATCCCTCCGGAAAAGGATACCAAAGACCTGTAGATCAGAAACGCTGCAACGACTTCGCTATTTATTTATCCAAAGGTGAGGATGCTCTATTTACACCAATTCTTCTTAACGCAGCATCCAAATGGGAATTTTCATGTTACGATAAACTTCGACCTGCTTTTGGACGATTAATCTGCAAAGGTAAGGCTTCATTGATGGATGGTCAGCATCGTTTAGGGGGCATCAAACGATATATTCAAGAAACCAATTCAGATATCAATGTTCCCTTCTTAGCATTTCATTGCCTAGATGAAGATGAAGAAATTCACTTATTTGACACCATTAACACTAAAGCTAAAGGAATCGGTACTTCATTGAGTAAGTTTTTACGTCGTGATTCAGATGATTTATGTTGGATGGCTACAGAGCTGTTAGTGCGTCCCGAAAGCCCGTTTTATCATATTGGAAGTATTATCGGAAAAAGGAGCAAAGAAAGACATATAACACTTCAGAATTTATACCGTATGCTGCATCTTCTTATTCGCGATTCTAAAATTGAAATATTCTCAAAAGAAGAAAAGTTGTTAATGGCTCTAACTTTTTACAACTCACTCAAAGAAACCTTCACTCATGAATGGTTAGACTACAGCAACTACCGTCTAACACATATTGTTTGTCTGGATGCCTTATCTATTGCCGGTTCAGAACTTCTGGCAAGCTGCACCAATGATATAAAACGACAATTCGATTATAATCGCATACACAAATCTGTTAAAAAGCTATCTCAAATGGATTGGTCCTCAGAAGGACCATTAAAATATCTCAAGGGAATGAACGGTTCTAAAACACTTTCTGTTGAACTTCAAGAACAATTGCTTGGAAAATAAAAGTCTGGTATTGCCCTCACAACCACAACAAAGGTGTGTGAGGGCTCTTTTTATAACCCTAGATATTAATCCATCGACCTTAATTACTCTTCAAACATGTATTTTACATTATGTATGAGTCTCACCTAAGTCCTACGCCCTTCGCTTCAATCCAGCATCACGATTAGAGCTCGCAGGAGCCGTTCTGCGGCTTTCATGGAAAATAGCCGAGGAAATGGACGTTTGCTTGTATTAACAGCTTAAAAACGGTCACAGACGATATAAAAAACGATAAATATTTTTTATTGAATAAAACAAAAAGAGTAACTACGGCCTTTAAAAAACCCGTCACTCTTTTATGCATTGAAGTCCCACTGTAATAAAGAACGATTAAATGTATCTACAAACCCTTGAAAATACTGATTTTTTTATTGATTCGTGCATAGGTCTCTCAACGATTTGCCCGGTTTGAAAGCTGGAATTTTGCTTGCTGGGATTTCGATTTCATCACCAGTCTGTGGATTACGTCCTTTACGAGCGGAACGTTCACGAACTTCAAAGTTACCAAACCCAACCAATTGTACTTTATCCCCGCCTTGCAGCGCTTCGGAAATTGCTTCAAAAACAGCATCAACTGCTTTCGTTGCATCTTTCTTGGAAAGCTCAGAGGTTTCAGCAACCTTGTTAATCAATTCAGATTTATTCATGCCATTCACCTCCCCCCAAGATTTCTTACTTCCGTTACTTCCTGTTTTCACCGTTTCGTCAGAAAATATACATGAATCCGTGAAAAACCGTTGATTTTCTTAGTAAAAATGAACATCGAAAGCAGACGAATAAATTCATAGTAATATACTACGACATCAATTTCAAGTATCGTTTTCCATTTTATGTGGGTATTTTTGCTATAAAACGACAAAAAACACTCTCACGAGTGTTTTTTTGTCTACTTTCTTACAAAATTATGGCAATTAAACCGCCAGATCCCTCGTTGATAATACGGCCAAGTGTTTCTTGCAGTTTGTAACGCGCATTGTCCGGCATTTGCGCAAGTTTCCCTTGAATGCCTTCACGCACAATGGAATGCAAGGATCTTCCGAAAATATCGGATTCCCAAATTTTGAGCGGATTATCTTCAAAATCCTGCATCAAATAGCGAACTAGCTCTTCACTTTGCTTCTCGGTTCCAATAATCGGAGAGAATTCAGACTCGACATCCACCCGAATCATATGAATCGACGGAGCGGTTGCCCGTAAACGGACACCGAATCTAGAGCCTTGACGGATCAATTCCGGCTCATCCAGCGCCATCTCTGCGAGCGTTGGAGGCGCAATGCCGTAACCGGTTGTTTTGACCATTTCCAGCGCCTCTGCGAATTGATCATACTCTCGTTTGGCGTGCGTGAAGTCCTGCATCAACTGCAGAAGGTGATCTTTGCCGCGAATTTCAACACCGACCACTTCCACCAGGATGCGATCATAGAGTTCATCCGGCGCAAAGAGATCAATCTCGGCCACACCCTGACCCATATTAAGCCCAGCGAGTGCCGCTTTGTCGATAAACTCGTATTCAGCAAACTGGCTGACGACACGATCCACGTCGCGCAAGCGTCTAATATCTTGAACCGTATCACGTACGGAGTTTTCGAATTGAGTACGCAGCCAATGATTCTCGTCTAGAACCATGACCCAGCTTGGCAAATTCACATTCACTTCATGAACAGGGAACTCATAGAGCACTTCACGCAGGACAGAAACCATCTCTTCTTCTCCTGCACTTGCCACGCTCATTGTCACTACTGGCACATCATAGCGGCTTTGCAGCTCGCTGCGCAGCTCAAGCGCCGGTTCGCTGTTTGGCTTCTGAGAGTTGATAATGACGATGAAAGGTTTGCCCACTTCCTTCAGTTCATTAATCACTCTTTCTTCCGCCAGCACATAGGATGACCGTGGGATATCCGAGATCGTGCCATCGGTTGTCACCACAACGCCTAGTGTTGAATGCTCCTGAATCACTTTGCGAGTTCCGATTTCAGCCGCTTCCTGGAATGGAATCGGTTCATCGAACCATGGCGTATTAATCATGCGCGGACCGTTTTCGTCTTCATAGCCTTTGGCGCCATCAACCGCATAACCCACACAATCAACAAGGCGCACATTCACATTCAGCCCTTCGGCCACAGAAATTTGGACCGCCGTATTCGGCACGAACTTTGGCTCCGTTGTCATAATCGTGCGGCCAGCAGCGCTCTGCGGGAGTTCATCGGTAGCCCGGATCCTATCCGCTTCGCTTTGAATGTTCGGAAGCACTACAGATTCCACAAAACGCTTAATAAAGGTTGATTTGCCTGTACGGACTGCTCCAACAACCCCCAGGTAAATGTCCCCTCCCGTTCGTTCTGCAATGTCCTTAAAGATATCCACTTTCTCCAAGAGAATCCCTCCTACAGTTTGGTCGTCAACTGACTTTGAGACGTTAACAATTGACTACTCGTACATTCATTTGGACTAGTAAGAAATATATGTACTTTCGATAGAAATATGATAGATGTTGCATATCTTTTTTTACCGCTCATATTTTATGAAGCACATATAGGGCTTTCCTCACCACATTGAAAAAATATATGATTGCATCGACGGCGATATTCTGAAAAATGAAAAAAACCTCCTACAGAATACTGTAAGAGGAGTTGATATTTATGGCGCCACTTGGGGAAGTGGCTGATTATTCTGCCAATGATAGGGAAAACTGCGAATCGGCACAAAGTAAGATTTGTTCACGAGAATTTCTCGTAAATCCTGATCCGATTTTAGGGAACTGGCTAACCCCTGATCTTGAATGAACTTCATCATATCCATTGCATAATCGATAGCAACCTCGCCCGTTTGCTTATTCACCAAATAGGTTACGAGGTTCTGACGGTTGTAAACCGACTTGATTTCAGGTGCTTTCATCCCCAGATTATTGAAATCCACGTACTCGAACGCTTCATTGATAGCAATTCCAGCAGGCAATTTTCCATCATGGCTTGCTTTATAGTCATTGATTTTCTTTTGGACATCTTCCACGCTTTGATATGCCGATAAATCCATCAGCTTCACCGTCGGTTTCGTTTCGGCATCAACGAGCACGTAAATGAAAATACCACCGCTTTCAAAAGCGTTCGCCGGTACGGTGCTTAAATAGTTTGACTTTTTCAACTTTGCAAAATCAATGACATATTTCTCATAGAGAGGGGTTGTCATATCACTATTTTTTATGGGCAGAACACCGGTTTTCTCATGGAAAAGATCAACGGCTTGCTGAACAACGGTAATAAACTCCGCAGGGTTAATCTGATTCTCCTTACGCAGTTCTTTCGGATAAGCGCAACCGCTTAACAGCAGAACCATACTAAGAATAATGCCTATCCATCTGCCATATCCAAGGCCTCGAGCTATTTTCACGCATCCATCATCCTATCCTTGTTCTCTAAAATAAATCATCATCTTCGGCTTGTCTGGCAAGCTGAGCACGTATAGCCGCCTTCAGAGGGTCTTCCGGGATCGTCACCTGCACAGGGCCAACCACACGAGCTTGGCAGGCGAGGCGGTAGCCTTCCTCCGCTTGTGAGCCAAGCTTCAGCCGTTCATTCACATTCATGGGGGCAAGCCCCTTGCTGCTGGCGTCATTCACCTTCACTTTGCACATCAGACAGGCGGCTTTGGCTCCGCATCGTGTGCGTATATGAACCTTGGCCTTACGTCCGGCATCCAGTAAAGTCGTGCCTGCCCGAACACTTATTTTCTTGTCGTCCGGCCAGAAATGCACTTCAAATCCACTCATCAGGTCCACCTACTTATCTGTCAACTTCCTAATCTCAGTGCGAATCTAGTAATTCCTCAAGCTTGTGCTCAAACGCTAGTCCCCAACTATTTCTTTGCAATAACGCATGTAATGCCGGCATATGCAGCTCTGGAGCATCCCTCATCGTTTTAAGGATCGCTTCGTACCGATCAGGCCGCTTTCTCAATAAATTAAAGAGAAGTTCATGAGCTAACGGCATAACCTTCACTTCCAGGCTGCCGATTATAGCTGTACGGCTATGGTCCTCCCATAGGTACGCAGCCTCCACTTGATAGGAGGAATCCAGTGCTTGAACCTTGAAATCCCCTACTACTTCAACCGCATCTCCATGAATATGATAATGGCTGAGGATCGAAGCATATATGTTTGTTTGACTATACACAGGTGTATCAACGGAATAATCCTGGAGAGAAGCATGAATGGCGGATACATCGTTCTTATCCACATAAATATCCAGATCTCTCGGACTTCTTCCAATATCTACGTTTTGCATAAGCAGTCCGCAGCTGCCACCGATGAGCCATCGTACGCTAGGTGCTTGCAATAATTGTGTATGAATGGTCGTAATCGTTGGTACTAACGGTTCCAGCAGGACCAAGATGCCCACACCTTTCAGGCAGAGATTTTAAAAATAGGGCTTATGTGCAACGGAAATGACGCCTGTTTGCTTAATTATGCATTGGCAGGCAAGTCGATAGCCCTGCTCGATTTCTTCTGGCTCCAGGCGATTTTCTTCCGCATCGGAAGGTAGCGAAAGCAGTTCACGTCCAGCAGCTACGTAACAGCGGCATCTGGCACATGTGCCTCGTGTACATGAGAACCCCCATTCCACGTCGTTTTTGAGCGCATGATCCAAGATACTTAGCCCAATTTCCGGCTCCATCGTTTTTTGCGTTTTGCGGGTTTTCAATTCCAGCATGTATGTATCGCCTCCAAATTAGAACAATGATAGCAGCATATAGAGTAAAATCGGAATGAATAAAATAAAGGCAACAGTCGATAGAACGACACGAACCCATCCTTGGGTACGCGTTCTTGCATACGAAATCAATAATGATGCGACAACCATGAGTCCAATGGCGACAAAAGACGCCCACATTTTGTCCAAACTTGACATATTTTTAACCCCTTATGTATAATCTTTCAAATTATCAACAGTAAGTATAGCATAGGATGAGAAAAAAAGCATAAAGGGCAGCAAGCTCCCCTTCATGCTTTTTATTTTTTGCCCATCATCATATTCATAAGCTGCTGCATGTTGTTGCTGTCGAGCTTAGAGCTTTTCACTGCCTGAATGATATCATTGATCGTCTCTTCGGATACTTTAACATTTACAAGGCCAGAGACTTGCTTGATCAGCTGACGCAGCTGAGTCTCACTTTGAAGTGTTGAAGGTTTCACACCGCTAGCAATTCTCTCGATATCTTTAGGTGAAACGGATTTCCCTGTTTTCTTCTTCACCACGTTCAATACGTCTTTAGACATATCTTTATTTGCCAAATGTGCCGCCTCCCTATACCTGATAAGTACTAAATACTTATACGGTATAGTATGAGTGCAGGAAGAATGTGGTGTAGGCTACTTCAACACATTTGTGATGCCGTCTGCAGCCACCTCTTCGATCTCATGCGTTCTGACACGGCCCATAAGGTCCTGCGCGGCTAACTGCGGGGACTTTCCATCGAAAAGCACCTTGTACAGCTCATCTGTAATCGGCATTGTCACATCGTATCTGCGAGACAATTCATAAGCAGCTTTCGTTGTCTTCACGCCTTCCACGACCATGCCCATCTCTTGCAGGACCGCATCTAAAAGCATGCCTTTAGCTAATTTATTTCCAGCACGCCAATTCCGGCTGTGTTGACTCGTACAAGTCACAATCAAATCGCCGATTCCAGCTAATCCGGCAAACGTCAAAGGGTTAGCCCCCATCGTTGTACCTAAGCGAGCGATCTCGGCCAGTCCTCTGGTCATCAGCGCAGCTTTGGCATTATCACCGAAGCCCAAGCCATCTGTCAGCCCTGCACCCAGGGCGATGATATTTTTGAGCGCTCCGCCGACTTCAACGCCTGCAACATCAGGATTCGTATAGACGCGGAAATACGAGTTAATCAATAAATCCTGCGCGGCTTCAGCCGCTTCCAGATCTTGCGCCGCGACAACGACGGTGGTCGGGCATTTCCGTATGACTTCTTCTGCGTGACTGGGGCCGGAAAGCACCACAAGCCGATTCGAATTGATGTCAGGCAGTTCATCTGCCAATACCTCGGTCATCCGCTTGAGGGATCCCGTTTCAAATCCTTTGGTGGCATGAATCAGCAAAGCATCCTTTTTCAAAAAGGGACGCACGTTGGATGCAACTTCACGCATTCCGGACGAAGGAACGACCATAATGATCGCATCTGCTCCCTCAACCGCTTCCTGCAGCGAATTCGTCGCTACGATGAGCGGTGATAACTCCACATCTTGGAGAAAACGGCTATTCCGGTGTTTCTCGTTGATTTCCCACACCTGCTCCTCATTGCGAGACCATAACAGCACCTGATGCCCATTATCCGCCAGTACCGTGGCAAGAGCCGTTCCCCAGCTGCCTGCTACTAGAACCGATACTTTGTTTGACATGGTTACCCCTCCTAAACGTTATGCACTGGAATTACCAGGTGATGTAAGATCAGACTATGCTCTTTTTTGGCCCAGTTTATTCTCTTTGCCCTGAACGAGCTTCACAATGTTGGTACGATGGCGCATAAAGGCAAACGCGCATAGCAGTATACTAATCCACAAAACCGGTAGCGGTCGATCCATTCCCCAAATAAGAAAAGGTAAGAGTGCAGTTAGAATCAAGGAACCTAACGAGACGAAACGGGTTATAGCAATAATGACGATAGCCGTTAAACCTGCAATTAACGTAGGAATGAAGCAAAGCGTGGCCATTACGCCGATTGTCGTGGCAATCCCTTTGCCGCCGCGGAACCCGTAGTACACCGGCCAGTTATGCCCAATGATGGCAGCAAGTCCACACAATACGCGAACCCACATATCGTCCGGTCCGGGAGCTGCCCAAATGCCAAGGCAAACGGCAGCAACCCCCTTCAAACCGTCCAAGAGCAATACCATAATCGCCGGACCCTTGCCCAATACGCGAAGTGTGTTGGTTGCGCCTGCATTGCCGCTTCCATGCTTGCGGATATCGATGCCTTTAAACCATTTTCCAAATAAATAACTAAAGCTGATAGCCCCTAATAAATAACCTGCTACAATTGTTATTATGGAAATTAAAAGCAAGCTGCAACATCTCCTTATTCTTTGTCCGAAGTCTTTCTACGGCTTAGGATACGAATCGGCGTTCCCTCAAAACCAAAGGCTGCACGAATTTTGTTATCCAAATACCGTTCATATGAAAAGTGCATGAGCTCAGGCTCATTCACGAATAGCACAAAGACAGGAGGCTTAACGGCAACTTGAGTAACATAGTTAATCCGCAGGCGTTTGCCTTTATCCGTTGGAGGTGGATTATAGGCTACGGCATCGGAGACGACATCATTCAATAAATGCGTTTGAACACGCAGGGCATGATTTTCCGCTACTTGAACAACAACAGGCAACAGCTTATGCAAGCGTTGTGTTGTTTTGGCTGATACAAAGACAATCGGAGCATAACTCAAGAACAAGAAATGATCGCGAATGGTTTGTGTAAAATGCTGCATGGTTTTATCGTCTTTCTCAACGATATCCCATTTATTTACGACGATGACAATCGCTTTTCCTGCTTCATGCGCATAGCCGGCGATGTGCTTGTCCTGATCAATGATGCCTTCTTGGCCATCAATAACAACGAGCACAACATCTGCGCGTTCGATTGCTTTCATGGCGCGCATCACGCTATATTTCTCCGTGTTTTCATAAACCTTGCCTCTTTTGCGCATACCAGCGGTATCGATGATAACAAATTTCTGGTCATCACGCTCAAATGGCGTATCAATGGCATCGCGTGTCGTGCCGGCAACATCACTGACAATAACACGTTCTTCGCCAAGAATGGCATTCGTCATGGACGACTTGCCGACGTTCGGACGACCGATCAGCGCAAATTTAATAACTTCGTCCCCATATTCGTCATCCTTTTTGTCAGGGAAAAGCCCACAGACAACTTCGAGCAGGTCGCCGATCCCAATCCCGTGCGAGCCCGAGATCCCAACTGGATCGCCGAATCCCAGAGAGTAGAATTCATAGATATCATCTTGGCGCGCCAGGTTATCCACTTTGTTCACGGCAAGGACAACCGGTTTCTTGGAACGGAACAGCAGCTGAGCTACTTCTTCATCCGATGGGGTTACACCCGCTTTAGCATCTACCATAAACACAATAACATCCGCTTCTTCAATCGCAAGCTCAGCCTGCACGCGAACAGATTTGAGGATCGCATCCTCGCCATCAATTTCAATACCGCCTGTATCAATCACGCTGAATGACGTATTCAGCCATTCGCCCACACCATAAAGTCGATCACGTGTTACACCCGGTTTATCTTCTACAATCGCAAGGCGATCGCCTACGATCCGATTGAAAATGGTGGATTTTCCGACATTCGGTCGGCCGACAATTGCAAGTACTGGTCTAGCCAATTCTCATTCACTCCTCCTGATTCCATGATCAGCCATGGAAAAATACGCAACTTACATCATAACAAAAAAGACACGGATTGGCTAATCTCTTTTGAGACTTATCGCCAAATTGATCATAACAAACCAACCTTTCAGGTATGTTTGACCAAAATCATCGTGCCATTTTTCAAATCATGCGCGTTCGCATCCAATATTTTTTCCAGCGAGAAAGAAACTTTCTGCAGGTCATCCTCCTGCTCTACCACAAAGATTGGCGCACCTCCGCCAACCCGATCCTTCGTTAATGTCACAACAGCTAGAATTTGCGACATGGCGAGTCACGCCCCCTTATTTTTGTTTACACCAGCCTCAGACGGCATACGTACGGCGCTCTCCAGCACGGGAACCCGATGCAAAGCAACAAATGTTTTGTTAACATCCTGCTCTTGCGGCAGCAGCAGTACTCCGAGAATTCCTGTATTCATATCCAGCTTGGCCATAGGACGCAAAGAAGGTTCCCCCTCATCTCGGTAAACGCCAAATAACGTGGAAATATCATGCAGGATTGCCTGTCTCTGCCCTAGATTGGCCAGGGTTACGCGAGAATTACGATTTTTGGGTTTGATCAGAAAACCTACTCCATGCTCTTGAATCTTACTTCGGCTATCCTGCAGCCCAACATTCATCATATACACGGAACCGACAAACAAATCAGGTCCATCCATCCGAATCGGAACGGCTTCAATATCCGCAATATCCCCCAGCTTTTTACCCGATTTAAAAAAGTGCGCAATCCAGATTGATAAAATACCGGCAAGAACTCCCCAGTACCAGGCAAACAAAATGCTGAAGAGGGACGCCAGAAATGCCGAGAAAATGACCAGATAATTTCTTCCCTCGAAAACCATGGCAATGCCTTCGATATAAGCAGCGCCTCTGGGAACTAACTCCAGTTCATCAACTTTCGTTAAGCTTTGTCTCTCCATATTACGCACATCACGAAACTGCTGCGCAGCTAAGGAAAGAAACGTAACCGCTGTATAGTTTTTGTCGAGTAAAGCAGGCACTGCGACAGCACCTAGACCTGCCGCGATGACGCCAAGGGAAATATGTATGATTTTTCCATGCGGATATGTCGGGTATTGTCTGTAATCTGTTCGAAGCATATTGAGTCTGGCTAAAATCCCGAAGATAACACCTACCACAATGCCTATCGTATACCGGTGTGAATAAAACCAGTCCATTACTTTCTCCAGCCTCCTCTTCGCTCTATCCAGCTTCTTATCATACTTCGACAGCCCGAGTAGGCCGCTTGCAGAATAATCGTCATTGTTCGCGCAGCAAAGACAGATAGCCACCATTGGTCTTGAAATGTCGAATGTCCGACATGATGGTAGCCCTCTACGGGATGAATACTCGCCTGATACATATCACCAAGCAAATAGCCCATCGAGAGAGCGGCAATTTGCTCCAGAGGATTGCGTTGTAAAACAACCGCTATGAAAGCGAGCAATAAGGCAATGTCCCAATTTGAATTGCGCACAATGAGGATGGGATCCATCTCCAGCAGCTGTTGCAGCAAGAAATGAAGCGAACCCAGCAGAAGCCCGATAGACAGCAAATGAAGCTTATGTATGAAGCCTTCAATCACGAAAAGAATAGCTATGCTAATGGCAAAAACCAAGATATAGACGAGTTGGATATGCAGCTGCTTAATCGTCACGGATAGGCACGAACTTGCAATCCACAGGGCAAAAAAAAGAAGCATGCCCTTATGCGATATACTTCTGACGTACAGCTCCTTCCATCCGCTGGCAAACAAAATCAACGTGATGCAAAGGAGAATGAGAGACAAATAACCGGAGTTCATAATCTGACCACCCTACAAGGCATTGGCGAACCGATGATAGCTATCACCGCTTGCCTGCGGATCTACGGCTTCCACTCTTCTTAGTAGAGGGAAGCACATCTTGATCCTTAGTATGGCAATCTTTCGATTATTTACTCCGATTGGTTTTATCTGCGTATGAAGTTAAATCAATTCCACGGGTGCGGCACCATTCCGCCGTTTCTCCCATAATGACGACGGGGCACTGCCCCAAATCCTTAATTGTAGGGGCGCCTAGCGCCGTCATAATTAAGATAAGTCCTTGGTGAAGCTCGTCTGCAAAACGATGAAGACTGTGGGTGCCTTGCTCGCGCAGCACCTTCAGAAATACGCCCGCCATGCCGACAGCTGAGGCGCCAAGTGCAAGCGCTTTGGCCGCTTCCAAAGCGTTCGTAATGCCCCCTGAGGCGATGACTGCGCCTCTTGGGTAAACCGACAGCGCCTCCAAAAGCGAGATGCTCGTCGGAGTCCCCCAGTCGTTCAGCCATTCTATCGCTGCTGGACGTCTGGCATTCTCGATGGCGGCGAAATTCGTGCCGCCGGAACCGCCAACATCCAAGACGCGGACACCGATGTCTTGTAATTGCTTGGCGTTATCCTTCAATATGCCGAAGCCGACTTCCTTGACAATAACCGGCACCTGAACGTGCCGGACAATGGCCTCAATCCGCTTCAGCATGCCTACGAAGCTGCGATCTCCTTCAGGCATGATCAACTCTTGCATGACGTTCAAATGAATTTGCAGCGCATTGGCTTCAATCATGTCAATGGCTCTAACAGCTTGGTCAACAGTAGCTTCGCTGCCCAAATTCGCAAACACGACACCCTTCGGGTTTTCGCGCCGTACGACTTGGTAGCTGGACGCTACCTCGCTGTTTTTTAGCGCTGACATTTGGGAGCCGACGGCCATCGCCATGCCTTTCTCCCTTGCCATAATCGCTAGCTCGCGGTTGATGCTCTCTGTCTCATGAGCTCCTCCGGTCATCGCATTAATTAAAATCGGCGAACTCATAATGAGATCGCCGATTTCAGTCGTTAGTGCAATGTGATCCGTTGAAGTCTCAGGTAAACAGTTATGCACAAGCTTGATATCCGACAGCCCTTGCTGTCTGGATTGACCAAGCTCCAGCGCGTAATGGACATGCTCCATTTTGCGTGAGATGCGCATTCCTTTGGTCCCCCTAAAATCCAAGTATCACTTATTTTTTAAATTTAGCCAATTTGTCGCCGAAACGCTCGCCAAGTGTCATGGACAAACCTTGGTTGCTAAGAGAAACGTTCTCGTTGCCAGCGATTTCTTTCTGATGGCTAGCGCTGTTTCCGCGGTCACGGTCGCCTCTTGGCTGTCTTTCTCTTTCCGGTTTCGCAGCGGACGGAGCAGCTGCGCCAGCAGGAGCTTCAGGTGCTTCTTCTGTTTCTTTGATGCTTAGGCTAACGCGTTTCTCGGAAGCATTGATTTCCAAGATTTTCACTTGAACTTCTTGGCCTTCTTTCAATACTTCATGTGGTGTTCCAATGTGACGGTGTGCGATTTGAGAAATATGCACAAGACCCTCAACACCAGGAGCCACTTCAACGAATGCGCCAAATGCAGCAAGACGTTTCACTGTACCTGTTACGATATCGCCAGCTTTGAAATCATTCTCCACATTGGACCAAGGGCCAGCTTGTGTAGCTTTGATGCTTAGGCTGATTTTGTCGTTGGACGGGTCAAGTTTAAGGATTTGCACTTTAACTTTGTCGCCTTCTTTTACAACGTCAGAAGCTTGATCTACATGGTGCCAAGCAAGCTCGGAAATGTGTACCAAACCGTCGATGCCACCGATATCGATAAATGCACCGAATTGTGTCAAGCGTTGAACCGTTCCATCCAGAACTTGTCCAACTTGCAAACCTTCGATGATTTTCTTTTTGTTTGCTTCGAATTCTTCATCCAATACATCTTTTTGGGAAAGGATGACTTTGTTTTTCTCGCGATCGATTTCTTTCACACGAAGACGCAATGTGCGGCCTTTGTAGGAGGAGAAATCTTCAACGAATTGACGCTCAACCATGGAAGCAGGTACGAAACCGCGCACGCCGATATCCACAACCAAACCGCCTTTTACCACTTCAGCTACGGAAGCTTCGATAATTTCTTTGCTTTCCAGTTGGCCTTGTAGCGTTTCCCAAGCTTTTTCGCTGTCTACAACACGTTTGGAAAGAACCAATGTTTCTTTCGCATCGTTGATGGAAACAACTTTCAACTCAACTTCTTGTCCAAGCTGCACCGCTTGACCAGCATCTTCCAAGCTTACGGAAGACAGTTCGCGAACCGGAATAACACCATCGTATTTGTAACCGATATCCACGAAGGCTTGATCTGCGTCTACCTTAACGATTTTGCCTTTCACGGTAGCGCCTTTCTTCAGCACAGCAACATTGTTCATGGCATGCTCCGCTTCTGCTTGCGATACGGCTGTTTCTTGAGCTTCTTGCGTTTGATCTTGAACTTTTACTTCATCTGACATGAGATTAGCCTCCTCTAATTACAACCAACAAAAATAATTTATAAGTCACAAAGCAGTATGTAAGCTTCTACTCTGTTTCAAACAAAACAATCATCATTCGCTTTTGAAGATAGTATAATTCCAAGCTTTCATTTCCATACATGTGGCCTATGCCTTGCTATATGTACTGTGTAAGCGGCGAATTTCTTTCATAATGGCTTCCGTCGCGAGCTCCAAATCTTCTGAGCTGGCTCCCGCGTAAGCACTCAAATCAAGCGGTTTGCCGTACACAATGGTCATGCGGCGGAATAAAGAATAAGTACCAACAATTGCCACAGGAACGACAGCAGCTCCGGATTTCAATGCAAGAGAAGCAGCGCCCTTCTTGCCCATTCCCCCAGCGTTATTACGCGAGCCTTCCGGGAAAACGCCTAACATATTGCCATCACGGAGCAATTGCACCGCGAGGCGGATCGAATCTCTGCTTACGCCACCGCGTTTAACTGGAAAAGCGCCTACTTTTGAAATAACCGCGCCCAGAACAGGAATGTCGAAGAGTTCGGCTTTCGCCATAAAATGTACCATACGTTTGAGCGGTGTTCCTAATAATGGAGGATCCAATAAACTTGTATGATTGCCGCAAAGCACTACTGCACCATGTTTAGGGACATTTTCCATACCGATGGCACGCAACCGGAAAAACAAGGTAAAAAAGCAGCGAAACAAGGCCCTGCCGATGCGATATAGCATCTTATTTGCCACCTCCGACTTTGTCTTTACAAAGCCCAAGTATCTCGTCCACAACTTCTTCGATTGTCATTGAGGTACTGTCCATCAACACAGCGTCATGAGCACGTCTGAGCGGAGAAATCTCTCGATCTTGGTCCAATTGGTCCCTACGAGCGATGTCCTGTTCAAGCTCGGAGAGCGTCAGTGTACAAGTACCGCTGCTTTGCATCTCTTTGAAGCGTCGCTCTGCGCGTTCCTTCACGCTGGCTGTCAGAAACACCTTGATTTCTGCATCCGGCATCACATGAGTACCGATATCCCGGCCATCCATAACAACGCCTTTAGAAATCGTCATTTGTTTCTGCAAATTGACCAGCAGCTCGCGTATCGCGCCATAACTGGCAATTTGGGAAACATGATCTGTAATGGCAGTCGTACGGATTGCTTTCGTCACATCGACGCCATCGACAAAAACTTGTTGACCCTCTTCTCCAGGAATGAGCTCAATCTTCATACGATTGGCCAAAGCAGCCACTTCTGCCTCTTGATCAGGTAGCAGCCCTTCTTGCTGTACTTTCCATGTTACTGCCCGATACATGGCCCCTGTATCCACGTAAACGAATCCAAGTGCTCTGGCAACAAGCCGAGCAATGGTACTTTTACCGGCACCAGCAGGTCCATCAATGGCAATATTGAACTTATCCAAGCTGCTGTTCCTCCCAACGATACTCCACAATACCTTACGAACAAAAAAGCAGGCACTGCCTGCTAATCGATTAAAATTATATCACACTACCTAGGTATATGCAAAACTTGGACGCATAATAGATTGCAACCCAGCCTGCTTAAGAGCGCTCTCCCTTAGCATTTTGAGGCAGCATATAAGGCTTGCCTTCCAGGGGTTCAACCCGCGTAAAATGCTTGCGTACATAAGGGATTTGGAGCAATAACTGCACACAAATAAGCACGATAAAACATACGAGAGTTGTTCGAATAATGACCTTTTCTACTTTCGCAGAAAAGAGGATAAACAGCTGCTCATAGGACTTCGCTTCCCGATCGTTGGACAAGAGCTTCTCACCTGCTCGAATAGGCATATTGTCTGGTAGTATACCCATACGAGCCTACTCTCATGCCTGCAAGTTGAGAGAGTTTTGACTTCATCAAAGGATCCCACTACTATCTTTTGCGGAAATCCATCTGGCGCTCAAAACAAAAACGAATCAGTTTCTGGCGCTCCCTGTCCAAAATTTCAACAAATCGGACCATGGCAAGCTGCTTGCCGGTTTCCAATTGCTTGACGCGCACAACTTCGCCGTTAAATGGAATATGCTCAATATTGCCGTTCTTGTAAGGAACGAGCAGCCAGCAAGAAATAACCGTGTTGATGCCAAGCGGAATTTGGCCGTCATATTCCATCGAGATGCCGCCACCTCCAACATCGTCCGTCACGCCGATAAATTGAATCTGGTCAGACACTTTGACCGCAATTTCCAGTTCGGCCGGCACCCTTAGAAAACTTCGGCGTTGGACTTGCGTAATAGCTTCCGGTTCGGGCTTATGAAGTTCGACCAACCGTAACACGTCTTCCCGAAACCCGGTAACCGATGTTGTGAAGTAATGTTTCACACCGCCTTGTGCAATATAGAAGGTGTTCAACTCATCGCCATAATACAGCTTCTTGAGACGGCCCGTCTGCTCATTCATAGGAATTTCTATCAGGATTGAGCTGTCCGTTACATCGGCGATTCTGGCTTTGTATTCAATCCTGGATTCTTCATCATCAATACTGTTGACTTGTATATGTAAAATTTGGTTAACCTTGGGCAGCAATCCCTGCACCTCCGAAACATATGATGACACAATTATAACCACGCCGCTCTTATTTGAATAGCAAAAAAAAGAAGATGGGCTCGAATCTGCTCGAACCCCCTTCTCTTTTTCGACTTTATGTTGTTTTATTTGCCGCAGCTTGTGCTTGATCCGGGCGAATCGTCTCGATTTTTTCTTCCATTCCCAAATCAGCATTGATAAAAACACGATATAGATTATTGTTCATTTTCCCGATAAATTCATGGCAGAGAACCTCTTCATCCAGATCATTTTTGATGATAGCGAGAGATTCCCCCGTCACTTTCATATTCGGACTAAGTTGTTTCCGAGCTTCAGCCGCTGTAATTTTGGGTTGCCCAATATTCCGCTGGACTTGGCCATAAATATAATCCGTCGCTTGAAGTCCGATCACTTCGAGCGTGTCCAGCGCAACTTTTACGCTGATTTGCTGCGGATAAATGGTAACATCTTTCTCACGTTTAGCGAAAATAATATTCGCGATGTTTTGATATTGATCATAGCTAACTGCACTCATATCTTTGTATTCATGCTGATCCAAGAACTCATTCGCGATATCGCGGGCTTGTCTAAGATCAAACTTCGACTCTTTGACATCACGAGGCTTCATGAAATAAATCAAATGGCCTCCTTTTTTCGTATAATCCATTTGCGCACTGTCGGCGCCTTTCGTTCCGCTCGGAACCACCACGCTAAAGCTCTTATTCTCAGGCGTATTCCCGCCGTTTTCTACGACTTGCATATTGGCCGTGTCGGCTTGCCCCAGGAATTGAGCTGCCTTTTGCTTAATTTGATCTGCTGTCATCTCATTGCCGGACAGCATGCTTATTTTTTTCTGGGAAAGCATGCCCATACTGCCTGGGCCCCAATTCAACTCCTCGTAGGCGCCAACTTTTTTATCAACGATGGAAAAGCCGTCAATGATGGCATTATCATGCACTTCATTTTCGGAAGCCAAGGCCATTTCCACGTCCATCCAACGCAAATTGTTCGTCATTACTTTATCCTGAACCCCACGTATTTCCTTCGTAATCTCAGCGGAATGATCGTAAAGCGAACTTAGCGTTTTTATTTCCGTTTCCGTTAAAGGCTGCTTGGTCATGTCGCGAACGGACATCCGGTAGGAATAATTCGCCATATTCGCTAAGAAGTCCTCGGTCTTGTTGAAAGGCAGCAGTGTTAACGGAAGCTGTGTAATGTCACTTTGAGCCTGGCTGGTCAACCGCCATACATTTACAAGACCTTTGCGGTATGATGGCTCCGCCGTCGAATTAACAGCAAGTGTGTTTCCAAGCTCCGTATGCAGCTTATCCATATGGAAGGAGAGATCATGGAACGCACGCTGATATTGGTTCTCTGCTTTAATCAAAATCGTATTTTTCTCCTGATGCTCCAAGTAGCCCCAAACCGATGCACCGATTAAGGCAACTAATAAAAATGGAAACATGACAATGCTCAATCTTTTATACACGTGAATACCCCTTTCATCCCCTAAACTTGCGCTTAGTTTTTGCGCGGATAGACAGGTTTATACAAGATTGACAACAAAAAGAGGCCTATTCGTAAAGAATGGCCTCTCGTTATTCATCCGTCTCTATTTCAAAGTCATGCTCATTGCTGCAAATACATTGCCTGAATCCCGTTTCGATTTTACCTTTTTCTCTTTTACCTTTCAGCACGAACTTTTCCCCGCATTGTCTACAGCGGATCTTTACTTTCACTCGTGTTATGGACATGTACACCCTCCCGGTACTTCCGAGCCTATGAGCCAGGAATCACGTTCTATACAGTCCATTATTGCCCAAATTAACTCATTTTAATCTTCTCATCTGCTGATGCGACGCGTAATGGCGAATGCGCATTCGCCCGGTCAACCCGCCAAATCGTCCGAATCCATAGAAATGTCATAACCGGAATCATGACCCAGATCCAGTTGGATTTAAAAAAGAGCAAAATGTAATCAAACAATCCATGCCAGAAGATGGGCAGCAGAAGCGAGAACCACAGGTACTTTTGGGCTTTGTTAGGAACGAATTTGGCTTTCCCCAAGTAATACCCCATCATAACCCCGAACAGCGCATGCGCCGAAACCGGCAGCAAAGCGCGAATCATTAGCGCAGAGAAGGATGCTGCATTTAAAAATGCGTAAATGATATTTTCTAATGTCGCGTAACCCAAGCTTACCGCAACCGCGTATACGATACCGTCATAGGGTTCATCAAATGCTTCATGTCTGAAGATCAGATGATACAGAACGAACCATTTCATGAACTCTTCAATGCCCCCGGAAAGGAGAAACGATGAAATAAAAGTTCCCTCGCCAAATTCTTGAACCAAAGCATTTTGAAGCACCATAGTCGGATATACAAGCAGCACACCAAATAAGAACATGCGGATAACCAAATGGATGGGTTCCGTTTCGTATTTATCTTTTAGATAAAAATAGGCAAGCAGTGAGAGGCCTGGGGCTACGGCTGCAAGAACAATCGGTAGTATTTGCAAATGCGGCTTCCCCCTTATGCTAGAAGTTATGAAGTACCCTCAGTACAGTCATTTTACATTCCATTATAGTCATTTTGAATTGACTTTTCTATGATTTATTCCGTAAAGAGCGCGCAATCATTATGGAAAACAAGAGGGATATTCCCTATTGTGCCATTTCGGTTTTTCGTTAATGCAAGCGATATCGCCTGTTGGCCTTCCACATCCGATGCTACAGGCTGCATGATCATCACGACATCCGCGGAAGCTTGCACCCGGTCTGGAACGTTATCTTGACCTAACTCCAGTGCGGTAGCTGCGATAATCGGGCAATCCCATTCGCGGGACCATTGCTTAAGCGTAAACGCGATAGCCGCTTGCTGCTGCTGCCAAGTTAAGGCCGCCGCGGCTTCGCCCATCGGAATTCGTTGCAAATGATCAATGAAAATGACGGGCTCCTTGCCCACAATGACGGCGATACGCTCAATATTAGCAGCTACTTGATCCAGCGTTGTACTCATCGTACACTCAAGCATCCATAGCATTTTACTAATCTTACCGTACTGCTTATTCGCCTCAGCTACTTGTTCGGGATCTATTTTTCCTCCTAGCACTTTCTGCGGCGCTACACCGATAATCCGCGCAATGCTGCGGGACCACAATTCGAAATTCGTCATGTCCCAGGAAACAAAGATGACCGGTGTTTCTTCAAGTGCGATATGATCAGCCATTTGTTTCAGCAGCATGCTTTTGCCAATGGATCCTGACCCTGCAAGAAGGTACAGTCCATTGCCAAAACCGCCGAATAGGAGCGTGTCCAGCTTATCAAAGCCCGTTCGGATCGAGGCTACTTGCCCGCGGAATCTCTTCATATATTCTTCCAAATAAACCGTGCTATTCTTGATATCCGGCGCTACGGGAGCCAACATAGACTCTTCAACAGATTGATTCACGAGCCCCAGGAGAGCCTCAACCGGGTTCTGAGCTCTGACGAACAGGTCATTGATGTCGCGAATAGTCTCAGGTAAAGAGATAATGTAGGTTTCGTTCCCCTGCTCTCTCAGAACAGATTCAATCCTTGTAGACTCTCTCCGTCCATACTCATCGTTCCCCATACAAATATAGACGCGTTTTCCCGTAAAAAGGGAGAGATGATGTTCTTTAAATATCCCATAATCCGGCACACAAACAGCCGGGACTTTGGCCTGCGCAAGAGAAAGCACATCGAAAATGCCGCTGCACAAAATAACTTCATCGGAATCTTCCAAGGCGGAGTAATTAAAAAGGTATTGATCAACCCCGTACAAAGCCTTGTATTTCGGCTCCTTATTGTCAATTGAGCGTCCGATTAAGTCGACAATCTCACCGTCGTAATTACGGATTGGCAGGATCACGCGATGCTCAAAATAATCGCCTAACTGATTCTGATCGACGTAGAACCCAATTTTTCCGATTTCAAAACCGATCCGGAATAATTGAGCGGTCTCCTCGGTGATGCCCCTTTTTTGCAAGTACAAATACGCTTCTTCTCTCATCTGTTTCTGGTAATAACTAAGTAAACTGTCCAAATCAACCACTGCCAATGTTGGCGCCAGGCGTTTATGCTCTAAGTTCGTCATGATTTTCTCCCCCATCGTCTCTTCACAAGGATGCAAAACCACTTTCTATCCAATTAAAAAAAGCATCAACAAAAACGGTTGTTTTTGAAGATGCTTGTTTCATTCAACAACAAAAGAAAAAGAGGAAGGCCTTTTATTTAAAGTGCTGACAGAGCACCTTCACGGCGTCATCGGCAATAATCGTCTTCCCATACTCTTCAAGCACCGCTTGTGTGACGGAAGCAGCTTCCCCGAATTCGGACAGGACCGCGATTAACGCTTGGTACTTCGTATCTTCAAGGTCAACAGGTTCTAGTTGTAAAATATATTTCCCTTTGTAGGAATAAAGGGTACCGCCTTCAATAAGAAGCGGATTGATTACTTTGGAGACACGCAGCAGATCTTCAAAATCACGGAACGCATAGGAGACTAAATCGCTTTGTTCAAGCGTTACTTCCATCTCATACACTTCTTCAGCTTCATGATCATCATACGAATCTGAATTCGCATACAAATCAAGCTTGCCTCTTGTTACAATGACAACCATTCCCTGGGCTGGCAGTGCAAACACCTCAACAGCTAGAGGTCCGGACGGGTCAAATCCGAGCTCTGAATAGGCTTGATCCATCATTTCACTGAATAGTTCGTGTACTTTGGGGATTTCTCTCCACATGTCGTCCTTTTGAATTCCGCGTTCAGTTAAGTCATCGAATGTTAGGAAAATCCGTATCTTATCCTGACTTAAGCGTTCTATTTTCATGATAGGATCCTCCTTTGAGCCTTCCGATTGGAAAGCTTGCATCGAAAGCATGGTCATCTTATTAAAACAGAATATGATAAAAAAATAAAAATGTGAACCTTGAAGTAAGATTTGGACAAGTATTCTTTTATCGTTTTCACCTACCATGTTAACACTATTTGATTCCAATTGCACGCGCAAGTTATGTATAAATGAAAAAGCACAGCCGGCCCCGTGGGTTTGCCTGACTGTGCCTGCTGCGAGAATTTATTGAATTGTCGACGTATTTTCTTTGTTGGCTTGCAAAATTTCGTTAACCGTCACACTCAAATGCGGATCTTCTTTCACGATTTTTTCCACCTGGCTGAGCCCTCCGCTTGAGTTTGCGCTTGAGTTAGCACTCGAATTGGTGCTTGTACTTGAGAAATTCCGGACCGGTGAATCGCCAAATGATTTGCTCGCAAAGGTATCTTTCGCCTTATCCACTACCTTCCCCATCGATTCACTGGATGAGCTGAACGCGGAGAACAACATGGATTTACTTTTGCGATTCAGGTATACGACCGCTGCTGCTCCGGCAATGCCACCTAACAAGAAAGTACCTATTTTCATTGGGTCTCCCTCCATGTTAATTTAGTATGAATCCTTCATAGGTTGCGCGAGTTGAAGAAAGGGCATACGCTCAAACAAGAGGAAAACAAAGGAGATATGTTCTGGAAGAAATGTGGTACTATAAGGAGAGACATAAGAAGTTAATTTGCCTGAGGAGAACGAGAAATGACTAACAAAGCCAGTGTCCTGTTGATCAGCATGATGATATTCCTAACGGCC
The DNA here is from genome assembly GCF_004000765.1 of Paenibacillus chondroitinus NBRC 15376. Classification (GTDB taxonomy): domain Bacteria; phylum Bacillota; class Bacilli; order Paenibacillales; family NBRC-103111; genus Paenibacillus_E; species Paenibacillus_E chondroitinus. The sequence continues at coordinate 24,384 of NZ_BILW01000004.1, read as the reverse complement.
TGCAGTGAAAGCCAACCGGCCAAGAGCCCAGTTTCCACAGCCAGTGCGACACCAACAACGGCAGCTACGACAGCTGCTAGCCCTACTCCGACGGCGGCACCTACCCAAACACCGGCTCCCACACCTACGCCGGAGCCAACGAAAGCAGTCCCGCAAGAAGTGAAGAAGGACTATCATATGAACAAAAATTATGATATCGTCCCCAATGACCCTAACGGAAACAAGAAAATTATTCTCCTGACATTTGATGATGGACCCAAAGAGAAAGAAATGAATCAATCGTTAATCGACATCCTCAAAAAACATAACGCGAAGGCGATTTTCTTTTTCAACGGCTACCGGATTAAGCAAAAACCCGAACTCGTTAAGCTCGTCCATGAAAGCGGCAATGTCATCGGCAACCATGCCTGGGATCATGACAATATGAAAGACATGCCCAATGCCAAAATTGATCAGCAAGTGGACGATGTTCAAAAAGCGATAACAGACTTGACGGGGCAAGCTCCGCAATTTTTCCGCCCGCCATTCGGTTCGGGCAATGACTATTTGAAAGCCAAAATCAAAGCTAATCATATGCTCTATATGACTTGGTCAAACGGTTCATTGGATTGGGAAATGACCAATCAAAAAAATGATCCGAACAAGGTTATTGAGAATGTCATGAAGCAGCTGCATGGCGGCAGCAATATTCTGATGCATGAATTACCTTGGACGGTCAAAGCCTTGGACACTCTCCTGACGCAGTTAGAGGAAAAAGGGTATTCGTTCGTCGATCCCAATGCCATTGAGCTCGAAATGCGATAAAAAAAGAAGCTTTGCAGCCCTCTTTCTTAACACAAAGGGCATGCAAAGCTTTTTCTATTAATAGCTGATATTGACCGTTTTCGAGCTTTCCACATAGGTGACTTTCGCTCCAAGCGCTTCCGACAATAACCGAACCGGGATCATCGTTGTTTCATTTACCAACTTGGCCGCGGCCCCTGTTTGATGCTCCACCCCATTCAAGCTATAAGCATCGCGGTTTGTATAGAACATGATCGTTTTGTCTTTTTTCTTATAAACCGCAGCCTTGACCTTATCATCCCACTCCACCGTAGCACCAAGAGCCGCAGCAAGATCTCGAATATATAGAAACGAGGTACCCTCTTGAATATATGGCTTCTGTTTCATCGTATACGGAATGAGGTCAAGAACATATTTATCGCCGGACAAGGCGAAGGAAACGGTATGATTTCGATTAAGTCCGAAATTGCCCATTTGCAGGACATAAGAAGCCGGATCATTATGCAGTTTTAGCACACCTAATCCTTCGCGCGGTTCTGTGCGGAATGTCCATTCCTTGGCGTAAGACTTGGTGCTGCCATCCTTCATCGTTGCTGTCAGTTTAACCTTCGCTTCATAGGTCGTATCCAGTGCTAACGGCTTCGAAGGCATCAGGATAACTTCTGTACTCAAATGATCGTCTGTGCCAGGTTCATTTTTCAGCAGGCTGACCGGTTGGCCGTTTTCATCCTTTAATTCTGCTTCGTCCAAACTCACTTTCTTCACGTCCGGCCCATTGATTGAAGCCATGATTGGATAGCCGACCGGATAGGCCTCTTCAGCATGAAGACGAATCGGATCTGGCGTTTCATGTCCATCAAAGACGGTTGGCACATAAATGTCGTTGCTTCCTGGCGAAACAACAAGCTCAGGTGCTGCGCCATCTGAGAATCCAAATTCAATCACATGATACGCTCCTACTCGGTAAACACCTATCTCAACAAGACCAGGAACCATGAATGGCGTTCGATGATAAGGCGCATCAAACAAACTATCAATGGCTTCAACGAGCGAAACCTGATTGTAAGCAACATCCTCGCTGCTCGCATGAGCGTATCCGATAAATTGCGAGCGTTCTCTTAATGACTTTCCGATATAGCCTGGCAGGGCCGGATCCTCATCATGCAGGGAAACTGCCGTTTTGATCGGATCGATTTTGTTTTGCGACAAATATTGCGCATGCTTCTGAGCCGCCAGATTCAGGGCATCACTGAATTTTACTTGGGGCAAGCCCATTTTAAGCCGATAATCATTAATCGCCTGCAAACCTGCTTGCTGCTCCTGGCTTGTCTCCGAAGATAGCTTGGCAGCACCTTGTACCACGGTAAAACTCCAATTCATTTGAACAGGATCATAACCGTCAAATTTAAAAGACAAACGGGCTGAATACGTGCCAGGTGCTAAATCTTCCTTTGGTTGATATACATATTTAACAGAAACAGGATCGTAAGTAGCTTGCACTTCCTGATCATTGAGATAAAAATGATAGCTGTCTGGCGTTTTCCCTTCACTTAACTCTAAATCCACCCCGATATCCGGTCTCAATAAGCCTACATTTCCTTGCGGATAAGCCAAATACCCATAAGAAAACGCGTAAGACGGCTTTGACGGCCAAATGAAACTGGATAATAAAACAAAAAGCGCAGCTATTATTTTTACCGAAGTAGTCCATTTTCTTCTTGCTTGAATTGCATTCATTGCAGCTAAATCCTCCTATGACAAAATGAGCCCATAAAAAAGAAGCTATGAATCTATCATAGCTTCTCTATTTGCTTAACACAAACTTAACTAAATTAGCAGATTTTACGAATAGTTCCTAATCCCCCAAATCGTTAAACTAATGACAAGAATTACAAATAACCACAGCAATGTAACATAAAAAATTCGGGTCCATTTTCCCCGTTCAGAGGGATGCACCGCTTTCCGCGGCGGTAAGTAGGTGTCATCTTCCTCCATTTCAATCGTCCTTCGTTGAGAACGAGAAGGCATTTTTCCCTCTGCATTCATGTGCTCTGTTCTTCCTCCTCCTTACCAAAACGAAGTATGCATCCCATGACAAAGTCAATGATGAAATGGGCAATAATAGGCGTCCAGAGGCTCCCGGTATGTAAATAGATCCAGCCGAGGCCGTAGCTTATACTAAACACCATCCCTGTCATGAGCCAATGCTGCAAATAGCGGATATGAATCGCCGCGAACAATATGCTGGTCCAATAAGGTCCCCAGGCATGCTGAATGGCTCCGCGAAAAAGCACTTCTTCGCAAATGGCAACAATAAATGAAATGAGCGCGATATGCCAGATCGGACGCCGTCCGAAAATCATCTCATTGATTCCGCCGTCATCAGACACTTCTTTGGGCACCCACCTTGAGATTAACATATCAATCCCAAGAACGGCTATTGCAAATAAAGTCCCCCAAATCGGGATTTTCCAACCGCCCTGAATCGTGAACATGGAAATAAAGTTATGATTGCTCTGAAAAAAAAGGATAATAATTCCGATAATAAGCGTAAGCACTTGGGTTATGTACAGATTGAGCAGTAAAGTTCGGTCATTGAGATCATTCACATCGACTTTTCCGAAGCGGATATTCTTAAAATCGAATTTTTTCATAGATGCAGCCTCTTTCCTCACATATTCCCTTTTATACCTATTTCACCTATACTAAGTTAAAAGAAAAAGAGAGAATAAGGAGCTTGATTATGGATAAGCGTCTTACCCGCACTGATTATTTATTTGCCCTCATGTTTATCTTTATGCTTGTTTGTATCCTTGGCGCCTTCTTCTACGGATTGAAAATCGGGCAGGAAAAATCGGATCAGAAATACGAGAAAATATTGCACGCTGACAAAGCGGTTGCTCAGGAATATGGGGCCTACGACCAGCAAGTTCTCGTTTCTTATTACCATACCATCTTTTTGCCCTTTAGGGAATTTCAGAATAAATGGTTTGAATTAATGAGTCAAATCGAAGCCGGCAATTCAACCGTCGATGCCTCGGCCGTTCTCAAAGAATTGAGCAAGCTGGCTGACGAGAAATATGCCGCCCTCCAGAGCAAAAATATGCCGGCGACCTCGCCGCTTCTCGTCCAATCGCATCAAGGATATCTCAAAAGCTTGAAGCTCTTTGCGGATACGTTGAAAGGATATCAGAGCAAAGCCAATGGGCTAAGCGGACCACAGCTGCTTGATGCTATTCAAAAAGATGCTTATTTCGGAGAAGCCAAAACACAAGCGCTAACGGCTCAGAAAAATTACTTTGATTCTATTGTTGCTTGGAATGGCACAATCGATCCTGATATTGAAAACTTCGACCCTAACAATAATGCGAACTTAGATCAATGGCGTGCAATGAACTTAAATGTCAAAAATCTGTACATCACAGCAAAATTGTTGAAAAACAAATCGTTTGCTCCTTTTTACCCACAGGATTTGACGATTCGTATAGATGAATTTATCGCCTCCGGAGAAGCCAAGAAACTGAATGTGAATGATGTCAATCAAACGATGGACCTTCTGCTTAGTACGAATGCCGTTCGCTCCGGCGATTTTGTGAAAGGCAAAGCCAAATGGTATGCGAACGAACCGCTGCCACAGCTCCCTTTCTTCTCGGATGTCACATAAACGCATACATAACATGAGCAAAAAGGAGTTAAGCGGCCTCAAGGTGCTTAACTCCTTTTTGGTGCCAATAATGAGGATCAGTCGTATTGAAATCCTCGAAGCATCCCAACTGCTGCCATTCCACCGTCAACATTAATAACGCGCTCTATGCCGTTCTCTTGCAAATACTCAGCAACCCGATAGCTGCGCACGCCATGTGCACATACGAGATAAATGTCCTGATCTTCCGGGAGTTCTCCTAAACGATGGGGGATTTGTCCCATTGGGATCAGCTTGGCTTCATCCAGATGATAATAATCCCATTCATGCGGTTCCCTCACATCGATAATGATGCTATCCTTCAATGTCTGTTGATCCAACGCTTCAACAAACTTCTGTGGGTGAATACTGGCAATTTCCACTAGAGCACTTCCTTTCTTACCTGCTGCAATGCAATACCTATTTATCCAGTACAATAGCGAAAATCGTAGTAAAATTCAAGCAAAAATACCATTGCTTTCTGAGGATCCTTGCTTTAAAATAAACAAAAATGCTTTCGCATCGTTGTCAAATATGGCTTTCATGTGAATTTGATGAAAATGATTCGACATGTATTGACACGATTTCAACAGCATGGTAATCTAATGAAAATTCTATCACAGTAAAGCGTTGACGGAGCCAAGCAAGTAAAGTAGTTTTCAGAGAGCCGATGGTTGGTGCGAATCGGTAGCGAACATTTTGCGGAGCACTCCAGAGTTATTGCATTGAACGAAAGTAGATGCAATCGGAACAGGAACACGTTACAGTTCCAGGTCGCAAGACCGATTGAGGCTTCTCATGCGAATGGGCAGCGAACTAGGGTGGTACCACGAAAGCAATCTCTCGTCCCTTTGGATATAGACATCCGTGTCTGTTCCGGAGGGTTGGGAGTTTTTTTTATGTTCATATTCTAAGGAGGTTCGAATGATGTACAAAGTTCTAGTATCCGATCCAATTAGTGACATGGGAATTCAAATGCTTTATGATGCAGCTGACGTTGAAGTGGTAAAACAAACGGGTCTATCCGAAGATGAGCTCGTTGCCATCATTGGCGAATATGATGCTCTCCTGGTTCGCAGCCAAACGAAAGTAACAGAGAAAATTATGAGTGCGGGGTCAAAATTAAAAGTAATCGGCCGCGCTGGTGTAGGCGTCGACAACATTGATCTCGAAGCTGCAACAAAACGCGGTATTATTGTTATCAATGCACCAGACGGCAATACAATTGCAACTTGCGAGCTTACTTTTGCCATGATGATGTCTACAGCTCGTATGATTCCGCAAGCCTATAAGAAAACAGTCGGCGGCGAATGGGACCGCAAATTTATCGGTGTTGAGCTTCGCAACAAAACACTCGGTATCCTCGGAATGGGACGTATCGGAAGCGAAGTGGCAAAACGCGCGAAAGTATTCGGCATGGAAGTTATCGGGTATGACCCGTTCTTGACGGAAGAGCGCGCTGAGAAACTGGGCGTTAAGCTTGGGACTGTTAATGAAATCGTAGCGAAAGCTGACTTCATCACGGTTCATACACCACTTACGCCAGAAACACGCCACTTAATTTCCAAGCCTCAATTCGAGATCATGAAACCAGGCATGCGCCTGATCAACTGTGCTCGCGGCGGAATTATTGACGAGATGGCGATGGTTGAAGCTATCGATCAAGGGATCGTAGCTGGTGCTGCTTTTGACGTATTCGAAGTAGAACCTCCGCAAAAGGATCACCCGTTCTTGAACAATCCAAAAGTAATCGTAACTCCTCACCTTGGAGCTTCTACGATTGAAGCACAAGAAAACGTGGCAATCGACGTTTCTGAAGAAGTTCTTCATATCCTGCGCAATGAACCGTTCAAAAATGCGGTTAACTTGCCGCCAGTACCGGCAAATGTTTTGAACAAACTTCAACCTTACTTCGGACTTGGCGAAAAGATCGGTTCCATTCTGGGTCAAATCGCACAAGGCGCTGTATACGAAATTGTCGTCAATTATGCAGGCGATCTCATTGATGTAGATACAAGCCAATTAACTCGTTACATTGTTAAAGGTGTTTTCGAGAACCAATTGGAAGGCATCAACATCGTCAACGCGATGCACTTGGCTAAATCACGTGATGTGAACATCGTTGTTCAAACTTCAAATACATCCAGCTCTTTCACAAACCTTGTAACAGTTACCGTAAAAACGAAACAAGAAGAAAAAACGCTTGCTGGAACTTTGCTTTCCGGTTACGGCGAACGTATCGTGCGTATCGATCAATATCCGGTTGACTTCTCTGCTGAAGGTAACCTGCTGCTTATTTCCCACAATGATAAACCAGGGATCATCGGTCGCGTAGGAACACTGCTTGGAAGCAACAACGTGAACATTGCAACGATGCAAGTAGGTCGTAAAGTGATCGGCGGTTCCGCGATCATGGTTCTGACAATCGACAAATCGGCTCCTGCTGAAGTGTTGGCCGAACTGTCGACCCAAGCCGAAATCGTGAATGTTCGTGCTCTTAAAGTATAAACTACTCGATTAAAGGTACAAAGTGTTTCACGAACAACAAGATTTTGTCTGAATATTCTACAAAATGAAAGGCGTTTGCTGTGAGTTTTCACAGCAAACGCCTTTTTGTGTCGAATTTGTGACACTAATTGGGTTCACAAGGTAGTAAAATCGTGAATGTTGTTCCTTGCCCCAGCACACTTTGGGCTGTAACGATTCCGAAATGGGATTCTATAATATTTCTAACGATGGCAAGACCCAAGCCTGTTCCTCCCGATGAACCGCGCGTGCGGGCTTTATCGGCTTTGTAAAACCGTTCGAAGATGAACGGCAGGTCATTGGCAGGTATCCCTTGCCCCTGGTCGGAGACCTCAATGCGAATTGCGGGCTTATTCTTATACTTAGCCCGCTCCGCTTTCACGGCAATACTGGCCCCTGAGGCCGTATGCCGGAAAGCATTATCGAGCAGGTTCGTCAGCACCTGCTCAAGCCTGTCCTCATCCCCTCGTTCGAGGATGAGGGGCTCGTCCGGCAGCGCCATGCTTAGCGCGATGCCGCGCTCTTTGGCCAGCACCGAAAATTTGCGGTGCATGCGCCGGATCAGGGAGTCGACTTCGACCTCCCTGAATACCAGCTCGAGATGGCCGGCTTCCATCCGCGCCAGATCGAGCAGGTCACGGACGAGGCGTCCCATGCGGAGCGACTCGTCGTGGATGACCTGCACAAGCTCCATGCGCTCTTCCGGCGTGGTGGGGATGTCATCCAGCAGGGCTTCGCTGTAGCCCTGCAGCATTGAGATCGGCGTACGCAGCTCATGCGAGACGTTCGCCACAAAATCTTTGCGCAGCTTGTCGAGGAGTTCTTCCTCCGTCACATTACGGAGAACCGCTACCGCGCCGCGCACCTCTTCGCTTTGCTCGCTCATGTATAAGGGCGTCATGGCAACAGACCATACGCCGTTCTGGACATGCAGCTTGGTTGCGGCTTCTGATGATTCGTCCACAACCGCCTCAAACAGCGGGATCAGCGGGACGGGAATCGGAACCAGGAACGGATTGCTGTAGCTGGTTAATCCCCAATCACCAAGCGCTGTATCCGGCTTACGGTAGCGTGTGGTCTCCTCATCATCCTCCGACCACTCGATGGTGCTCCACTCCTGCACGATTTTCTCCCCTTGCGGATTCGTCAGCATAACAGAACCATTCGCATCCAAAGTGATGACCGCATCGGTCATACTGTGCAAGATGCTGGATAAGTGCTCTTTCTCTTGGGAAAGCTCACGGATGCTTTCCTGCATTTTCTCACCCATATGGTTAAACGTCTTTGCCAATTCACCGATTTCATCCTTGGAAATAATAGGTACTCTGGTCCCGTATTCTCCTCTGGTGATGAAATCGGCCGCTTTTTTCAACTGCTGAAGCGGCCTTGTAATTTTGGCGAACAGGAAGAACGCAAAAAAGGTTGTCATCAGAAAACCAACAATGGACACGTAAATAAACAATCTGAGCATGTAAGACTGTGTCGCTTCAAGAGATTGCAAGGATTGATAAATAATCGTCGCTCCGGCGATGCTGCCCTGCAAATTTTTCAGAGGAACAGCTACAACCAGATACTCTTCACCGGCTTTTAAACGGCCAATTTTGGACTTGTTAATTGATTTGTCAATGGTTTCACCGGCAAATACACGTTGTAGTTCAGCATCCGTATACAGATCCTTGGCGTGGAAACCACCTAACGTATTTCCCAGGGTGGATGGCAAAGTCATTTCCTTCATATCCTTGGAAATCACCAGCATTTTCGCATCCTGAAAACCTAGTAGTTCATTGCTCAATTGATAAAACTGTTCATTATACATATGATGAGAGGCTTCTTCTGAGAAATTCCGAGCAAGCTTCTCAATGTTGGCGGTTTGATCCTTGGCTTGGGAGAAATAATTTTCCATATAATTGACAAGAAAAAGACCTAGTATGAGCAGTACTACCCCAACTAGGCCAATGATGGTCAACCAAAGCTTACCTACGACAGTTCTGAATATAAACACGTTATTTAGGCACCTCTAGCTTATAGCCTACTCCCCACACGGTGGTAATCATTGCAGCAGCATCCGGGGAAACTTTGTTTAATTTTTCGCGGAGTCTTTTCACATGGGTATCGACCGTCCGCAAATCTCCAAAAAATTCATAGTTCCAAACATCCTTCAAAAGCTCCTCACGCGAGAACACTTTATCCGGTGACACAGCCAAATAATGCAGCAGTTCGTATTCTTTTGGCGTCAACGCCACTTCCTGGCCACCTGCCGTTACACGATGGGCATCATGTTCAATGATCAGGTTTGGAAACACGATATTGTTGCTTGAGCTTGCATCCTTAGACAGATAGGCCGTCGCTGAGGAACGACGCAAAATGGCTTTAACCCGGTAAATCACTTCGCGTGGAGAGAACGGCTTCACGACATAGTCGTCCGCACCCACTTCAAATCCGCTGACACGGTTCGTTTCCTCCCCTTTGGCGGTCAGCATGATGACTGGCGTAGATTTCACCTGGCGAAGCCGCGCACACACTTCAATTCCATCTATTCCAGGGAGCATGACATCAAGAAGCACCAGGTCATAGTCCGTTTCTGTCGCCATCCGCAGAGCGTTCTCTCCATCCTCTGCTTCTTCAATGATGTAGCCCTCTTTTTCTAAATACATGCGGAGCAGTCTCCGAATTCGTTCTTCATCATCAACAACGAGTATGCTAGCTTTCATTTCCATGGAGCTTCACATCCTTATCTAAATTAAGTTCGATTTGATTTATACACCTGCATAGGAGTGCAGCCCAGCGATAACAAGGTTTACCCCAACTAACGTAAACATAACCACGATAAAGCCGATAACAGTTAACCAAGCTGATTTCTTGCCTTGCCAGCCTTTGGACAACCGAAGATGTAAAAATACGGCGTAAAATAACCAAGTAATCAGCGCCCATACTTCTTTGGGATCCCAGCCCCAGAATCGTCCCCACGCTTCCTGGGCCCAAATCATCGCAAAAATCAATGCGCCCAATGTGAAAATCGGGTAGCCGATGGCAATCGCGCGATAACTGATTTCATCGAGATCCTCTGGATCCATCCCTTTCACGATAGGGCCAATAGCAGCCCCTAACGGTTTGCGGGCTATCAGTCGGGCCAGCCAGTAAAGGACAAGACCTACAAGAACGGACCAAATCACTGTGTTCAACTTACGCCCCGCGCTTGCGCCTTCCATCCAGGACGGTGCAGTAAACAGCGGTTCCGTCATGCCCAGGAACGGCTTCATTTCAACAACTTTCGTATCATAAGGTTTCACAATTGGCGGCAGTACGAAAGTCTCTTCTTGAATGCTCGTTTGCTGCTGTCCTTGCGCATCCATAACCGTCACTTCTTTGGAGAATACAGCTTTATAGCCCGAACCGTTAAATGTAAAAATAGAAGCAATAAAAGCGATTAGCATTAGGATAAAAAAGAGTGTTAGCTCTACGCCTCTTTGTTCACGCTTATCTGTTTGGGTCGTGCCTTTAAAGTCTACAGAACGCAGGAGATACATAAGTCCGCCAGCAAAACCGACGCCGAAGAAGGCTTCACCGGTTGCCGCTGTCGTTACATGGATCTTCAGCCAGTAACTTTGCAGTGCCGGAATCAGAGGCTGAACCTCGCTTGGGAAGACAGAGGCATACGCAATGATAATAAAACCGATCGGCAATGCGAAAACACCAAGTACAGGCGTTCGATAAATGAGATAGACGATCAAGAAAGCGAACATGATCATCATCCCGAGGAAGGTCATGAATTCGTACATATTTGAAGTCGGAATGTGATTCCCTTCCGCCCATCTTGTAAAGAAGAATGTCACTTGGCAAGCAAATCCGACAACAGAAGTAAGGAAGGCTACGAAGCCCCACTGTTTCTGATGCTGTTCTGGATCACGATTACTCCACTTTTTCCCGGTAATCGAGAGGACGAAAAGCAAAAATGCTGCCAGGTAAACGAAAAATGCGATAAGTAAAAAGGTGCTGCTGACTGAATTGACATTCACCCCTGGTTCCCTCCATTGTCTAATGATTTCGGCAGTATGTCCAAATTATTTTTCTTTAAGGCTGCTGCAACCTCATTGCGTAAGCCGAACCAGTTTTTGTTCGTATGTCCGCCGAGGGTAAGTTTACCTTGGTCGATGCGAATCCAGATACGGCGATGCTGCCAGTAGAAGCCCATAATGACCCCAATCATAAAGATCGCAGATCCTACCCAGATATAAGGCATTGCTTTGTCAACTCGAATGTTAAGATAAGTCGTATAGTTGGCAAACTGGACGCCTTCCATAGTCCCAACGGCAATCTTTAGCTTCTGGCTGATCGCACCGTTAATCGTATCTTGGGAGAACGCTTCTTTGTCAATTTGTCTTGGGAAATACAAATACGGTTCACCATTGGCCGCCAATCCCGGACCTGTGATGCTAAAAATAAATGCCGGGGCTTTCGGCTCATTCGACTTGGAGATAGGTTGTCCTTTCTCTAAGCCAAATTCAGGGAAGAACCCTTTTAAAGTCAGCTTATAAGGGCCAACTTGATAAACATCCTTCGGATTATTCATCGGCAGATCGAAACTTCCATACGTTTCACCTGTTGCAGGATTGCTAAGTGTTGGTTTGACTGAAATCAGGAGCGGTGTGGCTTTGTAGTCAAATTGATACGCTTGCAAGCCTTTATAATCCAGAGGATGATTCACCAGAATATTGGCTTTATGCACTTCTTCTAAAACCGGCTCTTTCGTTGAATCATCACAATTAGCCGAGCAGTGATACAAGACAGCCTGTGTTTCATACGTTTTGGGAACGATTTGCCCCTTGGACTTTATGCTTTCTGGCAAGTCTTTTTCGTCATAAAGCTCTAACGTAAATTTTTCATTTTTTATAAAATAAGAAGTATGGGGGATGGCTTTAGTTTCACCTTCCAAAATACCCATATACTCATCCATATGCCAGCCCGGGATGCTTCTCATCAAGACACCGATCAGAAAAATAATAAGACCAATGTGATTAATATATGGGCCCCAGCGGCTGAAACGGTATTTCTCGGCAAGCAGTGCCGTCCCATCTTTATGTATGCGGTAATTTTTTTTGCGTAAAATCACGCCGAGCTTATCGGTCCACGCTTCCTCATCTGTACCAGAGGGCAAATCGGTCACAAGGGTCACCTTTTGCCGGGTCAAGAAATTGAGATGCTTGCGGATTTGCTGCTTGGATAGTGCGCGGTAAAGCGGCAAAACGCGATCCAAACTGCAGATGACAAGCGACGTTCCGATCATAAATAGCAAGGTGATGAACCACCATGAGCTGAAAGTGTGCGAGAGCCCAAGAAAGTGATAAATCGTTCCCAGTTTCCCGTACGTTTCCGAATAATATTGCGCAGGATCCATATCCAAAAATGTGTTTTCCTGCGGATATATCGTGCCAACGGCAGAAGCCAGCAAGGTAATGAAAATAATCCATACCGCTATTTTAACCGAGGAGAAGAAATTCCAGACTTTATCTAAAATTGAGGGGTTTGATTTCTGCGAGCGGCGGGCCATACCGTCATAGCGCATTTCAAGTATATCTCTGCCATCCGTATCGATCAGCGGATTTCCGCAGGATTCACAGAGCGTAGTTCCTGTGGGGTTCTGATGCCCACAATCGCATTTGGTGTTGTAGAACATGATGACCTCCTGAAAACTTCAAGCATTCACTTCTATTAAGACTTAACGGCAAGCTTCGAAAGCGTTTCATCGACAAAAGCTTCGGTCATTTGCCCAATTTTTTTGACGGCTACTTTGCCGTCTGCGCCGATAAAGAAGGTCGTCGGATAGTCCATTACGCCATATTGCTTGCGCACAACTTCTTTCGCATCCAACAGTACAGGCATGTTCAAGTTATACTGATCCATGAAGCCTTGAACAGTCACTTTGTTTTTGTCGACATTTACTTCCAGGAAAATAACGCCTTCTTTGCTCCATTTGTCGTACTGCTTTTGCAGCGCAGGCATTTCTTCCTTACACGGCGGACAAAAAGTGCCCCAGAAATTAATTAAAACCGGCTTTCCCTTGTATTCCGATAACTCATGTGTCTTGCCATCTAAGCCGACTAATGAGAAGTTCGTCGCTTTGTCGCCAACTTGAGGGTATTTTTTACTGTCAGAAGCCGACAAATTCGTAATAATGGTAAACACACCAATAATAAGCACGATCGCAAAGATCCCGATCTGTACCCATTTCTTTCTTGCACCCACGATTAATCACCTTCACTTTTTCTTTAGCTATGTTAGATTTTTCACATAGGGTAATACCTTTATTATAACGAAAAGAAGGCCAATTCTTATTGGCCTTTTTGAACGTTATGTGTCTTGAGAGCCTCGTTCCTAAGCTCTTCAACCTCTTTGGGCGTCAAGTGGCGAAACTTCGCTCTTGGCAGGCCTGTAAGAAAGATTGGACCGAATTTAATCCGTTTCAATCGAATCACCGGGAAGGAAATCGCCTCGAACATCCGTCTGACTTGCCGATTCCTGCCTTCGTAGATCGTGATCTGAATCACGGACTCATTCTTCTCTAAATTCACATCCGCATACTCAACTTCAGCCGGTGCTGTCATCCCGTCTTCTAACTGTATGCCCGTTTTTAGCTTATCTAATAACGTCCCGTGCGGCACTCCTTTGACAGTAGCTTGATACGTCTTCGGCACATGATGCTTGGGATGTGTGAGCAGATGAGCAAATTCCCCGTCATTGGTTAAAATGAGCAAGCCTTCCGTATCATAATCCAATCGTCCGACCGGATATACGCGTTCTTTAATTCCTGGCAAGAAGTCTGTAACTACTTTACGTCCCTCAGGGTCTGTCGCGCTTGTAATGACACCCTTCGGTTTATGTAAAATCACATAAATCTTCTTTTGTTGGCCGATAGCTCGTCCATCGACTCTGATTTCATCCTCAGCCGGGTTCACCTTCACGCCAAGCGTCGTGACAACTTCACCGTTCACTTGCACGCGCCCCGCAGTGATGATTTCTTCACATTTCCGGCGGGATGCGACCCCCGCTTCGGCTAACACCTTTTGCAGTCTTTCCATTATCCGCTTTCACCTCAAGCTAATGATAACGGAGTTGACTGCAAATCACAAGAGCGCCAGCTCAGCTAAACACTAAATAACAGATGACAATCGATGCAACGAAGCCGACAATATCTGAAATGAGCCCTACCTTCAAGGCATACCCTGCCTTACGAATGCCAATCGCTCCAAAATACACCGTAATTACATATAAAGTTGTATCCGTGCTGCCTTGAACGGTAGAAGCGATTCGGCCAATCATCGAGTCCGGACCAAATTGTTCAATCAAATCGGTCGTAAAAGCGAGCGAACCCGCTCCGGTGATCGGCCGTAAAATCGCCAGCGGCAGCACTTCGGTAGGAACACCGATGCTTTCAAAGAAAGGCCGCATCCAGCCGATTAACAAATCCATCGCCCCCGAAGCGCGGAAGACGGAAATGGCGACCATCATGCCGACCAGATGCGGAATGATTTTGATCGCCGTATCAAACCCCTCTTTGGCGCCATCAACGAACGATTCATAGACAGGCACCTTGCGATAAGCCGCATACAACGGGATGAACACGATCATGATGGGAATAGCCCATGCAGAGATGAGCGAAACGAAGGCATACATGCGGAATCATCCTTTCAGCGGAGGGATGGGAGAGCGAGACCTTCGGTACCATCGGTCCACAAAAATAGCAACAGCCGTCGAGATGATCGTAGCAATCAGCGTCGTACCCACGATTTCCGCAGGATTGACGGAATTGTAATTCATGCGTATGGCAATTAACGTTGTAGGAATTAACGTGATGCTTGACGTATTCAACGCAAGCAGCGTGCACATCGCTGTACTTGCCGTGTCTTTATCGGCATTCAATTTTTGCAGCTCTTGCATGGCCTTAATGCCCATCGGCGTTGCCGCATTGCCCAGACCAAGAATGTTGGCGCTCATGTTCGACATGATATAACCGATAGCCGGATGGTTTTTGGGGACACTTGGGAACAAAAATCGCACCGCAGGCTGCAGCAATCTGGCAAGCTTGCTCAGCAGGCCGGCATCTTCGGCAATTCGCATCATCCCCATCCAAAAAACGAGCACGCTAATGAGTCCGAAGCAGACCGTCACGCCGCTTTTTGCGCCATCGAAAGCAGCTTGCGTCACAGCTTCAACATTTCCATTCAAAGCAGCAACAACGAAGCCGATGACGATAAAAAACAACCAAATCCAATTCACCATATCGATGGCCTCCTTGTGAGCCCTCTAGTCCGCCCACTCTGATCTAGAGATTGAAAACAACTCCTGAATTAACATCCGGCAAATTAAACTATAATGGGTGAGCAGCGTTTCTTGATAAGGTTTGCTTTCTTGGAAAGAGAACGTGGACTGGCTCTGCGCTTGTAATAACGGACTCGCTTTATCGTATAACGGCACCGATTGAATCAGTTGCTGCTGCAATGAAAACTGTATGCTCCCCCGCTCAGCCAACCGGTATGCGGTGGAAGAAGGATCAACCAGTTTCACTTGATGCGTCAACTGAGCCGCTTCGCCTTCCGCCAGCGGATAAGAGAACGTTCTACCCGCTACCCATGGCGTTCCCTCGACGGCATCGCCTTTGTTGACGATCGTCTGCAGCGGATAATAGGTAAAACCGTATTGCAGCAGCCTTGCATGATCAGCCCAATCATCGCCATCATTCAGCGTGACGACGGCGAGCTGTTGGCCGTTCCTGGTCGCTGAAGAAACAAGGCAGCGCTTCGCTAGCTTTGTATACCCCGTTTTCACACCGTCCGCTCCTTCAAAAAGAGAGAGCATCTTGTTTTTGTTCAACCACGAATAATCCCAAGCTTCATTCGGGTTCGGCACTTTTTTCAGCTTCGTCGAGACAATTTCCTTGAACACCGGATTCTTGAGCGCATAAGCCGTAAGCTTGGCCATATCGTTAGGACTGGAACGGTGGCCTTCGCCTTCATCGAGCCCGGATGGATTCGTAAAATGCGAATGATCCATGCCAAGCGAACGCGCTTTCTCGTTCATCAGATAGACAAAGCCTTCCACGCTCCCGCCCACATTTTCGGCAATGGCCGTAGCTGCGTCATTCCCCGAGCGCAGCATCAAGCCATACAGCATATCATGCAGTCTCATCTCTTCGCCAAGCTTCAGGTAGATGGATGAGCCCTCTTTGCCGAAGGCCGTTTTGCTAACCTTCACTTTATCGTTCAACTTCCCTTGTTCAATCGCGATAATGGCGGTCATGATTTTGGTCAAGGAGGCAATCCGCATAGGCGTGTCCCCTTTTTCACTATAAAGGATGCGTCCAGACTCCACGTCAATGAGCGAGGCACCAACCGCATTGGTACGAATGCCTGGCGGCGCTGCTTCCACTTGCGCCCAAGGTGCGAGCAATAGACTGATCAATGCGCTGCACAAGATGATGAACCCGACTCTTTTCTTCATCGTTATCCCCCTACCTACCAAATAGACAAGACAAAAACTTTGTACAAGTATATGCTTTGGAAATGGGGATATGTCCAAGTCCTGTTATTTACAAAAGGAGAAACCATCGGTATAATGAGTTGGAATTGAATAACGAGATCACCGGAGGAGCCTGTCATTGCAGGCTCCTTTTTGCCATTTTTCGGATATTGCCGGGAAAAAGGTTTAGTATCTGCGTGCTTGTGTCATAACTAAAATGGAAGAAGATGGAGGTTTATTATGCTTACTTGGATAGCTCTTATTATTTTTTTAGTCACTTATGCGCTCATTATTTCGGAAAAAGTCAACCGTGCCGCGATCGCCTTATTGGGTGCTGTGATCATGGTTTTCGCGGGTATTCTGGATGTTCATAAAATTTTCATACAATATATGGAATGGGAAACCATCACGCTCTTAATCGGGATGATGATCCTCGTGGGTATCACGAACCAGACAGGCGTCTTTCAGTTTGTTGCCATTCGCGCGGCCAAAGCCGTCAAAGGCGATCCAATGAAGATCTTGCTTGTTCTGTCCACGCTAACCGCGATCGGTTCCGCCCTTTTGGACAATGTAACGACGGTTCTGCTTGTTGTCCCTGTTACCATCGCGATTACGCGCATATTGGAAATAAATCCTGTCCCCTTTCTGATGGCTGAAATCATTGCTTCCAATATCGGTGGAACAGCTACACTAATAGGCGATCCGCCTAATATTATGATTGGGTCCGCGAATCCCCATTTAACGTTTAATGCTTTTCTTATTCATCTAGGCCCTATCGCACTCATTATTATGATTGTATCGCTTGTCATGCTTTACCTCATGTTCCGAAAACAGATGCATCCCAATCCCGTATTGCAAGCCAAACTGATGGAAATGAATGAACGGGAGACCATCCAAGATCAGCGGCTCATGGTCAAATCCTTGATTGTTTTAGCGTTAACCCTCATCGGTTTTATGCTTCATGCGGTCATTCATGTCGACGCGGCCGTCGTTGCGATTACAGGTGCGATTTTACTAATGCTTTTCGGATTAAAAGAACACGATATCGAGAAAGCTTTCGCTTCGATCGAGTGGGTGACGATTTTCTTCTTCGCGGGATTATTTAGCTTGGTAGGGGGGTTGCAAGAGGTTGGACTGATTAAAAAACTGGCCATGTTTGCACTGGATGTAACAGAAGGCAACATTCAAAGCGCCTCCTTGCTCATCCTTTGGGGTTCTGGATTGGCTTCGGCAACCATTGACAACATTCCATTTGTCGCAACCATGATTCCTCTCATCAAAGATATGGCGGATGGGCTTGGCCTTGCCGTAGATTCAGCGCCAATCAATACACTTTGGTGGTCGCTTGCCTTAGGCGCATGTTTAGGAGGAAACGGCACCATCATCGGTGCGTCGGCGAATGTCATCGTGGCTGGCCTCGCGGCCAAAGAGGGGAAAGGTTTTAGTTATTTGGAGTTTTTAAAAGTAGGCGTTCCCATTACGCTGGTTTCGTTGCTGCTTGCGCATGTCTACATCTATCTTCGTTATTTGCTGTGATCACGCACAAAAAAAAGCTGTCACAGAGGACAGCCCAGACGATAACCGATTCTTATACGATGAAATTTTGATTCTCGATATTCGTTACGTTGTTGGCGCCGTTTGTTCCGACTGTGCCCGATTTTGTGTTAAAGCCTTTGACCATGCTTTGAATGCGGTCTACAACCTGCGGAGCAGAATCGATGAGGCGTTCCAGGATATGCGTTTGGTTGTCGAGAGGAACAACTTTAACGCCATTTTTGCCAACAACGAGGAAGGCAATCGGTGTAATGGAGACCCCTCCGCCGCTGCCTCCTCCGAAAGGAAGAGCAACCTTGGCGTTCAGCGCATCGTTTTTGCCCATCGTACCGCCTTCAATCTCAATTTCGGAATCGGTCACGAACTCGCTGCCGCCCGCTGCAAATCCGAAACCGACTTTGGATATTGGCATAATGACACTGCCATCCGGAGTTTCAACAGGGTCTCCGACAATCGTGTTAACGTCGACCATTTCCTTGATATTTTCCATGGCGACTTTCATGAGTCCTTGAATCGGGTGTTCTGACATGATAATATTCCTCCTTAGCGTTTTTCGCCATTAAAAACTGGCATCGGAAGCTTAAGTGTCTAAGACCAATATTGGTTCTTTTTTAGAGTACCCTTAGAGGAATATCGTTATGTACATCACGAAGCTGTTTTAAATCTTGACCTTGCTTTCAGAGCCATTTGAATCCAGGTGCGTAAGCCTCCCTTTACTCTCGCCGCCCTGACCATCAGCCTGATGCCTGCAAAAACCATATGCCACACTCGAATTCTGGCGGCAACCCGCACTTCCGTTGAGAAGTGTTTCTCATTGAATTGCGGAACCACGTCTACTCGCGGCGTTGCTCTCACCTGAATATAGCGCATTGTAAAGCCTAAGAGCGACGATTTAATCCCCCAGATGGCTCCCGTCGTAATAGCCGTTTCCGGAGCATCTCCCACACCGACGCGCGTTACCCATTTTAACTCCGTACATTCCACTTTAGCTAAAGTCTGCTTCGTCCAATCGTACAAATTAAGCGTATGAACAAGTATGTCTTTGGCTTCTTTATAAAATTGAATCACTTTGTCCTTCGTAATGTGATCCTTGCTCTCGTCTTTCAACTTTGCATATGTTTTATTCACAATTTCCGATTTGATCAGGATCCCTTTCGTGAATCCCTTGAACTGTATGATGGGGATGACATAGCGATAACGGATTAATCCAAATAAAGCACGCATCTCCACAGTAAGTGTGTCATTATCTTTCACTCTGGAGAAATAAAACTCTCCCCGAATGAAACTGAGCAGCACAATGATAATGGCAAGGATGACGATTAGAAGCACGAATCCTACCCACAACAACCCCATTCTCCCCCTTAACAAAAAAACTCCACAACCAGAAGAGATCTTCTGGCAAGTAGAGTTAGTATGAGCTAATTTAGGAAATGAAATGCATTTAACGTTACTCGGTTTCCTCCGAAACATCCTCGAGCGTAATCTGTTTCTGATCCCCGCCCATCCGATCAAACAACATGCGAGTTTCTTCCTCCAGATCAAATTCCCCCTGAAAGCTGCCTGAATCCGGCAGTTCCTGAATGGAGCTGAGCCCGAAGTACTCAAGAAATTGTTTGGATGTGCCGTATAAGATCGGTTTTCCAACCGCATCTGCGCGTCCGACTTCCAAAATGAGATCTTTACCCACAAGAGTAGCCAAAGCGCGATCACATTTCACGCCGCGTATTTCTTCGATTTCTACTCTGGTAATGGGTTGTTTATAAGCAACAATGGATAAGGTCTCGAGTGCTGCTTGCGATAAGGAGGAACGCGATGGTGTATAAGCCAGACGCTCAAAATAGGGCGCATGCTCAGCCAACGTCGTTAACTGGTAAGCCCCGGCTACCTCAACGATTTGGATTCCTCTTCCCTTGCGTTTAAATTCCGTTCGCATATCCTTAAGCAAGTCACGAACGATGTACAAATCGAGCTCCATGACCTCAGCTATTTGTTTGGCATCCAATCCCTCGTCACCCGAGGCAAAGAGGAGTCCCTCAATAATCGATTTCATCTGTGGAAAACTGAGTGTCAATGTCTGTACCCTCCTCTTTGGCTTGAATTACGATATCTTCAAATAATTGATATTGATAACATACGACTTTTTTCATTTTCATCAATTCCAGAATGGCCAAAAATGTGACAACGATCTCTTCCCGAGTCATTTCATAATCGAACAATTTCGAGAAAAGCAGCTTGCCGCCTTTCACTTTTAGCAAATCTATAACCTCTCTAATCCGTTCTTTGACGGAAATCTCGTCTCTTCGAATTCTAGTAACAATATTGCGATTCACAAGCTTGCGAAGCGTCCGCTGAAAAGCGAATAGCAAATCAGCAACGTCCAGCCCTTCAACAGGGTTCTCCTGCACATGCGGCAGGAATGGCGTCAAGTCTTCAGGCTCACGCGTATACACCAGGCTTCGCTCTACTTCTTTATCTCTAAGCATATCAGCAATAGACTTGTACTTTCTGTACTCAATAAGTTTAGCGACCAACTCTGCGCGAGGATCAAGCTCGTCTTCCATATCATCAAAATATTCGTCAAATTCAATAACAGGCGGCTTAGGCAGCAGCATTTTGCTTTTGATAGAGAGAAGTGTAGCGGCCATGACTAGAAACTCACTTGTAATCTCCAACTCCAGCTCTTGCATAGCTTGTACATAAGCCAAGTACTGATCTGTAATTTCTTTGACAGGAATATTATAAATGTCGAGTTCATTTTTATCGATAAGATGAAGCAAAAGATCAAGGGGGCCTTCAAAAGCTTCTAACTTATAGGTAACTTTCATGTAATCTCCCCCTTGTCATAGTGAAAATATATTCATAACAAACTGCGCGGCAAACGGATAAATACGTTCCAAGGCCCATTGGCCGGTAGGTGTAATCATCAAAATGATGACAACAAAAAGTGCATATCGCTGATTGCGATCCATCCATCTTTGATTTTTCGGAGGAATAAAGCCTTTAAGGATATACCAACCATCTAGCGGATAAAGCGGTAACATATGTATAAGGCAAATCATGAGATTGACAATGACGCCGTACTGCAAATAGACTCGCCATTGTTCCACGGTGATCGACTCGGATGCTCCTCCGAAAAAATCAGGAAGAAAGAAATAGAGCCACCAGAAAAACAAAGCGAGCAGCAAATTGGTAAAAGGACCTGCTGCATACACAATTGTATGATAAAGTTTTGGCTTTTTAAACTGCATAGCCTCTACCGGCATTTTCTTCGACCAGCCGTATGGACCAAAAACAATCATCGCCAACCCCAAGGCATCCAAGTGTACCAAGGGGTTAAGCGATAAACGTTTGCTGTCCCGGGCTGTCCGGTCTCCGAGCAGCCAAGCAACTCCTGCATGCGCAGCATCATGGAGCGTCATCGCAATCAGGAAGGCGAGCAGCCTGGGAAGCAGTGATTCCAAATGATAATAAGAAAGCATTAGGAAGTAAATTGTTTCGTCAAGTTCGCCATCTCAATTGCCGTTACTGCCGCTTCCCAACCTTTGTTGCCGGCTTTCGTTCCCGCGCGTTCAACCGCTTGCTCGATGGAATCCGTCGTTAAAACACCAAAGATTGTTGGAACGCCTGTTTTCAGGTTAATGGCGGATACACCTTTTGCAACTTCACTGCACACATAATCAAAGTGAGGCGTTGAACCACGAATGACGGCGCCAAGGGTAATCACCGCATCATATTTCCCGCTTTCCGCCATTTTTTGAGCAATAAGCGGAAGTTCGAACGCGCCCGGTACCCAAGCAATATCGACTTCACTATCCTGTACGCCATGGCGTTTCAAAGCATCCTGCGCGCCGCCAAGCAATTTGGAAGTAATAAATTCATTGAAACGACCTACGACGATACCATATTTCAAATTCTGCGATACTAAATGTCCTTCATAAATTGTAGCCATGATTAAATTCTCCTTTTCTATATAAAAACCGTTATTTGAAGTGTAAAGATCAGATCCCGCTGCCGGAATCATGGAAGCTCAGCATGTGGCCAAGCTTTTGTTTTTTGGTCCGCAAATAATTGACGTTGTCCTCTTTGCTTGCCATTTGAATCGGAACGCGTTCAACAACTTCGAGACCGTAGCCTTCTAACCCTTTAATTTTGCGAGGATTGTTCGTCAACAAACGGAGCTGCGTAATGCCAAGATCTTTCAGAATTTGCGCACCAATGCCATAATCACGAAGATCTGGAGCAAATCCAAGCTTAATATTCGCTTCTACAGTATCTAATCCCTGCTCTTGCAAAGCATAAGCTTTTAATTTGTTGATCAGACCGATACCGCGACCTTCCTGTCGCATATATAATAATACACCATTGCCCTCTTCATCAATCTGTTTTAATGCAGCATCCAGTTGAGGACCGCAATCGCAGCGGTGTGAATGGAAAACATCACCAGTTAAACACTCGGAATGCACACGAACCAGCGTTGGTTTGGAAGGGTCAATTGTTCCTTTGACAAGGGCGACATGCTCTTTGCTATCCAGTTGATTCGTATAGGCGATTGCTTTAAAAGTGCCGAAATCCGTAGGCAGCTTAATTTCAACTTCACGCTCAACCAATTTCTCCTGTTGATTGCGATAGTGAATTAAATCTTGAATCGTAATGATGCACAATTCATGTTTCTTGGCGATTTCCATAAGATCCGGAACCCGTGCCATCGTTCCGTCTTCCTTGATGACTTCACAAATGACCGCGGCAGGATAGGACCCGCATAAAACAGCCAAATCAACCGCTGCTTCCGTATGTCCAGCTCTGCGGAGTACGCCGCCTTTTTTGGCGATTAGCGGGAAGATATGACCCGGTCTGCGGAAATCCTGCGGTTTCGTATCCGGATCGATCAAGCCCATAACCGTTCTTGAACGCTCATGTGCGGAAATCCCCGTACTCGTCTCAACATGGTCTACAGATACGGTAAAGGCAGTGCCATGATAATCGGTATTTCTAGCGACCATCGGCGGCAAGTCAAGCTCTTTCGCCCGTTCTTCCGTAATCGGCGTGCACACCAGCCCGCGCCCTTCTTTGATCATGAAATTAATCACTTCCGGGGTCGTTTTATCCGCCAGTGCGATAAAATCCCCTTCATTTTCGCGATCTTCGTCATCCACAGCGATAATGACTTTCCCTAAACTGAGATCTTTCAGTGCTTCTTCGATCGTGCTGAATTTTATTTCTGTCATCTTCACCTCTCCTAACCGAACTATCTTTGTAAGCTAATTACCCTTACATAAAGCCATGATCCGCCAGAAAGCTTGCAGATAACGTGCTTTGCTTTTTACTGTTACCCGCTGAGGCATCAGCAGGACCGAACTTTAGCAGTCGTTCCATATATTTGCCCAGAACATCGCATTCCATGTTAATAGTATCTCCTGCTTTTTTATCATGCAGAACGGTTTGAGCCAGTGTATGCGGAATAATCGAAACCGCCAGATCGCGTTCTGTGACATCGACAACCGTAAGGGAGATCCCGTCAATGGTGATCGAGCCGCCAGCTATAATATATCGGAAAATGTGTTTATCCTCCGGTTCGAACCGATAAACAACCGCATTTTCTTCTGGAATCCGCGAAATAATCGTTGCTGTTGAATCTACATGTCCTTGCACAATGTGTCCGCCGAAGCGGCCGTTTGCCGCCATCGCCCGCTCCAAATTCACGCGTGTACCGGCTTGCAGCTTGCGCAAATTCGTCTTGCGGTAAGTTTCCGGCATCACGTCGACGGAGAAAGATTCGTTGTCAAACGAAATGACTGTCAGACAAACCCCATTCACCGAAATACTGTCTCCCAGATGAACATCCTCAAGGATCTTTTTTGCGCCAATCGTTAATACCATAGCTTGACCTACGCTATGAATGCGGCGCATGTGGCCGATTTCTTCAATAATGCCGGTAAACATGACAGCCCTCCATTCGTTAGCTCTTAAAAACCGGATACCCGGTTAGGCATACATCCGGTCCGAACTGCTCGACCTTTAACCGGTCGAGCGTAATTGCCTCATCCATCTTCGCGAAGCCTTCGAAGGTGATGTTCATAGGTGCTGCCTGCCCGCCGCCGATAATTTTCGGCGCAAACATCAGCACCAGCTTATCCAGCAGGCGCCGCTCCAGCATGGCGCCGCTCAGCTTGCCTCCACCCTCGAGGAGGATGGAGCCGATCTCTCGCTCGCCGAGCTGCCGCATGGCGAGCGTCAGATCCACCTGCGGGCCGTCGCCGCAGGTGAGGACCGTGATGCCGCGCGCTTCCAGCGCGGCACGCCGCTCTGCGGGCGCCTGTGCGGTGGCG
>NZ_BILW01000003.1 GCF_004000765.1 Paenibacillus chondroitinus NBRC 15376 | reverse complement strand
CCGAGGCGCGCAGCAGTGCGCCTCAGGAGCCCGAGGCTGATCCAGAGCCTAACTGGATCAGCAGGATGCTCAAAGCCGTCGGCGTGGAGCATGAGGCTCATCTCGCAGCGAAGCTGGATGAGCGCGGAGAGGCCATGCAGCGCGGCCGGCTCCTTAAGGACGATCAGCTGCCGAACCTGATCGCCATGGCTTCTCAGCAGGACGATACGGCCAAGCCTGCAGCTGCTGAGACACTGAAGAGCTTGCTCTTGCAGCTCACGGCTTCCAGTGATACGCCGGCGCCGCTGAGAGAGGCAGCGCAGCAAGCGATCGGGCAAATCACGGGTCAACAGCTGATGTTGACTGGTGACAAAACCGCCATGTTTGCCCATATGACCTTGTTTATTCCTTTTATGGATGGGACAGGCCAGCAGTCCGCAGCCGTTCATATTCAATCCCACAAAGGGAAACGCGGTGAAGTAGACGCAAGCAACTGTCGCTTGTTGTTCGATCTGCAAATGAAAGTCATGGGGAATACGTTAGTGGACGTACATGTTGTTAATAAGATCGTCTCATTGACGATTCATAATGATCATCCGGCCTTAGCTCCTATGATGGAGGAGTCCAAGGAAGAAATAACATCAGCGATGAACAAAGCGGGGTACCAGTTTATTTCTTTGAAATGTTCACCCTATCCACAGCCTGTAAGCAACGAGGATGAGGGAAAAGTGAAGGGTGTTACAGATGGTCGGGCAGATCTTCGCTCGCTCTACCTCCCGAAAACGTATAAGGGGGTAGATTTTCGGGCATGACCAAGCCAAAGAATCCAGCGGGAACACCTGAACCTACGCCGATTAAGAAGGCCGTAGCGCTTCGCTACTCCCCTGAAGCGCAGAAGGCTCCAACCCTGATTGCCAAAGGTAAAGGCCATGTGGCTGAAGCGATTTTACAAAAAGCCAAGGATAACGGGATTCCTGTTCAAGAAGATTCTTCCTTAGTCGAAGTATTGTCCAAGCTGGACCTGGATCAGGAAATTCCACCTGAGCTCTATCAGTTGGTGGCTGAAGTGTTAAGCTTTATCTATCGATCGGATAACCGGATGCGAACCCAGAGGGACAGATAATGATAGAACCAGGGAAAGATAACAGGAAGCAGCTTGGCAAGCTTGGCGAAGATGCGGCGGAGGCATTTTTGATCGGCAAGGATTATCGGATCTTGGAGCGGAACTGGCGCTGTCGTACGGGAGAACTGGATATCGTTGCTGAGCAAGCAGGTACGCTCGTATTTATTGAGGTCAGAACAAGACGTTCTACTGGCCGCTTTGGAACCGCCAAAGAATCCGTTGATGTCCGTAAGCAAATGAAAGTGAAAGAAACGGCGCAATTTTACTTGCATCGTTTTCAAAAATATGACAACTCCGTTCGCTTTGATGTCATTGCCGTCGAAATATCCTTGGATGGAGCAACGACTCAAATTGAACATATTCAAGGAGCCTTTTGAGCCTGATTCGTAGAGAAAACGAACGGGCTCAAAAGGCTCTTATCTGTATCATCCTTCTTGCTCTTTTTGCTGCTTATCGAGATTTCGGTATTGAATGGCCTCAGCCAAGTGATGAGACAGAATACGATCGCTTTCCTCTAAGTCTGCAATCGTTAAAGCTAATCGCAGAATGCGGTCATGGGCTCTAGCGCTTAGTCCAAGAGCCTCAAAGGATGCGCTTAGCAGCTGCTCTCCCTCTGACGTCAGTTGGCAAATTTGTCTCATTCGAATACCACTTAATTCATTATTATGCTGAATGCCGGTGCCTGCATAGCGCTTTTGCTGTCGCTGATGGGCAATTAAAACTTTCTCCAACATTTCCGTGGATGATAAAGGATGATTGATTGTGTGCTCCTTTAGCTGTGCATAACTCTGTTTAGGCACTTCCACATGGAGATCGATGCGATCAAGGAGAGGCCCGGATATTTTGGAACGGTACTGAACGATTTTTGCGTGCGAGCAAATACAGGCATTTGCTTCATTTTCTGCTCCGTAATAACCGCAAGGGCAAGGATTCATGGCAGCAGCTAAAATAAACTGCGAAGGAAATGTATATACGGCGCGTGCTCTAGCTATTGTAACAGAGCGCTCCTCAAGCGGCTGTCTAAGAACTTCAAGTGCATTTCGCGTAAACTCTGGCAGCTCGTCCAGAAACAGGATCCCACGGTGAGCTAAACTGACTTCGCCTGGTTTCGGTATCGTTCCACCTCCAACCAGCCCTGCAGCCGATATGGTGTGGTGCGGAGCTCGAAATGAGCGGGTGCGCATTAGCGAAGATCGATCTATGAGCTTGCCTGAGGCGCTGTAGATTTTGGTGACTTCCAGTGCTTCGTGATCCGACATGGGGGGTAAAATGGAAGGCATGCGCTTGACCAACATGGTTTTTCCGGTCCCGGGAGGGCCGATTAATAGGATATTATGCATGCCTGCAGCAGCTATCATCATCGCTCGTTTGACTTGGTGCTGCCCGTTGACATCGGCATAATCTTCGATATCCTGTTGAGTTATTGAGGAAATTGTCGAAAATCCATTCTGACTGCTTGAATTACTACTAAATAGATACTCGTGATGAGATGGCCGATTCCAATTCCTAAAATCAGAGAGATTGGTTATCCCGCAAACTTCCATGCCGTCAATTAGTGCAGCTTCAGAGGCATTGGAGAGAGGGACACAAACTCGGTTGATGCCTAACTTTTTTGCTGCATGCGTCATGGATAACACCCCGGGAACAGGCCGGAGGGATCCGTCCAATGCTAATTCGCCCAAAAATAAGGTCTTGTGTAAAAATTCACTGCTAACCTGACCTGTTGTTAGTAAAATAGCAACCGCAATCGCCAAATCGAAAGAGGATCCCTCTTTGCGCAAGTCTGCTGGTGCTAGATTCACTGTGATTCGATCCATCGGAAACGTGTATCCGCAATTTTTGATAGACGTACGAACTCTCTCCACAGATTCACGGATGGCGGAATCCGGAAGTCCCACCAAGTTCATTTGAGGTAAACCGCTGGAGATATCAACCTCTACTTCGATTGTTTTTCCTTCAATTCCTTGCAAACAAGCGCTCCAGACTTTGCCATACATACAATAAACACCTTCCTCTCCTTAGTAGAGCAGCAGGTTAAGCTACTGTTCGTGAGGATAAAAGGTGCTTCCTTATTGATCCGTTTTATTTCCTCTATTGTATAGAAAATGGGAAATTTACGCAATCCATAAATGGTTTTTTTACGTTTTAAATAAAGTCTATATGCACATACTGGAAGATGAGGTGATGATATGCAGGAGAAGCCGTATTTTTGTCCAAACTGCCGTTCTAATCGTATTAAATTCAGTGTAATTACCAGCTATGCGCAGCCGTTTCTGAAAGATGCACTATCCGGCAATATAACGGAATTCAATGACCCTGATGCGATTCCTGAGGAAGAACCGATGATTCAATGTCTAGTTTGCAGCTTTACTGGAAATGAGATGAGATTTATCAAACAAGCGGAGCGCGAACCGCGAATGAATACTCCGACAACGCCGCATTATTGACAAATAAAGAGGTAGACGTATTTTTCAAGTGAAAAATACGTCTTTTTTATGAACATTTTTGACATTTAAACACAGATGTGGGCGTTTGATGGTTGTAAGTGATAGCTAAAGTTTTTCAGCGTGAAAGGAAAATTTGAATGGATTAACGAAAAAAATAAGGAAACTGTCGAAAATTAGTGATACAATGGTTAGGGCTTGTGAAGAAGTGTGATACTAATTCCGGCAGCAAGATTTATTTCGTGCACAACACACATAGGAAATTACACTTTTTCCCCTGTATAGCACGTATAGAAAGTCCATACTGATAGGAGGATTTTAGGAAATGAATATCCATGAGTACCAAGGCAAAGAAGTCCTGAGACAGTACGGAGTCAGCGTTCCTAACGGGAAAGTTGCTTTCACCGTAGATGAAGCTGTTGCAGCTGCAAAAGAACTCGGAACATCCGTCGTCGTAGTTAAGGCGCAAATTCATGCCGGAGGTCGCGGTAAAGCAGGCGGCGTTAAGGTAGCTAAAAACCTCGACGAAGTTCGTACATATGCTAGCGAAATTCTTGGCAAAGTGCTTGTCACTCACCAAACAGGTCCTGAAGGTAAAGAAGTTAAACGCCTTTTGATCGAAGAAGGCTGTGACATTAAAAAAGAATATTATGTTGGTGTTGTTGTTGACCGTGCTACTGGTAGCGTCGTTCTGATGGCTTCTGAAGAAGGCGGTACGGAAATTGAGGAGGTTGCTGAGCATTCTCCTGAGAAAATTTTCAAAGAAGTTGTAGATCCTGCGATCGGTCTTCAAGCTTTCCAAGCTCGTAGACTTGCATACTCGATCAACATTCCTAACGAGCTTGTTAACAAAGCGGTTAAATTCATGCTTGCGCTTTACAAAGCGTTCGTAGAAAAAGACTGCTCCATCGCTGAAATCAACCCATTGGTTGTTACAGGTTCCGGCGACGTTATGGCTCTTGACGCTAAATTGAACTTTGATTCCAACGCTCTTTTCCGTCACAAAGATATCGTTGAACTTCGCGACCTTGAAGAAGAAGATGCGAAAGAAATCCAAGCTTCCAAATATGATCTGAGCTACATTGCTCTTGACGGTAATATCGGTTGTATGGTTAACGGTGCAGGACTTGCGATGGCTACTATGGACATCATCAAGCACTACGGCGGAGACCCTGCTAACTTCCTTGACGTAGGGGGCGGTGCTACGAAAGAGAAAGTTACAGAAGCATTCAAAATCATTTTGTCCGATGAGCAAGTTAAAGGCATTTTCGTTAACATCTTCGGCGGAATCATGCGTTGTGACGTAATTGCTGACGGCGTTGTTGCTGCGGCTAGAGAACTTGGTCTATCCCGTCCGCTTGTCGTTCGTCTTGAAGGAACAAACGTGGAACTTGGTAAAAAGATTCTTAACGAATCCGGCTTGAACATTGTTGCTGCTGACTCCATGGCAGACGGCGCTCAGAAAATCGTTGCACTTGTGAAATAAATTAAACCCGTGCGGTTTTAAATAATATAGGGGATGTGAACAAAAGATCATGAGTATTTTGGTCAATAAACATACAAAAGTCATTACTCAAGGGATTACCGGCGCTACGGGTTTGTTTCATACCAAAGGCGGTCTTGAATACGGCACACAAATGGTTGGTGGCGTAACCCCAGGTAAAGGCGGAACAAAAGTAGACATCACACTGGAAAACGGTGAGCTTGTTCAACTTCCGGTTTTTAACACAGTTATCGAAGCTAAAAATGCAACTGGTGCAACAGCATCCGTTATTTATGTACCACCTGCTTTTGCAGCAGAGTCCATTATTGAAGCGGTTGACGCTGATCTTGATCTCGTTATCTGTATCACAGAAGGTATTCCTGTACTTGACATGGTTAACGTGAAACGTTACATGGAAGGCAAGAGAACCGTTCTAATCGGACCAAACTGCCCAGGCGTTATCACGCCAGGCGAGTGCAAAATCGGTATTATGCCAGGTTACATCCATACACCAGGTCACGTAGGTGTTGTTTCCCGTTCCGGAACACTAACTTACGAAGCGGTTCACCAATTGACAACTCGCGGTATTGGACAATCCTCCGCTGTTGGTATCGGTGGAGACCCTGTTAAAGGTTCCGAGTTTATCGATATCCTCAAACGTTTCAATGAAGATCCGGACACTTATGCTGTCATTATGATCGGTGAGATCGGTGGAACAGCAGAAGAAGAAGCGGCTGAGTGGGTTGCTGCCAACATGACGAAACCGGTAGTTGGTTTCATCGGCGGTAAAACGGCGCCTCCAGGAAAACGTATGGGCCATGCCGGTGCGATTATTTCCGGTGGTAAAGGTACGGCAGCTGAGAAAGTTGCAACGATGGAAAGATGCGGAATCCGCGTAGCGGCTACGCCATCTGAAATGGGTTCAACGCTTGTTAGCGTACTTGAAGAAAAAGGTATGCTTGACAAAGTTATCACAAAAAAATAGTCTCGCCTTTTTGAAGGTAAGCAACCTTCCAACTCCCTGAAACAGGGATTTGGAAGGTTTTTTGTTTTTCTAGCTTTGCAAAGATTTGTCATTCGAGTAAGGAGTGTATATACTAATGGATAATCGAATCATTTTATTTGGCCTTCATGAACTTGAAGGGGTCGGCTGGAAAACCATGCTTCAGCTCGTGAACCGGTTTCCAGACCTGCAAGTTTTATTTGAGCTCTCCGCAGCGGAAATCTCGGCTCAAGGTATTCGTGCTTCCGTAGCTGAGCGAATTTCCTCCCGATTTACTCATGCCTTCATTGAGGAAAGACTTCAATTATATATGAAGCAATCCATTCAAATCCTAACGATTTTGGATGAGGAGTACCCTCAGATATTGAAAGAAATTGCGCAGCCCCCTTGGGTTTTATATGTGAAAGGCAAATCAGCCATACTGAATGGACGACTCCTGGGAATGGTTGGAACCCGTACGCCAACGCCTTATGGGAAAAAGATTGCAGAGGAATGGGCAGCAGCGCTTTCACGTGCTGGATTTGGTATTGTGAGCGGGCTTGCAAGAGGAATTGACAGCAAAGCTCATATCGGCGCCTTACAAGGAAAGTCAAAGACGGTAGCTGTTCTTGGTTGCGCTATCAATCAGATTTATCCGCGTGAGAATGCTTTATTATTTCGAAATATTGAGCAAGAAGGAGTTATTATTTCTGAATACCCGATTGGAACAGGGATGAAGCCTGGTATGTTTCCGCAGCGGAACCGCATTATTGCGGGATTGTCATTAGGCATTACGGTCGTTGAGGCAGCTGAGGACAGCGGATCGCTGATAACGGTAGAGTTTGCTCTCGATGAGTCACGGGATGTGTTCGCGATTCCAGGACCCATTCACTCGCGTGTAAGCAGCGGCGTTCATAGGCTTTTAAAGGATGGAGCGAAATTAGTTACACGTGTGGAAGAGATTGTAGACGACTACAACTATATGATAAGTTCAGAAGAAAAACGTGCTCTAAATAAGCCGTTGACATTATTTTTGCTTTCGGAAGAGGAAGGCGAAATATTCCGTAAGTTGTCGAATGAACCCATTTCAATTGATGCCCTCATGGAGGACGGACAATTTACGTTTGGACATTTGCATGCAGTTCTGTTATCTTTACTATTGAAAAAGGCGATTAAACAGCTTCCAGGTTCTACCTACATCCAAGCATAGGCTATTCAAGAAGTTTTTCTTCTCGCCAATAGACTTAACCTTGAAATTAAGAGGGGAGGAAGGACGATCATGGCAGATTCATTAGTCATTGTTGAGTCACCAGCTAAAGCCAAAACCATCGGCAAGTATTTAGGCAGCAAATTTATCGTAAAAGCCTCGATGGGTCATATTCGCGACCTTCCGAAAAGCCAAATTGGCGTAGAAGTAGATCGTAACTTTGAGCCTAAATACATAACTATCCGTGGTAAAGGTTCTATATTAAAAGAATTAAAAGATGCTAGTAAAAAAGTGAAAAAAATATATCTGGCGGCTGACCCGGATCGTGAGGGTGAAGCGATTGCCTGGCATTTAGCGCATTATTTGGATGTTGGTTCAGATGAGCTATGCCGTGTTGTATTTAATGAGATTACGAAGGATGCTGTGAAGGACGCATTCAAAACACCTCGCCGCATCAATCAGGATCTTGTTAATGCTCAACAGGCTAGACGGATATTGGATCGACTTGTAGGTTATAAAATAAGCCCTTTACTTTGGAAAAAGGTGAAGAAAGGTTTATCGGCAGGCCGTGTGCAGTCCGTCGCGGTTAAACTGATTCAAGATCGCGAGAATGAGATCAAAGCTTTTGAGCCTGAAGAGTACTGGTCCATTACAGCGCTGTTGGATGCGGGAAAAGCGGGATTCGAAGCAAAGTACCACAGCATGAACGGCGAGAAAAAGGAACTGCATTCGCAAGAGGATGTTAACGAAGTTTTAGCCGCAATGGGCAACGGGAAGTTTACCGTGAAAGAAGTGAAAGAGAAAGAACGCGGGCGTAACCCGTCTCCACCTTTCATTACGAGCTCCATGCAGCAAGAAGCGGCACGCAAATTGAACTTCCGGGCGTCCAAGACGATGTCTGTGGCGCAGCAGTTATATGAAGGAATAGACTTGGGAAAAGAAGGTACGGTTGGTTTAATCACGTACATGCGTACGGATTCTACACGGATTTCACCTGTCGCCCAAGAAGAAGCCAGAGAGTTTATTATAACGAAATATGGTGCGGCATTTTATCCGGAAACACCTCGTGTGTACACGAAAAAGAATGCAAATGCACAAGACGCGCATGAAGGAATTAGGCCTACCTCCGTGCTTCGCGAACCCGAACAATTGAAAGAATTCCTCAGCAGAGACCAATATCGGCTTTACAAACTCGTATGGGATCGTTTTGTTGCCAGTCAAATGGCATCCGCCATCTTGGATACGATGACGATCGATTTGACTGCAGGTGACACGGTATTCCGGGCGAATGGCTCCAAAATGAAGTTTGCGGGCTTTATGAAAGTTTATGTTGAAAGCAATGATGATGGAACGACGGAAGAGGACAAATTGCTTCCGCCATTATCGAAAGGCGATGTTTTGGAGAAACAAAGCATAGACCCCAAACAACACTTTACTCAACCGCCTCCACGGTATACGGAAGCCCGTTTAGTGAGAGCTCTCGAGGAAATGGGCATCGGCCGACCAAGTACGTATGCACCGACGCTGGAGACGATTCAGAAGCGCGGTTACGTTGCGATCGAAGAGAAAAAATTCGTTCCAACCGAGTTAGGCGAGCTTGTTATTCAATTGATGCAAGAGTTCTTCCCTGAAATTCTCGATATTGAGTTCACAGCCCATATGGAAGAGGAACTTGATTTTGTAGAAGAAGGCAAAGAGGATTGGGTAAGAGTCCTGGATACTTTCTATACGTCCTTTGAGAAACGGCTTGAATTTGCCGAAGAAGAAATGAAGGAAATAGAGATTCAGGATGAAGTATCTGATGAAATCTGCGAGAAATGCGGCAGACACCTTGTTTATAAAATGGGACGCTTCGGCAAATTCCTGGCATGTTCCGGCTTCCCGGAATGCCGGAATACGAAGCCGATCATCAAAGATATCGGTGTCACATGCCCAAGCTGTCATGCAGGCAAGATTGTAGAACGCAGAAGTAAGAAGGGCAGAGTGTTCTACGGCTGTGATCAATATCCAACTTGTGATTTTGTCTCATGGGATAAGCCGGTTAACAAGCCTTGTCCGGTTTGCAGCTCGATGATGATCGAGAAAAGAAGTAAGAACGGCCTCAGCATTCAATGTACGAATTGCGACCATAAAGAAGAAGTAAACGAAGATCAGAACGAAGATATGAAAGATTAGAGGTGTCCGATTTTGCCAGAATACCCAAGAGTAACAGTCATCGGTGCAGGACTCGCTGGCAGTGAAGCAGCTTGGCAGATTGCACGTCAAGGTGTGCCTGTTACTTTATACGAAATGCGTAATGTCCGTAAAACACCAGCTCACATTACAGATCAATTCGCTGAACTGGTGTGCAGCAACTCCCTTAGATCCAATGGCTTGACGAATGCAGTTGGCGTACTGAAAGAAGAGATGAGAAGAATGGATTCTTTGATTCTCTCCTGTGCTGACCAGCACGCCGTACCTGCAGGTGGAGCCTTAGCCGTTGACCGTGATGGGTTCTCCCAAGCCGTTACCCAAACGCTGCGGAACCATCCGCTCATTGAAGTGATCAACGAGGAAGTGCAGGTTTTGCCGGATGGCATCACTGTGGTAGCCTCGGGTCCGTTAACTTCCCCTGATTTGTCTGCCCAACTGAAAGAGCTTATGGGTGAGGAATACTTATATTTCTACGATGCGGCAGCACCGATTGTAGAGAAAGATTCCATTGATATGAATAAAGTTTACCTGGCTTCTCGTTACGACAAAGGTGAGGCTGCTTATCTCAATTGCCCGATGACGGAAGAGGAATTTAACGTTTTCTATGAAGCCTTAATTACGGCTGAGGTAGCTGAGCTAAAGGAATTTGAAAAAGAGATCTACTTTGAAGGATGTATGCCTTTAGAGGTCATGGCTAAGCGTGGTAAACAGACAGTGTTATTCGGGCCAATGAAGCCGGTTGGATTGATTAACCCACATACCGGAAAACTGCCGCACGCCGTCGTACAGCTTCGCCAAGATAACGCCGCGGGAACCTTGTACAACTTGGTTGGTTTCCAAACCCATTTGAAATGGGGCGAGCAAAAACGCGTTCTCTCTTTGATTCCTGGTTTGGAAGAAGCGGAATTCGTCCGTTATGGCGTGATGCATCGTAACACATTTATTAATTCGCCGAAGCTTCTTGAACCGACGTACCAATACAAGCGTCGTGAGAATCTGTTTTTTGCAGGACAAATGACAGGTGTTGAAGGTTATGTGGAATCTGCTGCATCCGGTTTAATCGCTGGACTTAATGCCGGTCGATTGGCAAAAGGGCAACCATGTTTGGTGCTTCCTGAGGAAACAACATTAGGCAGCATGGCTCATTACATTACGACAGCTGACTTTAAACATTTCCAACCGATGAATGCCAATTTCGGATTGCTTCCACAACTTCCGGAACGGATTCGGAACAAAAAAGAAAAATACGAGAAGCTGGCTAACCGCGCAATAGAGAGTATTCAGAATTTTTCGAAAACAATTACTGAATAAGTTGTAATCACACTATTCACTGTGTTAC
The DNA here is from genome assembly GCF_004000765.1 of Paenibacillus chondroitinus NBRC 15376. GTDB lineage: Bacteria > Bacillota > Bacilli > Paenibacillales > NBRC-103111 > Paenibacillus_E > Paenibacillus_E chondroitinus. The sequence continues at coordinate 358,101 of NZ_BILW01000003.1, read as the reverse complement.
TATAATTATGTTTTGAATTATTATTCATTCGTTTTCTCATACATTTACCTCTAGATGCGGTCTTAATTGTGAAATTGACCTCGCTAGAGGTTTATCTCTTTTTTTAGGTCGAAACCAAGTCAAGATTTTGTTTTTCCGGTGTATGATTCCATTGGAGGGGTGAGAAGAGATGGATGCCAGTCAGGCGCAATTCCATGCGACAACTATTTTTGCCATTCGTCATCAAGGTAAAGGTGCAATTGCCGGAGATGGCCAGGTTACATTTGGCAACAGTATGATTATGAAGAGCAGTGCCAAAAAGGTGAGGCGTTTACATAGAGGGAAAGTGATCGCAGGTTTTGCAGGATCAGTAGCTGATGCGATTACCCTTTTTGAAAAGTTTGAGGGCAAGCTCGAAGAACACCATGGTAATTTACAACGTGCTGCAGTCGAACTCACGAAGGATTGGCGGCAAGACCGCGTATTACGTCGATTAGAAGCAATGATGATTGTTATGGATGCTACTGGTTTATTGCTTCTCTCAGGCAATGGAGAGATTATTGAACCGGATGATGGCATTCTGGCGATTGGTTCTGGCGGCAGTTTCGCATTGGCGGCAGGTAGAGCGTTACATCGTCATGCACCATCGCTAAGTGCCAAAGAGATTGCCCATGCTGCTCTTACAACCGCTGCTGAAATTTGTGTGTTCACGAATCATAATATTATTGTCGAAGAAATCGAGTAAATCAGAATTGATTACGCACTTTTTTAGGAGGGTACCCGAATGGCAAACAGCTCCCTAACACCTAAACAAATTGTACAGGAATTAGATCGATACATTGTAGGTCAGAAGAAAGCAAAAAAATCGGTTGCTATTGCTTTGCGAAATCGTTATCGGAGAAATCTGGTGGATGAAGCCATGCGGGATGAGATTGTTCCCAAAAACATTCTGATGATTGGACCAACAGGCGTAGGTAAAACTGAGATTGCACGCAGACTGGCAAAATTGGTTGGAGCCCCTTTTATTAAAGTGGAGGCAACCAAATTTACAGAGGTAGGTTACGTTGGCCGAGACGTGGAATCGATGGTAAGGGATTTAATTGAAACTTCTATTCGTATGGTTAAATCCGAACGTATGGAAGCAGTCAAAGACCGCGCAGAGAAATTAGCGAATGAGCGAATTGTTTCTTTATTGGCACCTAGTCCGTCACGCACCAAATCGCAGCGTAATCCGTTTGAAATGTTGTTTGGGGGCCAAAATCAACCCGAGCAGGAAGAGAGTGCGCCGGATCCAAATCTTTCGTCAAAAAGGGCCCAAATCGCCGAACAATTGACTAGTGGTAAATTAGAAAACGAGATCGTTGAGATTGAGGTCGAAGATTCATCGCCTTCCATGCTGGATATGTTAGCAGGGCAAGGAAACGAGCAAGCCGGCATGAATATGCAGGAGATGTTTGGCAGCCTGATGCCGAAAAAGATGAAGAAACGCAAGCTTCCTGTGAAAGAAGCAAGAAAAGTTCTGACCCAAGAGGAAGCTCAAAAATTGATTGACATGGACGATGTTATTCAAGAGTCCATTCACCGCGCTGAGCAGTCAGGTATCATATTTATTGATGAAATCGACAAAGTAGCAAGCAGCTCCCGCGGCGGAAATGGTCCGGATATTTCACGTGAAGGCGTACAGCGCGACATCCTTCCGATCGTAGAAGGTTCTACCGTTGTAACCAAATATGGACCTGTGAAAACCGATTATGTTTTATTTATTGGTGCTGGGGCTTTCCATATTGCAAAACCTTCGGATTTAATTCCAGAGCTTCAAGGGCGTTTTCCGATTCGGGTAGAACTGAGTGATTTAACGCTTGAAGATTTTGTTTCTATTTTGCAGGAGCCCAAAAATGCGCTGACGAAACAGTACACGGCGTTGTTGCAAACAGAAGGTATAACCGTTGAATTTGCTGAAGAAGCTATTCATGAAATTGCTCGAATTGCGGTCGAGGTCAATCAGAACACGGAAAATATCGGAGCGCGTCGCTTGCATACAATCCTGGAGAAATTGCTTGAGGATCTTTCCTTTGAAGCCCCTGAACTTACATTGGAATCTTTCATCATCAATCCGGAATATGTGCGCGAAAAACTGAGCGGTATCGTTCAGAATAGAGATTTGAGTCAATACATTTTATAATGAGCGATTGCAGGGTTACGTAAGTAGGAGGCAGTTACATGAGTTTATTAAACAAAACAAGAAGGCTAAATCGATTGCTGCAGAAGGAAGCAGGGAATGCGGTTAGCTTTATGGATATGGCTGAAGTTCTTCGTGATATTGTTATTGCGAATATCTATGTCGTCAGTCGTAAAGGGAAGATTCTGGGCTATGCTACGACCAATGATCCTGTTTCATCTGAAATGAATCAGGCGATTTTGCTTGAACGCAGATTTCCATCTGAATCCAACAATCTTCTATTGAAGATAGAGGAAACGACGTCGACGTCGGAACCAAGCAGCCCGTATTATTACTATACAGAACAAATGAAAGACATGTTCCCTTACACACATACGACGCTAGTTCCTATTATCGGTGGTGGCGACCGGTTAGGGACATTAATCTTAAGTCGTAATGAAAGTCTGTTTATTGATGATGACTTAATATTAGCTGAATATGGTTCGACAGTAATCGCTATGGAGATCTTGAGAGAAAGAGCGGAAGAGATCGAAGAAGAAGCAAGAAGTAAAGCTGTCGTTCAAGTAGCAATAGGCTCTTTATCCTTTAGCGAAATGGAAGCTGTAGAGCATATTTTCGAGGAATTGGATGGCAAAGAAGGGCTATTGGTCGCGAGTAAAATTGCTGATCGCGTTGGAATTACGCGTTCTGTAATCGTGAATGCACTTCGTAAGCTGGAAAGTGCCGGAGTTATAGAGACACGTTCGCTTGGTATGAAGGGCACTTATATCCGAATTTTAAATGAGCAATTAATACAAAGCATCGAACAGATAAAAACGAAACTATAGCTTGGCACGATTGAAAAGCCCTGTCTGCTAAAAAAAGATAGGGCTTTTTTCTTATTGTAACTTAAGCGAATATCTTAGATGATTAGGAAGGCAATGGACTTACAAAATTCTACAACAGGAAACTTTTTCTATTTGTTTTGCGAAAATAATGTCGAAATAAGAAGGAATACATACTTTCTGTGTGGAAGTATAGTGTCGAATACTCTATTGAAAGGGGGTAACGTGCATGTCTTTGTTGGACAAACCCAGTTGGAACTTGATGGAGCGTTCGCTTGATGCTTCGACTCTCAGACAAAAAGTGGTAGCGAACAACGTTGCCAATGTGGACACACCTTACTTTAAGCGTTCAGACGTATTGTTTGAAGAGTTATTGCAAGGTGAAATGAATTCATCAACGCCCTCTATAGAAGGTTATCGGACAAACCCTAAGCATTTCTTTATAGGCAAATCGACAAATTTACCGAATTCAGAAATTAAAACCGATGAATCGACAGCGATTAACAACAACATGAACAATGTTGATATGGACTATGAAATGTCTTTAATGGCTAAAAACCAACTGAAATACAATACAATGATTCAGCAAATGAACAGTGAATTCAAAAAAATGCGCACAGTATTAGGGGGGAAGTAATAACAAATGAGGCTTACTAACGGATTTGACATCAGCTCGTCAGCACTGACTGCGCAACGTTTAAGAATGGATGTCGTGTCATCAAATATTGCTAATGCGGATACAACACGTGCCAAGTTTGTAGACGGGAAATGGGTACCTTATACGAGGAAGTTAGTTGCATTTGAAACAAAATCACAACCGAGTTTCGCACAGTCTTTGCAGTCGGCTATGGCAGATGGGACTGGCGAAGGAGTGCGAGTGAACAAAATCTTCGAGGATCAGTCGCCGCTCAAACAAGTATATAACCCTACACATCCTGATGCAGATGCAAATGGATTTGTTTACATGCCCAATGTTGATGTGCTTAAAGAGATGGTTGATATGATTTCGGCAACAAGATCTTATGAAGCCAACGTTACCGCGCTTAATGCGAGTAAATCCATGATTACAAAAGCATTGGAGATCGGTAGATAATTAATAGGGAGGTAGCAGCATGATTGACAAAATCAGCTATAGTCCAATAAATATTATGAGCTCGGTTCAACCCAAAGACAACTCCGGTGAAGGCGCTGCTGACCTTGGCAAACAATTTGGATCCTTTTTGAATGAAGCGATGACGAATTTAAATGCCCAACAACAACAAGTTGATCAGTTGAATCAAAGTTTCATTAAAGGAGAGCTTTCAGACGTTCATCAGCTCACGATTGCTTCCGAAAAAGCATCATTAGGTCTGGAACTTACGGTGCAAGTTAGAAATAAAGTCCTTGAAGCTTACCAAGAAATGATGAGAATGCAGCTGTAAATAACCAAATGCTGCTAAAATTTTGGTTCGATGGGGTGACGGAGTGAACGAGAATCTCCTCCAGTACTGGGAAAAAGTAAAACAGTATTGGAATCGATATAGTAGAACAACAAAAATAACATTTATCGCAACGGTTGCCCTTTTGATTCTTACGGCTGCAATTATCAGTGTTAATTTATCTAAGACGGAATATTCCTTAGCATTTACCGAACTTCAGCCAAGCGACGCGGCTGCGATCAAAGGTTACCTGGATACAGCTAAAATTCCATACAAACTTAGTGCTGATGGTAAAAGCATCGAAGTGCCTACTAATGAAGTAGCGAATGTGAAACTCGGTGTAGAGTCACAAGGTTTGAACAAAAATGGTTCTCTAGGATTCGGTGCTTTTAGCAACAGTAGTTCATTTGGTATCACAGATAACGAGTTTAAAGTGAAATACTTAAATGCGATTCAAGGCGAGTTGCAGCAGCTTATTAACTCGAATCAAGCGATTTCCGGTTCGAAGGTTCTTATTTCACTTCCTGAGGATGGTCCCTTCTTGCAACAGCAGGAAGAAAAAGCAACAGCATCCGTTGTTCTTCAAATGAAACAAGGTTACACATTGGATCAAGGTAAAATCGATACTATCTATAACTTGGTTTCACACAGTATCAAAAATCTTCCTGTTGAGAATATCACGATTTCAGATCAGTATGGGCAAAGCTTAGTTTCTTCTAAATCAGGTGGCCAGTCCTCCTCGAGCTTGGTGACAAGCCAGTCCGATATTAACGATAAGTTTCAAAAAGATTTGCAGAAAAATATTATGAACATGCTGGGAACGATGTTTGGTCGCGACAAAGTAAATGTTAGTGTTTTCTCTACCATGAACTTTGATCAAAAGAAGAGTAAAGAACAGCTCGTCTCCGCGCCAAATCAAGTAGATCAAAAAGGACTGGAAATTTCCCTGCAAGAAGCATCCGAGTCTTATCAAAATAACGGTGCAGATACAGGCGGTGTTCCTGGTACTGGTACAACGGATGTGCCTGGTTACCCAGGATCATCAAATTCCGGTAAATCGAATACCGAGAAAAACAGTAAGACAGTGAACTACGAAGTGAATCGGATTACGAATGACATTGTGGCAACACCGTATGTGGTAAAAGATTTAAGTATTAACGTCGGAATTGAACCGCCGGTTAAAGATGATCCGACTTCTTTGACTGCAGAGACGAAAACTGCTGTGCAAACCGCTTTGGTAAATATTGTGAGGACCGCACTGGCAGATAATAAGGTTACATATACTGACGATGAATTGCAGAAAAAAGTTACAGTTCTTGCTCATACTTTTGCACGGCCAGCTGATACATTTGCTTCGAAAACTACAACGTACTTAACTTATGCTGGACTAGCTCTAGCGGCGCTTGCGATTGGTGCGATTGCTGGTTTTGCAATTAGAAAACGCAGAAAAGCTGCTCAACAATTAATGGACCAAGATCTGAACATTGCAGCGAATAAAGCGGAACTTCCAACGATTGATATTGAAAATGTAACTAATGACAATCAAGTGCGCAAGCAGTTAGAAACTCTTGCGAAAAAGCGACCAGAAGACTTTGTCAATCTGCTTCGGACTTGGTTAGTAGACGAATAGAGGTGCGCTTGTATGGCCAAAGCTGCTGTAAACGGGTTAACCGGACGACAAAAGGCAGCCATTCTTTTGATCAGTTTAGGCCCTGAGGTGTCTGCTCAAATATTTAAACATTTACGAGAAGAAGAGATTGAGCAGTTAACACTGGAGATTGCAAATGTAAGGAAAGTAGATTCTTTCGAAAAAGAAGCGATTCTCTCTGAGTTTCATCAGATCTGTCTTGCACAAGAATTCATTTCACAAGGGGGTATTGCTTACGCTAAGGATATCTTGGAGAAAGCGCTTGGTTCTCAGAAAGCACTTGATATCATTAACCGTCTGACGGCCACATTGCAGGTGAGACCTTTTGACTTTGCCAGAAAAGCGGACCCTGCTCAAATTCTTAACTTTATTCAAAATGAAAATTCGCAAACCATTGCGCTAGTTTTGTCCTATTTGCAAGCGGATCAAGCGTCTATCATTTTGTCTTCGTTGCCGCAAGAAAAACAAGCGGATGTTGCAAAACGTATTGCATTAATGGACAGCACTTCACCAGAAGTGATCAGTCAGGTAGAACGTGTATTGGAACAAAAACTTTCGTCAACTGTTACACAGGATTACACAAATGCTGGAGGTATTGCGTCTATCGTTCAAATTTTGAATGGGGTAGACAGGGGGACGGAGCGTACCATCCTTGATTCTCTGGAAATTCAAGATCCTGAATTGGCTGAAGAGATCAAGAAACGGATGTTTGTCTTCGAAGATATCGTTAATATTGATAATCGCTCTATACAGCGAATTATTCGTGATATTGAGAATGCTGATTTACAACTGGCGCTCAAAGTTGCGAGTGAAGAAGTGCGTGATGTGCTATTCAAAAACATGTCCAAACGGATGGCAGAGACATTCAAGGAAGAAATGGAATTTATGGGTCCTGTTCGTTTGCGTGACGTTGAAGAAGCACAAACGAGAATTGTTGCTACAATCCGCCGCCTAGAGGAATCGGGAGAAATCATCATTGCACGTGGTGGAGGAGACGATATTATTGTCTAATATCATTAAATCATTTGCTTATTATGCTGTAGATGATAAGAAATTGGTTGAAACGATCTCACCATTTCACTTGAATGGAGATCTTGATGCGAGTGATCAGCTAACTCCCGAACAACAGCAGGAAATAGCGCAAGCGACGAATTTGAAAGATCAAATTCTTCAAGATGCTGAAGCTTTTGCCAATGAGCAGATTCATCAAGCGATGCAGGAATGTACGACTCTTCGCGAACAAACGCAGGAAGAAATTAATGCTTGGTGGCAAACACGCCGTTCAGAAGATGAAGCGCATGTCGCTCAATCCAGGCAGGCTGGTTTTGAAGAAGGCTACCAACAAGGAATTGCTCAAGCTGAAGAAGCGCTTAGACAGGAATACAGTGAAATGCTAACGGAAGCTCAAGGTATTCTGGAGCAATCCTACAAACTTAAACAGCAGATCATTCAGGAATCTGAGCCATTCTTAATCGAACTAAGCACATCCATAGCAGAGAAAATCATAGGCAAACAGTTAACCTTAAATCCAGAATGGGTTGTTGAGTTGATTCAAACCGTTCTGTCGCGCAGACGCGAAAAAGGGATCATTGCTTTATGCGTATCTCCTTCACAATTCGCTTACATTCAAGATGCGCGTGAAGAGCTGTTAACTTCTATTGATTCACAGGCTGAATTGCAAATTATTCCTGATTCCACGGTGCAAGATCGTGGATGTGTGATTCGTTCTTCATTTGGAAGTATTGATGCTCGCATCGATACGCAGCTGAAAGAAATAAAATCAGCTCTGCAACAGTTGGCGACTCAAAGTGAGGGTACAGGATCATGAGCAGCGCATTACCAAAAGTAGATAAGTACAAAGAACATTTGCATGCCATCGACCCCATTCGTGTTAATGGAAAAGTAACACAAGTGATTGGGTTGACGGTTGAGTCGGAAGGGCCAGATGTGAGCATTGGCGACCTTTGCTATATTTACCCGCATAAATCCAATAAGCCATTGAAAGCGGAAGTCGTAGGTTTTCGCAGCAATAAAGTCGTGCTTATGCCATTAGGCGATTTGGACTCTATTGGCCCTGGTTGCGATGTTGTTGGTACAGGGAAACCACTTACGGTTCAAGTAGGCCATGAACTTCTTGGTAAAGTGCTGGACGGATTGGGACAGCCATTGGATGGTTCGTTCTTGCCTTCAAGAATGGCTCAATATTCTACGAATAATGCGCCGGGCAATCCGCTAACTCGACCGAGAGTGCTGAATCCAATCTCTGTAGGTGTTCGATGCATTGACGGATTATTGACAATTGGCAAAGGTCAGCGCGTTGGTATTTTTGCAGGTTCTGGTGTTGGTAAAAGTACGCTGATGGGAATGATCGCCCGTAATACATCTGCAGATGTTAACGTTATTGCACTTATCGGTGAGCGGGGCAGAGAGGTCTTGGATTTTATCGAAAGAGATCTAGGTCCCGAAGGACTAGCAAGATCAGTCGTTATCGTTGCAACATCTGATCAGCCTGCGCTTATCCGTATCAAAGGAGCAATGATCGCTACAAGCATCGCTGAGTATTTTCGTGATCGCGGTCTAAATGTGATGATGATGATGGACTCCGTCACTCGGTTTGCCATGGCACAGCGTGAAGTTGGCCTTGCTGTAGGGGAACCTCCAGCGACGCGAGGCTATACGCCTTCGGTCTTTGCTATGCTGCCACGGCTGCTTGAGCGATCAGGTACCGGGCCGAAAGGATCCATTACTGCTTTTTATACGGTGCTAGTTGACGGTGATGATATGAACGAGCCAATTGCTGATGCTGTTCGAGGGATTCTCGACGGTCATATTGTTCTAAACCGCAGCATTGCCAATAAAGGCCATTATCCAGCCATAGACGTTTTGTCCAGCGTAAGCCGCGTAATGAAAGAAATTGTGCCTTCTGAACACATGGAAGCTGCTGATCACTTAAAGCGACTTCTCTCTATATATAAAGATTCGGAAGATCTTATCAATATCGGGGCGTACCAAAAAGGTTCTAATCCAAATATTGATGTTGCCATGGATCATATTGAAGCCATATGGGACTTCACCAAGCAAAAAACGAGTGAAAAGCTAACCTATGAAGAAGCTCAAGAACGATTGATTCACGAATTTTATAAGGGATGAGGGTCCTAAATGCAATTTCGTTATTCTTTCCAGCAAATTGTCGATTTGAAAAACAATGAACGAACACAGGCGGAATGGATTTTATCTGAGGCAATGGGCCAATTACGGAACGAAGAAACGAATTTACATGGTTTATTTGAGCAAAAAGAGAGCTTGCATCAGGAAATGGTGACAGCTACAAGCCATTCAGTATCTATTTCGAAGATGCTCATGCTGCAAACTTATATGAACCATGTCGATCAGCAAATTGCGCGTAAACATCAAGATGTTCAGCAAGCGAAGCATGTCGTGCTCAAAAAGCAGGAACATCTATCGGAAAGAATGATCGATGAGAAGGTGTGGTCGAAAGCTAGGGAAAAGGCATTCGGCCAATTTCAATCCTTTGTCGCCAAAAAAGAGCAGGATGCTTTGGATGAAATGGCAACAAACCGGTTCAAACGACTCTCGTATTGAGGAAGGTAAAGGAGGAGCAAGGAGATGGCCGATACAAGCATGGAAGGTGCATCTTATAGTGCGCTGGAGCGGTTTCTGATATGGTTTGTCATCCCCTTTGTGTTTACGGCTGTGTTGCTTTTCGTGTTACTGTCGATCTTTGATTATGATATCAAGAGCAGTATTCAGAAAGCGTTGCATAACACTCCGGTGATTGGAGCAATTGTTCCTGCGCCCAAAGAAAAAAGTGTTGTAAGCGGAACTGGTAAAGAGACGACTCCTGAACAAAGTATCAAAACCAAGGATGATGAGATTACGAAGTTGAATGCCAAATTGGCGGAACTTCAGTCCGCTTTGCAGAAAGCTGAATCAACAACGGAGATGAAGGATCAATCACTCAAAGATGCAACCGCAAAAATAACGGAACTTGAAGAAAAGCTGAAAGACAAGACGCAAACAGAAGAAGAGTACACGAATCAAATAACTCAGCTTGCCAATATGTATGCAAAAATGACACCGAGCAAGGCGGCTCCAATCATTGAAGCACTTACACCGAAAGAAATGGTGCTGATCTTCTCCATGATGAAAGCGGACAACCGCGGCGCGATCCTGGAGAAAATGGATGCAACGAAAGCAGCAGAAGCTTCCATGGGGCTTAAAGACGTTACACCTGTAAGAGATAAAGAGATTGCCGCTTTACAAGAAAGATTAGCAACGAATGGAGCAAGCACTGCAAAAGCGACGACATCTGTCAGCAAGTCGGATTTAGGCCAGACATTTGCTAACATGACTCCCAAAAGTGCTTCAAACGTGCTAATCGAAATGAATAAATCAAATCCCGACAAAGTATTAGCCATTCTGAGTGGCATGGATAATGCTTCCCGTTCCAAAGTCATGTCAGCCTTGTCCGATGCGAATAAGGAAATCGCTGCTGCAATTTCAGCTAAGCTTGTTCAGTAACCGACGTTGAACTTAGGAGGGAGGTGAACAAATAAAATGGATGTACAAATACAGACAACACCTACTGCAAACTCTGCTTCAACTTCGACGAATAAGGCAGGAGCGGCTGCAACGGCCGGTACTACTTCGAAGGATGGTTTCAATCAAGTATTGGATGGTCAATTATCTCAAGATAGCACGGCCAAGACTGAGACGAATCCTGCAGATCCAGCACTTTCTCTGGACATGCTGTTGCAAATGCTTCAGAGTTTGGTAGCACCTCTGAAAGGGACTGCTGCGCAGGATGTGAAGACAGAAGATCAGCCGCTTTCTGAAGTCGTTTTGGAAGCTATGAACAGTAATCCAGCGCTTGCTCAGCAATTATTGCAGGATCCAAAGGTTCAGCAATGGTTTGAAGAAGCAGAACAACTTCTACAAACGTTAAGTGGAGCTCAATTAACTCCATTGGCTACTCTCCCAAGTACGCTTAAGCTTCAAACAACTGAAGTTTCAAGCCTACAAGCTCAAAATACGTTGCTAGCATTAGCTTCTCTGTCAAAGCAGCAGCCTGACAATCCAATTGTGAAGTTTCTGAATCAGGATCTACAGAACGTCATCCAACCACTATTACCGGAGTTGATGACGAACTTGAAAGGTCAAACTTTGGATGCTGCTACAACGGAGAGCGCTGTTGAAGCAATGGAAGGTTTGATGAATACAGGTAAGAAGGAAGTCACATCTACTGATAAGCCAGCTCATCACAAGCTTAACAGCAAGAAAACATCAGATCAGAACGTTGATATGATGAACACAGTGACGATCGCACAACCTGCTAAGTCAAAATTAGAGCTTCTTGCTTTGAAAAGTGGTTTCTTAACCGCACAGGTGGATGCATCATCTAAACCGGGAGATACACTGCCTAATCTTGTAGATCTGCCAACTGAACCTGAAACGGCTACTAACTCAGTGGTTACGATCGCTGATTTGCAGAGAACACAGCAGACACAGGCCATAGTTGCCAAAACAGTAGCTCCAACGATGAATGCAGCTAATTTCGCTGATGAAATGACGGAGCATGTTCTTAAGAACATGAAAATCACACTTGCAGACGGCTTCTCTGAAGCTAAGTTATCGTTGTTTCCAAAAAATCTAGGGCATATCGATGTGAAAATATCGATGCATGATGGCCAGCTTATTGCACAGTTTGCAGCCGAATCAGCAGCAGCTAAACAGCTGTTGGAAAACCAATTGCCTCAGTTGAGACAAGCTCTTCTAACGCAAGGTTTGCAAGTTGAAAAGCTTGAAGTCACGCAAAGCCAAAACATGCAATCCAGTATGTTCCAAGAACATCGTCAGCAGCAAGCTTTTGCTCAGCCTCAACGTCAAAATAAGAACAATTCTGGCGGATTCGAGGTTGATTCTCTTGATTTGGAGCAAGAAATTGATGCTAACGTACAAGTTAAACCGGCCATGCATGGCAATTCCTTTGACGTAACTGCCTAAATGTGAGTCCATTTGATGCAGTTGGAGGTGAAAGTATGGATACAAACCCCATCACAGGTAACGTTACAGATTTAATCAATGCTGGGAAAAATGTCAAAACGAAAGACAAAGATAATAACACGTTAGGTAAAGACGATTTTCTTAAAATCTTAATTACCCAGCTTCAGAATCAAGACCCAACACAGCCATTACAAGATAAAGAGTTCATTGCCCAGATGGCTCAGTTCACCTCTGTAGAGCAATTGACCAATATGGCCGGTGAGATGAAACTGATGCGTCAATCTTTGGGATTTGTTTCAGGTTTGATTGGTAAATCGATCACTTGGGATGATACAGACTCCACCGGAGCTTCTGTCGAAAAGTCGGGCGTTGTTGACTCCATCACGTTCAAGGACGGCAATCAATTTGCCAATGTGAAGGGAGTGGAAATTTCTCTGGACAAACTCAAGAAGATTGAGGATGCCGGAGAAACCAAATGACAGAGAGAATATCCATAGGGCAGCTTTATCCTAATGCGGTTTCTCCTGCGTCTACGAGACGAACACCTGTACAGCAACCGGTATCCACATCTGCATCCGGTAATCCTACATTTCAAAAGCTTCTTCAGGAGCAATTTGTTCGTTTCAGTCATCATGCAGAAGTTAGGCTGAAAGAGCGAGGCATTCAACTGAAGCCGGAGCAACTGGATAGTCTTAGCAAAGCGATCGATAAGGTAGCAGCAAAAGGCGCTAAGGATGCACTGATGGTTTTAGGCGGAAATGCATTGATTGTTAATGTTCCTAACCGAACTGTTGTTACGGCGCTTGACGGGAACGCAATGAATGAACATGTTTTCACACAGATAGACAGTGCAATCATTATATCTACATAAACGGGCTCGACCGCGTAGGAGGCCTGGAGCTGTGGAGCGAAAGAAGCAGCTCATGATTAACGTTATTTTAATCCGATTAGGAGGCTAGTAAGATGTTAAGATCTTTGTACTCTGGTGTTTCAGGTATGCGTGGTTTTCAAACGAAATTAGATGTTATCGGTAATAATATCGCAAATGTAAACACCATCGGATTTAAGGGAAGCCGCGTTATGTTTAAAGACATTCTTAGCCAAACTGTTTCCGGCGTTAGTGCAGCTGATGAGAACCGTGGTGGCGTGAATGCTCAACAAGTTGGTTTAGGTGTAAGCGTAGCTTCAATTGACACCGTACATACCCCTGGAAGTGCGATGACAACGAACGTTCCTACGGATTTACGTATTAATGGCGATGGATTTTTTGCAGTAGGGACTACTGAACAAACAGATGCTCCATATTTGACAAGATCCGGGAACTTTACTTTGGACCCAACTAGAAACTTGGTAAATGCTGAGGGGCTTCACGTAATGGGAGCTGACGGCGCTGGCCCGATCGTGATCCCGGATAATATCGTATCGTTCTCAATCTCTCAAAACGGCGACATTATCGGTGTTGACAATACAGGTGCAACGGTTGCAACTGGCCAAAAAATTGGCGTGATCAAAGTCGTTAACCCATCTGGTCTTGAAAAAATTGGTGGCAATCTGTACCGTATGACAGCGAATGCTAATCCGGAGGGTGCGATTGAGGTTGGGGCCCCTGGTAACACAGAAACCGGAACAGGAACACTGATTTCTGGACAACTAGAAATGTCCAACGTTGATTTGACTGGAGAGTTCACAGAGATGATTATCGCTCAGCGTGGTTTCCAAGCAAACTCCCGTATTATCACAACTTCGGATGAAGTGCTTCAAGAGGTCGTAAATCTTAAACGGTAATTTTCATTGAAATGACAGAGGGGAGCTAGTCTCCCCTTATCCTGATGCAGGAGGAGAAGCATGATTTCTCTCACTCGTTTAAACGGTAAAGCCATCATCCTTAATGCTATTTTGATTGAATTGATTGAAGAGACGCCAGACACCATGATTACTTTGACGACAGGGAAGAAGATCACAGTTCTTGAGAAAGCAGAGGTCGTGGTAAGCTTAGTGCGGACCTACATGCAGGAAATTGGCTCAGTACGAGCGACGATTATGTCAAGGGATGCGGAGGGTTCGTAATTGTTTAAGAATAAAATTTTCATACTGATCGTATCGATTTTAATTGCTATCACATTAATTTTGACCGCTGCATTCGTTTTGTGGAATTTTATGGAAAAAAGTAATCAATCCAAAGATCCTGCGGCGCAAGCACAAGATGCAGTAGCAAGTGTGAAACCGACAAAAGCACCTTCTGCTGAAGCGGTGAAGGCGAACACGGCAATCATCAAAGATATTTTGACCAATTTATCGGGTAGTCAAAATTTCATTAAAATTAGTTTCGCGTTTGAATTGGAAAATTCAAAAGGCAAGACGGAATTTGACAGTTTGTTAGACTCCGCAGTGAAAGGGACGATCGTTCAAACTCTGGGAGATTTAACTAAGGATCAAATCGAAGGAAGCAAAGGGTCAGATAGTTTAACGGCTACGTTAATGAATAAATTAAACCCACTGCTGCACGAAGGTAAAATAAAGCAAATTTGGATAACTGATAAAGTGCTTCAATAAATCTGCTATTGATTTTGCTAAAAGGAGGTGACTCTAATGGTTGATGTTTTGTCGCAAAATGAGATCGATGCCTTGTTGGCGGCATTGTCCTCTGGCGAAATGGATGCGGATGAACTCAAAAAAGAAGAGACGCAGAAGAAAGTAAGGGCTTATGATTTTAAAAGAGCTGTACGCTTCTCCAAAGACCATATTCGAAGTTTGACTCGAATTCACGAGAACTTTGCGCGGTTCCTAACCACTTATTTCTCAGCGCAGCTACGTACGTTTGTACAAATTAGTGTAGTTCAGGTTGAACAATTGCCCTACGATGAATTTATTCGTTCGATCCCGAAAATGACCATTTTGAACATCTTTGAAGCGGAGCCTTTAGAGGGTCGGATGGTACTTGAAGTGCATCCCAATGTTGCTTTTGCGATGTTAGATCGTTTGTTAGGCGGTGCAGGTACAACGCCTACGAAGATTAATGCTTTAACTGAGATTGAAACCATTGTAATGGAACGTATTTTTAGCCGGGCTTTCGACAGCCTGCAAGAGGCATGGAAAACTGTTATTGATATTCAGCCAAGATTAGAGGCACTTGAAACAAATCCACAGTTTATGCAGATTGTTTCTCCCAATGAAACGATCGCATTGATCTCATTGAGTACCAAAATTGGTGATACAACAGGGATGATCAATTTATGCATACCGCATGTGGTCATCGAACCGATTATGCCTCGACTTTCTGTGCATCACTGGTTTGTTTCACAGAAGAAGACGAGAGCACCTGAAGAAGTGGAAGCACTTCAATCCCGCTTGGAAAAAACCAAGCTACCCCTCATTGCAGAATTGGGTTCGTCCGAAATTTCCATTCGAGATTTCTTGGGCTTAACGGTCGGCGATGTGATCCCGCTGCAAAAATCCGTCGAAGAATCGCTTCAAGTCAAAGTGGGCGAGAAGCTGAAATATCTCGGTAGCCCTGGTACCTTAAAAGGAAAGATGGCTGTTCAAATTACAGATATCGTAAATGAAGGAGAAGAAGATTATGACGAATAATAGAGATTATTTGTCCCAGGAAGAGATCGATGCTTTGTTGAGACAGTCTTCGGACGATAGTTCAGCCTCTTCTTTTCATGGGTCTCCTCAAGTTGAAGATTTTTTATCTTCCTTAGAACAAGACGCACTAGGTGAAATTGGTAACATCACATTTGGCAGCGCAGCTACAGCTCTTTCTACCTTGCTCGGTAAAAAAGTCGACATCACGACGCCAAAGGTATCGATTATCAGTAAAGATGAATTGCAAGAGCAATTCCCGAAACCACATGTGGCTGTACATGTAAACTATGTGGATGGTTTCGATGGCATTAACCTGTTAGTGATCAAAACACGCGATGCTCAAGTTATTGCTGACTTAATGATGGGTGGAGATGGTACTGGCGGAGATGAGCATCTAAGCGAAATTCATATTAGTGCCGTGCAAGAAGCGATGAATCAGATGATGGGATCTTCGGCAACATCGATGTCTACCATATTTAATCGATTTGTCAATATCTCACCTCCAGGAATCGACATATTAAATTTGTCGAAAGGAGAAGGAAAACTACCCGACGAGGACGTATTTATAAAGATATCGTTCCGACTTATCATTGGCGACCTTATTGATTCTAATATCATGCAATTATTACCTGTTCCATTCGCCAAAGAAATGGTATCGATCCTCATGGGTGGCGATTCTGATTCTTCGATGGAAGTTGCACCTGCTGCACAAACGCCGGCGCCTACACCAGCACCTATGCAGGAAGTACATACACCGCCCCCTGCAGCTGCTCAATCTGTGTATGAGCAACCTACGTATCAACAACAGCAGCCTGTGTATGAACAACCTATGTACCAGCAGCCTATGCAACCACCCATGCAGCCGCCAATGGGGCAGCCGATGTATCCGCCGCAGCAACCTATGTACCAGCAGCCACCTGCTTCTTATGGTGGGATGCCAAATCGCAATGTCAATGTCCAACCTGTTCAGTTTGGAAATTTGCAATCAGGTGGATTAGGGCAAACGGATGATACGAACCTGAATTTACTACTGGATATACCGCTTAAGGTAACTGTAGAATTAGGCAGAACACACAAGGTGATTAAAGACATCTTGGAACTCTCCCAGGGATCGATTATCGAATTGGATAAGCTGGCAGGTGAACCGGTAGATATCTTAGTTAACAATAAGCTGATTGCCAAGGGCGAAGTCGTTGTCATCGATGAAAACTTCGGAGTTCGTGTAACCGACATTGTGAACCAGTGGGAACGAATTCAAAAGTTACAATAATTTAATCTTAGGGGGACTTTATTCATGGCTAACCGTATTCTAATTGTAGATGATGCAGCTTTTATGAGAATGATGATTCGCGATATTTTGACAAAAAATGGTTACGAGGTTTGTGGAGAAGCGAATGATGGTGCACAAGCTATCGAAAAATACAAAGAGTTGAAACCGGATCTGATTACAATGGATATCACAATGCCAGAGATGGATGGTATTCAAGCTTTGAAAGAAATTAAGAAGATTGAACCTAGCGCGAAAGTAATTATGTGCTCAGCGATGGGACAACAAGCAATGGTCATTGATGCCATTCAAGCCGGTGCGAAGGACTTTATTGTGAAGCCTTTCCAAGCAGACCGTGTTATAGAAGCTATTAAAAAGACTCTAGGTTAAGCCGTCTTCGTTCGGTCGAGTCTTACATACACCGAAAGGATTGTGGATATGAAAAGACTCTGCTCGAAAAGACTGCTAACAGGCATACTCGGTTTCACCGCAATGTTGTATACAAGGTCCGTTGGTTATGCTGAAACAGAACCCGGACAAGGACTTCCAACAACGGATTATCCGAGTACCGATCCAACGGGGACGTTTGGTATGATTTTTAAGGTCATATTCTTCTTGATTTTAATTATTCTTCTTTTCTATGTGCTAATTAGGTACGTAGCGAAGAAAAATAGAGGAACAATGTTCGGGAACTCAATTCGATCTCTAGGTGGAGTTCCCCTAGGCCAAAATAAATCGATTCAAATCGTTGAAATTGGACATTCGCTCTTCGTAGTTGGCGTCGGAGATAACATCCAGCTGTTGGATAAAATCAATGACGCCGATGAAGTAGCATACATCACTGAGCTTCTGATTTCTTCTCAGGATGATCGAATGGGATTCGCATCTGTTAGCAAGTGGATTAGTAAACTGCCAACTAGAAAAAAAGAAATCGAAGAAGAAGTAGAAATTAATTCAGCATTTCAGCAAGTATTTCATGATAAGCTCCAGCGTGTAACTAATCGTAATCGAAATGTAGAAGAATGGCTTTCTGATCAAAAACAAAAAGATCGGTTGAATGATGAATGAAACGAAATAAACTAGTTTTTACACTTCTCATTGTGTTGATTTCTGTGTTTCTACTCTCTTTGACAGCATCAGCTGCGGAGACCGATCCTAACAATCCGATTCCAGGTTTAAACGTAAACATTGGGACTGGAGGGACTGCCGGAGGGTCATCTAACACAGTTACACTATTGCTGCTATTAACCGTTTTGAGTCTTGCACCATCTTTTCTCATTCTAATGACTAGTTTTACACGAATCGTCATCGTGCTCGGTTTCGTCCGTACTTCACTAGGAACCCAGCAGATGCCACCTAACCAGGTTCTAATCGGACTCGCTCTGTTTTTAACCTTCTTTATCATGTCTCCAACTTTGGGAGAAGTGAATCAAGTAGCTCTTCAACCCTATATGAAGGGTGAAATCACTCAAACCCAGGCTTTCGAGAAAGCTTCATTGCCAATGAAGAAGTTTATGTTCAAGCATACGCGTCAGAAGGATTTAAAGTTATTTCTAGATTACACCAAGGCAAAGGCACCTACAGGTGTGGAAGATATTCCGCTAACATCATTAGTTCCTGCTTATGCAATTAGCGAGTTGAAGTCTGCTTTCCAAATGGGATTCATGATTTTCATTCCGTTCCTGGTCATTGATATGGTCGTTTCCAGTACCTTGATGGCAATGGGGATGATGATGCTGCCACCTGTTATGATTTCATTGCCGTTTAAGATTCTACTTTTTATCTTGGTAGATGGCTGGTATCTTGTGGTGAGATCATTACTCCTAAGCTATAGTTGAGGATCAAGATATCGGAGGTTTCTGAAATGGGTTCGGAATTTGTAATACGAATTGCTGGTGAAGCTGTTTATACGGTGCTTAAAGCGAGTGCTCCCATGCTTGTCATTGGGCTTGTCGTAGGTCTCATTATTAGTATTTTTCAAGCGACAACACAAATTCAAGAACAAACCCTAGCTTTTGTTCCTAAAATCGTCGCTGTACTGTTGTCTATCCTCATCTTTGGGCCGTGGATCATGAATACATTGGTTGATTTTACGTTCAATTTACTCAACAACCTTTACAAATTCGTTGGATAGGTTGTGAGCGCGATGACATTAGTTTTTCAGGCAATCCCTATTTTTTTGCTTATCTTTTGTCGAATTACATCATTCTTTGTCGTGGTACCGATCTTATCTTCTAGAAACGTACCCATGATGTTCAAGATCGGTCTATCCGTATTCATCTCCTTCCTTATTTTTGCGAGCATGGGGTTGGATAAGCCCATTCCCATGGATGGTGAATATGTTCTTTTGATTATTCGTGAAATGCTGATTGGCATTTTGCTTGGTTTTCTTGCCTATCTCTTTTTTACGGTCGTTCAAACCGCAGGTTCTTTTATGGATATGCAAATTGGTTTCAGCATGGCAAGCGTAATAGATCCACTAACAGGGGCTTCATCGCCAATGTTAGGTAACCTCAAATATATGATTGCCGTTTTGCTATTTCTTTCATTTGACGGCCATCATTACCTCCTTAGAGCGATCATGGATAGTTATAAGTGGGTTCCGTTGGACAACCAGTTGTTTGCTCGGATATACAGCGGTGAAATTTCTGATTTCTTGTTTCATTCTTTGGCCAAAATGTTTTATCTTTCGTTTCAGCTTGCTGCGCCGATTGTAGCAGCGCTTTTTCTAACGGATTTAGGATTAGGGCTATTAACGAGGGTTGCTCCGCAATTTAACATTTTTGTTATCGGTGCACCACTTAAAATGATTCTGGGTTTTTTCTTGCTCGTCGTTTTATTTCCGGAATTAATTTCACAATTCCAATATTTGTTCTCAACCATTTTCGATAACATGGAGAAGTTGCTCCAAATCATTAGCGGAACACAGCAACCATCTCCCTAGGCAGGAGGAAAGCCGTGTCCCAACAACGTCGTTTGCAGCTTGATTTACAATGGTTTGCTGGGGAAAAGACGGAGCCAGCTACGGCGAGGAAAAGGCAGGATGCACGTAAAAAAGGGCAAGTTGCGAAAAGTATGGACTTACCCGCGGCACTTATTTTGCTCTTTTCTTTCTTGTCATTTCTAATGTTCGGTGGTCATATGAAAGAAAAGATGATTAACATCTTTCGTAATGTATATGAGAATGAACTGACAATGGATATTACGGCTAGCAATGTTCAAGTGCTTTTCGCCGATTTGGTCAAGCAAGGATTTTTTATCTTAGGTCCTCTCTTTCTGCTTGCTTTGATTATCGCTTTTATTGCGAATTATGCGCAAATCGGGTTCATGTTTATCGGTGACCCCTTGATGATGAAATTCAACAAGATTAATCCATTAGAAGGGTTTAAAAGGATCTTTTCTTTACGAACAGTGATGGAATTTTTGAAGTCTACGTTGAAATTGACAATTATCGGTTATGTTGTTTACACGACATTAATGGGAGAAAAGGCTAGATTGTTGGGGTTGGGACATGCTCCATTGGAAAGTACTTTCTCGTTTATCGCCTCAGTTACATTAAAGTTAGGTATAAAGATTGGCGCAGTTCTCATCGTACTTGCCATTTTTGACTATATTTATCAAAAATACGAACATGAGAAAAGTCTTAGGATGTCTAAGCAGGATATCAAAGATGAATATAAGAAAAGCGAGGGAGATCCCTTCATTAAAGGAAAGATCCGTGCAAAGCAGCGCCAGATGGCCATGCAGCGAATGATGCAGGAAGTTCCCAAAGCGGATGTTATTATTACGAATCCAACTCACTTTGCAGTTGCTCTTAAGTATGATTCCACCAATATGCAAGCCCCTACCGTTATTGCAAAAGGCGCCGATTACGTTGCATTGAAAATCAAAGAAGTTGCCAAAAACAACGGTATTATTACGATGGAAAACAAACCGCTTGCTCGTGCGATCTTTGCACAGGTGGAAATCGGAGACTCAATTCCGGCTGAGCTGTTCCAAGCTGTCGCAGAAGTGTTGGCGTATGTATATAAAATGAAGGGCAAAACGAATTAATAAGAAGGGGGGTACAATCTAATGAGAGTCAAGGATTTGTTCGTTCTTATAGGCATTATTGCTATTGTTTTAATGATGATTGTACCAGTTCCAATCCCTTTGTTGGATTTTCTTCTAATAATTAATATCTCTATTGCTTTAATGATTATCTTGGTTGCCATGAACACGCAAGAAGCTTTGCAATTTTCTATTTTCCCATCTCTGCTCTTGATCACTACGTTGTTTCGGCTAGCGTTAAATGTGTCTACAACGCGAAATATTTTGTCTCATGCAGAAGCAGGCGACGTGGTCAGAACTTTTGGTTCTTTCGTAGCGCAAGGAAATATCGTCGTAGGATTTGTCGTATTCCTTATCCTTGTCTTGGTTCAATTCATCGTAATTACCAAAGGTTCTGAGCGCGTTGCCGAGGTTGCGGCCAGATTTACGCTCGATGCGATGCCGGGGAAACAAATGAGTATCGACGCGGATTTAAATGCCGGGTTGATTAATGAGGTTCAAGCCCGGGAACGTAGGCAGAAGATTGAACGAGAAGCAGATTTCTACGGAGCCATGGATGGTGCCAGTAAATTCGTAAAAGGGGATGCTATTGCTGGTATTGTCATTTTGGTCATCAATTTGATTGGTGGCTTTATCATTGGGATGACGATGAAAGGCATGGATTTCTCCGAAGCCCTTCAAACCTTCTCAATTCTAACGATCGGGGATGGACTCGTTTCACAAATTCCTGCACTACTGATTTCAACGGCTGCTGGTATTATCGTGACAAGAGCGTCTTCAGAAGGAAACTTAGGTCATGATGTGACCAAGCAGCTAACTTCACAACCTAAACTGCTTTATATTGTTGCAGGTACGCTAGTGATGCTGGGGATTTTTACACCGATTCATTGGTTTACGACTTTTCCGATTGCCGGATTGTTGGTTTTCGCCGGATACAAAATGCAAAAGAACTTGGAACGAGAAGCCATCAAAGAAGAACAATTGGTGGAAGAGCAGCAAATCGAGGAAGTGCGAAGTCCCGAAAGTGTTATTTCCTTACTGCAAGTCGATCCGATTGAATTTGAATTTGGTTACGGCTTAATTCCACTCGCGGATACACAGCAAGGTGGAGATTTACTTGACCGGATTATATTAATTCGTAGGCAATGTGCACTTGAATTAGGGGTAGTCGTACCTGTCATTCGCATACGCGACAATATTCAACTGCGCCCGAACGAGTATATCATCAAAATTAAAGGCAATACGGTGGCACGCGGCGAACTACTCCTTAATCACTATCTGGCCATGAGCCCGGGTATTGATGATGATTCCATTTCCGGTATTGAAACAACAGAGCCTGCTTTTGGATTGCCTGCCATCTGGATTGATGAAGTGACAAAAGAACGAGCCGAGTTATCAGGATATACGGTGGTTGACCCTCCTTCTGTAGTAGCTACTCATCTTACAGAAGTTATTAAGAAACATACACATGAGCTTCTTGGACGCCAAGAAACGAAAGCGCTCATCGACAACGTTCGCGAATCTTATCCTGCGCTTGTAGATGATCTTATTCCTTCCGTATTGTCGATTGGTGATGTTCAAAAAGTGTTGGCTAAGCTGCTTAAGGAGAAAATCTCAGTTCGCGACTTGGTTACTATTCTGGAGACACTTGCCGATTATGGCGCTTATACGAAAGATCCTGAGATCTTGACGGAATATGTCAGACAATCTTTATCCAGACAGATTACGCAGCAATTCACGTCATTGGGGGATTCACTGAAAGTGATTACAGTAGGCCCGTCAGTAGAAAAGAAAATTGCTGATTCCGTACAGCAGTCCGATCAGGGAAGTTATTTGGCGCTTGACCCGTCCTCATCCCAAATTATTTATCATCGCGTAAGCGAACAGGTAAGCAAATTAATTCAATCCGGGCAACAGCCTGTTATTTTAACCTCTCCAACGATTCGTATGTACTTGAGACAACTGCTTGAAAGAACGCTGCAAGACATTCCCGTCTTATCATATAGCGAATTAGAGCCTAGCGTAGAAATTCAGAGCATGGGGGTTGTCAATTTATGAGAGTAAAAAGATATGTCGTTGATTCCATGCCTGATGCGTTGCAGAAAATTCGCACTGATTTAGGGAAGGATGCCGTGATTCTTAACACTAAAGAAATTCGCACAGGCGGATTTCTTGGTATGTTTGGCAAAAAAAAGATTGAAGTCATAGCTGCAATTGATAATACGAATTCGAATGCAGCACCGATTGCACCCAAGGTGACACCGCAACTTCAGCAACAGAAGCAGCAAGCAGTAATTTCTCAAGTGTATGCGGCAAAGTCTCAGCCTCATCAGTCGGATTTTCCAGAAGTTCCGGATGTACTCGTGAATGTTTCTGCAGTAAATGAACCTAATGCTGCAACATTTAGTGCAGATGCACCTTTAACTTTTACTAAAACGCCGCAACAAACCTATACACCGGCATCGATTAATGCGCCTAATAAGATCAGCTATCAAAAGGATGAGCAGCTTATTGAGGAACTTAAACAGATGAAAGAAATGATGAAGAAGTTAACACAAGCTTCGGATGTGTTCGCGCTCCCTGAGCCTCTTCAAAAACTTGAACAGCGATTAAGTGATCAAGAAGTAGATCCGAAGTTAATACGTCAAATTATGGATGAGACTGTCGCTGATTTTCAACTTGCAGATGAGCCGGTGACAGAAGAAAGTGCTTTACAACTGGTGAAAGCTAAGTTGGGTCAAGTTTTTCAGTCCGACAATGGCAAGAAAATTTCACCCAGTACGCGTGTTGTTCATTTTGTGGGGCCCACCGGAGTCGGTAAGACGACTACGATTGCAAAGTTGGCTGCTGAACAAGTGCTGAAATATCAACGCAAGGTTGGTTTTATTACTTCAGACACTTACCGTATTGCGGCTATCGAACAATTAAAAACGTATGCCACCATTTTGAACGTTCCATTAGAAGTTGTGTTTTCGCCGCAAGATTTAGTCAAAGCATTTCAAAACTTAGCGGATTGTGATGTTATTTTCATGGATACAGCCGGTCGCAATTTTCGTAATGAAATGTACGTCTCGGAGCTCAATTCATTGCTCAAAACACAAGGCAGCAGCGAGACGATCCTCGTGCTTAGCTTAACAACGAAATATAGAGATATGAGGGCAATTACGAACAACTTTAACAAATTTAAGCTGGATAAAGTCATTTTCACCAAAATGGATGAAACGGATTCTTACGGAGCTATTGTTAATATTGTTCATGAGTTCTCCCTTCAAATCTCGTATGTGACCAATGGTCAGAGCGTACCGGACGACATTACGGAATTGGATGAGCGGCAAATCATTGATTTGTTATTGGAGGAACCTAGAGCATGAAGGATCAAGCAGAAGGGTTACGGAACCTGGTTCAAATTCAGAATGATAAAGGCACAAAAACGACCAGGATTATTACCGTGACTAGCGGAAAGGGCGGCGTAGGGAAATCGAATGTTACGCTGAACTTTGCTTTAGCGCTTCAGTCCCAAGGTTATAAGGTTCTTGTTTTTGATGCCGACTTAGGGCTTGCCAATATTGATGTGCTGATGGGCATTTCCTCTAAGTACAATTTGTATCATTTGTTGAAAAAGGAAAAAACCATTTGGGAAATCATCCAAAAAGGTTCGAATGATTTAGATTTCATCGCAGGCGGCTCTGGTTTTAACGATCTGCTTCGTTTAACGGAAGACGAGCTTGATTACTTTGCTGAGCAAGTTATGCAGCTTAACGGTTATGTGGATTTCATCATTTTTGACACAGGTGCTGGTTTGTCAAAAGAAACATTGAAATTCATTCTGGCGGCTGAGGAAACTTTCGTGGTGACAACTCCAGAACCAACTTCCATTACGGATGCTTATGCCATCATCAAAATGGTTAATTCAATGGGACACGATGTGTCCTTTAAGTTAATCATAAATCGGGTTACGGATCGAAAAGAAGGTAAGCAAACAGCGGACAAAATCGCTTTGGTGGCCAAACAATTCTTAGGCATTCAGATTCCTACACTAGGTTTTGTGGAAGATGATGCTTCTGTGTCAAAAGCTGTCAAAAGGCAAGTTCCCTTTACAATAGCTTTCCCAAACTCGCTCGCAGCTAAAAGCTTACAGTCGCTTGTAGTCGATTATATCAAAGGTTATCACGTCGTTGATACTTCTTCACCTGGTGTCAAGGGTTTTTTGAATAAAATGATGCGACTTTTGAAATAGGAATTTCGCGAGTTATGTCGAATTAGCACATAAAGGGAGGGGAGCAGCATGGCACAATATAACATACTAGTTGTAGATGACTCCGTCTTTATGCGAAAAATAATTAGCGATCTGATTTCAGATAATCCTCAGTATAACATCATTGGAACAGCCAAAAACGGACAAGAAGCGATTGACCAAGTGAAGCTTTTACGACCTGATGCCGTCACAATGGATGTAGAAATGCCTGTGATGAATGGGTTGGATGCCCTGCAGCGCATTATGGCAGAGCAGCCAACTCCGGTTATCATGATAAGCTCTTTAACTGAGGAAGGGGCCGCAGAAACGATTAAAGCGCTTGAATGGGGTGCTGTCGACTTTATTCGAAAGCCATCGGGTTCGATCTCATTGGACTTATATAAAGTGAAGCAGCTGCTGCACGAAAAACTGCAAATGGCTGTTCGAACCAAGTTGAGATCATTTCAGCCCATTCAGCAGCAAACCGTGGCACTTAGAAGTCATTTAGCACCACTTCAAGTCAATAAAGCCAGTACACTGAAGCAGTTAGATGCAAAAAAAACGATTACAGAGTGTTCACCGAAGTTTGAGCATCTTGTTGCAATTGGAACTTCTACGGGCGGACCACGAGCTTTGCACCAAGTGATCTCCAATATTCCGGCAGGGTTTCCTGCTCCAATCCTGATTGTCCAACATATGCCGCCTAATTTCACGAAGTCATTAGCTCAGCGTTTGAACGACATCTCTCAGATTCAAGTTGTAGAAGCAGCAGAGGGGGATGTTCTCAAAACGGCAACGGCTTATGTTGCTCCAGGAGGTTGGCATATGATTGTATACAAAGATTTTAATCATACATACAAAATTAAATTAACAAAAGAAGATCCTCGTTCTGGCCACCGTCCTTCGGTGGATACCCTCTTTGAGTCCTTGCTTGACCTGAATGAGTTGAAGAGGCACATCGTCCTGATGACAGGGATGGGTAGCGATGGCGCCAGGGGAATGCTTTCCTTAAGGCAATCGGGTGCAGAAACAACTATTGCGGAGTCTGAAGAAACGTGTGTAGTTTATGGTATGCCTCGGGCTGCCGTAGAGATGCAAGCGGCTATGCTTGTACTTCCGCAGCATGGTATTGCTGCCCGCTTGACGCAATGTGTACTTCCTTGATTGATGGAACAATGCAAGCAAGTTATTTAAAGATCCTATTGGAGGTGTGTGGTTTTGGAACTTAGTCAATATTTATCCATGTTTATCGATGAGTCGAAAGAACACTTGCAATCTTTGAATGAGAACTTACTAAGTTTAGAAAGCACCCCTCAAGATATTAGCATTGTACATAATATTTTTCGTTCTGCACATACGTTGAAAGGCATGTCTGCAACAATGGGATTTGAGGATATTGCTTCTCTCACGCATGAAATGGAAAACGTTCTGGACATGGTCCGAAACAGTAAAATCGAAATGAATGATTTCATTTTTGACTGTATATTTAAAAGTTTAGATTCCTTAGAGTCTATGGTAGAAGACATTATCCAAGGTGGCACTGGCAAAGCGGATGTAACTCCGATTGTCGCATCTTTGCGGTCCATTGTGACTGGAGAATACAAAATAGCTTCAACAACTGTTGTTGCGGCAGTTAAGGAACCTGCTAAAGGCATTGAAGTAGACGAATTTCAATTTTCCATTCTTCAGCAATCCATTGATGCGGGTTTTCTTGTTTTCTATGTAGAAGTTAACGTCAATGAGAACTGTGTACTAAAAGCAGCGCGTGCCTATATGGTTTTTGATGCATTGGAAAGAATGGGCGAGATCGTCAAAGCGACGCCATCCGTGCAAGAGATCGAGCAAGAGAAATTCGATCGCTCATTCTCGCTCTATTTTATATCGAAAGTTGATCACGCAACCCTAGAAAAAGAAATTCTTAATGTTTCAGAGATTGAATCTGCTGTCATTATTACAGTTGATTCCGAGTCATTGGTAGAATTATCACGTCCTCGCAGTGAAGTTGAGGCGGCAAGGCAAGAAATCGCTGCTGCAGTAGCAGCCGTAGAGGCGCCAACTCCAGTTGCTGCTGTAGCGAGTACGCCGGTTGCGGCAGAACCAGTGGCAGCAGCTAAACCGGCGGCTGGCGGAGCACCTGTTGCAAGCCGTACAATTCGCGTTGATATTGAGCGTCTTGACGCATTAATGAATCTTTTTAGCGAGTTGCTGATTGACCGTGTCCGTTTGGAACAACTGGCGAGTGAAGTTAAGCGCAATGATTTAACAGAAACCGTCGAACACATGTCTAGAGTAAGCAGCGACTTGCAAAATATTGTGCTTAAACTTCGCATGGTGCCGGTAGACTCTGTATTCAACCGTTTCCCGCGGATGATCAGAGATCTGGCGAAATCACTGGATAAGAAAGTAGATTTAGTGATTACAGGTGCTGAAACAGAATTAGACCGTACCGTTATCGATGAGATTGGCGACCCGCTTGTCCACTTGCTTCGTAACGCGGTTGATCATGGTATTGAGTCAATCAGTGATCGTTTAGCTGTAGGGAAAAGCGAACACGGAACGATCCAACTTCGTGCCTTCCATAGCGGCAATCATGTATTTATCGAAATTGAAGAAGATGGAAGAGGCATTTATAGAGAGAAAGTATTAAAAACAGCTCTGAAAAATGGACTTGTTACTGCTGAGCAAGCTGCAAAGCTGACGGATAAAGAAGTATACAACTTACTGTTCGCCTCTGGCTTCAGTACTGCTGAAAAAATTTCAGATATTTCTGGTCGCGGCGTAGGACTTGATGTCGTGAAAACCAAAATTCAAATGCTTGGCGGACATGTGCAAGTGGACTCGAAGCCTGGCGTAGGAAGTAAATTCTCTGTTCAACTTCCGCTTACACTGTCTATTATTTCGGCTATGTTAGTACGGCTTGGCAGCGAGAAATATGCGATTCCGTTATCCTCTATCGTGGAAACTTCTGCGATTCAGAAGAGTCAAATTCGCAACATCCATGGCAACAAAATGGTGGATTACCGCAAATCCGTTATTCCTCTTGTATCTTTAAGTACATTGTTTGAAGTGCCGGATTTCAATGAGGATCTGGAAGAGGAAACCGAAATTGTGGTTGTTCGCAAAGGGGATAAGCAAGTTGCCTTGATGGTGGATGAATTTATCGGCCAGCAAGAGATTGTTCTCAAAACATTAGGCAAGTATTTAACAGGACTATTTGCTATCTCTGGCGCTACGATTCTTGGAGATGGGCAAGTGGCTTTAATTATTGATCCAAACGCATTGATTAAATAACTACATAATTCTAAGGAGGATCTTACAATGGGAGAAGAAAAAAAAGTAATCGTCTTCGCACTTGGATCGGAAGAGTATGGCGTGGAAGTCGAGAAAGTCAGAACGATTGAAAGAATGCAGCCAATGACACGTGTCCCAAAAGCACCTGAATTCGTTAAAGGTGTGATTAATCTTCGTGGTGTAGTCATTCCGATTATCAATCTGCGCTCACGTTTTAGACTTGAAGAACAAGCGATTTCTGATGCTTCTCGGATTATCATCGTGTCAGCTGGCGAGTTTGAAGTTGGACTGATCGTAGATTCAGCTAATGACGTGATTGACCTGGATACTGATAACATTGATACTCCACCAGAAATTGTTGGCGGAATCAAAGCGAAATATCTGGATGGAATAGCTCGCGTCGGCGAGGAAAGATTGCTAGTGCTGCTTAATTTAGAGCAGGTTTTAAATCGCGACGAAATTTTACAGTTAGAAAGATTAGGGGACTAACTTGTGGACGTTTTTAGTCAGTTGGCAGATTTTCAAATGGATGTTCTCAAGGAAGTTGGCAATATAGGTGCGGGGCATGCGGCTACCGCCCTATCTACACTATTGGACAAACCAATCGATATGCTTGTACCCAAAGTCAGGATGCTTCCTTTTGAAGAAATTTGTGAAAGTGTTGGCGGGGCTGAGACGGTTGTTCTGGCCATTTTCTTACGAGTAGAGGGAGACGCTCCAGGGAATATGTTCTTTATCCTTAATTTAGATGCCGCCAAGAATATACTGCGGGATCTGATCGGCTTGAAAATTGAGGATCAAGAAGAATATTCGGAGCTGGAGTTATCTGCATTAAACGAAATAGGCAATATCCTTGCCGGATCCTATCTTTCTTCTCTTGCTGATTTTACTAACTTGAACATGCAGCCTACAGTCCCAGCATTAGCGATTGATATGGCAGGTGCCATATTAAGTTATGGTTTATTGCAATTTGGTCAAATGGGAGATCAGGCTCTCCTTATTGACACCAAATTTTTGGAAGGGGAAAGTGAAGTACAAGGGCATTTCTTCCTAATTCCTGATCCGGAATCGTTTGGCAAAATATTTTCGGCATTAGGAGTAGATTCTTCATGACCCAAGATAATTTGATTAAAGTAGGCATGGCTGACTTGAATGTTGCTCACCTTACAGGTGTGTTGAAAACAACAGGTCTAGGCTCGTGCGTAGGGGTTACGCTTTATGATAGCCGCGCGAAAGTAGCTGGAATGGCACATGTCATGCTGCCTTCCTCAGAAATCGCCCGCGAAGGTTCGTTAAACATTGCGAAATATGCGGACACCGCCATTCCTGAGTTAATCTCCCGAATGGAGCAGCTCGGAGCTAGCGTTAATAAGCTTGAGGCTAAGCTTGCCGGCGGTGCCCAAATGTTTGCATTCGCAGGAAATAATGATACGATGAGAATTGGCCCGAGAAATGTTGAATCCTGTAAAGAAATGTTGAATAAATACAGAATTCCAATTCGTGCGGAGGATACGGGAGCGAATTACGGTCGAACGATAGAGTTTAATAGTGAAACCGGTATTCTAGTCATTCGAAGTGTCCAATTAGGAGTGAAAGAAATTTAATGATGATGGGTACCATTCGACTAAATTTTATTGTGGCAGGGTTGGCGGGTTTATTAACTTTTGGCTTATCGATTGGCAATAATTTATTGCTAACTTCCTGTCTGAAAACGGTATACAGTTTTCTAATATTATTTATTCTTACTTTTGGTTTTCGCTGGGTGCTAGGGCTGATGATTGGGGCTGAACACGCGGCAGCCCACCCACAACATACGAATTTGACATCAGATTCATCCGTCGGTCAAACGTTGGATCTGACGACTCCAGACGAAGATGAAGAAACGCGTGAACTGTTAAAAGCTAGCTTGGGCAATAATCATGCGCCGTCATCAGCTGACAAGCAATTTTCACCACTGAATCCACCTAAGTTAGTCACCAAGAATAATCTGAACCCTGAACAACTGGCGGGTGCCTTAAGGCGAATGTCAGAAGACTAAGGATGGTGAAACGTAAATCATGATCGAACAAAAGCAATCACAACTAGCGAATTTCGACTTATGGAAGCAGTGGAAAGAGGAAG
The DNA here is from genome assembly GCF_004000765.1 of Paenibacillus chondroitinus NBRC 15376. Lineage (GTDB taxonomy): Bacteria > Bacillota > Bacilli > Paenibacillales > NBRC-103111 > Paenibacillus_E > Paenibacillus_E chondroitinus. The sequence goes on along the minus strand of NZ_BILW01000003.1, from coordinate 327,478 downwards.
GCTGGGTTCCCGCTAAGCAGGCATTGATTGAGAGTTACTTGCCTTTAGTTGATTATGTTTCAGGACGTCTCGCCATAGGACTACCTAAAAGCGTCTCGAAAGAAGACCTGTCCAGCTATGGCGTGATGGGTCTTATTGATGCCGTAGAGAAATTTGATTATGCACGCGGTCTTCAATTTGAAACTTACGCATCTTGGCGAATTCGTGGCTCCATTATTGATGGCCTTAGGCAAGGAGATTGGGTCCCGCGCTCAGTTCGAGAAAAGGCCAAAAAGGTTGAAGATGCTTATCAAAAGCTTGAACAACAGTATCTTCGTTCTGTAACAGATGCCGAGATTAGCGCATACTTGCAGGTCAGTGAGCAGGATTTCCAACAGATGCTTCAAGATATCTCTATTACGACAGTGTGTTCGATCGATGATCCAATTCGAGAAGAAGATTCGGAAACGCGGCTCTCATTGCTTATCGATGAAAAAGCGAAAAATCCGGAGTTTCAAGTAAATGAGTTTTATTTGAAAGACTCGCTCGCCAAAGCTATTGAACGTTTGACTGAGAAGGAACGTACTGTGGTTTCGTTATTTTATTTCGAGGAACTCTCTTTAAGTGAAATCGCCGAAGTGATGAGTTTATCTCCTTCACGCATTTCCCAACTACATTCGAAAGCGATTCTTCGTTTAAAGGGCGTACTTAGCCGGTTTAAGAATCAGCTATTCCAGGATACATAACATAAACTTGCTAAAGTTGAAGGGTGGAATTCCATGCTTGAAAGGAACATGCCTTTAGATTATTACATCAGTATTTCCATCTCGGATGATAAATTGTCAGCATTTTTACTTATAAATAATATGGATGATACTTTTAAAGTAACAGCAGCTGAATTAGAAGAATTAGCTCAGAAAAACCGTATTATACATGGTTTGAATCGACAACTACTAGCTCAAATAGCAGCAAACTCTAAATCTTTTTACCAACAAAAAGTAGTTATCGCTGTTGGGACGAAAGCAGAGCAAGGTGCTAATGGTTATATTTCTTATACGTTTGATTTGGATGAGAATGACAAAAAACCTCAAGAGCTGGATGACGGCAGGGTAAACTATAAAGAAGTAGTATCCTTAAATAATGTGAAAAAAGGCCAGCTGATCGGACAGCGGTTTTTAGCTACCGAAGGCACCCCGGGACGTGCAGTGACCGGTGAGACGCTTTTTAGTAAAGCTGGTAAAGAAGCTCGTTTTAAAATTGGTAAGAATGTGATTGCAGATGCCGAACAAAAAGCGCTATATGCCTTAATTGACGGGATGGTTGTAAAAACAGATCGAGATAAAGTTAATGTATTTCCTGTGTATGAAGTGAATGGTGATGTAGATTATCATATTGGAAATATTGATTTTATCGGCACTGTTGTTGTCCGAGGCAATGTGCTGCCAGGTTTTAAAATCCGTGCTGCCGGCGATATTCGTATCACTGGGGGAGTAGAAGCTGCAGAGCTTGAAGCGGATGGTTCTATCGAGATAAATGCCGGTATTGTAGGTCAAAACAAAGCTTTTGTTAAAGCCGGGAAAAATGTAAAGAGCTCTTTTATTCAAGATGCGACCGTTGAAGTATTAGGGGAATTAAAAGTTTCTCAGAGTATTATGCATTCAATCATTCGAGCTGGCAAAGCAGTTAATTGTAATGGAGCTAAGGGGCTCATTGTTGGAGGCACCATACAAGCGGGAGAACGTGTGACAGCACGTACAATCGGAAACTCGATGTCAACCACTACGGTCATTGAAGTAGGGGTTTTGCCGGAACTCCGTAATGAAATGATTCATTTGCGAAGTCAACTGAGGGTCTTTATGGAGAATATGGACAAAACAGAAAAAGCCCTTTTATTGCTGGATTCATTGGCAGCTGCCGGTCAACTCACTCCGGATAAACTTGCGATGCGTGTTAAATTGAATCATACCAAAAGACAAGGCATCGAAGAGCAAAATACGATCAAGGAACGTATTCTTGAGATCGAAAAATCATTGGAAGATTCCGAACAAGCGAAGGTTGAAGTCTTGTCCACTGTTTACGGGGGAACTAAGATTGTCATTGGGCGTTATACGAAATTCATCAAAGATTCGACGAATCGAATGACGTTCCGTTTGCATGAGGGAGATATTTCAATGAGTGCTTATGTGTGAGTGAAGGAGTGGGTAAGCGATGAGTTTTAAAGCCATCGATTTACAGTTCGCTGTGCACAAGAACGATGAGGCGGGAATTCGTCAGAATCAACTGATGCAGAAACCGCGCCAAGATGAAACGATCTTAGAAAATCAGGCGGCACAATCAACTGAAAAAAATCGTCAACGCAGCAGTAAGCTTGAAGAAAGCGCCAGGACGGATATCAATGGTCAAGGCGGGCAGAAGCAGCAGATGGCAGAGAGAAAGCCTAGGAACAAAAAAACTTCGTCATCGGCAACTGCTGAACAGGAGCATCAATCAACTCATCCGTACAAAGGGCATCATATTGATTTATCCTTATAAGGCGTTATTTCATTTAAAGAAAAAGGTGAACATAAGTGGCTATGCAGCCGTGGATGTATGTCGTACTTCTGGGATTGGTCGTGATTGTTTATGCACGTTTTCTGCCTAAGGAACAAATGGCAGCTTCCGGCAAGATGACAGTCGTTCAAGAGATTGAGGAAACGATAGAACACTTCGCCGCAGAGATGGACGAGCAAAATCAATCGCTGCTGGATCTTTTTTCGAAGACGAAACAAGATTACGAGGTTGAACTCGCGAAGCTGGCGGGCAGGCTTGAAACCCTGGAGAAGCAGAAACATGAGCTTTCTCAAGAGTTAACCAAAGTGCATTTCAAAGATCAAGGAAATTCAACTGCAATTTCTACGATTGATTTAGAACTTGGTCAACAGGCAGCCGCGGGAGAACCCCAAGCTTTGGTTGAAGAATCGATTGTTGCTGAAGAAGAGCCGGTTTACGCAGGTTTGAGTATGAAAAGCCGATATGCGGAGCTATTTTCTCTACACGATCAAGGAAAAGGCGTTGAGGCTATCGCTAAGAAATTAGGGATGAATAAAGGTGAGGTTAGTTTGATCTTGCAGCTTTCCCGACAGGAGGAGATGACCCGTGCTTAAAAATCGTTCGTATCTTTTAGGAATTGGGACTGGCATCATCGTCGGGGCCTTATTGCTGCAAGTGATGTCCGTCCGGGCAAGCGCGCCTGGTAAATCGAGCTTAGCTCTTGACGAAATGGATCCTCAGAAGTTGAAAGAGGAAGCCGCTAAATACTATCAAGTTTTTGATTTAGGCACTAAAATGTATACGCAAGCGGAAGTGGATGCTTCTGTTCAAAAAAAGGTGAAAGAAGAAACGGACAAGCTAGCTGCAGCTAAGCCTCAAGATCAGCCTAAAGCGGAGACCGTTGTTAGAACGGTTGTTTATGTACAGCCAAATCTTGATGCAACGGCTGTTAGCGAGCTTCTCGTGAAATCCGGTCTGATTACGGACCGCAAAGCATTTGCCACTGAACTCCAAAAGCAAGGCGGAAACACCAAATTGCAAGTCGGCTTCCATGTGTTTGAAGGGCAATTGGATATGCAGCAGGTTGTGTCGAATCTCATAACATCCCAGCAGTAGACGCTCAAATTGATCTTTATTTTGAGGTCTTTTTTTATTGAAACATGCCTATTGTCGCGGGAAAATACGAAATCGACAAAAGGTTGCATAGGGATTTGAGTTGTGGTATATTTATTCACGGTGTTAAAAACTCACGTCAGTCAATTTGTATATTGGTGCTTACATTGGTAAGTTTTATACAAAGATGCGACAGGCGGCGGATACCAAATAAACCATTTTAGAGGAGGGATTGGGGATGGCAGTTATCTCCATGAAACAGCTTTTAGAAGCTGGCGTACATTTCGGTCACCAAACACGTCGTTGGAACCCGAAAATGGACAAGTACATTTTCACAGAAAGAAACGGAATTTACATTATCGATCTACAAAAAACGGTTAAAAAAGTTGAGGAAGCTTACAACTTCGTTAAATCCGTATCTGAAGATAATGGTACAATCCTTTTCGTAGGAACTAAAAAACAAGCTCAAGATTCCGTTGCTGAAGAAGCAGAACGTTGCGGAATGTACTTCATCAACCAACGTTGGTTGGGTGGTACGCTTACTAACTTCCAAACGATTCAAAAACGTATTGACCGTTTGAAAACTCTTGAAAGATGGGAAGAGGACGGTACATTCGAAGTTCTACCTAAGAAAGAAGTTATCATTCTCCGTAAAGAGAAAGAGCGTCTTGAGAAATTCTTGGGCGGAATCAAAAACATGAAATCCCTGCCTAGCGCACTATTCATTATCGATCCACGTAAAGAGCGTATTGCTGTTGCAGAAGCTCGTAAATTGGGTATCCCAATCGTTGGTATCGTTGATACAAACTGTGATCCGGACGAGATCGACTACGTGATCCCAGGTAACGATGATGCGATTCGTGCAGTTAAATTGCTTACAGCGAAAATTGCTGATGCAGTAATCGAAGCACACCAAGGCGAACAAACAACAGCTTAATTTATAGGAATGGGAAAAGGGTGGTTGGAAGGTGTAACAGCCTGTCACCACCCTTTTTTTAAAGAGTTACGAGTGTTACATACTAACCAATAACGGGAGGTTTCTTTCAATGGCAGTTACAGCAGCACAAGTGAAAGAATTACGTGAAAAAACAGGCGCAGGTATGTTGGATTGCAAAAAAGCGCTTGAAGAAGCAAATGGTGATTTGACAAAAGCAGGAGAAATCCTTCGTGAGAAAGGTCTTTCCGCAGCAGCTAACAAAGCTGGACGTATTGCTACTGAAGGCGCTGTAGAATCCTACATCCATGCTGGCGGTAAAGTTGGCGTACTTGTCGAAATCAACTGTGAAACTGACTTTGTTGGTAAAACAGATCAATTCAAAGCTTTCTGCAGAGACATCGCAATGCACATCGCGGCTGCAAGCCCAACTTATGTGCGTCGTGAAGAAGTACCTACAGAAGCATTGGAAAAAGAAAAAGAAATCCTTCGCAACCAAGCTTTGAACGAAGGCAAGCCTGAGAAAATCGTTGACAAAATGGTTGAAGGCCGCATCGGTAAATACTATGAAGAGTATTGCTTGATGGAGCAATCTTTCGTTAAAGATCCAGACAAAACAATCGAGCAATTGTTGAACGAGAAAATCGCAACAATCGGTGAGAACATCTCGATCCGCCGCTTCGTACGTTTTGCTCTTGGTGAAGGCCTTGAGAAAAAACAAGAAAACTTCGCTGAAGAAGTTATGTCCCAAGTTAAACTATAATAGCTCTTTCAAAAAGATGGAACACTTGGTGTTCCTTCTTTTTTAGCCAATAAGTTTGTTTATGCATGGAAACGGAGGTTATACAAGTTGGGTCAACCTTTTTATAAAAGAATAGTGCTCAAATTGAGCGGCGAAGCTCTGGCAGGACAGCAAGGGTACGGCATTGATTCAGAAGTCATCACCTCCATCGCCCAGCAAGTGAAAGACGTTGTTGAATTGAACGTGGAAGTTGCTATCGTAGTAGGTGGCGGTAACATATGGCGTGGAATCGCCGGCAGTGAAAAAGGAATGGATCGTGCAACAGCAGACTATATGGGGATGCTTGCGACCGTCATGAATTCCTTGGCCCTGCAGGATGCCTTGGAAAATATTGATGTGCCAACAAGAGTTCAGTCCTCCATTACGATGCAGCAAGTAGCCGAACCTTATATTCGTAGAAAAGCAATTCGTCACTTGGAAAAGGCGAGAGTTGTTATTTTCGCAGCAGGCACAGGGAATCCATACTTCTCAACAGATACGACAGCAGCTTTGCGAGCAGCTGAAATTGAAGCGGAAGTCATTCTCATGGCTAAAAATAAAGTGGATGGCGTTTACTCCGCAGATCCATTCAAAGATCCAACAGCTAAGAAATTCGAAACGTTGACGTATATGGAAGTTATCAGTAATAATTTAGGTGTCATGGACTCCACCGCTTCTTCCCTATGTATGGATAACAACATCCCGTTGGTGGTGTTCAACATTACAGAAAAAGGGAATATTAAACGAGTGGTCCTTGGCGAGAAAATTGGGACTACAGTTAAAGGGAGTGTCTAATCGATGCCACAAGCAGTGAAAAAGAACGCAGAAGACCGGATGGACAAAGCCATCGGCGCACTTAAAAGAGACTTGACTACACTTCGTGCAGGTCGTGCTACGCCTTCTTTGTTGGATCGTATTCAAGTAGAATATTACGGAGCAATGACACCGGTGAATCAACTTGCGAATTTAACTACACCTGATTCACGTACTTTGCTTATTCAACCATGGGACAAAAGCTCCATGTCCTCTATAGAGAAAGCAATCATGAAGTCTGACTTAGGACTGACACCATCCAATGATGGAACTGTTATTCGTATTGTCATTCCCGCTCTAACCGAAGAGCGTCGTACGGATCTCGTTAAAATGACGAAAAAATTCGGTGAAGAAGCTAAAGTGGCGATTCGCAATATTCGCCGCGATGCGAACGATGAGATCAAAAAGCTTGAAAAAGCTGGTATCTCTGAAGATGAGTCGCGTAAACATCAGGAAGATATCCAGAAGTTTACGGATAAATTCGTAGCCGAAGTTGAAAAAGTTTTGGCTGCTAAAGAAAAAGAAATCATGGAAGTATAAGATAGATATGCCCCCGGGTAGTCGCTGGGGGTTTTTCATCTTTCCCTAGTTGGGAGGAACAACAGTGCTCAAGCGATTTAAGCAATGGTTTGGAATGAAAGATCAGCAAGCATCTACAGCTAGACCACAAATTGAATTGGACAAAGTGCCAGCGCATGTCGCTATCATTATGGACGGAAATGGCCGCTGGGCAAAACAAAGAGGCTTGCCGCGTGTAGCCGGGCACCATTCCGGCATGAAGAATGTTAAGAAAATTACGATGGCAGCTAATGAGATCGGTGTTAAAGTATTGACGATGTATGCTTTTTCAACAGAAAATTGGAAGAGACCCAAGGAAGAAGTGGAATTTCTAATGAAGCTTCCCCAAGAGTTTTTTCCTTTGGAAATTGAAGAACTAATCGAGAACAATGTCCGTATCCGTATGACAGGTTGGAAGGATGGTTTGCCTGACTATACGCTAAACGCGATAGAGGGCGCTATCGAACGGACGAAAAATAATACAGGACTCATTTTGAACTTTGCCTTAAACTATGGTGGACGTAAAGAAATGATTGCTGGTGTGCAGGATATGATTCGTGATGTTCAAAGCGGCAAACTGCAGACCGAAGAGCTGGACGAAACTCGTTTTTCATCGTATATGCTTACTTCAGATCTACCAGATCCCGATTTGTTAATTCGCACGAGCGGTGAGTTGAGACTTAGCAATTTTCTGTTGTGGCAATTGGCTTATTCAGAGCTTTGGTTTACTGAGGCTTATTGGCCGGAGTTTACAGAATCTTTATTTTTGCAGGCCATCGCGGAATACCAACGCCGTGGGAGAAGATACGGAGGACTGTAAGACATCCTTTCGATTTCTCCTAAACGGTGACGGTTGTTTAACGAATTGCTGCCGGATTTGAAGTTGTTCATCTAGGAGGATTCAACTTGAAACAAAGGATCGTCACAGGCGTTATTGCTGGGCTCGTTTTTATTACGTTATTAGTTTTAGGCGGATACTGGTATGCCGGATTAATCGTATTGCTCTCGATTCTTGGCTACCGGGAATATTTGCAGATGAATGGCTACATGAAGTATAAGTTAACAAGCGCTGTTGGATTAATTGCACTGTTGTACATAACAATACCTTGGAAATTCGTCGGAATCAGTTCTCCAATTTCTACAAGTGCGATCATCTGGTTTGCTATGTTCTTACTTTTATTTATAACGGTAGCTTCGAAAAATAAAATTACCATCGATCAGGTTTCGGTCATTTTGTTAGGCGTCGTCTATATTGCTTTTGGCTTCTATTATATGATTGCAGCACGTTTAGCGGAGCATGGCTTGTTTTGGACAATTCTTGTTTTCGTTTGTATATGGGCCTCGGATTCAGGCGCCTATTTCGTTGGTTCCAAACTGGGCAAAAACCTTCTGTGGCCGCAAATTAGCCCTAAGAAATCCATTGAAGGCGCAATAGGCGGCGTTGTCATCTCGATGATCGCGGCGTTCATATTCGCTTGGTTTGCTCCGGATTTACTCGGTTTTGGCAAAGCGCTGGGTCTTGGTTTTATTATTGCCGTTGTTGGTCAAGTAGGAGACTTGATTCAGTCTGCCTATAAGCGTGTAAAAGGAATCAAAGATACGGGAACATTACTCCCCGGTCACGGCGGTGTGCTGGATCGGATGGATAGTTGGCTAATTGTGTTTCCATTTGTTTATTTGATCGGAATAATACCTATGTAATTGTCATGGGCGAGGTGCTTAGTCATGAAACGGATTGCCATTTTAGGATCAACGGGGTCTATCGGTACACAGACCTTGGACATCATTCAACACGCACCAGAGAAATTTCAAGTTGAAGCTATATCTGGTGGATATAATACAAAATTATTGATCGAGCAAGTGAACCTGTTTAAACCGAAACTCGTCTCCGTGGCAACGAAGGAGTTGGCGCATGAGGTTCAGCTGAACGTGCCGGCAGGGACGAAGGTTGTATATGGTGAAGATGGTCTAATTGAAGTAGCCGCGGCAACTGACGCTGATTTAGTTGTTACTGCACTGGTAGGAAGTCAAGGTTTAAAACCCACACTTGCTGCCATTGATGCTGGTAAACACATCGGTCTTGCCAACAAGGAAACTTTAGTGAGTGCAGGGCACATTGTAACCGAAGCTGTACGTAAAAAAGGTGTCGCTGTACTGCCTATTGATAGTGAGCATTCTGCGATTTATCAATGTTTAAATGGCGAGAACATTGCGCAGGTTTCCAAAATTACGATAACAGCATCCGGTGGTTCTTTCCGTGATCGTACGCGCGCAGAGTTAGAAGGCGTTACAGTTGAACAAGCTCTACAGCATCCGAATTGGTCGATGGGAGCAAAGATTACAATCGATTCAGCCACGATGGTGAATAAAGGTTTTGAGGTCATCGAAGCGCACTGGTTATTCGACCTTTCCTATGATCAAATTGATGTGTTGATTCATCCGGAAAGCGTCATTCACTCCTACGTTGAGTTTGTTGACAACAGCATTATTGCTCAGCTAGGCAATCCGGACATGCGCGTGCCGATTCAATATGCCTTAACGTATCCTGACCGATTCGTGACACCGACCAAGAAGCTTGATCTGGCTGCAATTGGCAAATTGCACTTCCGCGAAATGGATTATACCAGATATCCGTGTTTGCGGATGGCATATGAGAGCGGTAGACAAGGTGGAACGACACCGACGGTTTTCAATGCTGCCAATGAGATTGCCGTAGCTCGGTTCCTCAAAGGGGAAATTACATTTTTACAAATCGAGCAAGTTATTGAAGCAGCTCTTCAGAAGCATGAGTCATATGCTAATCCTGCACTGGAGCTCATACATGAACAGGACCTGTGGGCTAGATCTTATGCGGATTCTATTCAATTTTAATGTGTTAAGAGCTTAAGTCAGTGAGTGTGGCTCGGCTCTTTTTTTCTCTGGTTGCAGGTACGTCTAATTCATTCTCCATTGCCGTATACTGTGCTAAACAGGCATAGCTTGTATTCAGCGGTTCAATAATGGTAATCTAAGAACATGCTGTCCATGAAGGAGGAAATACGACTTGTCAGCCATAGAAGTTGGATTGAAAGTTATTTTGATGTTTTTCATTCTTGTATCGATTCATGAATGGGGTCATTTTTACTTTGCAAAACGCGCAGGCATCTTAGTTAGAGAGTTTGCCATTGGTTTTGGACCCAAGATTTTCTCATATAAAAAAGGGGAAACTCGGTATACGCTTCGCTTACTGCCCATCGGTGGTTTTGTTCGTATGGCCGGAGAAGATCCGGAAATTGTTCAAGTGAATCCTGGACAAACCATTGCTATTAAATTAAATAAACAAAATGAAGTGTCCTCCCTTTTTCTCGATCAATTAGACCGACGCTCCAATGTCATTTTGGGTGTTGTGGAACATATCGATCTTGAAAGAACACTTCAAGTTTCACTCGATGTGGATGGAGAAAGAGTAACCTATCCCGTCGACCGAGAAGCGATGATGGTTACCAAGGGAGTTGAAACACAGATTGCACCGTATGATCGGCAATTCGGATCGAAAACCGTTGGTAAGCGAGCGATTGCGATTGTTATGGGACCTGTGATGAACTTTCTTTTGGCGATCGTGTTATTTCTAATCGTTGTCATCATGTCCGGTGTCTTTACGAATGTAAAGTTGGATTCTGTGCTTGCGGGTAAGGCAGGGGAGAAAGCCGGGTTGCAAAAAGGCGATATTATCATTTCGATTGATAATCAGCCGATTGGGAGTGACCGCGAGAAGTTGGTAACAACGATTCAATCATCTGCTGGGAAGCCAATGACTTGGGTTATTGACCGCGCCGGGAATCCGCTGACTCTGCAAGTAACACCAGAAACGGAAGCAGGATCAGGGAAGCTGGGTGTTGTGATCTCAGGAGACCGGAGAAGTGCTTCATTCAGTGAAGTAATAACTGGAACCTATGAGCAAGTTGTTGGGACAACAATCGGAATCGTAACGGGTCTGCAGAAGCTAGTGATGCTGCAATTTAAACTTGATGATTTAGGCGGTCCGGTTAGAACAGCTCAAGTTTCTGCCCAATTTGCACAAATGGGAATCACTGTTTTCCTCTCGTGGATGGCTACATTAAGTTTATATCTCGGGATATTTAATCTTCTGCCGATCCCTGCTTTGGATGGAAGCAGATTATTGTTTATGGGACTAGAAGCGCTTCGCGGCAAGCCAATTGATCCGAATCGTGAGAGTATGGTTCACTTTGTTGGGTTTGCGCTGCTTATGCTGCTAATGGTAGCTGTAACGTATAATGATATTTTACGTTTAATTAAGGGATAGTTCTAATGATCTAGGAGGGTTTATGTCAAACGATAAGCAGTTTGTTAAAGAGATTACACCACAGGGAGAAGATTTCTCCCGTTGGTACATAGATGTGATCAAAAAAGCGGATCTGATGAGCTACTCTCCGGTACGCGGTTGTATCGTGTTTAAGCCGGACGGCTACGAAATTTGGGAAAACATTCAACGTGAGTTGGACAGCAAATTCAAAGAAACAGGACATCGGAACGCCTATTTCCCTTTATTTATCCCAGAGAGCTTTTTCCAAAAGGAAAAAGAGCATGTAGAGGGCTTTAATCCGGAACTGCCATGGGTTACAGAAGCAGGCGGGGAGAAGCTGGAAGAACGTTTGGCGATTCGGCCTACTTCCGAAACGATGATTGGACATATGTACTCCGAATGGATCAATTCTTACCGTGATCTGCCTTTGCTGATCAATCAATGGGCGAATGTGGTTCGTTGGGAGAAACGTACGTTGCCATTCCTGCGTACAACTGAATTCCTATGGCAAGAAGGGCACACGGCACATGAGGATGAGCAGGATGCTCGCCGTGAAACGATGCAAATGTTAGACGTCTATCGTCAATTTGCAGAAGATTTCTTGGCTATTCCGGTCATTGTTGGACAGAAAACGCCTTCTGAGAAATTCGCTGGGGCGATTGATACTTTCTCGATTGAAGCGATGATGAAAGACGGAAAAGCTGTACAAGCGGGTACCTCTCACTACCTGGGTACGAATTTCGCTGTTGCTTTTGATATCAAATTCCTAGATCGCGAGAATCAGCATCAATTTGCGCACACCACATCATGGGGCGTAAGTACGCGTCTAATCGGGGCGTTGATCATGGTTCATGGAGATGACAGAGGTTTGGTTCTTCCGCCAAAAGTCGCTCCAACACAAGTTATCATGATTCCAATCGGTCCTCCAAAAACGCGGGATCAAGTTATCGCACGAGTAGACGAGTTGTACGCTGATCTTAAAAAAGCAGGTGTCCGCGTGAAAGTGGACGATCGTGCTGATCAAAGTCCAGGCTGGAAATTCAATGAATATGAAATGCGCGGCGTACCGATCCGTGTTGAATTGGGACCACGCGATATGGAGAACGGGCAGGTTGTTCTTGTCTCCCGAGTAAGTGGAGAGAAGAAAACCGTGCAACAAGCGAATTTTGTCGAAGAAGTTCAAAATTTACTTGCTGAGATTCATCAGCAGATGTATGATAAAGCCAAGCAGTTCCGTGACGAGCACTACATTGCCGTGGATTCTATTGATGAATTCAAAACTTTCCTTGAAACAAAACGTGGTTTTGCTTTAGCTGGATGGTGCGGTTCCAATGCATGCGAGGAACAAGTGAAGCAAGAAACGGGTGCGACAAGCCGTAATATTCCTTTCACACCTTCAGAAACGAAGTCAACATGTTTGGTTTGCGGCGATGCTGCGAAACATACGGTTGTATTTGGCCGCAGTTACTAATTACTACAATAAGGGCAAATGGAGGCAAGTCATCCATTGCCCTTCGTATTTTTATGGGGAGGCTGTTCATGAGTAATTTGGCGGATAAACGGAATCGCTTTGAGCTTTTGATGCAGCAAGCTGAGATTCCTGCCGATATCGTGCGATCATTTTTTACAGAAGGTTATATCGATCAAGTAGAGATTAGTCGGAAAAACCGCGACTGGACTTTTTATTTGGTGAAAAATGACTTAGTGCCTCAGAACATTTACCGCTCTTTTTGTAAAATGATTCAAGAAAAATTCGCGCAAATCGCGAAGATTCGTTTTATTTGGAAGTTTGAAGGGGCGGAGCCGGCTGCTTTGGTAGATGAATACTGGAGCTTATTTATGGAATGGCTGCAGCGCGAAGTGCCGTCCATTAATGGCTGGATGGCTAAAGCCAAATTTGAAGTGCAAGGGCAAGTCCTATCCCTCATTATGCTGGATGCGATTGGCCTGGAGCTTGCGAAGAAAAAGAATATTGATACCTTTATTCGAGACTTTTTCCATAACTATTTCCAAACGGAATTGACGGTTAAATATGCGATCAGCGATTCAGCCGATGTCGAAACGGAATATGAAAAGTTTGCCAAGCAGCGTGAGCAAAGCGAGAAGACGATTACACAAGAAATCATGATGTCGATTGACATGGAAGAAGAATCTTCTTTACCGGATGATTTGAAGCTCGTAATGGGATATGAGATCAAGGAAGTACCGACTCCGCTGAAGGATATTAAAGAAGAAGAGAAGAAAATTACTGTTCAAGGAACGGTATTTGGCTTAGAGGTTAAGGAATTAAGAAACGGCAACACGTTGTATAGTTTTAACGTAACGGATTTTACAGATTCAATGGCGATGAAAGTTTTCGCGAAAACCAAAGATGACGTGAAGATTATGAGTTTGCTTCAGAACGGAACATGGATCAGAGCCAGAGGCAAGGTTGAATATGACCGATTCATGCAAATCCCTGAGCTCGTAATGATTCCAAACGATTTGACTGAAGTGATGGCGCCAAAAGATCGCATGGATGATGCTGCTGAGAAGCGTGTTGAGTTCCACTTGCATACGACGATGAGCACGATGGATGCTTTAACGCCTATTGATCAATATGTGAAAATGGCGGCTAAATGGGGTCACAAAGCCATTGCCGTTACGGACCACAGCAATATTCAATGTTTCCCTGATGCGGGGAAAGCCGCCAAAAAACACGGGATTAAAGTGATTTATGGCGTTGAAGCTAACGTAGTCAATGACTCTGTACCAATCGTTATGAATGGCAGGGATATGGACATGAAGCAGGCGACATATGTCATTTTCGACGTCGAGACCACCGGTTTATCCGTTACGAATAACCGTATCATCGAGCTTGCTGGAGTTAAAATGCAGGATGGCAAGGAAATCGACCGTTTTGCAACGTTCATTAATCCGCATGAGAAAATCCCTTATAACATTCAGCAATTAACGAATATTACAGATGACATGGTGGTTGGAGCTCCTGATATTGAGGTGGAGCTTCCGAAGTTTATTGAATTTATCGGCGATTCCGTGCTTGTAGCTCATAACGCGCGCTTTGATATGGGTTTCCTTCAAGCCAATTTGCAGCGGATGGGTTTGCCGGAGGTTACCAACGCTGTATTAGATACATTGGAGCTGGCGAGATTTTTGTTCCCATCCATGAAGAATCACCGTTTGAATACCTTATCCGATAAATTCAAAGTTAGCTTGGATAATCATCACCGCGCGATCGATGACTCCATTGCTTTGGGATTTGTGCTCTATCATTTAATTAATGAAGCGAATGATCGACAAATAACGAGTCTTGCTAAACTAAATGATTATGTCGGCAAAGATTTGTCGAATCAACGACCTTTCCATTGCTGCATCTATGCGCTTAACGCGGTTGGCAAAAAGAACTTATTCAAACTTATCTCTTTATCCCATACGACCTATTTACAAAGAGGCGCTACGATTCCGAAGAGCGTGTTAGTCGAATTAAGAGAAGGGCTTCTCATCACTTCCGGTTGTGAAAAAGGCGAGTTTTTTGAGGCTGTTCTTAATAAAACGATTGAAGAAGCTGAACAAGTTTCAGAGTTCTATGATATTTTGGAAATCCAGCCGGTCAGCTACAATATGCATTTGGTTGAAAAAGGGCTTGTCGGCAGTGTTGAGGACCTTGAGAATGCCGTACGCCGCGTCTGTGAAATTGGTTATAAAACAGGCAAGCCGGTCATTGCGACAGGAAATGTGCACTACCTGCATCCTCGGGAGAAAGTATGCCGGGACATTACGATTAATGGGATTACTGGGTTTAGCCCGCTGAAATCGATGAAGAAGCCGGATGCTCACTTCCGCACCACCAAAGAGATGCTGGAAGAGTTTAAGTTTTTGGGCGAAGAGAAAGCCTTTGAGGTTGTTGTTCGCAGCACGAATGAACTGGCAGATCGGTTCGAAGCGATTGAGCTCTTCCCGGATAAATTGTTTACGCCAATTATTGAAGGTGCGGACGATGAAATTCGAAACACCTGTTACTCAACGGCGAAAAGTATTTATGGCGAAGAACTTCCAGAGGTGATCGTTGCCCGGTTGGAAAAAGAGCTTGTTCCAATTATTAAATTCGGTTTCTCTGCGAACTATTTGATCTCGGAACGGTTGGTTAAAAAATCGAATAAAGACGGCTACCTCGTAGGTTCAAGGGGATCTGTCGGATCTTCCGTAGTTGCCATGATGCTAGGGATTTCTGAGGTTAATCCGCTGCCTCCGCACTATATATGCGCCTCATGTCAGCACAGTGAGTGGTTCCTGGACGGCAGCGTTCCGAGTGGATTTGACCTCCCTAACAAGATATGCCCGAATTGTGGCGGTAACCTACGAGGAGACGGACATGACATTCCTTTCGAAACTTTCCTTGGATTTAAAGGGGATAAAGTTCCCGATATCGATTTGAACTTCTCGGGTGAATATCAGCCGATTGCCCATAACTACACGAAAGAAATTTTCGGTGAACGATGTGTTTTCCGTGCGGGTACCATTGGTACCGTTGCGGAGAAGACCGCCTTCGGATTTGTAAAAAAATATGAAGAAGAGCAGGGCCAGAAATGGCGGGGCGCTGAGCTGAATCGATTGGCTGCCGGTTGTACTGGGGTTAAGCGCAGCACGGGCCAGCATCCAGGGGGAATTGTTGTAGTCCCTGATTACATGGAAGTTGATGACATTACGCCAGTGCAATACCCCGCAGATGATAAGAATTCAGAATGGAAAACAACACATTTTGATTATCACGCCTTCGATGCCAATTTGCTCAAACTGGATATTCTGGGACACGACGATCCCACGATGATGAGGATGCTGCAGGATTTGACGGGCATAGATCCGACAACCATTCCGATGAATGATCCTAAGGCGATGAGTATTTTTAACTCAACAGAAGCACTTAACGTAACTCCGGACCAGATTCGTTCACCGGTTGCTACATATGGCGTTCCGGAAATGGGGACGAAATTTGTGCGTCAGATGCTTCAGGAAACGCAACCGAGCTCGTTTGCCGACTTACTGCAAATTTCCGGACTGTCTCACGGGACAGGTGTTTGGTTAGGTAACGCTCAAGAACTGATCAAAAAAGGAATTTGCAATATTAAGACCGTAATTGGATGTCGGGACGATATCATGTTATTCTTAATATATAAAGCTGGAATGGATGCGGGCTTAGCCTTTAAAATTACTGAGAGTGTACGTAAAGGTAAAGGTCTAACGGACGAATGGAAAGAAGAGATGAAGCGGTGTAATGTACCTGCTTGGTATATTGAGTCCTGTGAACGGATTGAATATATGTTTCCAAAAGCGCATGCTGCTGCTTACGTTATCTCCGCTGTTCGTACAGCATACTTCAAGGTATATCATCCAATTGCTTACTACGCCACTTACTTTAGTGTTCGTGCGGCCGACTTCGATCTCGAATTGTTGTGCCAAGGGTATGACGCGATCTTGAAACGCCTGATTGAAATTGAGGAAAAAGGGTTTCAGGCGTTACCGAAAGAAAAAGCCATGGTCTCCATCCTGGAGATGTCGCTGGAGATGACGTCTCGTGGTTTCAGCTTCAAGCCAATTGATATCTACCGTTCGCATGCTACGCGATTTACGATTGATGGCAACTCATTGATTCCTCCATTTGCCGCTTTGTCCGGGATTGGCGAGAACGCAGCGAAAAATATTGCGGCTGCCAAGGACGAAGGCGATTTCCTCTCCATCGAGGATTTCCAGAATCGTTCGAAAGCTTCCAAAACCGTGATCGAGCTATTATCGGCGATGGGATGTTTCCGAGGTATGCCGGAATCGAATCAGTTGTCACTATTCTAAATTTCATTGCATAGTGTAATAGAGAAGTTAGCTGTCAAGTGAAAATCATTAACAAGTTTGCTATTGTAATGCAAAGATTGGTTATGGTATAATTTTTATTGGCAATAATGAGGATATCATCTTGTGATTAAAGAGTGGGGAAACCCACTCTTTACATTTTGATATAGGACTTTTCGGGTTATGACTAGGGGAAAGTCAATTTAGGAGGTACATTTATCTGTGGTTACACAAGCACACATCAAATCCGTCATAGAGGACATGCTGAAGGATTTCATTGATCAAAATGGATTTGAACTCGTGGATATTGAATATGTCAAAGAGGGCAGCAATTGGTTCCTTCGTGTCTACGCTGACAAAGAAGGCGGAATTGATATAGATGATTGCGGCCGCATCAGTGAATACCTTAGTGTTCAATTGGATGAGAAGGATCCGATTGCTGATGCTTATTTCTTGGAGGTTTCTTCACCAGGGGCTGAACGCCCATTGAAGAAGACGCAAGATTATTACAAGGCCGTGAACAGTCACGTATTTGTTACGACCTATGAGCAGATCGAGGGCTCCAAGGAGTTTGAAGGATTACTGGTATCCTTTGACGAACAAGATCTCATCATTGAAATTGGCAAAAAGAAAGTTACTATTCCGTTCACTAAGGTAGCAAGCGCTCGTTTAGCTATCGTTTTTTAGTGACCGTTACTTATTGAAAGGGGGGACTCAGTTCAAATGAACACGGATTTCATCGAAGCGCTGTCGGAAATTGAACGTGAGAAGGGTATCTCTAAAGAGTTACTTATCGATGCAATTGAAGCAGCGATGATTTCAAGTTATAAGCGTAATTTCAACACCGCACAAAATGTGCGCGTAGATATCAACCGTCATACGGGTCTCATCAAGGTTTTTGCACGCAAAACCGTAACTGAGGAAGTACTCGATCCAAGATTGGAAATTTCACTCCACGCTTCGCGTGAAATTAATCCAAATTATCAACTGGATGATATCGTTGAAATCGAAGTTACGCCTCGCGATTTTGGTAGAATTGCTGCTCAAACAGCCAAACAGGTCGTAACACAGCGTATTCGTGAAGCTGAGCGAGGACTCATTTACAATGCTTTTATCGACAAAGAGGAAGATATTGTTACAGGTATTCTTCAGCGTCAAGACCAACGCAACATTTATGTTGATTTAGGTAAAGTTGAGGCTGTGCTGCCTTTAACAGAACTCATGCCAACAGACAAATTTAAGCAAGGCGATCGGATTAAAGCGTATATCACCAAAGTGGAGAATACAACTAAAGGGCCGCAAATTATTTTGTCCCGTACGCATCCCGGTTTGCTTAAACGTTTGTTTGAACTTGAAGTTCCAGAAATTTTTGACGGTGTCGTCGAAATTCGTTCGGTGGCCCGCGAAGCAGGATTCCGTTCCAAAATCGCTGTTCACTCACGCAATGCTGAGGTTGACCCGGTAGGTTCCTGTGTTGGACCCAAAGGGTTACGTGTTCAAACGATTGTCACTGAGCTGCGCGGCGAGAAAATCGACATTGTTCGTTGGATGGAAAGCGTGGAAGAGTACGTGGCCAATGCGCTAAGCCCTTCCAAAGTTCTTGAAGTTCAAATTCATGAAAATGAAAAGATGGCACGCGTCATTGTTCCAGACTATCAACTTTCATTAGCCATTGGCATCAAAGGGCAAAATGCTCGCCTAGCAGCTAAATTGACAGGCTGGAAAATCGACATTAAGAGTGAAACACAAGCGGAACAAGAATTTGGCCGAGTGAAAACTTATACAGAAGAAATGCATCAAGATTCAGTCAGTATCGATTAAGTTTTTGTTTGGAAGCAAGGGGTGATCGGAATGAAGCAGAGAAAAGTCCCTCTGAGAAAATGCGTGGCCTGCCAGGAGATGATGCCGAAGAGGGAATTGATCCGCGTCGTCAAAACGCCTGAAGATGACATTCTCATTGATCTCAAAGGGAAAAAATCCGGGCGCGGTGCCTACTTATGCGGTAAAGTTTCTTGTTTTAAATTGGCAAAGAAAAGCAAAGCCTTGGATCGAGCACTTAAGCATGCCGTAAGCGCTGATATTTATGACCAACTGGAACAAGATTTTATTCGGGTTGAAGATGAATTCCTCTCCTCCAAAGAGGAGGACTCCGAAGATGAATCCTAAATTTTTTAACCAGTTGGGTCTGGCGATGCGGGCAGGAAAGCTTGTTACCGGCGATGAAGGCGTCTTTAAAGCCATTCGTTCGGGAGAAGCCAAACTTGTCATTATGGCGGAGGATGCTTCGGCTAATACACGGAAGAAATTTCAGGATAAATGCCAATTTTATGGGGTGACTCTTATGGAAATTGGAACGAAGTATGAATTGGGCCGCAGCATTGGTAAAGAGATGCGTGTCACCATAGGTGTATTGGACGGAGGCTTCGCGCAGATGCTGCAGAAAAGTCAAGAAAATCCTGCGGAGGTGGAACATATTGACCAATAAACAACAAGATAATAAAGATAAAACCCGCGTATACGAATACGCCAAACAGCTCAATATGAGCAGTAAAGAAATTATCACCATTCTCAAACGTTTAAATATACCTGTTAACAATCATATGAGTGTAATGGAAAATGACGCGGTTAGTTCCGTGGAGAAATTTTTCCGTGATATAAAAGCTAATGCGGCTGCCAAACGAGCAGCTACGGACGGAGGAAATGTGAGTTCATCGACGACGAATCAGAATCCTGCATCGCAGGCTCCAGCACAAGAGAATAAAGGTGCAGCAACGGGGGCTTCCAAGCCTGTTGCTTCTTCAGAACAATCAGCCAACCAAACAGCTAGTGGTGCAGTGACACCTCAGCCATCGACAACGCAAGCTACACCTAGTGCGACAAGTCGCCCTTCCCAACCCCAACGTGATGGTCGCCCAAGTGGTCAAGGATCTTCGCAAGGCGGACGTCCAAGCGGTCAAGGCCAAGGTGGACAACGTACGGGTTACCAAGGCCAAGGCGGACAACGCCCAAGCGGTCAAGGGTCATCACAAGGCGGGCAACGCTCCGGCTATCAAGGATCTTCGCAAGGCGGACAACGTCCAAGTGGCCAAGGCTATCAAGGCCAAGGTCAAGGACAACGCTCTGGTGACAGACCTCCCTTCCGTTCCAACGATGGACGTCCAAGTGGTGGATCATCAGGCGGATATAACAGCCAACGTCCGAGCGGTCAAGGTTCCTACCAAGGCCAAGGCCAAGGCGGAGCTCCTCGCACGAATAGCAACTATGCGGGATCCCGTCCGAACCAAGGTGCAGGCGCATCTGCCGGTGGCGGACAAAGCGCAAACAGCGGCCGTCCGCAAGGTGGAAGTCCTAACCGCAGTACAGGACCGAATCGTCAAAACAAACCTTTTGACAACCGTAACAATAACCAAAGCGGAAGACCTGTTATTCAGGAAGCTAAACCGCAGTTCCATGTTGGAGCAACAGCAGCTGAATTGGATGATGCAGCAGCAAAGGCTGGCGTAATTACTACTAAGAAATCCAAACCAACACCTAAACGTTTTGATGATAACCGCTCTGGCGGTAACCGCGGGCCATCCGGCAACAACCGTGGCAACCAACGTGGTAACAACCGTGGCAGATATCAACAAGAAACGGTTAAGAAAGAAAAGATTGATAACACACCTAAGAAAATCATCGTTCGCGGCAGCATGACGGTTGGTGAAACAGCCAAATTGCTCCACAAAGATGCTTCTGAAGTTATCAAAAAACTGTTGTTCCTTGGAACAATGGCGACAATCAACCAAGAACTTGATTTGGACGCTATTCAATTGATTGCAACTGAATTCGGCGTTGAAGTTGAGATTAAAATTAAAGTCGAAGAAGACAACTTCGAGACGATTGAAGAAGTGGATGATGAGGCAGATCTGCTTGAGCGTCCACCGGTTGTTACAATTATGGGTCACGTTGACCATGGTAAAACAACACTTCTTGATGCTATTCGTAAAACAAGCGTTACGGAAGGCGAAGCAGGCGGAATTACGCAGCACATCGGTGCGTACCAAGTTGAAGTTAACCATAAAAAAATCACGTTCTTGGATACACCTGGTCACGAAGCATTTACAACGATGCGTGCCCGCGGTGCACAAGTAACGGATATTACGATTATTGTCGTAGCTGCAGATGACGGCGTAATGCCACAAACCGTAGAAGCGATTAGCCATGCTAAAGCGGCTGGCGTTCCAATCATTGTTGCTGTGAACAAAATTGATAAAGAAGGCGCTAATCCTGACCAAATCAAACAGGCTCTTACAGCTTATGAATTGGTTCCGGAGGAGTGGGGCGGCGATACCATTTTCTGCGAAATTTCCGCGAAACAACGTATCGGACTTGAGAATCTCTTAGAGATGATCCTGCTCGTAGCGGAAGTACAAGAGTACAAAGCTAACCCGAACAAACGTGCAAGAGGAACAGTTATTGAAGCTGAGTTGGATAAAGGAAGAGGCCCAGTGGCTCGTGTCCTGATTCAACATGGTACGCTTAAAGTGGGAGATAGCTTCGTTGCTGGCGTTCACTTCGGCCGTATCAGAGCGATGGTGAATGATAAGGGCAAACGCTTGAAAGAAGCAGGCCCTTCTACGCCAGTCGAAATCACGGGTCTAACCGATGTTCCTCAAGCTGGAGATCCATTCTTGGTGTATGAAGATGAGCGTAAAGCGAGAGATATCGCGGATCGTCGTTCCATCGCACTGCGTCAATCCGAAATGACGGCAAATTCACGCGTGACATTGGATGATCTCTTCAAGCATATCAAAGATGGCGAAATCAAGGATTTGAATGTCATTATCAAAGGTGACGTTCAAGGATCTGTTGAAGCGCTGAAAAGCTCGCTTGAGAAGATCGAAGTGGAAGGCGTTCGCGTCAAAATCCTGCATAACGGTGTAGGGGCGATTACGGAGTCTGATATTATTCTTGCTTCGGCATCTAATGCGATCATTATCGGGTTCAACGTTCGTCCAGAGCCTGCTGCCAAATCAACAGCAGAACAAGAGAAAGTTGATATTCGTCTGCATAATATCATTTACAACGTTATTGAAGAAATCGAGCAAGCGATGAAAGGCATGCTGGATCCTGTCTTCAAAGAAGTTGTTCTTGGTCAAGCTGAAGTACGTAACGTATTCAAAATTACGGGTTCAGGAACAATTGCCGGCTGTATGGTCATTTCGGGTAAAATTGCTCGTAATGCTCAAACTCGCTTGATCCGCAGCGGTATTGTCGTTCATGAAGGCAAAATTGATTCCTTGAAACGATTTAAAGATGACCAAAAAGAAGTAGCACAAGGTTATGAATGTGGTATATCTCTGGAGCGTTATCATGATATTAAAGAGGGCGACATTATTGAAGCCTTCATCATGGAGTCCGTTGAGAGGTGATAACAAATGGCTAGAGTGCGTGTAGGTCGAGTAAGCGAGCAAATCAAGAAAGAATTGAGTCAAATCGTTCAATCCGAGTTAAAAGATCCGCGAATTGGTTTCCTAACCGTTACGGGTGTTGAAGTAACAAATGATCTTTCCTTAGCGCGTGTGTTTCTAAGCGTGATGGGTACGGATGAACAGAAAGAGGCCACACTAAAGGCTCTTTCTGCAGGTTCCGGTTACATCCGTTCTGAGCTTGGCAAACGAATTCGGTTACGGAAAATCCCGGAATTACAGTTCAAATTCGATGCGTCTATCGATTATGGCAGTCATATCGAGAACTTGTTTCATAAGCTAAACCAGGAAGGAAATACAAGTGTATGAGTAATGGAATGATGCATGCCACCGAATACAGCCAGCAGCTGGAAACAGCAGCTAAGTTTATCGAGCAGCATGATGATTTCCTGGTGGTATCTCACATCCAGCCGGATGGGGATGCCGCCAGCTCTACATACGCGATGGGTTGGCTTCTGGATCAGCTAGGAAAGACCTTTACCATGATCAACGAAGGTCCTATGCCTTCTAAATTCTCCTATCTATGGGGAAGCGATCAGGTAATTGATTTTAGCAAAGAAGTACCGAGTAGACGTTACAAGACCATAATAAGTGTTGATTGTGCTGATTTCTCCAGAATAGGTAGGGTCAGCACTCTTTTTGATGAACAAGCTAAGCTGCTCAATGTTGATCATCATCCGACCAATGATAGATTTGGTTCGTGTCATTTGATTAAACATGATGCGGCCGCGACTGTTCAAATCTTGTATGATTTAGCCATACATATGAACATGAGTTTGAACTTGGCCATGGGTGACTGCATCTACACGGGTTTGCTTACGGATACAGGCGGTTTTCGTTATTCGAATACTTCACCGGAAGTTATGCAAATTGGAGCGTCTCTACTTGCTTTGGGTGTGCAGGGCTCCGAAATTGCCGAGCAAGTTTTGGAGAGAGTGACCTATTCGCAAATCGTTCTTCTTCAAAAGGCGTTATCTACCCTTTCGTTTGCCCATGACCGCAAACTGGCGTGGCTCGCAGTCTCTTTAGCTGATTTGGAGTCTACTGGGGCTTCCAGCGAAGATTTAGATGGACTGGTGAACTATCCTCGTAACGTGGAAGGCGTCGAAGTGGGTATGCTATTTAAGGAGAAAGCGCCTGGGGTAATTAAAGTAAGTCTTCGCTCCTCAGGACTTGTCGACGTTGCAGCGATCGCTCAATCCCTTGGCGGAGGCGGTCATGTGCGTGCATCAGGCTGCACAATCCAAGGATCAATTGAAGAAGCGGTAGCAAGAATGGTTCAGGAAGTAGGGAACAAGCTGATATGACGCTAGAAGGCATCTTGCCTGTTTGGAAACCGGAAGGCTTCACATCACATGATGTAGTAGCCAAAGTTAGAGGTATACTTGGAATAAGACGTATTGGCCACACCGGAACGTTAGATCCGCAAGTGACAGGGGTTCTGCCGCTTTGCATTGGTCGAGCCACCCGGATGGTTGAATATATACAGGACTTGCCGAAGGAATATGAAGCCGTTCTTCGAATTGGCCTTTCAACAGATACTGAAGATATGACTGGCAATGTGCTCGAAGAAGTTTCTCTCGTACAATTGGACGAAACGGTTGTTCGCGAGGCTTTGCTTCGCTTTGTAGGAGAAATCGAACAGATTCCTCCTATGTTCTCGGCAGTAAAGATCGATGGGAAACGGCTGTATGAGCTGGCCCGCGAAGGCAAGGAAGTCGAGCGCAAATCTCGCAAAGTAACGATCCATCAATTAGACATACTTCGTATGGATTTGCAGCAAAAACATCCGGAAATACATTTCCGTGTTTCTTGCTCGAAAGGAACCTATATTCGAACACTTTGTGTTGATATTGGGAAAGCTTTAGGGTATCCTGCGGTTATGAGCAGCTTGATCAGGACTTCCACAGGCAATATCCGTCAGGAACAGTGTCTTACCTTTGAGCAAATCAAAGAATTGAAAGATCAAGGTATGTTACAGGAGCGTATGATTCCTATGGATCAGGCGATCTCTCATATACCTTCGGTTGAGCTTTCCGACCAAGAAGCCACTCATGCGCAGCAAGGAAAACGCATTTCTGTGGCTAAAAGTCGCATTACAGGTGCAGCGGCGGGTTCTCCAACCTTGCTTCGTGCTTATTCTCCGGATAAAAGGTTCCTAGGGCTTTATGAATGGAAAAGCGCTGGCCAAATCCTGATCCCTTCAAAAGTATTTCTTTAACCCATTACAAGCAGGGACAGGTTGAAATGGATAGGTGAATTGAACTTATATGCAAATAATACCAATATCATATCCCATTGATTTTGATACTCCGAGCGTTTTTGTCGGAGAGCAGGTAGTAGCTATAGGTGATTTTGATGGTGTTCATCTTGGACACCGAGAGGTCATTGGACGAGCTTTGCTTACTGCTAAAAAGCTGAATCTTCCGACAGCCATCATGACTTTCCACCCGCATCCTAGATCGGTAATGGGGCAGGATAAATACATTGATCTTTTGACGCCGATGAAAGAGAAGATGGAGATATTTGCCTCGCTGGGCGTCAATCATACTTATATTGTGACCTTCGACGCTTCGCTAATGCGATTGTCACCGGAACTATTCGTGGATCAAGTCTTGGATCGGCTAGGTGTGAACAGCGTCATTTGCGGTTTTGATTTTACTTTCGGCTATCAAGGCAAAGGCAACCCGGATTCGCTTTGCGAATTGAGTCACGGGAAATTTTCTGTAGAAGTGGTGAGACCTTTTCAAATGGACGGCGAAAAAGTTAGTTCTACACTCATTCGTGAATCGTTGCAACAAGGGGATATTGACACAGTTACTAGACTTCTTGGCCGTCCCTACAGCATTAGCGGCATCGTGATAGATGGAGAGAAGCGAGGAAGACAACTAGGGTTTCCAACAGCTAATCTTCAATTGGACGAGACCTATGTTGTTCCTACAAATGGTGTGTATGCGATTAAAGCTTCAATCAAAGGGGAAACCTATAAAGGCGTCATGAACATAGGCGTAAAGCCGACTTTTGCTACTGGAGAGTTGAAGCCATCTTTTGAAGCTCATTTATTTGACTTTTCCGAGCAAATTTATGGCGAACAAATGAAGGTTGAACTCATTGCTTTCCTTCGTCCCGAGCGTAAATTCTCGTCTATTGACGAGCTGATTACGCAGATCAAGGTGGATGCGGAAGCTGCAAAAAATAAATTAGAATAGATCCTACCGAATCAAACATTTACTTCTACTATGAGATTATGGTATACTGATTAACGTTGCCCAAAGGACAATTCCCTTGGCATGAACCTAAGCTTGGATAGACGCTATCATCGGCGATTTCTAGGCTTATGGGGATACAATAGAATTTAGGAGATGAACAATCATGGCATTAACACAAGAGCGCAAAACACAACTGATTCAAACTCACAAGGTACACGATACCGACACAGGTTCACCTGAGGTACAAGTAGCAATCCTTACTGAGAACATTGTAAACCTTACGAACCACCTTCGTACACACAAGAAAGATCACCACTCCCGTCGTGGTTTGCTTAAAATGGTTGGACAACGCCGTAAGCTTCTTGCTTACGTGAAGAACAAAGATGTAAGCCGTTATAGTGCTTTGATCGAGAAGCTTGGTTTGCGTCGATAAAACCGACAATGAGAAGCAACCTGTTGCTCCTTTGCTGGGCTTGATAAAGCTTGCGCAGAGAGTGGCAACGAGGTTGCTTTTTCTTGTATTTTTAAAACGGAAAAAGAAGGAAATACTAGACACTACGCAGAATTAGAGGATGACTCAGGTGCTAGGCAGGTTTTTGGATACATACGGAGTCAAAGGTTTGAGGTATTAACCTCCTTTTCTGTGAATGCGTATCAAGACACATAATAAATAAGAAATTTCCTTAGGAGGATTTTATGGAGAAAAGGGTACAAATGGAACTTGGCGGTAAACCGTTCATTCTTGAAACGGGCCGACTTGCCAAACAAGCCAATGCAGCAGTTACCGTTCGCTATGGTGACACGGTTGTGCTAAGTACAGTTACAGCATCCAGCGGACCGAAAGACCTGGATTTTTTCCCGTTGACTGTCAATTATGAAGAAAGACTATATTCCGTAGGTAAGATTCCAGGCGGATTTATTAAGCGTGAAGGTCGCCCGAGTGAAAAGGCAATTCTTGCTAGCCGTTTGACGGATCGTCCGATTCGTCCGCTTTTCCCGGAAGGCTTCCGTAACGATGTTCAAATCGTGTCCATGGTGATGAGCGTGGATCAAGAGTGTCCACCGGAAATCGCGGCAATGATCGGTACTTCCGCAGCGCTGGCAATTTCGGATGTTCCTTTCAACGGTCCTGTTGGTGGTGTCATTGTTGGACGTGTGGATGGTCAATTCGTAATCAACCCAACGGGTGAAATTGCGGAGAAAAGTGATCTTCATTTAACTGTTGCAGGAACAAAAGACGCAATCATGATGGTTGAAGCAGGCGCCAACGAAGTATCCGAGGACGTCGTGCTCGAAGCGATCATGTACGGTCATGATGAAATCCGCAAAATTGTTGCTGTTATTGAAGAATTGGTTGAAATCGCAGGCAAGCCGAAAATGGAAGTGAAACTCCATGCGGTTGATGCTGATGTAAGCAAAGCCGTTCGTGACTTCGCGCAGGCTAGATTAGTCGATGCCATCAAAATCTCCGAAAAACATGCAAGACAAGAAGCAATTGACGTTGTGAACGCTGAAGCGGTAGAACATTTTACAGCTTTGTATGCGGAAACACCTGAGTTGTTAGGCGATGTGAAAGAAACTCTTTATGATATCGTCAAAGAAGAAGTTCGCCGTTTGATTACGCATGATAAAGTTAGACCGGATGGACGTAAATTGGAAGAAATTCGCGCGATTGATTGCGATATTGACTTGCTGCCGCGTACGCACGGATCAGGCTTGTTCACACGTGGACAAACGCAAGCATTAAGTGTTTGTACATTGGGCGCATTAGGCGATGTTCAAATTCTAGACGGCTTGGATCTGACAGAAACGAAACGCTTCATGCATCACTATAATTTCCCTCCGTTCTCCGTAGGTGAAGCAAGACCGCTTCGTCCGCCGGGTCGTCGTGAAATTGGACATGGTGCGCTTGGGGAGAGAGCTTTAGAGCCGATCATTCCTAACGAAACCGATTTCCCTTACACGATTCGTCTTGTATCTGAGGTCCTTGAATCCAACGGATCCACATCCCAAGCGAGTATTTGCGCAAGTACATTAGCGCTTATGGACGCTGGGGTTCCAATTAAAGCACCGGTTGCTGGTATTGCGATGGGTCTGATTAAAGACGGAGACCATTTCTCCATTTTGTCCGATATTCAAGGGATGGAAGATCATCTTGGCGATATGGACTTCAAGGTTGCGGGTACAGCTGAAGGGATTACAGCGCTTCAAATGGATATCAAAATCGATGGTATCGATCGCAGCATCCTGCAGCAGTCTTTGCAGCAAGCCAAAGAAGGCCGTTTGCACATTTTAGGCAAAATGGTTTCACGCATTTCGGAACCGAAGAAAACTCTTTCCGAATATGCGCCGAAAATCTTGACCATGAACATCAATCCTGACAAAATCCGTGATGTCATCGGAGCAGGCGGTAAAATCATCAACAAGATTATCGAAGAAACTGGCGTGAAAATTGATATCGAGCAAGATGGCCGTGTGTTCATTGCTTCCTCGAATCAAGCCATGAACGAAAAAGCACGTTCCATTATTGAAGGTATTGTGCGTGAGGTTATCGTCGGTGAAACGTATCTTGGTACTGTAAAACGCGTTGAGAAATTCGGAGCTTTCGTTGAGATCCTGCCAGGTAAAGAAGGTCTGGTTCATATTTCTCAAATCTCCACAGAGCGCGTCGCGAAAGTGGAAGATGTCGTTAACGTTGGCGATCAAATCACTGTCAAAGTAACGGAAATTGACCAGCAAGGAAGAGTAAACCTTTCTCGCAAAGCTACATTAACTTCGCAAGTCCCGGCTCAAACCTAGAGCCGAGTGACTTGTGAAGTCCCTTTTTCATAGATGAAGTTATGGATAAAGAGTCAGATGAATCTGTCTCTTTTTTGCTATTTCATAAGACAGGACATGCCCGGTTCTACTCTTGTCCCTTTCTGCATACACTCAGGACATGAGGAGAAGGGGGACCGGTCTATGCGCTACAAGAAATGGCTTCTACTTGGAAGTTTTTTTGCTATGATTATGCTTGCCTTAGATACTATCCCTAATGTGGGTGCTTATATTCAGTCCGTGAAAAGTGGACAAAGTCCCTATGTATTCGGGACCGATTGGGAGGACGAAGAAGCGCTTCCGGTTTTTGCAATGGAGCCGGCTGCTGGTCCAATTCAATCGACTCCGTCTAAAAGCAATAATTTATTAGATACAATTACACAAGAGGCGGAAAAACGTAGAATTGCTCCGATCAATGCGAAATTAGATTCAGTGTGGAAAGCAATTCCTGGTTATAACGGTCTCGAAGTCGATATTCCTGAAACGCTTAAACTAGCTCAGCACAAGTTGACACCCGGCAAAATCAATTACATCATGAAAGAAGTTCCTCCTAGTATCCAGTTGGATGATCTGGGACCAAACCCCATCTATAAAGGCAATCCCAAAAAGCCTATGGTCTCATTTATGATCAATGTTGCTTGGGGGAATGAGTATTTGCCGAGCATTTTGGAGACGCTGCGCAAAGAAAACGTTCACGCTACATTTTTCCTCGATGGCTCTTGGTTGAATAAAAATGTTGAGATGGCGAAAACGATCCAGAATGCAGGTCATGAATTGTCCAATCATGCTTATTCCCATAAGGATATGAGGAACGTCAGCCGAAGTAAGGCTGTGGAGGAAATCTCCAAAACGGAGCAGTTGCTGAAGCAGCAGTTAGGCGTGAATAACACACTATTTGCCCCGCCTTCGGGGTATTTTAACCAAGAAACGGTTCAGGTAGCGGCCGAGTTTAAACTAAAGACGGTATTATGGACTTTTGATACGATTGATTGGAAAAATCCCGGAGCAGATCGCATTCTGCAGCGGCTTTCCACCAGTGTTGAGCCAGGCACGCTTATTCTGATGCATCCAACGCCTTCTTCCAGAGACGCACTGCCAGGGATGATCCGAATGATTAAAAATAAGGGATTAACCATGGGTACGGTAACGGAATTGCTTTCCTCCAAACGGGTCGAAGATCCGAACCAAATAGTCAACTGAGTGGCGGCCAACTTGCAAAGTTGAGTCGCTCGCACATTTTTGTTAGACTGAGGAAGTATAATTTGGAAATGGGACTTTACGGGCTTCATTTTGAGGAGGAAACGTAGTGATCAAATATCGCTTACATAATGGCTTGAGAGTGGTTATGGAACAAATACCTACTTTTCGATCGGTCACGTTCGGAATTTGGGTAAAGACTGGCTCACGTAATGAGTCTCAAGAACAAAACGGCATCTCACACTTTATTGAACACATGCTGTTCAAGGGGACGGAGCGCCATTCAGCAAAAGATATCGCAGAGATATTTGACGGAATTGGCGGGAATGTCAATGCATTTACCTCCAAAGAGTACACTTGCTATTATGCCAAAGTACTCGATGAGCATTTGCCGCTAGCGATGGATGTACTTTCCGACATGTTCTTCCATTCTTCCTTTGATGAAGGGGAGCTGGAGAAAGAAAAGGGAGTCATTTATGAAGAGATCTCGATGTATGAAGATACACCTGACGACTTGGTCCATGATTTATTAGCGAAAGCTTCTTATGGGACTCATCCATTAGGTTATACGATTCTCGGGACGGCGGAGAATTTATCCAAAATGCAGTCCGATGATCTTCGTAATTATATGAAGAAACATTATAATACGGAGAATACCGTGCTCAGCATTGCGGGCAATATTGATGACAGTGTTCGTGAATTGATTGAGAAGCATTTTGGTGGATTCGCACTAACAGGAGCAGAAACGAGCTATGATGCACCGGATTTCCTTGGAGAATTGATTTTCCATGCTAAGAAAACAGAGCAAAATCATATCTGTCTCTCACTGCCAGGTCTCTCCTTACAAGAGGAAAACCTGTACCCTATGGTGCTGCTCAATAACGCGATCGGCGGTGGCATGAGTTCCAGGCTATTTCAAGAAATCCGTGAGAAGCGCGGCTTAGCTTACTCGGTGTATTCGTACCATTCTTCCCACATCGATAGTGGTATGTTTACGATCTATACAGGCACAGCACCTAAACAAACAGAAGAAGTCTTGAAGGTTACGATGGAGCTGCTGCATGATATTGCCGTAAAAGGGATGCTGGAATCCGAGTTGAAAAAAGGGAAAGAACAGTTGAAGGGCAGCTTGATTCTTAGTCTTGAGAGTACGAGCAGCCGTATGAACCGTTTTGGGAAAAATGAGTTGATGACCGGCAAGCACTACAGCCTGGACGAAATGCTTCAACGCATTGACAGCGTACAAATGGAGCACATTCAAGCTTTAACCAAAACATTATTCTCAACACCTTTCGCTCTGTCTATGGTTGGGAATTCCGATGATGTCATTAGCAGCTTCAGGAGGGATCAGCTTGTCTCTCTCTAAGTTTGATGTCCAAATAAAACGTGTTTCCGGGCAGGAAGATATTCTCTTGCCACAGAAAATGTCTGCAGCCGCAAGCGGATTTGACCTTCATGCTGCTGTAAGCGAACCTGTTATTCTTGCTCCGGGTGAGCGTCGGCTTATTCCCACTGGATTCGCACTGAGCATGCCGCCTGAACTTGAAGCACAGATCCGGCCACGAAGCGGATTAGCTTTCAAATATGGCATTACGACACTAAATTCTCCAGGAACAATCGATGCTGATTATCGTGGTGAAGTGAAGGTGTTGTTGATCAATCTTGGACAGGAAGCTTTCACGATTGGGCGCAACGAGCGCATTGCCCAGATGGTATTTCAACTGGTACCACAGATTGATTTAGTGGAAGTTAATGAGCTGACGGAAACGGAGCGGGGCTCCGGCGGGTTTGGTCACACAGGACGATAATAAGTAGTAGAAAGAACCTCTGTATAGGGGTTCTTTTTTTGTTTCAAAAAGCAGTGGCACCCATCCTTAGGCGAACGCATACTATAACGTATCGAAACGGACCGAGAAAGGGGTGTAAGCAAAGAATGCTTACTGGGATTTCGGTTGCTTTCATGGGTGGAGACGCCCGGCAGCTAGAAGTAATTCAGAAATTTACCGAGCTTGACGCATCAGTAACATTATTCGGTTTTGACAATCTCGGGAGGCAATTCAGCAGTGTTTCCAATGCGAAACTAGATCCCGTGCTGCTTCAAACGATTGATGTTCTAATTTTGCCGGCTGTAGGTACGGATGATTCCGGACAAGTGGAATCTATCTTTTCAAGCGAAGAGTTGAGATTGACGGACGCTCATATTTCTTCGCTGCCGAAGCATGCCAAGGTATACACGGGAATGGCCAAAAGTTATTTGAAAAATCTTTGTGCCGCACATGGAATAGGCGTTGTAGAGTTATTTGATCGGGACGATGTCGCGATATACAACTCCATTCCAACTGCTGAAGGCGCGCTGATGATGGCGATACAGAACACGGATATTACGATTCATGGTTCTGTATGTATGGTTTTGGGTTTTGGTCGTACGGGTTTCACCATGGCCAAAACACTGCAAGGTTTAGGGGCTACCGTTAAGGTAGGGGTAAGGAAACCAGAGCATTTCGCAAGGGCGTGGGAGATGGGTTTTCAGCCTTTTTACACGAAAGATCTGTATCCGGAAGTGGGGAATATTGACTTGCTTTTTAACACAATTCCGACTATGATAGTCACAGCGCAAGTTATTACCAATATCCCACATCGCGCGCTGATCATCGATTTGGCTTCTAAACCCGGTGGAACGGACTTCCGATTTGCCGAGAGAAGAGGTGTCAAAGCGATGCTTGCGCCCGGATTACCTGGCATCGTCGCCCCCAAAACAGCTGGCCGCATCATGGCAAACACACTAAGTCAGCTGATCGAGGAAGACTTCAGAGACAGGAGCGATGTGGAATGAATTGGCAAGGGAAAACAGTCGGTTACGCGTTAACCGGTTCTCACTGTACGCTGGAAGAGGTAATGCCTCAAATTCAGAGATTTGTAGA
This sequence comes from Paenibacillus chondroitinus NBRC 15376, assembly GCF_004000765.1. Lineage (GTDB taxonomy): Bacteria > Bacillota > Bacilli > Paenibacillales > NBRC-103111 > Paenibacillus_E > Paenibacillus_E chondroitinus. Next base: position 295,015 of record NZ_BILW01000003.1, on the reverse strand, counting down.
TGCTGGTGCACGCGTCATTCCGATTGTATCCAATACGATCATGACAACGGACACACGTTTCGGGAAATCGGCAGATTGGCAGCAGCAGTTAAAGGACATAACAGGCAACAACATCATTTCGACAATTGTAGATGCAGAACCACTAGGTCCATCCAAGCTGCTTGATGTGATGGTTATTGCGCCGTGCACAGGAAATACAACTAGTAAGCTAGCAAATGCGATGACAGAAAGTCCTGTACTTATGGCTGCCAAAGCGCAAATGCGGAACTTACGTCCGCTTGTTTTAGCTATTTCTACCAATGACGGACTGGGTTTGAATGCGATGAATATCGCTAAGCTTCTGATTACGAAGAACATTTATTTTGTTCCTTTTGGTCAAGATGCACCTGGAGCTAAGCCAAATTCGTTGGTGGCTCGCATGGACTTGATTATGGAAGCTTGTGAGTCTGCGTTGGATGGCAAGCAATTGCAACCCATGATTATTGAGAGATTTCAGTACTAATTTCATATATAAATCTTGAAGGGGAGAGACCAGCTCATGTCCAACCAGAAGCTTTTCAACATTGCAGTCGTCGGAGCAACAGGCGCAGTAGGTGAACAAATCATCCGTCTATTAGAACAACGGAATTTCCCCATCAAGGAATTAAAATTGCTTTCTTCCGCTCGCTCAGCGGGTGTCAAGATCTCTTTCAAAGGTCAAGATGTAACGGTTCAAGAAGCTACCCCTGACAGCTTTGAGGGTGTAGATATTGCCTTGTTTAGCGCTGGCGGCGACGTGACTAAAGCGTTAGCTCCGCACGCGGTGAATGCAGGTGCCATTTGTATTGATAACACAAGTGCCTACCGTATGGATCCAGACACACCTCTGGTTGTCCCAGAAGTGAATGTTGACAAGATCAACGAGCACAAAGGTATCATTGCAAATCCGAACTGTTCCACGATTCAGATGGTTGCAACCCTGAAGCCTTTATACGATCGTTACGGTATTTCCCGCATCATCGTATCGACGTATCAAGCTGTTTCTGGAGCGGGCGCGAAAGCGATTCATGAAATGTTGAGACAATCGCAAGAGGTACTTGCAGGTAATGATGCGAATCCGGACATTTTGCCAGTGGGTTCTTTGCCGGTGAAACACCAAATCGCATTTAATGCAATTCCTCAAATCGACAAGTTTCTCGACAATGGATTTACCAATGAAGAGATGAAAATGATTCTTGAAACGAAAAAAATTATGGGTGACGAGTCCATTGAAGTGACTGCCACTTGTGTGCGCATCCCTGTTGTGTATGGACATTCAGAGTCCGTTTACGTGGAATTGAAGGAAGATTTCGACGTAGAAGAAGTGAAAACATTGCTAGCGAATGCTCCTGGTATCGTGTTAGTTGACAACCCGGCTGAGCAGCAATATCCACTAGCAACAGATGCAGCGGGCAAGCTGGAAACTTTTGTTGGACGCGTGCGCCGCGATTTGAGCAACCCAAAAGCACTGAATATGTGGATTGTTTCTGACAACCTGCTCAAAGGCGCTGCTTGGAATGCTGTGCAAATTGCTGAATATATTGCTATTGAACAATAATCAGCATTACTGCGATTTAGTTGCAGTGAATATGGGGGAAACTCATGCGAATCCTTGTACAGAAATTCGGAGGTACCTCGCTTTCCACCGCACAAGCTAGAGAACATGTTATTGGACATATTCAAGATGCACTAATCGATGAATACAAACTAGTCGTTGTTGTTTCTGCGATGGGACGCAAAGGGGAACCCTATGCGACTGACACGCTCTTAGATCTTGTTCGTAAGAACGGGGAAGGGCTGCCGGCGCGGGAAATCGACATGCTAATGGGCTGCGGAGAATTAATTTCTGCGGTACATTTGTGCAGTTTATTGCAGTCTAGAGGCATCCGCTCAACAGTTTTGACGGGTGGGCAAGCTGGCATTTTAACCAATGATGATCACGGCAACGCTAAGATCGTTGCTATGCAGCCTAACCGTATTCTAGAATTACTGGAACAAGATATGGTTGTTATTGTTACAGGTTTTCAAGGTAAAACAAGCGAGGATGAATTGACTACGCTGGGACGCGGAGGTAGTGATACATCAGCGACTGCGTTAGGAGCAGCACTGAAAGCCGAGATTGTTGATATTTTCACTGACGTGAATGGGATAATGACAGCGGATCCAAGAATCGTGGAGGACGCCAGACCGCTCATTCGAGTCAGTTTTGCCGAAATTTGCAATATGGCGCATAATGGCGCCAAAGTGATTCATCCGCGTGCCGTAGAAGTCGCTATGCACGCTAATATTCCGATCCGGGTGCGATCCACGTTCACGAAGGAATTAGGCACTTTGGTTACAGCGTCAGACAGTATCCCGCATGACATGAACCAAGTGAAAGACCGCTTTGTTACAGGGATTGCCCATTTTACGAACATTACGCAAATCTATGTGGCTGCCGTTGAGGGGCAATTTGATCTGCAGCTTCGTGTATTCAAAACGATGGCGCAGAACCAGATCAGTGTTGATTTTATCAGTGTGAATCCATCGGCGGTTGTTTATACCGTTTTCGACCACGAAGCTGAACGTGCAGTTAAGCTGCTTAGGAGCCATGGTTACGAACCCCATGCTTTAAGTGGATGTGCCAAGGTATCCGTGATCGGTGGGGGAATGAACGGCGTGCCGGGAATTATGGCGCAAATTGTAGAGGCTTTAACGATAGAAGACATACGGATCTTGCAATCAGCCGATTCGAATACGACGATCTGGGTGCTTGTACAAGGGGAAGATATGATCAAATCGGTTAAAGCATTACATCATAAATTTGGTTTAAATAAATGAATATGAGATTCAGGAGGTGCAAACGGTGGATTTTGGAAGAGTAATCACAGCCATGGTCACTCCGTTTGACGAGCAATTACAAGTCAACTGGGACCAAGTAGAACCGCTAATCAATTATTTGATCGAAGAGCAGCAGTCTGATAGCCTCGTAATTTGTGGGACCACTGGTGAGGCGCCTACATTAACTGACGAGGAGAAGCTGAAGCTGATCGAGCTATCCGTTCGTTATGCACGAGGTCGTTGCAAGATCATTGCAGGCACTGGAAGCAATGATACGGCACACACCATTCATTTCTCCCAAAAGGTCGAGAAACTTGGAGTCGATGCTTTGCTTATCGTAGCTCCTTACTATAACCGCCCGTCGCAAGAGGGGTTGTACCAGCATTTTAAAGCCGTTGCTGAATCCGTTAACGTCAGTATCATGCTCTATAATGTTCCGGGCCGTACAGGTGTTAATTTGGATGCAGAGACAACCATTCGTCTTTCCCACATTTCGAATATTGTGGCAACCAAGGATTGTGCGAACACGGATCAATTAACCCGTATTCTTAACGATGCAGCCCCTGGTTTTCTAGTATACAGCGGGGATGACAGCAATGCCCTGCCAGCATTATCCGTAGGTTGTCAGGGAATTATTAGTGTTGCGAGCCATGTGATTGGAAAAGAAATGCAATCTATGGTAAAGTATTATTTAGAAGGTAACATTCAGCAAGCGGCAGAACTTCATCGTAAGCTGCACCCTGTGTTTATTGGCATTTTCCGTGTTCCGAGTCCTGCTCCAATCAAGCATGCTCTTGCACTGAAAGGCATCCAAACAGGGGGCGTGAGACTTCCGTTAGTTCGCGTATCCGAGCAAGAAGGACAATTCATCCAATCACTTTTTGTATGATAACGCCTAATGAATCGGTGCTCCGGCATCGGTTTTCTTTTTTTGGGGAAGCTATTGTAATCGGTATTAACTTGTATTTGTTGTTTTTTTTCATGTATAATGGTTGCAAGTGACTAGTTCGGTTTTTCATCTAAAATTCGTCGTCCAATCTTAGAAGGAGGTATATTCTTGTCCAAAAAAAATATTGATAAACTTTTGATCTTCGCTCTTGGCGGCGTGGGCGAAATCGGAAAAAATATGTATTGCGTTCAGTATGCGAACGATATCATCGTCATTGATAGTGGTTTGAAATTTCCTGAGCAGGACATGCTCGGAATTGATATTGTCATTCCAGATATCGGATACTTAACGGAGAATCGGGATAAAGTACGCGGCATTATCATTACTCACGGCCATGAAGATCATATCGGCGGCTTACCTTATGTGCTTAAGCATCTTAATGTTCCACTGTATGCTACTAAACTTACAATGGGTCTCATTGAGGCGAAGCTGAAGGAAGCGAACTTGCTCGGTACAACGAACCGGATCCTAATTAACGCGGATTCCGTGCTTTCTTTAGGCACTATTACAGCAACATTCTTCAAAACGAATCACAGTATCCCTGATTCTGTAGGTGTCGCTCTGGATACACCGGAAGGCGTGGTTGTGCATACAGGAGACTTCAAGTTTGATCAAACTCCTGTAAACGATCAATATGCCGATTTGCACCGCATGGCAGAGATCGGGAAGAAAGGCGTTCTTGCCTTGCTTTCTGACAGCACCAACGCAGAACGGCCTGGTTACACAGGCTCGGAGCGCAGTGTAGGTATTGAGATTGAAGAAGTGTTCCGTAAAGCTAAACAGAGAGTGGTTATTGCAACTTTTGCATCCAACATTCATCGTGTACAACAGGTGTTTGATGCAGCGGCTGCAACGAATCGTAAAGTTACCGTTATTGGTCGAAGCATGGTTAATGTGGTATCGATTGCAAGCGAATTAGGTTACTTGAACATTCCGGATGGCATGTTGATCGAGCCAGAGGAAGTAAACAAGCTTGCTGCTGACCGGGTTGTCATTCTTTCCACAGGAAGCCAAGGCGAGCCGATGTCTGCACTTACAAGAATGGCACGTTCCACCCACCGTAAAGTTGATATTTTACCAGGGGACACGGTCATTATTGCAGCTACGCCGATTCCAGGAAATGAACGTGATGTAGGACGTACCGTAGATGAATTGTTCCGTATCGGTGCTAATGTTATTTACGGACCAGGTTCAGTAACCGGTGTTCACGTATCAGGTCACGGCAGTCAAGAAGAATTGAAGCTTATGCTCAATTTGATGAAGCCGAAATACTTTATTCCCATTCACGGTGAATATCGCATGCTCCGCCAGCATGGACTCCTCGCTGAGTCTGTAGGTATGGCGAAAGAAGATATTTTCATGTGTGATATCGGTGACACGGTAGAAATTCAAAATGGAGTTGCACGCAAAGGATCCAAAGTTCAAAGCGGCAACATTCTGATTGATGGACTGGGCGTCGGAGATGTAGGCAACATTGTGTTGCGTGACCGTAAGTTACTGTCTCAGGACGGTATTCTTGTAGTCGTTGTTACTCTCAGTAAACAAGATGGCAAAATTTTATCCGGACCGGATATCATCTCTCGCGGATTCGTGTATGTACGTGAATCAGAGGGCCTCTTGGAAGAAGCCAATCGCATTGTTACCAATACATTAACGAAGTTAATGAACGAAAATGTAAATGAATGGGCATCTTTAAAAACTAATGTAAAAGATGTTCTCGGACGCTTTTTATATGAACAAACCAGAAGAAGACCAATGATCCTTCCAATTATCATGGAAGTCTAGGCTCGAACAGTCACTTGAACCTATGCAAATAGCAAAGCTCTCTCCGTCACTGGAGGGAGCTTTTTTCAGTCGGTCCATCAGAAGAAATGATGCATGAAAGGTACCAAAATTATTCATACTATGGGAGATTATGATCCATGTCTGTAAGGATTGTTAGTCAAACATGAAGGGGGACTTATTGTGGCATCATCTACAGAACCGACGAAGCAACAGGAACCAGTGACAGAGGAAGGAAAGAAAAATCCTGTCCTCGAAAATATTCAGCAATTAGGCCAAACCAATACGATTTCAGGTGAGTCAAACATTTTTTGTCTTACGATCATCGGACAAGTGGAAGGCCATATCGTGCTTCCGCCGCAGAATAAAACAACGAAATATGAGCATATCATCCCGCAATTGGTCGCCGCGGAGCAGAATCCAAAGATTGAAGGCGTCATGATTATTTTAAATACGGTGGGCGGAGATGTTGAAGCAGGGTTAGCGATAGCAGAGATGGTGTCAACCCTTTCGAAGCCTTCGATCGCTTTAGTTCTAGGGGGAGGACACAGCATCGGTGTTCCTATCGCGGTTTCTGCAGATTACTCCATTATTGCGGAGACTGCGACGATGACGATTCACCCAATCCGATTAAATGGCTTGATTATCGGTGTTCCGCAAACTTTTGAGTATCTGGATAAAATGCAAGAACGCGTCGTTCGATTCGTAACGAAACATTCCAATGTAACGGAACAAAAGTTTAAAGAGTTGATGTTTAAGACGGGGGAGTTAACCAGAGATATCGGGACAACGGTCATTGGCGAGGATGCTGTGAAATACGGCTTAATCAATCAGGTCGGTGGGATCGGCGATGCTATTCGGGAGCTCAACAAGCGCATTGAGTCGAAGAAGGCAGCTATGGGTGGTGGCATGGTACAATGATTCACTACTCGGTTGTGCCGTTGGATGTGATTTTTGAAGGGGCAGATACGTATGAGCCCAAGTTCATGGATATTGAACAAGGCGGAATCAAGATGCAGATTGAGCCAATTAGCGGCTTTCAAGCTCGTATTGTCAGACTGTACAGCTGTAACCCGCAGGATTATTTAAAAGAGCAATATGCCCCTGGAACTATAATTTCTTTCAGTCCAATTATGGAGACTTCACTCATATAAAGCGCTGTTCCTGTATCATCCCTCAAGCCAAATATGGTATAATGTGGACTTGGGGGTGACAAGCGTGGCGAAACGCAAGAAGAAGGGTAAGGCTTTAAAAACTAGCTTGTTATTCGAATTGTACGGGATTCTCATTTTGATTTTTTCCGTCATTGCCCTTGCCCATCAAGGACATGTCGGAAACTCATTGATTTACCTTTTCCGTTTTTTTGTTGGAACGTGGTATTCGTTAGTGCCTCTCATTTTCATATATGTGGCCTTATATGCCATGATCAAACGAGCCTGGCCACAGATGGTGACGCCTAAGAAAGCAGGCATTTTGCTGTTTATTCTTGGACTGTTGATAAAAAATCACATTGATTTATTTGCTCAATTGTACCCGGATGACGGATTTACGTCAGGCAAAATCATTTCGTCGACATGGAACGCCATGTTGGAAGGGCTGCATCCGACGGAAGCAGGACAGGCTGCGCTTGAGCACGGGATTGGCGGCGGCATGATTGGCGCTGTACTGTATAGTATCTTGTACTTCTTATTTGACTACTTAGGTGCAAGATTAATCCAGTACGCCTTATTTGTAATTGGTTTTATTCTGGCTACCGGCATCTCTTATGTGGATATCGGGAACGTAATCCGCGGACGGTTCAGCAATGTCGGGCAAAATTTCAAAGACAGAATGAAAGAATGGCTTCAGGATCGAGAAGGGCGACAACCCGCACAAGTTGCAACAGCCACAGCCTCTGGTGCCAACGACAAGAAAGTAAAGAGGCAGGCTTATGTCCCTGTTGACGATGAGTTCGATGAAGAAGTATTCCAGCCTGTGAAACGGAAGAAATCACCGCTTATCATGGAGTTGCTGCGTCCTATTAAAGAAGGGCGCAAGAAAGCAACTGCAGCGGCAAGTGATGAGAATGATGATGAATTTGTACATAATGCAGAAGAAACGGAAGCTTCTGAGGAAGTGGTTTATAAATCGAATGAAGTGCGACCGGCTGAAGAGATTCCACCGGAAGATCAGCCTGTCACACCGATTATCCGCGATTTTCAGGAGCAAGTGTTTCAAGAAGCCCAACAATCGGTTAAACCTGTTTCGGCTTCATCAACAACGGCGTTGCCTAAGACTAAACCAGCTTCAGCGAGTGATGAACCTGGGGATGATGAACCTGTTACTTTAGAGTTTCAAGATCATGTACCGGCCGTTCAAACCCGTCCTTATGAGATGCCTGCGCTCGACCTGCTGGCGAAGCCGGCTGTCGGCAAAGGCAGTGAGATGTCGGACTACAAAGCGAATGCCCGAAAGCTGGAGGCCACCTTGGAAAGCTTCGGTGTGCGTGCCAAAGTGCTCGAGGTTGTCAGGGGACCTGCTGTTACACGGTATGAGATTCAACCTGACGTAGGCGTGAAGGTAAGTCGAATTGTTTCCTTAACGGACGATATTGCGTTAGCGCTTGCCGCTAAGGATATTCGGATGGAAGCTCCGATTCCGGGTAAATCGGCAATTGGGATTGAGGTTCCGAATCTTGAGGTTTCCGTTGTAACAATGAGAGAAGTGATGGAAACATCAGCTTTTCAAGAATCGAGTTCTCGCCTGTCTGTTGTACTCGGGAGGGATATATCCGGACAACCTATCGTCGGGAATTTGGCTAGAATGCCTCACTTACTCGTAGCTGGTGCTACTGGTTCAGGTAAATCCGTTTGTATTAACGGGATCATTACGAGTATCTTGTACAAAGCTAAACCGAATGAAGTCAAGTTTTTGATGATTGACCCCAAGATGGTTGAGTTAAATGTCTACAATGGAATTCCGCATCTTCTCGCACCGGTTGTAACTGATCCACGAAGAGCATCTCTGGCTCTTAAGAAAATCGTTGTCGAGATGGAGAAACGCTACGAGTTATTTTCAAAGAGCGGAACGCGAAATATTGAAGGTTACAATGCTATGTTGACGGAAAGCGGCACAGCGGCTCCATTGCCTTATTACGTTGTCATTGTAGACGAGTTGGCGGATTTAATGATGGTTGCAGCTAATGACGTAGAAGATTCGATCTGCCGATTAGCGCAGATGGCTCGCGCAGCAGGTATTCACTTGATTATTGCTACGCAAAGGCCATCCGTTGATGTCATCACGGGTGTTATCAAAGCCAATATCCCTTCGCGTATTGCATTTGGAGTTTCATCCCAAGTCGATTCACGGACCATTTTGGATATGGTAGGCGCCGAGAAGCTGCTAGGCCGAGGCGATATGCTTTATTTACCTGTTGGCGCATCCAAGCCGGTACGTGTACAAGGGGCCTTTTTATCTGACCAAGAGGTCGAGCATGTCGTCACGTTCGTCCGTACGCAAGAACAAGCCAATTACCAAGAAGAATTGGTACCGCAAGTGGAAGAAATGCCGGAACAACAAAATGAATTCGAGGACGAGCTGTATGATCAAGCCGTTCAAATCGTTTTGGAAGCGAAACAAGCTTCCGTTTCCTTGCTTCAAAGACGCATGAGAGTTGGCTATACACGTGCAGCAAGGCTTGTTGACGCCATGGAAGCCAAAGGCGTTGTCGGCCCTTATGAGGGAAGCAAACCCCGCGAGGTACTGATGTCAATTGAGCAATACCAACACAATCGAATTAGTTGATAACGGATGCAGGATGATTACATGGAACACTCTCTTTCTAGAGAGTGTTTTTGTTTGCATAAACCAAGACCCCCTTTCTCATAATAAGCTAAGAAAAGTAAGAAAAGGCTCTTATTTGAAAAGTGAGGTTGAGAAGGGGAATGAATAAACGATTAATTGTATTAACCTTTTGCATTGTTTTCGTATTGGTTGTTGCCTTCCAATTGAAAGGAAAGTTCAACCCGCCGGCGGAAGAAACGTTCAGTAAAAATGAGATACGTTATGGAGCTACGGGTGCAGACGTCAATGAGTTGCAAGGACGTTTGAAATTCATCGGTTTTTATGGCGGCAATATAGACGGTGATTATGGGTATAAGACTTTAACAGCCGTGAAACGTTTCCAAGGCGAATTTGGGATGATCGTAGATGGTATTGTTGGGCCAAAAACAAAACTTAAACTATGGGAAGCAACGAAGAATTGGAAACCTACTGCTCCTGCGACTGGAGGAAACACAGGTGGTGGCAGTGGAACTGCTGGTGGAACTGCTGGTGGAACTGCTGGTGGAACGGAGAATGCTGCTTCGGATCAAAAGCCGGCCAATCTTACTCCATCTAATAACCTTGGCCTCTCGGAGCAGGATATTAACTTGATGGCGAATGCTGTGAATGGTGAAGCACGCGGCGAGCCCTATGTTGGACAAGTAGCAGTGGCCGCAGTTATTTTGAATCGCGTCAAAAACCCGAGCTTCCCCAATACGGTTTCGGGCGTTATCTTTCAACCAGGAGCTTTCACTGCTGTAGCTGATGGTCAAATTTGGCTTACACCTAGCGAATCAACGAAAAAAGCGGTTAAGGATGCATTAAGCGGCTGGGATCCTACAGGTGGGTGTATCTATTATTTTAACCCGGAAACCGCAACATCCAAGTGGATTTGGAGTCGACCACAAGTTAAGAATATTGGCAAGCATATTTTTTGTAAATAATTTCGAAATGGACAAGGAGAAGGAACCGGCATTGGTTGCTTCTCCTCTTCGTATAGGAATATAATGGTACTATTACGATCTTAGAAGGGAGACAGACCTTTGAAGCATATACAATTTGAGCGCAGTACATTAAATCATATTCGTTTGCATGTGCTGCCGACAGATCGGTTCAAAACGTTTGCAATTTCCGTGTACATAGGCCGTCCCTTAGATGAAGATACGGTCACGAATACCGCCCTTACTCCTTTTGTATTACGCAGAGGAACAGAATTACGTCCGGAAACGAAGCAATTTCGAGAGTATTTGGATGATCTGTACGGTGCAGGTTTTGGTTTTGATATTTACAAAAGAGGCGATTATCAAATTGTGCAGTTGCGGATGGATATCATTAATGACCGTTTCGTAAAGTCGGCGCAATCACTCTTGAAGCAAGGGCTTGATTTTGTTGGAGAAACATTGACACGCCCTGCTCTGGAAGGTAATCATTTTCGCAGCAAATATGTAGATTCCGAGAAGCAAACGCTTCAGAAGCGTATTGAATCCGTTATTAACGATAAAATCCGCTATGCCGCTGAGCGCTGTATCGAAGAAATGTGCAGTGACGATCCGTATCGTCTTCACCCATTGGGTAAAATAGCGGATCTTGACCGCATTAATTCCGAGCAGCTTTACGAACAGTATAGACAGTGGCTTCAATCACAGCCGATAGATATTTATGTAGTAGGTAACACTACGCTCGCTGAGGTTGAAGGAATTGTCGCTTCCGCCTTCAAGATTGAACGCAAGCAAGATGTTGGTTACGTAGCTTCGGCTCCGCGGGGCGCTTCAGGTGAAGTGAAAACGGTTGTCGAGCGATTAGACGTTAATCAAGGTAAATTGAACATGGGACTGCGCACGAATATTTCCTATGGGGATGAACTTTATCCTGTAGCTCTTATGTATAATGGGGTTCTAGGCGGATATCCGCATTCCAAGTTGTTTATTAACGTCCGTGAGAAAGCAAGTTTAGCTTATTATGCATCATCTCGATTTGATGGGCACAAAGGCATATTAACGATCCAATCCGGAATTGAAATGGCTAATTATGAGAAAGCGGTTGATATTATCCGCAAGCAGCTAACGGCAATGGAGCAGGGAGATATTAATGATATCGAACTAAGCCAGACGCGAGCGATGATTGCGAATCAGCTCCGCGAAATTCAAGATTCCGCTTTTGAATTAATTTCTTTTGATTTTAATGCGATTTTGTCTGGTAAAGAGCGCACAGTAGCGGGGTTAATCGAGTCCGTGGAACAAATCGACATTCCGGCGATTGCTGAAGCTGCTAAGCGAGTTCAACTGGATACGATTTACTTTTTACGGGATCGGGAGGGAGAGTAGGCCATGAAAGTTATTCCTTATCCACACCTGGGTGAAACGATTTATCACGAAGTGCTCGATAATGGGCTTCATGTGTTTGTTCTGCCCAAAGAAGGTTTCCAGAAAACCTATGCGACGTTCACGACGCAGTATGGTTCTATCGATAACGATTTTCAAGTTGAAGGGAAAGCGGCTGTTCAAGTTCCGGACGGTATTGCCCATTTCCTGGAGCACAAAATGTTTGAGGAGCCTGAGGGTGATATTTTCGCAACTTTTGCTTCGAACGGGGCATCAGCGAACGCTTTCACAAGTTTTGACCGGACCGCGTATTTGTTCTCGTCAACGGACAATTATTTAACCAATTTAACGACATTAATTAATTTCGTGCAAAATCCTTATTTTACAGATGAAAATGTGGAAAAAGAAAAAGGGATTATCGGGCAAGAGATTAAAATGTACGAAGATAATGCGGACTGGAGAAGCTATTACGGTTTAATTGAATCCTTATACGCCAAGCATCCCATTCATATTGATATCGCGGGGACTGTTGCCTCGATTTCCAAGATTACAAAGGAGACTTTGTATGAGTGCTACAACACCTTCTACCACCCGAGCAATATGAGCTTGTTTGTTGTAGGCGGGGTGAATGCGGAAGAGGTAATCAAACTAGTCAAGGAGAACCAAGCTGCCAAAACATTTCCGCCGCAAGGAGAAATCAAAAGATTTTTCCCGGAAGAGCCGGTAGAGGTGAAGGAAGCACGCAGAGTTACCTTGCTTCCAGTATCGATGCCGAAGTGTTTAATTGGCTTCAAGGAGCAAGCACCGGCTGTGAATGGCAAAGATTTGCTAGTTAGAGAGTTGACAACGAAACTAATGCTGGATGTCTTGTTCAGCTCAAGCTCAGATATTTATCAAGCGCTTTATGATGAACAGCTCATCTCTGATAATTTCGGACATGAATATAATTGCAGTGATGGATATGCCTTCTCTATCCTTGGCGGTGACACCAAAGATCCTGATCAGCTTATTGCTCGTATCCGTGAAGAAGTTGAAAAAAGGAAGAGTTCAGGGCTTGATGAGGTTACCTTTGAACGCAGCCGGAAGAAGAAAATCGGCAATTTCTTGCGGATGATGAATTCCCCGGAATCGATTGCAAATGAGTTTACGAAATATCGGTTTAAAGGCATTGATTTGTTTGACATTTTGCCTGTATATGAGCAAATTTCGCTTGAGGATGTTAATCGACGCTTCAGAGAGCATTTCGATTGGAGTAAGCTTGCTGTTTCGATTGTCCAAAGTCGTGAGAAGTCGTGACCTTTTCCAAGCCATTTAGTGAGCAAACGGTTCTTATTACGGGCGCCAGCCGGGGGATTGGAGCAGCGATTGCTGAGCGCTTTGCCGCGGTAGGAATGAAAGTGGTCATCCACTACCGCGATTCTCATGAAGCGGCGAATGAAGTTGCCCGAACTTGCATGAAGCATGGCGCGAAGGTGCTCACCGTATCTGCGGATGTCAAATCCCGAGAACAAATTCTTTTGATGAAGGAAAAGCTGGAGCAAAAAGATATGGTTCCTGATATCATCGTGAATAATGCCGGCATCGCTCATTACGGGCTGCTGTCAGATGTTAGCGAAGAAGAATGGGATTCTGTCATGGACGTTAATTTAAAGGGAGCATTTCTTTGTTCGCAAACCTTTATGCAAGCGATGATTTCCCAGAAGTATGGTCGAATCATTAATGTATCCTCGATCTGGGGGATATCAGGAGCATCTTGTGAAGTGGTTTATTCCACGGCAAAAGGTGGGCTGAATGCGTTCACCAAGGCATTAGCTAAAGAACTTGCTCCATCCGGCGTTACCGTAAACGCAGTTGCACCGGGTGCTGTTGAAACCGACATGATGTCCGGGTTTCAAACGGAGGAGCGGGATGCGATTGCCAGTGAAATTCCGGCAGGCCGCTTTGCAATGCCTTATGAAGTGGCTTCGCTCGTTTATTTCCTGGCATTGCCCGAATCCGGCTATATCACAGGTCAAATCATTAGCCCTAATGGCGGATGGTTAACTTAATGTCATTGTAAGAAGCGCGAATAATTCTAGTGGGAGAAGTGAATATTACTTATGTAATGACCATCTCTCATAACTCAAAGGAGGCTTCTTACAATGGCTACAGTACTTAAAGTATTTGACAAATGGAAAGAGTTTCTGGCTGAACGCGTTAGTCAAGCTGGACATGCGGGGATGAGTGATGAAACCATCTCGAAGCTCGCTTTTCAAATTGGCGAATTCCTAGCTGATAAAGTTGATCCGGAAAATGAGCAGGAACGTGTGCTCAAAGAGCTGTGGGATGCCGGGGATGAGCAGGACAAACGTACGCTTGCCCGCCTCATGGTAAAATTAGTAGACAAAGGTTAATAACCGTTTTACAATTCAATAGGGTACTATGTGAAAGCCTCCTCTTTCGGAGGCTTTTGCACGCTTTCTTAGGTAGAAAGGAATCGAATTTCATGATGATCAAACGTTCTATGCTTATGATTTTGCTCTTATCTTTTATTGTTGCAGGGTGTGGAAATCGAGGTATTCCTGTTATCAAACAGGAGTTATTGGATAAGAAATTGTCTGTCTTGATGCTTTCCAGCGTTAATTTATCTCAAACCGCTAAGGACTCCATTGGGAGTGCGCTTCAAAAGTGGAGAGACGCCAATTTTATCGCCTATGATTGGATTAACGATTTGAGCGCAGTGGATGATCGTGCGCTCACGAAATTGAAAGCAAGCTCGTACGATTACATATATGTTATCGGCAACGATTTGTTCCCATCGGCAAATGCAGTGATTCAGCAAGGGTTAAATCCGGGTAAATGGACATTATTACAGAGCCAGTTGGATGTTAACGGGAGTGCGAGCACAACCCTTGAGCAAGCTGCTTTATTGCAAATTGATTCTCAACAAATTGATAACTTGAAGAATCAGTGGATTCAAAATCTCATGGCTCAGAATGTTACGGTGGAATGGGTAACGAGAAGCGATCGTCCGATTCCTTCGGCATGGGCACCTTCGGAAGAAGCGGACCACATTGTTTTGCTTGACAATAATGAGCAATGGTTTCAGCAGTTAGCTTTCCAAACGAGACAGCACTATGCGACTTGGATTATTTTCTACTCTCCAGCGACAGAAGCGCAGCTGCAAAAAGCAAAAACGCTAGGAACCTCTGTCATTGATGTTTCAAACTCATTATCAGCCGAGCTGAACTGGCCGCAAATTCTCGATGACCGGCTTCTTGCCATGACAAGTAAGTCATGGCAGAAAGGCGCTTTGAATTACAATGAAAAAGAGCTTACTGAACTCAAAATGAAATAAATTCGTGTCTCTTTATAGAAGGAAATTGGCGAAAATTGTAGAATTTATTTGAAGAGCTAACAAAAGGAACGTTACAGATATAGTGATGAGGTGGAAGGATTGGACGTTAAAGAATGGTATATGGAGTATAAGATTCACAAAAACCGTCCCGGGTTATTAGGGGATATCGCTTCCTTAATGGGGATGTTGGATATTAATATTGTAACCATTAATGGGGTTGAAGATCGTACGCGTGGTATGCTTCTTCAAACTAACGATGAAGAAAAAATTGACTTGATGGGTAAAATGCTGAAAAAAGTAGATAATATTACTATTACAGCATTACGTCCACCTAAGCTCGTGGATATTTTGGCTGTGCGTCATGGTCGTTATATCGAACGCGATTCGGATGATCGCAAAACATTCCGGTTTACCCGTGACGAGTTAGGGTTATTGGTTGACTTCCTTGGCGAGGTATTCAAACGTGAAGGCAATCATGTGATCGGGCTTCGCGGTATGCCTAGGGTTGGTAAGACGGAATCGATTATTGCAGGAAGTGTATGTGCAAATAAACGCTGGACTTTCGTTTCTTCCACGTTGCTTCGTCAGACGGTTCGCAGCCAATTATCCGAAGATGAGATGACTCCTAACAATGTGTTCATTATTGACGGAATCGTTTCCACGATTCGTTCGAATGAGAAGCATCATAGTCTTTTACAGGATATCATGGCCATGCCATCTACGAAGGTAATCGAGCATCCGGATATATTTATTCGCGAATCTGAATACACTTATAATCACTTTGATTATATTATTGAGCTTCGTAACAGCCCGGATGAAGAAATCAATTATGATTCGTTTACGTATACGTCCGAACCATTTTAAGGTTTGTAACGTCATTAACTAATGAGATTCCCGTGAGGAGGTGACCATTATGTCTGATCTTGGATACATTTT
This sequence comes from Paenibacillus chondroitinus NBRC 15376, assembly GCF_004000765.1. Taxonomy (GTDB): domain Bacteria; phylum Bacillota; class Bacilli; order Paenibacillales; family NBRC-103111; genus Paenibacillus_E; species Paenibacillus_E chondroitinus. Next base: position 279,051 of record NZ_BILW01000003.1, on the reverse strand, counting down.
ACGCAAGACACGATTGGAAAGAAAGATTTCGCTAGATGATTTGCAGGAAGTTACAAAAATTCGTAAACGCTACCTTGAAGCCATTGAAGAAGGAAACTATAAAGTGCTGCCAGGAAGCTTTTATGTACGAGCTTTCATCAAAAGCTATGCCGAAGCGGTAGGCTTGGATCCAACTGAAGTGTTGAATATGTACGAGACAACGAATCCTTCTCCAGTCGTGGAAAAACCGGTAGTAGAAACAATTCGTAAAAATCGGACGAGCGTTCGTAATACGGAGAAAATGAGCCGTTGGGCGTCAAGCGTGATGTTTATATGTTTCATTTTGCTCATTTTCGGAATTGTGTACTATTATACATATAAGAACTATAAGGGAACACCGGCAGGGGAAAAGCCTTCTCAAACACAGTCTCCGCGAATTACGGATACCACGAATCCCGGGGCAGGAACGACTCCGACAACTTCAACGAATGCCTCCAGTGAAGGTAAAGTGGAGCCTCTTCCGACCCCAACACCGGCACCGACACCAACGCCACCAGCGGTCCAAGTTAAATTTAGCAGCAACGAAAAAGGTGTAGATAACTACACGATTACCGGCACCGCGAATTTAAACATACAAATGAAAATAAACGGTTCTTGCTGGATTCGTATTGATGCCCTTACAGAGGGTGGCGGTAAAGACATGTTAAGACAAAAGCTTTACAAAGCTGGCGATACCGACGCCTTTGATTTGACAAGTTCCGCCTATCTGAATGTAGGAGCAGCAAGTGCGCTAGAGCTTACTGTGAACGGCACCGTGGTACCTGTTGGTGATACGCCTAATCCAAAGCGTGTACAGCTGAACTTGCAAAAAAACTAGCATTTTGGCATTTCCTGCGCTTTCCCGGGTAATGAAATTATTTCCTCAAGAAACATCCTAGGCCGTTGGGCTGCGGGATGTTTCTTTTTATTAGACTTCTTGCTATAATGCTATTGTAATTTGATGGAAAGGGTGTTATGTCTAAGATGAGTTCAGAAAGTTCGTTCGATATTGTATCCAAGGTGGATATGCAGGAGTTAAATAACGCCATTCAACAGGCTGAAAAAGAGATTGCAACCCGCTTTGATTTTAAGGGCAGTAAAAGCAGCATTAAATTAGAAAAAGATCAATTAGTCGTTACTTCGGATGACGAGTTCAAGCTTCAGAATGTTCTAGATATCCTGCATGCCAAAATGACAAAACGCGGGATTTCGATCAAAAATCTCGATTACAGCAAGGTAGAACCAGCGGCCAGCTCGACCGTAAGACAGAAAATCAGTATGAAACAAGGTGTTGATCAAGAAAATTCGAAAAAGATCAACGTCCTGATTCGTGATTCGAAACTTAAGGTGAAAACGCAAGTACAAGGAGATCAAATTCGGGTAACGGGCAAGAGCCGTGATGATTTGCAGGCTGTTATCGCTCTGCTTCGCAAGGCGGATATTCCTCTTGATCTACAATTTGTAAACTTAAAATAGGCATACATACCCTGTTATTGAAAGAGAAGCCCCCTGCTGCGAGGGGGTTTTTACATTTTGACACCCTATAGGGCTTGTATTATACTTGTAGGGAGCGTTTTTAGGACTATTGGAGGTTGTTTCTTTCATGACAGAAAAGGTTAAAGTAGTAACCCTCGGATGCGAGAAGAATATGGTCGATTCCGAGATTATGGCTGGATTAATACATGGGCGTGGTTTTCAGCTTGTAGATAACAAGGAAGATGCCACTGTCATTATCGTGAACACTTGCGGGTTCATTGATGCAGCGAAAGAAGAATCCGTAAATACAATTTTGGATATGGCAGAACTCAAAGAGACAGCGAATTTGAAGGCGCTTATCGTTTCAGGTTGCTTAACCCAGCGTTACAAAAAGCAGCTCCTCGATGAAATGCCGGAGATTGACGGGATCGTGGGAACGGGAGATTTTGACAAAATCAATGATATCGTTGATGAGGCTCTGCGCGGGAAAAGACCGATTCTTGTTGGGAATCCGGTATTTAACTATGATGCGGACCTGCCGAGGCTTGTTACAACGCCTAGATATACAGCGTATGTAAAAATCGCCGAAGGCTGCGATAATGCTTGCACATTCTGCAGTATTCCGATCATGCGCGGCAGCTTCAAGAGCAGAAGTATGGAGTCCATTGTAGCGGAAGTAGCTAACTTGGCTTCCCAAGGCGTGAAGGAAATTAGCTTAATTGCACAGGATTCTACGAACTACGGGACAGATTTGTATGATAGCTTTATGCTGCCTACGCTTCTGAATAAAGTAAGTGAGGTAGAAGGCATTGAGTGGGTACGTCTGCACTATGCATATCCTGGTTTCTTTAGCGATGAATTAATTGAAGTGATGGCGACAAACCCGAAAGTGTGTAAATACATCGATATGCCGCTTCAACACAGCGAAGATTCCATTCTTAAACGTATGCGTAGACCTGGCCGTCAAAAGGATACCCGTGAGCTGGTTCGCAAAATTCGCGAATCGATCCCGGATGTTGCGCTTCGGACTTCCCTTATTGTAGGGTTCCCGGGAGAAACGGAAGAAGATTTCGAGAACTTGAAACAATTTGTTCGTGATGTACAGTTCGATCGCCTTGGCGTTTTTGCTTATTCCAAAGAAGATGATACGCCGGCGGCACGTTTGCCGAATCAAGTGCCTGATGAAGTGAAAGAGTATCGTGCGAATGCGATTATGGAAATCCAGAGAGAAATTTCGAATATCCGCGGCGGACGCCGTATCGGTCAAGAAATTGATGTACTGATTGAGCGGTACGATGGCAGAAGTGATGTGTATATTGGACGTTCTCAATTTGATGCTCCCGAGATCGATGGGGAAGTATTTGTTTCGAATGGTAAACTGACGATCGGTGAACTTGCCAAAGTTCGTATTACCCACTCTTATGAGTTTGACTTATCTGGGGAGGTAATTGCATGAACCTGGCCAACCGCATCACCGTGGCGAGGATTTTACTAGTACCGATCATCATGTTTTTTCTGTTGATTAAGGTAAAATTCCCTCATATACGGATTGAGGAATTTAGCATTACGTATAATCAAATTATTGCTGCTACTATTTTCATTATTGCAGCGAGCACAGATAGTTTAGATGGTTATATTGCCAGAAAACGCAATTTAGTAACCAATTTAGGCAAGCTGCTTGATCCCTTGGCGGATAAGCTGCTTGTTACGGCTGTGCTCGTTTCTCTAGTGGAAATGGGTAAAGTAGATGCTTGGATCGTCATTGTTATTATCAGTAGAGAATGGGCTGTAACTGGTCTTCGCCAGATTGCTCTGCTGGAAGGCACAGTGATGGCGGCTAGTAAGTGGGGAAAAGCAAAGACGGCAGCTCAGATTACAGCCATCATAGCGCTACTTATCAATAATTTTCCGTTTACGTTTGTGGATTTCCCTTTTGATGTTATAGCAAGTTGGGCAGCGGCCATCATAACGGTCTACTCAGGTATTGAGTATTTTGTAAAAAATAAACATGTCATAGACTTTTCAGAAAAGACACAATAGGGCTTCCTATTGGTTTTTTTCTATTCTAGGAGGATGCTGGGATGAAAGCAGAAATCGTTGCTGTTGGAACAGAGCTCTTGCTTGGACAAATTGTTAATACGAACGCTCAATTTCTTTCCAGGGAGTGCGCCGCAATTGGTGTGGACATCTATTTCCAGACCGTGGTGGGCGATAATGAGCAGAGATTGCTGGAAAGCCTTAAATTAGCCGCCTCCAGAGCCGATGTGGTCATCTGCACAGGTGGTTTGGGTCCTACACAGGATGACCTTACAAAAGATGTCCTAGCGGCTTACGTAGGCCGTCAGTTAATCATTCATGAGCCGTCGATGAACGCAATCACCCAGATGTTTCAATCACGCGGCATACATATGGTAGAAAGCAACAGGCGCCAAGCGTTAATGCTTGAGGGCAGTGATCCATTACATAACGAAACAGGATTGGCCGTAGGTGTTGCCTTCACGTTTGAAGGAACTCATTTCATACTTCTGCCTGGGCCGCCCAAAGAAATGAAGCCCATGTTTACCAATTATGCGATTCCTTGGCTGCGTGCGGTTATGCATGATGAAGTTCCGCTGTATTCCAAAATGCTCAAATTTGCCGGCATCGGTGAATCTAATTTAGAGCATCAACTAATTGATTTGATTCAAGCACAATCGGACCCAACCATTGCTCCATATGCCAAAGAAGGCGAAGTGACGATTCGTCTGACGACCCGTGCACAAACGGCGGAAGAGGGCGAACGCAAGCTGTTTGCGACGGAACAAGAAATTAGAAGCCGTCTAGGCCAGCATATTTACGCGGATCAAGACGTACCGATTGAAACAATGGTTTTGAAAATGCTGGATGAACGCAAACTGTCGCTTGCGGTTGCTGAGAGCTGCACAGGCGGTTTGCTCAGTGATTTAATAACTTCAATCCCCGGGAGTTCGAACTCGTTCCTAGGGGGCATTATCTGTTATTCCAATGCGCTGAAACATAAGCTTCTCGGTGTTCCTATGGAGGTGCTGGAAGGCGAGGGTGCGCCAGGTGCTGTTAGCAGTGAAACAGCGGTTATCCTAGCAGAGAATTTGCTCACGACTACGGGAAGTGACTTTGGCATTTCCGTAACCGGTGTAGCCGGTCCTGGCTCGTCTGAAGGCAAGCCTGTCGGGCTTGTATATATTGGATTTGCGCAAAAAAATGCGGAGACACAAGTCATTACGCTGCAGCTTTCCGGCAATCGGGAATCGATTAAACACAGATCCGCGAAGAGCGCGCTCTACCACCTTTGGAAACAGTTGAAAGAAAGCTAGAGTTCGCATATAATCAAAGAAGTGTTAACGGAAGAACCGTAACAAAGCGATAACTTTGTTGCGGTTTTTTGTTTGTTCGCGAAAAAAACGAATGTATGTTCGAAAAAGTACTTGGCAAACACCCCGAAACAAGTTATCATATACCTATAATGATAGAAGGAAGTGAGTGTTTTGACAGACCGTCGCGCAGCACTTGATAATGCATTACGACAAATTGAGAAACAGTTCGGTAAAGGCTCCATTATGAAGCTTGGAGAATCAACGCATATGCAAGTTGAAACAATTTCAAGCGGGGCGTTAGCCCTTGATATTGCTCTAGGAATAGGTGGATTCCCACGCGGAAGAATTATTGAAGTATATGGACCTGAATCCTCAGGTAAAACAACAGTAGCGTTACATGCGATCGCTGAAGTCCAAAAGGTCGGCGGACAAGCTGCATTTATCGATGCAGAGCACGCGTTGGATCCTTCTTATGCAAGTAAGCTCGGCATTAACATAGATGAGTTGTTGCTCTCTCAACCTGATACGGGTGAGCAAGCTCTAGAGATCGCAGAAGCGCTTGTAAGAAGCGGCGCGGTAGATATTATCGTTATTGACTCGGTAGCGGCGCTAGTGCCTAAAGCAGAGATCGAAGGCGAAATGGGAGACTCTCACGTGGGTCTGCAAGCCCGTCTGATGTCTCAAGCACTTCGTAAGCTGTCTGGTGCAATTAACAAATCAAAGGTTATCGCGATTTTCATTAACCAATTGCGTGAGAAAGTCGGCGTTATGTTTGGAAACCCGGAGACAACTCCTGGCGGCCGTGCACTGAAGTTCTACTCCTCCGTCCGATTGGATGTTCGTCGCGTAGAAACGATCAAGCAAGGTAATGATATGGTCGGTAACCGGACGAGAATTAAGGTCGTTAAGAATAAAGTAGCTCCTCCGTTCAAACAAGCGGAAGTAGATATTATGTACGGCGAAGGCATTTCACGTGAAGGCAGTATTATTGATATCGCAACTGAAATGGATATCGTGAATAAGAGCGGAGCCTGGTATTCCTACGAAGGCGAGCGTTTAGGCCAAGGTCGTGAAAATGCCAAGCAATTCTTGAAAGATAACAAGGCAATCGCCGAAACGATCGAACAAAAAATCCGTGAAAACAGCAATTTAATTATTGCCGTCGGACCTAATGTGGACGAGGAAGACGATGAGTTAGAAGCGGCTTTCGAGTAAGATTCGATTATATATCATACCGTGAAAGCACCTTAAACCTTAGGTTAGGGTGCTTTCGTGCATGAAAGGGGCTAGAAAGCTTGGAGCAGGAAGAACAACAAATTTCTATCATCACATTAGTGGAGAAACAGAAGCGGGGGAAGCACCGCTATAACATATTTTTGAATGAAGAGTATGCGTTTTCCGTTCACGAAGACATTCTGATTAAGCATCGACTAGTCAAAGGAGAGAGCGTAGATCTCCAAGATATTGAGAGAATCATTCAAGATGAAGAACGGAATAATGCGTACATGAAAGCTTTACGAGCGATTGGCCGGAGACCGCATTCATCGAGCGAGTTGAAACGCAAGCTCAAAGAATCAGGTTATGAACCACCCATTATCGAATGGGTGATTGAGAAGTTAGCTTCGCAAAATTATCTGAATGATGAAGAATTTGCCAAAATGTGGACGGACAGCCGGATTATTTCTCAAAAGAAAGGCCGCAACCTCGTCCGTCAAGAGCTGCAGCAAAAAGGCATTGATAAAGAGTTGGTTAAACATGCAATGGAGAATATCAATCAAGAAGATGAGATAGCTGGAGCCATGAAACTTGCTCAAACGAAATGGAAGCAAACCTCTGGCGAGGTTTTTGATAAGAAGAGAAAGACGGCAGCATTTCTAATGCGCAGAGGGTACACGGGTGCCGTAGTGACGAAGGTACTTGGGCAGTTGAGCAGCGAGCCAAGTGAAGATGATTTTGAAATCCATGATGATTCTTTCGATGATTAATGTTGTTAAATAATAACTGAAATTACTTAACAATATGAATGAATAAAAGGGGACGCAGTTGGGCATGATGATCTTCTCATGGACTATCGCTTGACAAGCTTCTTCGACAAAAGATAAAATAACAGTGTATATTTTCATAATGTGTTCAAAATCATACTTATTTCATTGATTTTGAGGGGACAGATGTAAAAACCGCCAATTTTTACTCTGTTGATTATGGATTATTAGCACTATAGTGCCTCTTACGCACAGTGCGCATTCATTTAAAAGCCATACTCTTTTTACTTTAGGGTATGTATGACTAGTCAAACAATTAAAAATCGGATTAAAAAACCGAACGGAATCCCAGGCTAACACCTTGGAGAAACCAACGAGGAGGTGAACAAGATGATGACTTTCATCTGGATCGCGATCATTCTCATTGTTGGAGCTGCATGCTTAGGGATTGGTTATTTTATCCGTAAATCTCTTGCAGAAGCGAAAATTTCCAGTGCTGAAACAGCCGCTGAGCAGATTAGAGAAGCTGCTAAGAAAGAAGCAGAAGCACTGAAAAAAGAAACGGTTCTGGAAGCAAAGGACGAAGTGCATAAACTTAGGTCCGAAGCTGAAAAAGACATTCGTGAGCGTCGGAATGAAATTCAACGACAAGAAAGACGATTGTTGCAAAAAGAGGAATCGCTGGATAAAAAATTAGAATCTCTCGAGCGTAAAGAAGAGCAAGTTGCCAACAAAGAGAAGCGGATCGAGGATACCCAAAATCAAATTGATCAGCTTTATAAAAGCCAGGTTTCGGAGTTAGAGCGTATCTCAGGACTTACAATGGAAGAAGCGAAAAGCATCATTCTTACCAATGTGGAGCAGGAAGTACGACACGAGACCGCACAGCTTATTAAAGAAATCGAACAACAGGCCAAAGAAGACGGCGATAAAAAAGCCCGTGAAATCATCACGCTTGCTATCCAACGTTGTGCCGCAGATCATGTTGCTGAAACGACCGTTTCAGTTGTCTCATTGCCAAATGAAGAAATGAAAGGCCGGATTATCGGTCGTGAGGGACGTAATATCCGTGCACTGGAAACATTAACGGGTATTGACCTTATTATTGATGACACGCCTGAAGCAGTTATTTTATCAGGATTTGATCCAATTCGTCGCGAAATTGCTCGTACATCCCTAGAGAAGCTTGTTGCCGATGGACGTATTCATCCAGCACGTATTGAAGAGATGGTTGAGAAATCCCGTAAAGAAGTGGATGAACGTATCCGCGAGTATGGGGAGCAAGCCACGTTTGAAGTTGGAGTTCACGGATTGCATCCTGACTTGATCAAGATTTTGGGTCGTCTGAAATTTAGAACAAGTTATGGTCAAAACGTATTGAAGCATTCCATGGAGGTAGCTTATCTGGCTGGTCTGATGGCCGGGGAGCTCGGGGTAGACGTAACTTTGGCGAAACGTGCCGGGCTGCTTCATGACATCGGTAAGGCGCTTGACCACGAGGTTGAAGGATCTCATGTCGAGATTGGTGTTGAGATTGGTAAGAAGTACAAGGAGCATCCAGTCGTCATTAACAGTATTGCATCACATCATGGCGATGTAGAGGCAACATCCGTTATTGCGATGTTAGTCGGAGCAGCAGATGCCTTATCCGCGGCGAGACCTGGAGCACGCAGGGAAACGCTCGAAACATATATTAAGCGTTTGGAGAAGCTCGAAGAAATTTCGGAATCTTTTGAAGGTGTTGAGAAATCATACGCCATTCAAGCAGGCCGTGAAGTACGTGTTATGGTTCAACCTGAGAAAGTGGATGACACCGAAGCGTTCCGTCTGGCCCGCGATATTACCAAAAAAATCGAGGGTGAACTCGATTATCCAGGACATATTAAGGTTACCGTCATTCGTGAAACACGAGCTGTTGAATACGCTAAATAAGAGTAACCAATGCGAAAAGTGGCTGATACAGCCACTTTTCCTTATTTTATAGGGGGACGTTTCATTGTATGACTACCCTCCATGCATCTATGTTAATAAAGGAGCTACAAAATTGTTATGAAAATTGTATTTATTGGAGATATTGTTGGATCCGTTGGACGCAAAGCACTAAAAAATATTATGCCTCGTTTAAAGCAAGCGCACCCTCACGCCGTGTTCATCGCTAACGGAGAGAACGCTGCAGCGGGGAAAGGGATTACTTCAGCCATCGCGAAAGAAATCTATGAGATGGGCATTCAGGCGCTTACAATGGGCAATCATACATGGGATCAAAAAGAAATTTTCGACTTTATCGATCGGGATGAGAAAATGGTTCGTCCAGCCAACTTTCCGCCGGGTACGCCGGGTAGGGGACATACTGTCATTAAAGTGAAAGATCAGGAGCTGCTGATCATCAATTTACAAGGGCGCACATTCTTGCCGCCAATTGATTGTCCATTCCGGAAAGTGGATGAGATCCTTGAAGCAGATAAGAAAAAACACAAATTTATATTTGTTGATTTCCATGCTGAAGCGACATCTGAGAAAATTGCGATGGGTTGGCATTTGGACGGGAGAGTATCGGCAGTTGTCGGCACGCATACTCATGTGCAAACAAATGATAACCGCGTATTGCCGCAGGGCACAGCTTATGTGACAGATGTGGGAATGGTTGGTCCTCGTGATGGCATTCTTGGTGTGGAGCGAAATGCTGTGCTTCAGAAATTCAAAACACAATTGCCTGTGAGATTCGTAACAGATGAAGGAAAATGGCACTTCCACGCTGTCGTTATCGAGTTGAATGATCAAACAGGTCAAGCGAAAGCCATACAGCTAATTCGCTACGATGAAGACCAAGTTTTCATGGATTAATGGTTATTTCAGAAAATTTAGAGAATTAGAAAGAAATAGAAAGTCATGTTTGTGCGGCCTCGGGAATATGATGATTAATGGAACTATCCATCATTCCCGAGGAGGTACTATTCATGGATGTATTAAAAGTTTCAGCAAAATCCAATCCAAACTCCGTTGCAGGTGCGTTGGCAGGTGTGTTGCGTGAGCGCGGGGCAGCTGAGCTCCAAGCGATCGGTGCAGGCGCCTTGAACCAAGCCATCAAAGCAGTAGCGATCGCAAGAGGATTTGTGGCGCCTAGCGGAGTTGACTTAATTTGTGTACCAGCCTTCACAGATATCGTGATTGACGGGGAAGATCGGACGGCCATTAAATTAATTGTTGAGCCGAGGTAATGAACGTCACCATACATAGGAATACTTGTAGCCTGTTTACCATGTAGACAGGTTTTTTATTCTACGCCAAAACCTCTGTTAAGGGGTTTTTGTCTTGTTTAGCGATAAATAAGGAGGCTGGATGGATGAAGATCATGGATGGCCATTGCGATGCGTTAACGAAGTTGTATGTGAACCCAAAGCTCGATTTTGGGAAGGAAGATCAGGAACTGGATGTCAGTTATCCGAGACTAAAGCATGCGGGCGTTAAGGTGCAGTGTTTTGCCATTTATTTATCCGACTCTATCCAACAGCCGACATTTGAGCATATTTTGCAGATGGTTGATATTTTTCATCGGAAAATTGTGAGTCATTCGGGTATGAAAGTCATTCATAATGTGCAGGATTGGCACGAAGTAGAAGCAGGAGATCAAATTGGCGCAATTCTGACACTTGAAGGTGTGGATGCTTTAGCAGGCAATTTAACCCACCTAAGGATCCTGTACCACCTCGGTGTACGAAGCATAGGACTCACTTGGAACTACGCGAATTGGGCCGCAGACGGCGTAATGGAGCCTAGAAAAGGCGGTTTCACAAGAAAAGGCAAACTCATGTTAAGAGAATTAGAAACTATGGGTATAATAGCAGATGTGTCACACTTATCGACTGCGGCATTTTGGGAAATGGTCGAAGGTTATAACAACCCTTTTATTGCTTCCCACTCCAATGCTCAGAAAATATGTCCCCATCCAAGAAATTTATCAGACGATCAAATCAAAGCTATCATTCAATGTCAGGGACAAATTGGCCTTACGTTTGTTCCCTACTTCGTTGATAGCGTGAATCTGGCTGTTCCAATTGCAGGTTTACTTAAACACATTGATCACGTTTGCTCGCTGGGGGGAGAGAAGCAGATTGGGTTTGGATCGGATTTTGACGGCATTGAACAATGGATCAAAGGATTAAGACATGTTGGCCAATACGAAAATTTAATAGAGGCTCTTTGTAAAAACTATAAGGCAACACAAGTAGAGGCATTTTTGTTTGGAAATTGGCGGAATTTCATGTTGACGAATCTTCCGAAATGAAAATTGAAAACCGATCTAAAATTGATATGGATTCGATCTAAAAACTCTATCTTTTAGAATCGTTGGTACCCCTTGCATTTTGCTTCATAAAGGCATAGAATTTGGTTGACAGTGAAAGGTTTTTTTTATTGCATTATCTTATCTTACTAAACAATTGAGCTTTTAATGTCTTCGAGCAGCTACAATCAAAAGGAGTGGACGTACGGTGATTAGTCAGTTATCTTGGAAAATCGGAGGTCAACAGGGTGAAGGGGTCGAAAGTACAGACCGTATCTTCTCTACTGCATTGAACCGTCTCGGTTACTATTTGTATGGGTACCGTCATTTCTCTTCACGGATTAAGGGGGGACATACAAATAACAAGATTCGCATCAGCACCAAGCCGATTCGCGCAATTTCAGATGATTTGGACATTCTGGTTGCATTTGACCAGGAAAGTATCGATTTCAACGCTCACGAGCTTCGTGACAATGGGGTCATCGTTGCAGATGCCAAATTTAACCCTGTTTTACCTGAAGGAATTAAAGCACGTTTGTTTCCAGTTCCGATTACTGCAATTGCAGAAGAACTAGGAACATCTCTATTTAAGAACATGGCCGCATCGGGAGCTTCTTGGGCATTGCTCGGTTTGCCGCTTGATGTGTTTAATAAAGCTGTTGAAGAAGAGTTCGGTCGTAAAGGCGCAGCTGTCGTTGAGAAAAACGTTGAAGCAGTTCGCAAAGGTGCTGAATCCGTGCTTGAATTGGCAGGCGGCCCAATCGCTGACTTCCAATTAGAGCCGGCTGACGGCAAGCAAAAATTGTTCATGATCGGTAACGATGCGATCGCTCTGGGAGCTGTAGCTGCTGGCTGCCGTTTCATGCCTGCATATCCGATTACGCCTGCTTCCGAGGTTATGGAATACTTGATTAAAGCTCTTCCTAAATTCGGCGGTACTGTTATCCAAACCGAAGATGAGATCGCAGCTTGCACAATGGCAATCGGCGCTAACTACGCGGGTGCACGTGCACTGACAGCTTCCGCTGGTCCTGGTCTTTCCTTGATGATGGAAGCTATTGGCCTCGCTGGTATGACGGAAACGCCAGTTGTTATCGTTGATACACAACGCGGCGGTCCAAGTACAGGTCTTCCAACGAAACAAGAGCAATCTGACTTGAACGCTATGGTCTACGGAACACACGGTGAAATCCCGAAAATCGTTCTGTCCCCAAGTACAATTGAAGAGTGCTTCTATGATACAATCGAAGCTTTCAACTTGGCTGAGAAATACCAATGCCCAGTCATTCTGATGACAGATCTTCAGCTTTCCTTGGGTAAACAATCCGCTGAAATGCTGGACTACAACCGTATCGTCATCGATCGCGGTGCTCTGGTAACAGAAGCTCCTGAGCTAGAAGCAAATCAATTGTTCAAACGTTATGAGTTCACAGAAAATGGCGTTTCTCCACGCGTCATTCCAGGCGTTAAACATGGTCTTCACCATGTAACTGGGGTAGAGCATGACCAAACAGGTCGTCCTTCCGAGAGCACAGAGAATCGTCAAAAAATGATGGATAAACGTCTTGAGAAATTGAAACACATTCAAGTAACAGATGCGATCAAAGCAGATGCTCCTCATGAGAACCCAGATCTTTTGATCATCGGTATGGGATCCACTGGTGGAACAATTGATGAAGCTAGACGCCGCGTTGAACAAGAAGGCATCAAAACGAACCACGCGACTGTACGCTTGATTCATCCGTTCCCAGCTGAACAGCTGAGACCGCTTGTTGAGAAAGCAAAAACAGTTATCGTTGTTGAGAACAACGCGACTGGTCAATTGGCTGATCAAATTAAACTGCATGTTGGTCATGCAGATAAAATTAAAAACGTTCTGAAGTACAACGGTAATCCGTTCCTTCCTGCAGAAATCGAACAAAAATGTAAGGAGTTGACTTTAGCATGGCAACATTAAAAGACTTTCGTAACAATGTAAAGCCAAACTGGTGTCCAGGATGCGGAGACTTCTCCGTACAAGCAGCCATTCAACGTGCAGCGGCTAATGTTGGTTTGGAGCCTGAAGGTTTAGCAATCGTATCCGGTATCGGCTGTTCCGGACGTATCTCCGGTTACATCAATGCTTATGGTTTCCACGGTATTCATGGTAGATCTTTGCCAATCGCACAAGGTGTGAAAATGGCTAACCGCGACCTCACAGTTATCGCTTCCGGCGGTGACGGAGACGGCTTCGCAATCGGTATGGGTCACACGGTTCACGCGATTCGTCGTAACATCGACGTTACTTATATCGTTATGGATAACCAAATCTACGGTTTGACAAAAGGTCAAGCATCTCCACGAAGTGCGGAAGGCTTCAAAACGAAAAGTACACCACTAGGTACAATCGAGTCTGCTATTTCTCCGTTAGAAGTAGCGATGGCTGCTGGTGCAACATTCGTAGCACAATCTTTCTCCAGCAACTTGAAACAGTTAACAGCTGTTATCGAAGCTGGTTTGAATCACAAAGGGTTCTCCTTGATCAACGTATTCAGCCCATGCGTAACTTTCAACAAAGTAAACACGTATGATTGGTTCAAAGAAAACATTGTTGATCTGGATGAAATTCCGGATTACGATTACACAAACCGCGTAATGGCAATGACCAAAATCATGGAAACTAACTCCATGTTGACGGGTATCATTTACCAAAACAAAGACAAAAAGAGCTATGAAGATTCCATCCCTAGCTTTGCAAAAGAAGGACTTTCGAAACAAGATCTTCAAATTTCAGAAGCAGACTTCAACAAAATGCTCACTGAATTCAAATAATGGCTTGACCTTGAGGGCATATGGAGATAATCCGTATGCCCTTTTTGCTGAGCGGCAATACTGACAACTATACCTAAATTAAAGGATGATACCCTAATGAAAACAGTTCCCGTTGGCGTTTCGGCTAGACATATTCACTTATCAGAGGCGCATATTGCCATATTATTTGGAGAAGGGTATGAGCTCAAAGTATTTAAAGATCTTTCACAGCCTGGACAATTTGCAGCTCAAGAAACAGTGACCATCGTCGGACCGAAATCCAGGATGGATAAAGTGAGAATCCTGGGTCCAGCACGCCCATTTACGCAAATCGAAATTTCGCGCACGGATGCATTTTCTCTGGGAGTTAACCCGCCAGTACGCGAGTCAGGCCATATCGATCAAACACCAGGTTTGAAGGTGATAGGTCCGGCAGGCGAAGTAGAGCTTGATCAAGGTGTGATTGTAGCAGCCAGACATATTCATTTTCACACGTCAGACGCAGATCAATGGGGAATTCAGGATAAACAATTGCTCCGTGTCAAAGTAAATGGTGAAAGACCGTTGATTTTTGAAAATGTCATTGCACGAGTATCCGATCAATTTGCTTTGGACATGCATATTGACACCGATGAGGGGAACGCGGCTGGGGTTAAAACAGGGGATATCGCCGAGATTCTTGACTAGCTCAAAAAGAGCAATTTTCACCGTTATACCAATTTCTTTTTGTACTAAATAGGCATGTGATGTTATAATAAAAGTTGCGTAATTATTTGTGAATTACGTAAGTTTTACCAACGTAAACACGTAGGAGGAACGAAAGTGGCTAACCAAGTGAAATCCGATAAGGATTATTCTCAATATTTTCAGCCTCCTTCACTGTCAGATGCTAAGAAGCGCGGAAAAGAAGAAATCGCCGTTCACTATGATTTCCATATCCCTGAGGACATGCAGGGGTTCGGCAAAGATAAATATTATTTGATTCGCACTTACGGATGTCAGATGAATGAGCATGATACAGAAGTAATGAGGGGCTTGCTTGAACAAATGGGTTATCAGTCGACGGAAGACAAGTACCAAGCAGATGTCATTTTGTTGAATACTTGTGCAATCCGTGAAAATGCGGAGGATAAAGTGTTCGGTGAGCTTGGACACCTGAAGGCGCTTAAAGCACAGAAGCCAGGACTTGTTCTTGGGGTTTGTGGCTGTATGTCACAGGAAGAAGCTGTCGTCAATCGGATTATGCAAAAGCATGCTTTTGTTGATTTGATTTTTGGAACACACAACATTCATCGTTTGCCTGGTTTGTTGAAGGATGCTTTTTATAACAAAGAAATGGTTGTTGAAGTATGGTCCAAAGAAGGCGACATTGTTGAGAATTTACCGAAGAAGCGGGAAGGGATCCGCGCTTGGGTGAACATCATGTTCGGATGCGATAAATTCTGTACATACTGCATCGTTCCGTATACACGCGGCAAAGAGAGAAGCCGCAGACCGCAGGATGTGCTTGCTGAAGTAAGAGACCTGGCACGACAAGGGTTTCAAGAAATTACGCTGCTTGGACAAAACGTCAATGCTTACGGCAAAGACTTTGAAGATATTACTTATTCCTTCGCTAATTTGATGGATGATATCCGTAAAATTGACGTTCCGAGGATTCGTTTCACAACCTCGCATCCACGGGATTTTGATGACGACTTGATTGAAGTTTTAGGCAAACGCGGTAATTTGGTTGAGCATATTCATCTGCCCGTACAAGCGGGGAATACCGAAGTGCTGAAACGGATGAGCAGGAAATATTCCAGAGAGCATTATTTGGAACTTGCCCGCAAAATTAAAGCTACCATGCCGGATGTTGTGCTAACGACGGATATTATCGTTGGTTTCCCAGGTGAGACAGACGAGCAATTCGATGAAACGATGTCTTTATATGAGGAAGTAGGATTCGATTTCGCGTTTACATTCATTTATTCACCGCGCGAAGGTACACCTGCTGCTGGAATGGAAGACAATGTTCCGAAGGAAGTGAAGAAACAGCGCTTGTATCGCTTGAATGAGCTTGTGAATGCTCACAGTAAAGCGAGTAATGAGAAATTGCTGGGCCAAACGGTCGAAGTACTCGTTGAAGGCGAAAGTAAAAATAACGCCGATGTACTTGCCGGGCGCACACGAACGAATAAGCTGATCCATTTTACCGGCTCCAAAGAGCTAATCGGTCAAATGATCGACGTCAAAGTGACGCATGCGCAAACATGGATTTTGAAGGGCGAAATTGTTCAAAAACCTTTGAAAGTATCCATTTAATCCGCTTGTTATTATAGATAGGAGTGTGAATGAAAGTGTCCCAATGTGATCACCAACATGATAACCAGCCTCACGCTTTTAAAGTGGAGGAATTTACGAATACGGAAATGATCGTTCGCGAAGATATTTTAGACAAAGCCAAAGAACTGGCGAATTTGCTGACGACTTCGAATGAAGTGCAATTTTATCAAAAAGCAGAGAAGCAAATTGCTACAAACCCGGATATTCAAGTTTTAATTAACTCCATTAAAAAGAAGCAAAAAGAAATTGTTGCGTTCCAGACATTTAAGAACGAGAAAATGGTTCAAAAGATCGAAAATGAAATCGAAGTTCTGCAAGATGAACTAGACGGAATTCCCATTGTGAGTGAGTTTAAACAAACACAAGACGATATCAACTATTTGCTACAACTGGTGATGTCGGTCATTCGCGATACGATTTCCGATAAAATCAATGTAGAAGCAGGAACTTCAGAAGCACCGACATCTTGTGACTAAGATGAAAGATGACTTCCCGTGGGTTAGCGAGAATCGCCCTCTATTCAGGCCATAGCTTGATGTGAGTGGCGATTTTTTCCAAAGGGACCAATAGGAAACATGAAGGAGAGATTGTCATGCTTACCGTACGTAATCTAAGTAAAGTATATCCGCCAGACAATCAAGTGCTTTCTCAAGTTAGCTTTCAAGTGGATCAAGGCGAATTTATCGCCGTGATAGGGAGTAGCGGGAGTGGGAAAACAACATTACTGCGCTGCATTAGCCATCAAGAAAAGTGGACAAGCGGCCAGCTAATTTATAACTCCAATGATATTTCTCAGCCGGGACCTTGGGAACGCTTTAAATTAGGCAAGGATTTCGCTTACTTAGAAGAGAAACCTGCGCTGAATCGAAATAAAAGCGCTGTCAAGAATGTCATGATGGGCAGAGTGTTTCAAGCGCCAATACGAGTCCTTACAGGCATGACGTCCAGGGATGAGCATGTAGATAGCATGGATTATTTGGAAAAGGTAGGCCTGCTGGATAAAGGGGACAAGAAAGTTGGCCAGCTTAGTGGCGGTGAGCAGCAGCGTGTAGCCATTGCAAAGGCTCTAATACTTGGACCTAAAGTGCTCGTTGCGGATGAGCCTGTTTCTGGTTTAGATCCGAAATCCACGGAGTATATTCTTCAGGATTTGAAGTCATTATGCAAAGATAGGAATATGAGTGTAATCGCTACGTTGCATAAGGTGGAATTAGCAGAGCGATTCGCAACACGTATTTGGGGTCTTTCAGAGGGCAGAATCGTGCTCGACATCCCCGCTAGACAATTAACGATGCGTGAGAAAAAGCTTGTATTTGGTGAAGTATGATCCAGGTCTTATTCGTTTGTTTAGGTAATATTTGTCGCTCTCCCATGGCAGAGGCTGTTTTCCGTCATCAGGTCAAACAAGCCGGTCTTGATCATGTCATTGCCATTGATTCCGCAGGCACAGGTGATTGGCATATCGGTCATCCGCCGCACCAAGGAACACGGGACATTTTAGATAAAAATCAGATTGATTACAAAGGCATGCTAGCTAGACAGGTAACCTCCGATGATTTCGTGCAATTTACCTATATCATCGCGATGGATGAGAGTAATGTAAAGAATCTAGCTGGGTTTGCTCCTGAACCGGCAGATGGTGAGAATCGCGCATCCATTCATAAATTGTTGGATTTTGCCCCCGGGCGCAAGGATAAAAATGTGCCGGATCCGTATTATACGGGGAATTTCCAAGAAGTTTACGAGATGGTTGAAGAGAGCTGCGCAAGATTATTGACGTATATCAGGGATAAGGAACAACTTATATAAAACGTTATTAGAAAACGGAGCTCGCAAACCCGCGAGGCTCCGTTTTTGTCGTTGATATGCCTTATTGTGTACGCATTTGTACGAATAAATTGTAAAAATAAACAAAAAGACGGGAAAACGCAAATACAATTCCGCTTTTTTGCTACATAATGTATCTTGTACTTGAAGAAATATATGTAGTGACTGGAGGAAGAAACTTGAAGAAAAGGTTAAATTGCATATCCAACAAGATTCAAACGATCGTATCTTCTGCCTTGATTGCCAGCATGGTTTTAACATTCACAGCAACCGCGCAGGATGGCGGAGCTACGGCATCTGAGGATGTGACGGTTCAAGAGTCCACTTCTTTTAAAAATCCGATCGTTCCTGTTTCCAACAGCAGCGGCGGTTCAGCAGATCCGAGCATCGTATTTAGAGATGGCTACTACTACTATGTAAAATCCAACAGAGATGCATCTATCTCAATTTCGAAGGCGAAAAGATTGCAGGATATCGGCTCAGTCCCCAGAGTGACTGTTTATTCGCCGCCAAGCGGCCAAGCCTATTCCAAGGAACTGTGGGCGCCTGAGCTTCAATACTTGGATGGCAAGTGGTACATCTACTTCGCTGCTGATGACGGGGCGAATGAAAATCACAGGATGTATGTACTGGAAGGGGACTCGCAGGATCCGCAAGGATCATATACGTTGAAAGGGAAAATTTCGGACAGTACCAACAAATGGGCAATTGACGGAACCGTTCTGGTTAAAGATGACAACTCCAAATATTTCGTATGGTCGGGTTGGGAAGGCGATGTCAATGTGAAGCAAAGCATTTATATCGCTCCAATGAGCAATCCTTGGACGATCAGTGGTCCGAGAGTTCAAATCTCTACGCCGGACCAAGATTGGGAGCGTAAAGGTACGCCTTATATCAACGAAGGACCGGAGATTTTGAAGAAAAACGGTAAAATATTTGTGGTTTATTCGGCTAGCGGCAGTTGGACGGACGATTATACGCTTGGGATGTTAAGCAACACGGATGGCAATGTATTGAATCCTGCTTCCTGGAGCAAATCCGGCCCTGTTTTCAGTAAAGTTCCTACCGCTTACGGTCCAGGCCATAATACGTTTACCACTTCTCCAGACGGAAAAGAGGACTGGATCGTGTATCACGCCGATCAATTCTCAGGCGGAAGCTGGGGAAATCGCAGTATCCGGGCGCAAAAATTCACGTGGAATGAAGATGGTACCCCGAATTTCGGAACACCTGCCGCTTACGGCGCTTCTTTGGAGGAGCCCTCAGGTACTCCAAGTGTAACAAGATACAAATATGAAGCTGAAAGCGCTTTTATTAGCGGCACAGCGGCCATCACTTCATCCGATAATGCATCGGGAGATAAAGTAGTCGGTCATTTGGATCAGCCTGGAAAAGATTATGTAGAGTTCACAGTTGACGTTAAGGAAGCGGGCGAGTACTCACTCCTTGCCATGGCTGACAACGGAACTGCCGGAGGCGCCTCTGCGCAGCAAGAAGTTTCCGTAAATGGCGGTCCAGGCCAGTCGATCACTTATAAAAACTTTGGCTGGAAAGGATTTAACCCCGTATCGATGGATGTTAGCCTGAATGCCGGGATCAACAAGATCCGTTTTACCAGCAAACTGAATTTCGCGCAACTGGATTACATCGTTCTTGAACCACTAGAGAAGAGTAACGTTTTAACGCCGGTTGATAGTATTGCATTGGATAATCAAACTATGTCATTGGCGGCTGGGGAATCCGCATCCTTAATTGCCTCTGTGAAACCGCTGGTCGGAACAAACAAGAACGTCGTCGTGACTTCATCGGCGCCTGAAGTGGCGACGGTGACCCAAGATAGCAAGGATACAGCTACAGGAAGCACGATGCTGACGGTAAAGGGACTGAAAGCGGGCAGCGCAACAATTCGAGTTGCAAGTGCCGATAATGGCGCAGTCATTAGTGAATGCAACGTCACCGTCCGTCAAACGCCTGGAGAACCAGACTTATCGAAGTTCACCGTTGATTCCTTTGATAGCGAGGTGCTCGCCCCGGCATGGTCCATTTTCCAGGAAAGCAAAGGCAATTGGACTTTGACTCAAACGCCGGGTTCAATGACGATTCACACGACGCCCACGGATGTTTATCAGGATAACAATAGCCAAAACAATGTGTTTTTGAGAAATGTGCCCGCCAACGGCGATTTTGAAATTGTCACGAAAGTTACGGCACCTGTTACGTTAAATCACCAGCAAGGCGGTCTGTTCGTCTGGCAGGATGCGGATAATTTCGTGAAACTCGGGCATGTATATGCGAACGGAAAAATTATCGAAACCGCTTATGAACTTGGCGGCAGTTATAAAAAACCAGGCAATGAGGTGGCTCATCCCGGAGGTGATACACTGACACTCAAAATCAAGAAGATGGGGAATGTCTATACAACCTATTATTGGGATGGATATGCGTGGATACAGGCGTCTAACCCCGTCACTGCAAATTTGAAAAATATCAAAGTCGGTTTCTACGCTAACAATATCGTTGCTACAAACAATCGGATTGATGCCCGATTCGATTATTTCGCTGTCAGATCCATTCAAGGCGGTGTTGATCTTGATCAGAAGAAGCTGACACTTGAAGCAGGGAAGACAGCTCAGCTTCACAACGTGGGAGCAAGCGGAGATGAAGTGACTTGGGTTTCCAGCAATCCAGAAATCGCTACGGTCAGCAGCAGCGGATTAGTCACGGCATTAGCGCCAGGCAGAGCGGTCATTGAAGCGGTATCTACGAGCGGTGATTTCCGTTCGCAAGCAACAATCACCGTTCCGAATTCCGCCCCTGTGCCGGAGATCTTGTACACGAACGACTTTAGCGGCACATCAGCGGAAGGATGGTCTACATACGAAGGAAATTGGACCGTGTCGAACGGGCAATATGCGGTTAACAGCGGTCCCGGCTATAAAGCGGTGCTTAACAGCAAAAGCTTCACAGACTTCGTGCTTGAGGGCGATGTGCAAATAACGAGCGGGAACGAAGCTGGATTTATTTTCAGGGCATCGAATGTTGCGAGTGGCGCCGATAATTTAAACGGATATTACGTAGGCATTAACGCTTCGGCACAATCGGCCGTTCTCGGCCATATGTCGAAAGGCCAGTGGCAAGAGCTTGCTTCCAAAAAGCTGCCGATTCTGGTAAATGAGCGATACCATATTAAGGTCGTTGCGAACGAAGATCACATTCAGGTTTACGTGAACGATAATCCGTTAAATGTCAACGGATATCCGAAATTCGACTTGTTGGATGCATCGCATATGGCGACCGGAGCAATCGGATTGCGAACATGGAATGCCGATGCCAAATTCGACAACATCAAAGTATCTTCGTACCATGATCCGATAACGGGGCCAACGTATACCAATTCGGTGCTGCCAAACATTGCGGATCCATTCGTACTGCAGCATGACGGCAAATATTATCTGTACGGGACGAATACGGATCCCAATAAAACGCAATTGGGATTCAAGGTATACACTTCAACGGATTTGGTGACTTGGTCGGAACAAAATGAACTAGCGTTAAAGCAGTCCGACTCTTGGGGGACTAGCGGTTTTTGGGCACCGGAGGTCGTGGAAAAGGACGGAACCTTCTACATGTACTATGTAGTTAACGAGCGGCTTGCGGTTGCAACAAGCAGTTCTCCATTAGGGCCGTTCGTTCAAGACGTCAAGCAACCGATGCATCTGAATACGCCGGAAATCGATGCGCATATTTTTAAAGACGATAACGGCAAAAGGTACATTTACTTCGTCAGATTCAATCAAGGCAATGAACTTTGGATGGCCGAGTTAAATGATGACATGAAGACCATGAAGGAAGATACGGTGCAATTCGTGTTCCGGGCCACCCAAGAATGGGAACGCAGTCAAAAGCAGCCGGTTGCAAGTATTAACGAGGGGCCGTTTATGATCAAGCATAAGGGTACCTACTACTTAACCTATTCCGGCAACCACTTCGAAAGCCCGGATTATGGCGTGGGTTATGCCACGGCTCCGACGCCAATGGGGCCTTGGACGAAATACACGTATAATCCGATTATGAAATCCAACACGATTGTGCCCGGAGCGGGACATCATTCCTTAATCTACTCGCCGGACGGTACAGAATTGTTCATGGTGTACCATACTCATTACAAGGCAGGTACAACAGAACCGCGTAAGCTTGCGATTGATCGTGTTCATTTTGTGCCGCAAGCCAGCGGTATCGATGCAATGGAAGTGTGGGGCCCGACGATCACTCCTCAGCTTAAGCCTTCGGCTGAGCAGTCGACAGAACCGACGGCTACATTAAATGGAGCGAGCAGCGTGCAAGCCGGACAGTCCTTCGAGCTTTTGTACGGCCTCAACCATCTTAGTGTTACACAAAGTATATATGCACAAGACATTACGGTCACGTTCGATCCAGCACAAATAGAGTTTGTTAATGCAGAGCCTATTCAGAAGGGACTAACCATCGCCGGTAAAAACGTAATGGCCGGGCGCGTGCGCATCCTGCTGGCAAGTATAGGAGCCGACAATGCCGTTCATACTAACGGCGATCAGCTGACGCTTCATTTTAAAGCGAAATCTTCCTCACAACCGGCCGTAATCGGGCTAGCTAATGTGGTGATTTCCAATGGGCTAGGAGAAGAAACCGCACTTGGCAATGTGTCCAAGAGCGTAGAAATCCAAACAGGTGATCGAGCTAATCTTAGCGCCGCTATAACATCAGCCCAAGCGAAGTATGATAGCGCAGTGGAAGGAACGGAAGTGAATCAATATCCGTTGGGATCCAAGGCCGTCTTGCTGTTAGCGATCGAGAAAGCAAAATCGGTGCTGAACGACCTGAATGCTTCGGGGCAACAGATCGATCAAGCAGCAATAGAGCTTAACCAGGCGCTTCAAGCGTTCATCGATTCGGTCAACACAGCGCATTCCACGGATGTCAACAGCGATGGACACGTTACAGTCGGTGATCTAGCTATCGTGGCTGCTGCTTATGGAAAAACCTTCAATGATCCAAATTGGAGCGAATACAAAAAGGCAGATATGAATGGTGACGGGACAGTTGATATTAAAGACTTGGCAGCGGTAGCTCGGATGATCTTGAATTAAAGTAAAAAGGCGTGCAATTGGATAACCCATTTGCACGCCTTTTTACAATTTATAAAGAGATTAACCCTGTACGCGTGAGGCATTCGGAGATAGCGCCGAGCATGACTGGATAAATAGGAATAACGATGTTAATAGGACCAAGTTCAAACAATCCGCTTCTGTTATGGACTGTTGCTCCTTGCACATAAATACGGAAGTGATCGGAGCCCGGAGCTAAATGCGTGGTCTCCTGGTTACCCGATCGAGCATTGACGAAAGACATAGCTTTCGTTGAAGAAATCTCATAGGGAACAATACTGATGATTTTCTCCAATTTAAAATAATAATTCATATGTGGCTTGTGAAGAATCAGTTCTTTGGTCGTGATGGTTAAACCATAATCCTTCTTCTTATGAGACATCTTCAAGTCGCCTTCCAGCGATTTTATCTGAATGAAATCTGAACTCATGGCAAAGCCCTCCTTCACGAGTCATGATGATCGCTTGTCTTAACAGAATAACACAGATCATCATCCTTGTTAAATGGAGGGACTTGGTTTCTATTTTTGCTGGAAAAGGATCGAGCATTGTGTCCCCTGGTTTAAAACGCTGCTAAAGGAAATTTTCCCGTTCATCATTTTAATAATGCTCATAACGACGACAAGCCCAAGTCCGGTCCCTTGTTCTTTGGTTGTATAAAACGGCATCCCGAGTGAATCTAATTGTGATTGGCTCATCCCAACCCCTGTATCGGTAATGGAAATTTGAACACCGTCCGGCAGCTTGCAGGTGCGCAGTACAATGTGGCCTCCATCAGGCATGGACTCAATGGCATTTTTGACCAAATTCATCAAGCACTGCCGAAGCTTCTTGGACTCACCCAGGATAAACAGGGGGTCATCGGTCTCATGAATGATTTCGATGTTAACCTGATGATCCGTAGCAAGTGGAGTAATGAATCGAAGCGTGGCTTCCAATTCCTCCTTAATATCCAGCTGCTCCTGCAACCCGTTGGATGGCTTGGCATAGTTTAAATAGTCATTAATGATGGTATTCGCCTGGTCTACACCGGATAGCGCCAGCTCAATATATCTCTTCTGATCATGGAGTGGCAGCTCCTTCTGATCTAATAGCTGCAGGAACCCGCGAATGGAGGTTAATGGATTGCGAATTTCATGAGAGATCGTGGCAGCCAATTGTCCAATCATGCGGTCTTTTTCAATAGCGATAATGCGTTGTCTATGTAATTCATGTTTCTTCATATGGAAAATTAAAAAAGTAATGAGCAGTAGTGAAATAAAAGTAAACAATATGGTGTATAGAACATACATAGAAAAGTAAGATTGTATGTAAGACGCAAGCAGTGCATACAATACTTCGTACACAACCAGTAAGGCCAATGCGTATTTTAATTTGTATTTAAGATTAAGCTGATTAATTTTTTTTCTAATATAATAACTGCCAAGCAAGATAAAAGCACTGCTTAGCAATGCCGGCTGCCAGTAGTAATGAAGCACGAAAATACAGCCTATATTAAAACTGATCCAAGTCATTGCAGCAGGAATAAATCCAGCAAATAGAATGACCGTTGTTAAACTCAAAGGGAGAAAGTGAAGCGAATAGATGAAGGGATCAATATCTTCATAATTCCAATAAAAGATAAGTAGAATGATGAGCAGAATACCAAATAACAGATTGCGGTGCTGCTCTTTGTAGATGAATAAAGGTGTGAGAACCTGATGGATTAATGTAGCGCTCATGAGGTAGAAGAGACCATGCAGTTCATGGGAAATGATTGAATGGAGCAAACGATTGCCATCCTTTCCATGTGTACGACATTATCTTAGCTATTTCTACATTATCTCACAGAATTAGACCTTATCAAGAGAAAGGGTCTATTTTGGATGCTAAAGATTTGCTAAAGATTTAATAAAGACTTATGGTGTTTACGCTATTAGCCGCTGTATAATAAGAGTTAACATCAATGCAAGCGTTTACAAATTCACGGGATTTGAAAACGAGGAGAGATGAGGATGCGGGCGTGCTCACAGGTTTGCGGTGTTGTCTTTAATCCGATTGACGAAGATTATTTGAATGTTTGTGACGAGTGTGAGCATGTCGGGAAGCTTGAATCTGAAACAGCGAGTGAGAGGCTAGAAGAAACAAGTTACTATTTGGGAAAATGCGGCCTTATTATCGATTATTTGCTCTAAAAAGGCGTTGTCTAAAAAAAGGTTGATTACCAGCAATTTCTTGTTACAATGTAAGTAGATTTACTATTCATACTATTTATTCTTTATGCTGTTCATTTTTGAAAGGAGACCTTGCATGGTAACTTTACCTAAATTGAACGATCTCGGATTTTTCGAGATAAGACTGGAATCCATCGGCGGTCTCGGCGCAAATCTGGCTGGTAAAATGCTGGCGGAAGCGGGCGTAGTCGGGGTGGGCTTGAACGGGGTTAGTTTTTCTTCTTATGGTTCTGAGAAGAAAGGATCAGCAGTGAAAGCGCACATCAGGTTTTGTGACATGGATACGAAAATACGGGATACATCGCCTGTAGAACGACCGCATGTTGTAGGTGTTTTTCACGAATCGCTTTCCAAAACTGTAAACGTTATCAGTGGCATTTATGAAGACAGTACAGTATTAGTAAACTCAACGAAAACGCCTGATGAACTCAAGGAGAAGATGAAGCTAAGAGGCGGCACAATTGCGGTTATCGATGCCATCGGAATTTCACTGGAGGAGAAAAACCGTGTAAACATGGCAATGCTTGGCGCTTTGTTCCGGTTATGTGATTTCCTTGATCCGGATGTCATGAGAGGTGTTATCCGGAAATCATTGGAGAAGAAGTATCCGCAGGCTGTTGCACCAGCCTTACGAACGTTCGACCGCGGATACAACGAAGTTAAGTTCCAAACGTATGCGCTTCCAGAAGGGGAGACAATGCCTGATTTCGTGCGCTTTGATACCCCTGTACTCGGATATGAAACGCAGACGATCGGCGGCGTGATTTCAAATCCCGGGAACAGTATTCTTAAGGATCTAAGCATCTCACGCGCGGGCATGATGCCGCATTTCCATGAAGATAAATGTATTCACTGTGCTTCTTGCGATAATGCATGTCCGGATTTCTGTTTTGTATGGGATGAGCTCCCTGATAAAAAAGGGCGTCCGCAGATGTTTTTGCAGGGCATTGACTATCAATACTGTAAAGGTTGCCTTAAATGTGTACAGGCTTGTCCGACCGAAGCGCTCACTGATGAGCGGGAAGAAGACGGTTATGCCGATATTCACCGTATGCCACATCGCTTCAATCTAGCTATAAACTCTTAGAGAGTATTTATGGGAGAAGGGTGGAACTACTCGTTATGTCCATTGATATTAAAAAGGAATTAGGGCAGGCCAAGGTTGAACAACGCATTGTATATGAATCAGGCAACGAGATGGCGGCGTATGCAGCCCATCAAATTAATTATCACATTATGGGATATTTTCCGATTTCTCCATCGACAGAAGTAGCCCAATTCCTGGATCTGATGAAGTCCAACGGACAACATGATATTGTGCTCATTCCGGCAGACGGAGAGCATGGATCTGCAGGTATATGTTATGGAGCCTCAACTGCTGGCGGCCGCGTATTTAACGCGACAAGCGCCAACGGTTATTTGTATATGTTGGAACAAATGCCGGTGCAGTCCGGCACACGCTTTCCCATGGTGATGAACTTGGTATGTAGATCTGTCTCCGGTCCCTTGAACATCCATGGGGATCATTCGGATCTGTATTATGCCTTAAATACGGGATGGCCGATTGTGATGTGCCGTGATCCGCAAGCGGTTTACGATATGAATATCCTTGCTTTGAAATTGGCTGAAGATCCAGCGGTGCGCTTGCCGGTTCTGGTAGCCTCGGACGGATATTTCACGTCCCATCAGAAACGCAGAGTGCAAACGTTTGCAAATCGGGAAGACGTGCATGCATTTATCGGTGAGAAGCCGCAGGGTTTCCCTGATACGTTAGATCGGAATAACCCGATCACGGTTGGCCCTTATATGAATGAACCGGATTACATTAATAACTGTTACCAGCAATCTATGGCGATGTACAATGCCGAAGAGGTGTACGATCGCATTCGGCAGGAATATGCCGAATTGACGGGCCGTGACTATCCGATTCTAGAGCTGTATCGGATGGAGGACGCGGAAGTCGCGGTGTTCCTGATGAATTCGGCTTCCGAAATCATCAAGGACGTCGTCGATCAGCTCCGCGAAAAGGGCATTAAAGCCGGATCAATCGCACCGAATATGATCCGTCCTTTCCCTGCCAAGCAAATTGCCGAAGCTTTGCAGCATGTGAAGGCGATCACGGTTGGCGATCGCGCGGATTCCTATGGCGGCCATGGCGGCAATATGGTCAACGAAATTAAAGCGGCGCTGTTCACGCACGGGAACAGAGATACGCTTGTCATAAGCCGCATCTACGGCTTAGGTGGCAAGGACTTTTATGCCGAAGACGGGCATAACCTGTTCCAATTTGCCATTGACGCTGTGCAAAACGGCAAGGTGGAAGTGCCCTTCGATTACTACGGTCACACGCCAGGTGATCCGGCGAAAGCGCCGAAGCGGGTACTGACACCGATGAAATATGAGGATTTGAAGACGGGGCTCATTACAGTAACACCGGATGAGGCCTCCGGCAAGCTGAATGTTCGGATCCCGCCACTACGCGCCCTAACCAAGAAGCCGAAGCGAATTGCTCCTGGCCATGGCGCATGTCCGGGCTGCGGCATTTTCTCGGGCTTGGAGCTGTTCTTCAAGGGAATCGAAGGCGATATCGTTTCGATCTTCCACACAGGCTGTGCGATGGTTGTCACGACAGGTTACCCATACTCGGCTCATAAAGCGACGTATATTCATAACCTGTTCCAGAACGGCGCTGCAACGCTGTCAGGTGTTGTGGAAATGTTCTGGGAGCGCAAGCGCCGTGGAGAACTCGATCATTTGGGACTGAAGGACGATTTCACCTTCGTCATGATTACAGGCGATGGCGGCATGGATATCGGCATGGGGCCGGCTATTGGCGCTGCGCTGCGCAATCATAAAATGATTATCCTCGAGTATGATAACGAGGGTTACATGAATACAGGTGCGCAGCTGTCCTATTCAACGCCGATGGGGCATCGCACGTCGACTTCGAACGTTGGGAAGCACCAAGGCGGGAAAGTGTTCCACCATAAAGATACGGCGCAAATTATGGCGGCTACGCATATCCCATATGTCTTCACAGGATCAGAGGCGTATCCGCAGGATCTCGTGAAAAAGGCAGCGAAAGCACAATGGTACGCTCAGAATGAAGGCCTTGTGTATGGGAAGATCCTGATTGCCTGCCCTCTCAACTGGCTGTCTGACGACCAAGAGGGATCCAACATTGTAGGCGCTGCGGTAGATTCCTGTTTCTTCCCGCTGTACGAAGTCGAACACGGCATTACGAGCATCACGTATAACCCCGAAGATAAAAACAAGAAAATTCCTTTATCGGATTGGCTTAAGACGATGGGGAAAACGAAGCATATGACGAAGCCGGAATATGAAGGCTCGCTCAAATCTTTCGAAGTCGAAGTTGAACGCCGATGGAATCGTTTAAAAGCAAAACACGAGAACGCTTATTTGTAATAGCCATCATATGAACGAGGCACGTTCACCCTGTTGCGGTGAATGTGCCTTTTTAGTGGAGGAAGATTATATGCCCTATGTACTGCAAAATAAAAACACAGAACAGCTCCTTACCTGCATGCTGGTCAATCATTATGGACTTGCTTACTATGGTGTGAAATTTTGGCCTGAGCAGGAGGAGGCGAATGAGCATTCGCGGGATTTTCTCCATTCCATAACGGGAGTTGTACCGGAAGATTGGCAGGTGATCGAGCTTGAAGACGGGGAAATGAAACTCTGCAACGTGAAATTGAAAAATGACCCTAACCTCTCGATCTGCTGGCTGCCAACAAGAAAACCCGAGCTTCGAAAGTTGGAAAATTAAACCTTGCCGTCAATAGGCATGCAGCCATGCGACATTTACATAAAAACGACAAAAATCGCAACCTTTCGCCTATATTCGCTCTTCAGCCCCTGAAACTATAATAAGGGTATGTAAGTAAAATATGACATCATGAAGTGAGGTTGAGGCGATGAAAAAATGGTCGTTGGTTGTTAGCTTGATTGTTTTGGCGCTTACTTTTGTTTTACCGGCAGCGATTTCAGCCGATGTAGGTGCTTCGACGAAAGCACAGATCGTATCGGGGGTAAGTTTTCGAGATCAGCCGAGCACGTCAAGTAATGTGATCCGGTTGCTGAAAACGAACGAAATCGTCACGGTAACGGATTATGTGACAACCAATTGGTACAAAGTCAAGGATGCACAAGGCGTGAGCGGCTATGTATCGACAAACAGCAAGTACATAAAAATTGTCAGCAATGCAGCAATCATTTATGGCGTTAACTTTCGTACGCTTCCTTCATCAGATAGTAGCTCCAAAGTGATTCGCATGCTTAATAAAGGTGAAGAAGTTTTAATTACGGATAAGGTTAATGACAGTTGGTACAAAATTGTGGATGCAAACGGCACAAGCGGCTACGTAAGCACAGGCAGCAAATACATGGTCACTGATTTCTCCGTGATCGTTCCTAATATGCCACTTGCGGATGAGATCGAAGCGGTCATTTCAGCCGGGAATGTCTACTTGGGCACACCTTATGAGTTTGGTTCCGTTCGAAATGATCCTACTACGTTTGACTGCTCTGATTTCGTACAAACGATGTTCTGGGATGCGCTTCGCTTCTCGGTTCCAAGTGATTCCGCTGCACAAGGCAATTTTGTGCGTTCTTTAGGACCTGTTAGTACGGATTGGACGAAATTAAAACGTGGAGATTTGATGTTCTTCAGCTCCTATAAAGGAAGCAAACCTTCTGATTATGTGGGTGTTGATCCGTTCAAAGAGCCGATTACCCATGTAGGGCTTTACCTGGGGAATGGATCTATCCTGCATACGTACTCCGTTGAATCCGGCGGTGTTCGTGTCGATACAATCGATGGCAAGCAATGGGAGAACCGCTTTTTGTATGGCGGAAGTGTTTTACGATAAGTGATGGTTCGATCATTGGAGTTTTGCTATATACTATAGATAGGGGCGGATGCAGCTGGCCAGCATCCGCTTCTTCCTGATTCTAAGGAGAAAGGAAGAACCTTATCTTTGAAACCTTCGAGAGCAAATCACCCACTGGAATTTCGGAACACGACGGAAAGAGGACTGAACTTGGATACGGTTCATGAGAGGATCCTGCATTTCATGCGTCTTGAGCCGGCAGGTACCTACAAGTTTATCATTGGAACGGATTGTCAGGTGCACTCAGGCCACACCAAATTCATCACAGGTGTAGTGATTCAGCGGCTTGGAAAAGGAGCGTGGGCATGCTATCGTCAAGTGATTGTCCATCGGGCTTTGCATTCAATTAAGGAAAAGCTTTCGATGGAAACAGCACTCAGTGAAGAGATTGCGACGTACTTTGACGAGGCGAAACGAGAGGATATGGAAAATATTGTTCTTCCTCATCTGTACCAAGGAGCCTCTTTCGATATGTACATCCATATTGATGCAGGTGATGATGAGAATAAGAACAGGACGGCCAAATACGTCCAAGAGATGGTGCGGCGAGTGGAGTCTGTCGGTATGGTGCCTGTCATTAAACCGGACTGTTATGTGGCATCAGCCTACGCGAACCGGTTCTCTAAGAAACCTTATCTTCCCTTGTATGAAGATCGTGAGGTAAAGGATGGCAGTTTATAAGAGAAGATTGAACCGTTAGTTCTATATGATCACTGCGATCATTTGAGCCGGCGGTTTTTTGTTGTCTCATCGTGAGCTCCGGGTTAAAATGTCCAGTGAAAAAAGGGTTTTCAAAGCTTATTAGCGAAATAAATGCTGATACACCCATAGAGAGAGGAGACGGATAAGTCATGAGTAGAACATTTATCATAGAGGCCGTTATGCTCGCTGTGCATGGCCAGTTAATGCTGCCAGGCCAGCCGGTTACCTATATAATCCCTTATACAAGCATTCAAGAGTTATATGAATTACATGCAGGCAGTGAGCCGATCATGCTGGAGGAAGAGGATGATGGTTTCGTCAAACAAATGATTGGCGAGCTGATCGCATTCTTCGAGGAATCCTTTAATAAGAAAAAAATTGAAAAAGCACTTGTTGCGCCATGGCGGAAAAGTCCTCCGCTGCCGATTAATGAGCATGTCACCTTAATGGTTGTGTTAGCCATTGATACAGAGGCCTATGGCGAGCAATTTGATCCGATTGAAACGGAATTAATCCTCAGTTCCATGAAGGAACAAGCGCCCATTTTAACGGATCAATTCGATCTGATCGAAAGGCTGATTCAAGCCGAAATTCCTGTTCAAGCGTTTGATGTAGAAGACTTCGAATTCGCGGTGGAAGGCGACAATCAGGTTTAGTGAAAGGAGCTGGTGAATACAATTATGCGAGTTAAAGATTTTGAGGAGCAATTGGCCTTATTGCCTGCATACTGGTTCCCTGGTCAAAAGTGGACGATCCGCATAGGTGCGGGAGGTATGAATAATACAACAAGATTTGTTGATGTAGCGGGCACTTCCTATGTACTGCGGCTGTACGAAACTCATCGCGATATCGATAAAATCATTTTTGAGCATCGCATTCTGCTTGCATTGAACAAACGAAAAAATCAACTGCCTTACCGAATTCCAGTGCCAATTGAACTGCCGGATGGCGGAACGGTTGTTCAGCTGGATGATAGCCAAGGAAAACTCGCGGCGTTATTTACCTTTACGGACGGGATAAATCCCACGTGGGTGAATGCTCAACAATTGCTGCATTATGGAGAGGCTGTTGGTCAGTTATCTGCAGTTTTGGGAACGATAGCTGTCGATTTGAAGCCTGTATACCCACCTTACTACGAGATTGAAAATATTCATCCCCGCTGCACGCCGGATGCGATTCGCGAATTCTGTTTGCATCCACCGGATCCTTTTTTCGCGCAGCGCGAGGAGCTCCTATATATTTTTGAACGGTTTTCCGCGTTATATCAAGCGATTCCCTCTTTGCGCAAACTGCCTCATCAGCTTGTGCATGGCGATATTAACGGTTCTAACATGCTGGTGGATGAGGAGGGTCAAATTACCTCCGTACTGGATTTTGAATTTATCACGCGGGATCTCCGGGTTATGGAAATTGCGGTCTGCTTGTCCGACTTGATTGATCCTGCGCTGCCGAAAGCGGAGCTGAAGCGAAATTGTGCCGCTTTCTATCAAGGCTACCAGCAATTCGCCCAGTTAAAAGAAGTGGAAATTCAGGTGCTGCCGTTGTTGATAGAGCTGCGGAGGCTGGATGTCTTTATTCACTTTCTGGGACGATATGCGGATGGTGTTGATCCGCAAGGTGTGCTGATTGATATTATCCAGAATACATTTGATAAGACAAAATGGCTGCAGGAGCATAGCATGGAACTTGTACGTTCTATACAAAATAAGCAATTAGACTAGAGAAACTGTACAACCGTAAGCATCTTTGCGGGAATACCTTATAGTACCAAAGGAAAAGGTGGTGCTGGTGGTATGCCAAAAGGTGCTTATCTGGGAAATGTACGTGCAATACCAAATTGCGGCCGTTTTTGTACGAATGTCTGTACACGTTTGTTTGTAGTTGGCAGGAATCAATGCATTGCGGACTGTTTACGCTGTGCGGGAATTCGAGGAACTGCGAAGTCGAAAGCGTTGCTCATGAACAAAGAGATCTATAAACCAAAAGGCAAAGGGAAATGCGGCTGTGGTTGCGGCAAATGCAAGTAAGTCCTGAAGCTGTCGAGGTGACTCGGCAGTTTTTTTGTTGCCGGGAACGATTTGGAGAGAGCCTACTAACCTAAAGGTAAGTAAGACACGTTTTTTTCAGTTCTTTTTTTGTTGTCAGCGTTCGCCTATACTGTACTAAGAAACCAAACTTTGGTGAAACTTTAATAGATACTTACAACGTAAGTTTTCTATGGACATTTTGAAGGAGGACTCACATGGTTTATCAAGCAAGCTCAACACGTTATGCAGAAATGAAATATAATCGTTCCGGAAAATCCGGACTTAAACTGCCAGCGATTTCATTAGGCCTATGGCACAATTTCGGGGGATTGGACATTCACGAGAATGGACGAGCTATGCTGCTTCGTTCTTTTGACTTGGGGATTACACACTTCGATTTGGCTAATAACTACGGCCCGCCTCCAGGTTCGGCTGAAGAAATGTTCGGCAAAGTATTGAAAAGCGACCTTGGCGCGTACCGGGATGAGATGATCATCTCCACAAAAGCTGGTTACCACATGTGGGAAGGACCATACGGGGAGTGGGGTTCCAAGAAATATCTGATTTCTTCCCTGGATCAAAGCTTGAAACGCATGGGCCTTGATTATGTGGACATTTTCTACTCACACAGACCTGATCCGAACACACCTTTCGAAGAAACAATGGGCGCTCTTGATCAAATTGTTCGTCAAGGTAAAGCTTTGTATGTTGGTCTTTCCAACTACACGGCGGAACAAACGAGAGAAGCGGTGACCATTTTGAAAGATCTTGGTACACCACTGCTGATTCATCAACCTTCTTACAGCATGCTGAATCGTTGGATCGAAGGTGGTCTGCAGGATGTGCTGGATGAATTCGGAGTGGGCAGCATCGCGTTCTGTCCGCTTGCTCAAGGCTTGCTAACGAATAAATATGTGAGCGGAGTACCAAGTGATTCACGCGCAGGCGGGAAAAGCCAATTCCTGAACACGAAGGACATTACAGAAGAGAAGTTGAATCAAATTATTCAACTGAACGAACTGGCTGCTAGCCGTGGCCAAAGTTTGGCGCAAATGTCGCTGGCTTGGGTGCTGCGCGGCGGACGTGTTACTTCAGCGTTGATCGGCGCAAGCCGTGTATCGCAGATCGAAGAAAACGTTGCAGCTTTGAAAAACCTGGAGTTCGCTCCGGAAGAGCTGGAACAAATCGAAAAAATCCTGAAGTAAGCTTCAGGATTCCAATCGTTTATCAATCGCTTCGGACATGGTTCGATCGGTCAGATGCGCGTAAATTTGCGTCGTTTCCGGCGAAGCGTGCCCAAGCTGCTCTTGTGTTTTGTATAAATCGTTCTGCAAGTAATAATCCGTGGCGAATGAATGCCGCAGCTTATGAACGGACAAATACGGTTTGCCGAAACGCTTCGCATATTTGATAACGAGTTCTTGTATGGCCCGTTTGGTCATACGAACGCCTTCTTTTTTGCCATTCGCAATGGCAAGGAAGAGGGCTTTTTCTTTTTTTTGCGGCTTATATTGGGTTTGCCGAATAGCTAGATAATCCGTTAGCGCCTCAATGGCATCCTGACGGAAGTAGACAGGCGTTTTGAACGTATCATCATTTTTACCTTTGCGGTAGACATGCGTTAACTTCTTCTTCAGATCGATATCATCGACATTCAGATTAAACACTTCGGATACGCGCAGACCGGAATTCAAAATTAACGTAATGATGCAAAGATCTCTAATTTTGTTGCGTTCATAAGAGTAGATAGCCTGCTTGTTGGAGGCTACATCATGCTCGTACCCATTCTGGACATAGTCGATGAACTGGGCAATTTCCTCTTCCTGCAGAAGTTTGCCTTCCAGCTTGGCGGCACTATCCTTGGGCCTGTGAGACCTTTTGATTTCCACTTTTGCCATGACATTTCGCTTCAGCAGCGGGTAGAAATTCTCGTC
Source organism: Paenibacillus chondroitinus NBRC 15376 (assembly GCF_004000765.1). Lineage (GTDB taxonomy): Bacteria > Bacillota > Bacilli > Paenibacillales > NBRC-103111 > Paenibacillus_E > Paenibacillus_E chondroitinus. The sequence goes on along the minus strand of NZ_BILW01000003.1, from coordinate 244,087 downwards.
TTCGGCTATTTGGCTTAAATAATGGAACAGGGATCGGAGTGCGGAAAGCTTCCGGTTAACGGTCGTTTTGACATTCGCATGTTCTCTCCGAACAGCAAGGAACATCCGGAAATTATCGACGCTGTCCATATGTAATACCTCTAAATCCTCGATAGGCACTTGATTGATCGTTGGGGCTGTGCTTAATCCTTCGGCCAGCATCCAGGATAAGAAAATTTCATAATCGCGCACGTACTCCAGCAAAGAGGAGGGGGAAAGATCGGGCAGCTTATAATTAATAAATTTCTCTATATACCAAGGCATGGAGGGGATTCTTTTCTCTAACTCTTGGCGGTCTTTGACTTTAATAATGTTCATAGGCTCTGGTCACCTCTTTAACGTATGCATGTTGTAAGTATAGCAGTGAGGGAGGGAAATTGGTAGAAGAAGGATGGCTCTGAGGCTTCACCCCCTATGTTATGATAGCTAGATCCAAACTTTATGACGCACTTATACGTCCTACCTCATAGAAGACACATAATACGCGCGTATTAAAAGGAGCGTTTTTACACTCATGAGCCTGCAACCCAATCTGGAGAAATTGTTAATTACCTGTATAACGGAACATAAAGATCACGTTTACCGTTTGGCATACAGTTATGTGAAAAATCAGGAAGACGCGCTTGATATTGTTCAAGAAGCGATCCATAAAGCGTTTGCCTCGGCGGAGTCGCTGAAAAACACAGCGTCGATGAAGAGTTGGTTTTATCGTATTGTTGTGAACACTTCGCTGGATTTCTTGCGGAAGCACAAAAACATGCAGGTCGTGGACGAAACGATGCTGGAAGCCATGGACTCTGGCAGTGAAGATGTATATGCCAATTTGGATCTGGAGATAGCACTGGATGAACTGCCAACCATGTATCGCAGCGTGATTACCCTTAGATATTTTGAGGATTTGAAAATCGACGAAATTGCCGAAGTGCTGAGTGAAAATATTTCGACGATCAAAACCCGATTATATCAAGCCCTGCGGCTGCTCCGTATTCGTATGACCGATGACAATCCAGAGGAGGCACTCTAAGATGGATAGGAAATTAGAAGAAATGAAACAACAATATACGGATGTCCCGATCCCCAAAGAGCTTGATTTTATCGTAACGAAAGCCATCCAACGTCATACGAAGAAAAAGAGAAGTTTCAAATGGTTGACAACTGCTGCTGCCGCGGTGATTATTTTTGTCGCTGGTATCAACACAAGTCCTGCTTTTGCTCATGCATTGTCGGAAGTGCCGCTGGTGGGGAATTTGATCAAGGTGCTCACGTTTAGAGAATATATGTTTAAGGACCAGACATATGAAGCCAAGTTGGAAGTGCCAGTGATTACGGACATGAAAAATAAGGAGCTTCAAGAATCGCTGAATCAAAAATATCAGGAAGAAGCGAAAAAGCAGTATCAAGATTTCATGGCGGAAATGGATAACATGAAAGCAGCTGGCAGCGGAGGGCATTTGGGCGTAAACAGCGGTTATGTCGTGAAGACCGATAACGATCGCATTTTGTCTGTGGGAAGATACGTGGTAAACATGGTGGGATCTTCTTCGACCACGTTTCAATACGACACGATAGATAAGAAGAAAGAGATTCTCATTACACTGCCCAGTTTGTTCACGGATGAGCGGTATATCGAGGTGATCAGCGAGAACATCAAGTCACAGATGAATGAGCAGATGAAATCGGATCAGGGAAAAGTGTATTGGGTGGAAGGTTCCACGGTACCGGTACAGATGAGCGAAATCTTCAAGTCCATTAAAAAAGATCAAAACTTTTACATTAATTCGGACGGTCAACTTGTGATTTCGTTTCAAAAGTATGAGGTTGCGCCAGGTTATATGGGTGTTCCTGAATTCGTCATTCCGACCGGTGTGATATCCGATCTTCTGGTCAGCAAAGACGAATATCTTCGATAATTCAAGCTGCTATGGCTGAGAGGAATAAGATCGGCTCATTTTACTAAAATTAATCGTGTATGGAAAATTCGAGCTGGGGGTTCTTTTATGTCACAACAAAACCAACAAGATCAGGATGACAATAAGCAAAACATTGAACAAATTAAACAGTTTGCCCAAAAAGCGGAGCAAGCTGCTGAACAAACCCTGCAGGTAGCTCAGGAGCTTCACTCCCAGGCTACCGCGGCTGCACTCTCGGAAGCGGAGCAGGAGATTCAGCAGCTGCAGTCTCAAATTAAGGATGCGCAGCAGAAATCGGCTACCCTCAAACAGGAGCTTGATTCCCTTGAACAATCTGGGAATTAATTGAAAAAGGGTATTGTCTGTACATGACATGATGTGTTAAGATGTGGAAAATAAACGGAAGGGCTTCTAGGGATCCGAATCCACGCGGATGGCGAACCAAGCGAAGCCGACACGGATGAAGACGTGTTACACCGTAAGGGATAAAAGACCTTCGGAAAGTTCCGCCTGCATAGGCGAAACGGACCGAGAGGTCTTTTTTGCTTTAGCGAATGAAAGGACGGTGGAGCTAATGGAGTCGATACGTGTTCAGCAGTTAGGAAAGTCATTTCGAATGAAGAAGAAAGAGGAAGGATTCATCGGCAGTGTTAAGGCGCTCGTTAAGCCGCAATACACCGAGAAAGTAGCCGTTGAAGGCATTACGTTCTCTGCGGCTGGAGGAGAAACGCTAGCCTTCCTCGGCCCGAACGGAGCGGGGAAGTCAACGACGATCAAGATGCTGACCGGGATCCTGCATCCCTCCACGGGTGAGGCGGAAGTACTTGGCTGTTGTCCTTGGAAGGAGCGAAACAAGCTTAGTTATCAGATCGGCTCTGTGTTCGGCCAAAAATCGCAGCTCTGGTACCATCTGCCGCCGATCGATACCTTTGAGCTGATGAGCCGTATTTATGAGCTGCGGCGAAGTGATTATATCAAGCGGCGTGACGACCTTATTGAGCGATTCGAGCTTGGTCCCTACTTGCAGACCACCGTTCGAAAGCTGTCTCTAGGCGAGAGGATGCGTTGTGAAATTGCAGCTTCCTTGCTGCATCGTCCCCAAGTGCTCTTCCTGGATGAACCGACTATCGGGTTAGACGTGGTTGTGAAGCAGCGCATCCGTGAGCTCATTCTGGAGCTGAAGCGGGAAGAGGGGACAACGATCTTCCTAACCTCTCACGATGCCGGCGACATTGAACGGCTATGCGATAGAGCCATTGTAATCAATCATGGACGAATTGTGTTCGATGATCGTGTTCAAGTGATGAAGCAGCGCTTCATGACTCACAAGACAGTACGCCTTGTGCTGGAGGACGAACCAGGCGAGATGGAACTCGAAGGCGTGACGTTACTGGAAAAAAACGGCGTGGGACTCTCCCTCTCGGTGGATACAGGGCGAACAACGATTGAAACAGCCTTATCTCAGATCATGGCGGCTCATAGAATTGTTGACGTCACGGTAGAAGATCCGCCTATGGAGGATATCATCACTCGCATGTACGGGGACTATGGCAAGGGAGGGACGGAACATGAACTCCTGGAGCAAATCGGTTAAGTATGTTTTTATTGGCAAAATCACTCTCCGGAATCAATTTGCCTATATGATTGATTTTCTCATTCGATCGATCTTTTTGCTTTTGATCTTATATATTTTCCTTCAGTTGTGGCAGACGACGTTCCATGGGGAAGGCACAGATACCATTGCCGGCTATAGTTTTAAACAGATTATGTGGTATCTGGTCATAACGGAATCGATGATTCTGTCTAGTCCCAGCTTGTGCACGCGTGTTGAAGAAGAAGTGAAAAGCGGCGATATTGTGTTTAAATTCGTTCGTCCGGTCAATTTTGTCGTGTTCCACTATGTCGAATACATGAGCGAAGCAGCCATCCGTTTTATCGTAAACGCTATTCTTGGCACCATTTTGGGGCTAATAATCATTGGGCCGCCGCATTTCGGCTATGGGTTGTTATGGCTTCCGCTTATTGCGCTTTGCGGTTTCACGGTCAATTTTTTACTGAATATGGTATTAGCTCTTTGCGCTTTCTGGGTGGAAGAGACTCGGGGTTTGGAATTTGTGTACAATAAATTTCTATTTACCATCGGCGGCATGCTGATGCCTCTGGAGCTATTTCCAGATGCGCTGCAGCAGGTAGGCCGCTGGCTCCCTTTTCAAACGATTGTTTATCTCCCAGCCAAAACAACGGTGGCTTTCGATGCTTCCAATCTGGCCGGAACGATTTCCACACAGCTAATTTGGATGCTGGTGATCGGTGTTCTCGTCTTCCTCGTGTATCGGAAAGGAGTGACAAAACTCAATGTTAACGGTGGATAGCAAGCGTTTGCCAACAATCAGCGAATACGGGCAGCCCGGGAAATTCAAGCGTTTGCTTCGATTTGTTTGGGCATGCTGGAAGCTCAATCTGGCGGGAGCCATGGAATTTCGTTTGAGTTTCCTGCTTACCGCCGGCATGATGATTATCAATAATGTGGTTTGGATCGTATTCTGGGGGATTTATTTTGGCCGATTCCATGTGTTGAATGGATGGGAGATGCAGGATGTGATGATGCTGTGGGCCGTAGCAGCCGGAGGTTTTGGGGTGATGGCCACATTCTTTGGCAATGCGACCCGGATATCGAATCTGATTGCAACCGGACAACTTGATATCTATTTAACACAGCCAAAGCCCGTACTGCTGCATGTTCTTATTAGCCGGATGTCGGTTAGCGCCATTGGTGACGTTTTATTTGCTCTTTTGATTTACGCTGCTTTTGGAGATAAGTCAGGGCTTGGTTTACTTAAATTTACACTGGCGATGGTATTGTCGACGCTGATTTTTATATTTTTCACGGTCATTGTAAATTGTCTCGCCTTCTGGCTGGGCAGCACGGAGGGACTTAGTTTGCAGTTGTATAATGCACTTCTAACTTTTACAACGTATCCGACCAGCATTTTTAAAGGTCTAGGTAAAATCGTTTTATTCACCGTACTGCCAGCGGGATTTATTAGTTACTTGCCGATTGGATTGTTACGCGAAATTGATTTGCCGTTTATTTTAGCAGCCATTGGTATTGCTCTATTCCTTTGCGTTGTCGCCATAAGCCTATTTTATGGAGGGTTAAAAAGGTATTCATCCGGCAACATGATGGGGCTGAGACGTTAAAAGGCATAGCATCCTTATGAGCTGCGCATACTACTCAGGTGGCAGACATATTACGTAAAACAAAGGAGTCGATAGGAATGTCAAGACGCCGGCGCGGTCCAGTACCGAATCCGAATATGCAAAGCCAACCTAACGGTATGATGCAGCCAACGTTTCAAGCAACGTCATCGTATCAACCAAGCATGCAGCAAAATTTTATGCCGCAAGCCCGTAATGATCAATATCAGTACCAGACCTACCAGGGCGGAATGCCTGTTCCGGGATCTTCCGGCGACATGAGTGCCCCGTATGGTCAACGAAATACTGGTATTAACCACGCGGACGCGCGCAATGTGGGGTTCCAAGGCGGATATACAGGCTATGGAGCGAATGGTCAACCTACACAGTACGGTACGTTTATGAGAGATGGAACGCAGTACGGGGCTGGACCTCATACGATCGATCCGAATAAAGCGATAATTCAAGCTGTTCATTATGGAGACGGCGGCATTCGCAGCGTGCAATTCCAAGATGGCCGAATCGTGGATATTGCGGATGCGATAGCGATGACGGAAGCTGGATTAATTGAAGATGTGAATACGGGGCGAAATCGTGAAGGGGAAAAGACGCTAAGGTCGTACCCGGATGGAGATCCAAGCAACAACTTATCGAATTTACCCCGGTTTTAAAAAGGGATGACATTAAGCAGTTTGCTGACAAGCAAGCTGCTTTTTTACTTTTTCAAGGTTTTTCTCGAAAAATATCATTTCTGATGTCACACAATCTCAATGCCAATTGTCTTATTAATGGATGGTACTGGGCTGTTTTTTCACAGAGAATGGTTTATTTGGATTTGTTTCATAATACTTAGAACAGATTGAATTTTAAGTCAAAGAGAAGAGGCTATTATGCAAAGTTATACCATGGACCCACAACTTCATAACATCGAAGATTTGTATAAAACCTATAAGTCTCATTTGTTTGCAATAGCTTACCGCATGCTTGGTTCTAGCTCCGATGCGGAGGATATGGTGCAAGATTTGTTCATCGGCATGCACGGTTATCTGAATGATAATATTAACAATATGAAATCATATTTAAGCAAAATGATGATCAATCGGTGTTTGAATGAATTGAAATCGGCGCGAAAAAAACGCATAAGTTACGTAGGCAATTGGCTTCCGGAACCATTGGTCCAATTGAGTGAGGATAATCCGCTCGATAGCATCGAGCGTCATGACACGATTTCCTATGCGTTTCTTGTACTGATGGAGAAACTAACCCCACTAGAGCGAGCGGTGTTTATCTTAAGAGAAGTTTTTGCCTATGAGCATAGCGAAATTGCAGAAATGTTTAATAAAACCGAAGTGAATTGCCGTAAGATTTATAGCCGGGTCAAGAAAAAAGTTGATTTATCTACGGAAAAAAATGATTACTTGATGATGCATCCCGCCCAGGAAAAGGAACTGGTGACGCGATTTATCTCTGCGCTTTCGAATGGCAACGTTCAATCCCTCGTGGACTTATTGACCGAGGATGTCATCTTGGTTGCGGATGGTGGTGGGAAAGTGTCGGCTGCAGCTGTGCCTGTTTACATGAAAGACCGTGTGCTTAAAATATTGCAGGCTCTTTCGTCAAAATTTCCGGAAACGGACGCTCATCTCGTCGAGGTTAATGATCAGCAAGGAATATTGTTAACAAAAGATGGCGTGCCAACTGGCGTCATTTCTTTTGAATGGGATGCCTATAAGCTGGCTGTGCAGCGAATTTTCATTATTTTGAATCCAGATAAGTTAAAACATATAGCCAGTTCCATGTAAAAAAACTCCGATCCCTGCCTTGAAGCGGGAATCGGAGTTTTGTCTATGGTACGGACAACTTGCGCCGTTTCTTAATACTGCCAATTGTCCATAAGGTTAAAGGAATGGCAAAATAAGCGGCTGGATAAAAGATACTAACAAGAAATTTGTTCTTGAGCGTATAAGAAATTTGAATATTGTAAGAGCTATAGATGAGAAATGCCAGTAAGATTACCGTCATGCCGCATGAAATATATTTCCAATTTCTGATGCCCGTCCACTCCGACAATCCGTAACTTAGAATGAATAAGCAGACCGCTAACTTAACGAAAGCACCAAATACCCATAATGGGATATAAAGCGCATCGATATTTTGAATGAAGTTGAGAATGGATATAAATTTGGTGAGAGAATAGACTGGAATTACCAATTGAGTAGCCACGTCGGGACCAGTTACGAATAGAAGCGCCAGAGCGGCTAAAACCCCCCATATCATCGAAACGGCCGTTCCCCAAAGGATTGCCCGCGAGGCGGTTTGCTTGTTTTCTGCGAAAAAGAACAACATAAAAATGATTGAAGGATCCACCATGTAGGTATACGAATGCAAGGCGCCTTTAACAATTTTCAACCAACCTGTATCCGAATAGATAGGTAAAACTCTTGTTACTTCCATGTCTTGAGGATTCAAAAATAATTGAATAAACAACGTGAAAACAAAGATTGGACCTATAACTTCTGCGCATCGGCTAACCGTCGTAATGCCCCCTTTATATACGGCATAAGCAACGAGAAACAACATAAAGAGTAAGATAATAATCATTGGTGTATTGTGCATCAAAACTAGATTCACAAACTCGGCATTCCCTTTTGCGATCGTTGACATTTGCAAAAACCACAACAGAAAATACACGATGGCGATTATTTTGCCAAAAAAAGTGTCTAATAAGTCCTTCATGAAGATGACGATGGTTTTATCCTTATTTTGCATACAAACACGGAGCATAACCCAAGTGACTGCCATCATAACCAATCCTCCAAGCAGAATGGAAAGCCAACAGTCTTGACGAGCATGCTCCGCGGCCAAATGGATAGGAAGGTAAAGGTAAGCTGCAATTCTTCACTAACTTTCTCATTGAGATAACGCTGAACTTCAAGCATGTTGCTGACTTCGGACATGTCAAGTTGCGTTGTGTTTTCAAGCAGATAAGCTTGTGCTCTCACAGTTACAGCTACTTGAGAAGGAGCAGGGCCGGCAGCTGATTTCATTGCGCGATTAAGATGGGTCAATCGGAAGGATAGATTGCCCTTGCCATCTTTCCATGGAATGGTCAGTACTCGCAACCCATCTTTCCCGGACATCCAGGCTTTTTTATTCCCCTCCAAATCGTCCAGAACCCCTCCGATTTTAAGGTCATTATTCAAGACAGCAAAGCCGGATAGTACAGCCAGTAGATCCTTTTTATTCTTGCTTGTTTGCGTATTTCTCATCTGTATAACCGGAATGAGTGGGCGATGATCCAGTGCAACACTATCGATAACGAATTGCCGTGTAGAATACTTTTTCATCCCATTGATAGTCATTTCTTTGCCAATCGCTATACTAGAGAGATTTTCCAAAGGATTTTTCGTCATCAGGAATTCTTTTGCGCTTTTCCCTTTAATCATTACGGTAATGTCCCTTTGATTGTTGGCAGGATCCCTTCCGAGTTTATCAAATAACTTGTCCACTTCGTTCTTCAGGAAAAAATCTTCACTAATGGCAACAATAATGCGATGGCTCGTCAGTAATTTTCTTGATATCTCTCTTTGTATTTTTTGATTAGCTTCAAGAACGTCTCTACCTTTGGCCGACATGACGAGGAAACTGTCCGAATCTCCGGATCCACTTCCTTTGGAAGCACCATTCATTTGGGAAGGGATAACAATTTGGTGGCTGATTTCGATGTTGCCATTCTCTACATGATCAATAGCTGTTCCCATTACGAAGGCCAATTGATTCGGTTCTACAAAATCTGTACAGCCTGAGACGAAGAACATAAAAATGAGGGATGCGCACATGATAATCTTAGCGCGAATCATGTTTGGCGTCCTTTCTTATTTTGAAGATTCTTGAACCTATAAGGATAACGGATAATCACATCTTTAAAGCGTTTAGCATTAAACGGCGCGAGCGGGCTCAAGAATGGCGTTCCAAAGGATTCAAGCGATACGAGATGAATCAGCAAAAAAATGATGCCAAACGCGAAACCGACAAAACCGAGCCACCCGGTTATGAACAACAAGAGGTAGCGGATGAAACGGAAGGGCAGGGTGGCACTGTACCTTGGAATGGTGTATGCCGCGACACCGGTTAAGGAAATTACGATAATAATCGGCGTGGATATAATGCCGGCTTCAACTGCGGCTTGTCCAATAACCAACGCACCAATAATGCTGACGACCGGTCCAAGTTGGTTAGGCAGGTGAACCCCCGCTTCTTGTAACCCGTCAAAAATAAACATCATCAGGAACACTTCGATGACGGTCGGAAACGGACTGCTTTCTCTTGCTGTTGCAATTTCAATCATGAGCGAGCTTGGGACCATTTCCGGGTGGAACGTCGATAAGGCAACATAGACTGCTGGTAATGCAAAGGAAGTAAAGGTAAGAACATATCTGATCATTCGTGTCAGAAAAACAAAAATGAACCTCTCGAAATAGTCATCTGCCGATTGAAGACCCGACCATAGGGTAACGGGCAGAATTAGGACAAAAGGGGTCCCATTGGTTATAATCGCGACTTTTCCCTCCAAAAGGCTTGCCGCCACAATATCAGGCCGTTCTGTATTCTGAATTTGTGAGAAAATGGAGAATGAGTTATTCTCAAGGCATTCTTCGAGATAAGCGGAGTCGATAACGCCTTCAAGCTCTATGGCATTCAACTTATCTCTTACCTCCGTTAATACTTTCTCATCTGCTAGTCCCTTCAAATAGGCTAGGACAACTTCCGTCTGCGTATAAGTCCCGACCGTAAAAGACTCCATTTTCAAATCTGCGTGAACGATTCTTCTCCGAATCAACGTTGTATTCGTGCGAATAGGTTCGACGAATCCTTCTTTGGATCCCCGTAAAGTTGCTTCTTTCCTAGGCTCTTGAATACCTCTTGTCTCATATCCTTGCACATGTGCAATTAGCGCGGTTGCCGCATCGTCTACTAATATTCCTAAGCTGCCTTGCAGGACGTGCTGGACAAGATCTTCTAGTGTACAGTCCGTCTTGACATCCGTCAAAGGAATCCATTCCTGGCTAAACATGTCGGCGAGGGATCGAATCCTATCCATACCTTGGGGGAGACCGTTGAAAATCAGCGGTTTGAGTACGTTGTCTTCGACACTTTGCATGCGAGTCATCCCGTCTAAGTAGACGAGGATGAGTTTGGTTTCATCTTTTAACATAAAAGATCTTATAACGACATCCGAGCAATCACGGAATTGTTCTCTAAGATAGGCTTCGTTCACTTCGATTGACCTGCTTATTTCACTCATCGAGGATCACCCCGTGCTTAATAGATGTTGGATATTATTAACAGAGTGTTATTTCGTTATGCAGGGTGGTGTAGGATGTCACACTTTGAAGACGCCAATTGTCTTAATAGTGTTATGAAATCAAAAACAGTGGAGGTAACAAAAATGACACAACGTATAAATTACATGCAGCAATCACCGGAATTCACCAAAAAAATGATGGACTTCAGCAACGCTGAGAAGGATAGCTCCATTGAGGAAACAATTCTGCATCTGGTTCACATCAGAGCTTCACAAATGAATGGATGTGGATTCTGCGTGGATATGCACGTCAAACAAGCCAAAATTCATGGTGAGAGCGAGCTTCGTCTCTATCACCTCCCAATTTGGCGCGAATCCACGTTGTTCTCACCGCGCGAACGCGCTGCACTAGCGTGGACTGAAATCTTGACCAAGCTTCCTGAACATGGTGTATCTGATGAAGTGTATGATCGAGTTCGGGGCCAGTTCTCGGAGAAAGAATTGTCAGATTTGAGCTTCTCCATCATGGCGATCAATGCTTGGAATCGAATCAACGTCGGGTTCAAGACAGTTCCAGGCTCGGCTGACGCTGCATTTGGTTTATCGAAAGCTGGACTCAAATAATTTCAATCATAAAACCAGGAGGAATTCATATGAAAATCGTTGTAATCGGTGGCAGCGGACTTATTGGGAAAAAACTTGTAAATAACTTGCGTGAACTTGGCCATGAAGTTGTGGCGGCATCACCTTCCTTGGGCATCAACTCCATTACGGGTGAGGGGCTTGCTGCGGCAATCAGCGGCGCACAAGTTGTCGTTGACGTTACGAACGCTCCTTCGTGGGAAGATCAAGCTGTATTAGACTTCTTTAAAACGTCAACACGAAATCTTCTTGATGCAGAAGTTGCTGCAGGCGTGCAGCATCACGTGGCTTTGTCGGTCGTAGGTACGGATGGCTTGCTAGAAAGTGGATATTTCCGTGCGAAAATGGCGCAAGAAGAGATGATTAAAGATTCTAAAGTGCCATATACAATCGTTCGCGCGGCGCAGTTCTTCGAATTCGTTGAAAGTATTGCTCAATTCTCCACGGAAGGGGAAACTGTTCGGATGCCATCAGCCTTTATTCAACCGATTGTATCCGACGATGTCGCTGCCGCGGTTGCAGATTATGCGCTTGCGTCGCCGGTTAATGGTATTGTGGACCTGGCTGGTCCGGAACGTATGGGTCTTGACGAACTCGTTCGTCGCTTCATGACCGCTAGAAAGGACACTCGGCAGGTAGTGACAGACGAAAACTCACGTTACTACGGCGTGCTATTGAACCAACATTCCCTTGTCCCTCTTGGGGATGCACGTATCGCTACGACACGTTTCGAAGATTGGTTAAAGAGCACTTCGAAAATTTAAAATTGACATCGAGTATAATCCAGGTACTATTCTTGGAACTAGGCGAAATGACTTCAGCCTATGCCCAAAAATTCAATGACTATGGAGGAATACACATATGCAAGAGAATAATAACGAAATAACGATACAAGCTCCAATTCAATCCGGATTTGGTCCAAGAACAACGGCGCAGGAAGCACTTGGGGGAGAAGATTTGAGCGGTAAACTCGCGATTGTGACAGGTGGCTACTCAGGTCTAGGTCTCGAAACCGCACGTGTGCTTGCGAATGCCGGAGCGACTGTTATTGTGCCCGCGCGAACGCCGGGGAAAGCTCAAGCATCCGTATCCCATATCCCTGGGGTTGAACTGGAATCTTTGGATCTTCTAGATCCTGATTCCATTGATGCATTCGCCGAGCGATTCCTTGCCTCGAACCGTCCTTTGCATATCCTTGTTGATAGCGCCGGGATCATGGCATCGCCGCTGGCTCGTGATCACCGCGGGTATGAAGCTCAGTTTGCAACAAACCACTTGGGACATTTTCAACTAGCGGCAAGATTATGGCCAGCTTTAGTGAAAGCCAGGGGAGCAAGAGTTGTATCGGTTTCATCGCGTGGTCATGCGATTAGCGGGATGGACTTCAACGATCCGCATTTTGAAACTCGCCCATATGAAAAATGGACAGCGTATGGACAATCCAAAACTGCAAATGCCTTATTTGCGGTAGAGTTGGACAAGCGAGGTAAATCCTATGGTGTTCGTGCTTTTTCCGTCCATCCAGGTTCGATTGTAACCGACTTGTCACGTAACCTGTCAGATGATGAAATGCATGCGATGGGGGCTTTGGACGAACAAGGGCAGCGGGTCTTCAGCGAATATAACGATGAGTTCAAAACAATTTCCGAAGGTGCGGCTACGATTGTCTGGTGTGCTGTGAATAAACAATTGGAAGGCAAGGGAGGCGTTTATTGCGAAAATGTGGATATTGCTCATGTCGTTCCTGCCGATAACCCTCGCGGTCCAGGCGTTAAACCATGGGCGACGAATCCGGAATTTGCGGAGCACCTCTGGTATATGAGTGAAGAACTTACCGGTATTAAGTTTCCAATATAAGCAAGTTTGATCTATCAACCGTCCTCGGGTTTTCGAAATCTTTGGGATCTATATTCCGATCCTGTTCCATGGCGTGTATGGACTCTATATGGCTTATCAGTCCAATTTCAACTCAGGACAATACGCTTACGGTCGCAATTGGGCGTTTACTTTACAACGTATAACGGGGGTAATTACGTTTATTTTCGTTTTCTGGCATTTTTTTAATACGCGCCTTCAAGTCTACCTAGGGACTATCACCCATGATGATCTTGGTTCTACGATGCATCAAATTGCTACGAATCCAACTTACTTCGTCCTCTATGTGATCGGGGTATTGTCAGCGGTATTCCACTTCAGCAATGGGTTATGGGCTTTTATGATTAGTTGGGGGATTACGATTTCGCCGCGTGCACAAAAAGTTTCTTCTAAAATTTGTATGGGAGTATTTGTTCTTGTTTCACTGCTGTTCCTTCTTTCGCTCATTGCGTTCACTGGCAAGGAATTTAAAGGAGCGGCGATCGGCATAGATTTGGCGGTTGGCACCATCTGACGGTCGAATAACCTCATAACGGGATAAAGTTGTTGTCGCGGCTTTTGACAGCAAACTTTATCCCGTTTTTGTTTCATATTCTCAGTTTATGAATTTTTAATATGTGGTTTAGATCTAGTTTATTTCCATTTATTATCTTATAGATACGACGATGACAGGGGGATTGCGGGACAATGAAAGTGTTAAATATGACACAGAAGAAGTGGCTTTTGAGCTTGCACATCCTTTTTTCAGCCATTATGCTCGGGACAAGTGTAACATTTCTTATTTTGAGTATAACGGCAGTGAGTACCAATGATTCTGGATTAATACTTTCTTGCTACAAGGCTATGCATGTTTTATCTACAACTTCTGTCAGGGCCTCGTTTATTGGAACAATAGTGACAGGACTGCTTTTATCCGTGTGGACTCACTGGGGTTTGGTGAAATATTATTGGATCATAGCGAAAGAATTCCTTAGTTTGATCGCGCTAATCCTAGGTCCTATTGGCATGTACATTTGGACGCTTCAAAGCATATCGCTGATAACGGACGTGGGAGTCGAGGGAGCAAATCAAGGGGCTATGGTAGTAAAAACAGTATCGCTGTTCATTGGCATAGCTTTACAGTTGATCTCCTTGGTTGCCATGTTTCTGCTTTCCGTTTTTAAGCCATGGGGGAAGCGCAGATAGGGCAAGTGTAATTAGTTATCTGGAAATGAGATATTGAATATCTCATTTCCGTATTATACAAGATAGAAGAACCGTTGTAAGATACATAAGCAGACAGAAACAACACAGTTAGCTAGCGCCTAAGAAAAGGACGCTTTTTTTAAACAAAATTAACTACCTTTTAATAGGTAGAAACGGAGAGTGGAGAAAATGAGTAAACAAGGTAAAGTTGTCGTAATTACAGGTGGAAGCAGTGGAATTGGGAAAGCAGCAGCTATTGAACTTGTAAAAAGAGGAGCAAATGTCGTCATCAACGGGCGTCGTGAGGAAGAGCTAGTTAAGGCTGCAAATGAAATCGATCCGACAGGTGCGCATGTCGCTTATATTGCAGGAGATATTTCAAACCCGAAAGTAGCTGAACAGTTGATCAGCGAAGGACTTTCGCGTTTTGGCCGCATTGACACATTGATTAATAATGCTGGGATTTTCATTGCGAAACCATTCACCGAATACACGGAAGAAGATTTTGCATCGATCCTTTCCGTCAATGTGGCAGGATTCTTCCATCTCACACAGCGCGCGCTGATCGAGATGTTGAAAGAGGGTTCAGGCCATATCATCAACATTACAGCAAGTGGCTTCATCGAGCAGCCAATTAAAGCTATTCCTGCTGCATTGCCCGCTTTAACCAAGGGAGGTTTGAACGCAGCAACGAAATCGCTAGCGATTGAGTATGCGGACAAAGGAATTCGGGTGAACGCTGTCGCACCGGGAATTACCAAAACGCCGATGCATCCGGTTGAGAATCACAATTATTTGGCTACCTTACACCCGATGGGCCGAATGGGCGAGATGCAAGAGATTGTTGATGCGATTGTATATCTGGAATCCGCGAATTTTGTGACGGGAGAAATTCTTCACGTCGATGGCGGACAAAATGCAGGTCAGTGGTAAGACAAGTAAGACAAGTAAGACAAGTAAGACAAGTAAGACAAGTAAGCAAGTCGAAGAAAGCTAATCCGTGAATAAGTTCACAAAAAAAATAGGAAGTTTGGAGCGATATACGTGAGCATTTTTAAAAAAATATTTAAAAAGGAGTCTGCACAAGTGCCAATATCAAAAGTGAAATTAGCAGTTATTTATTACAGTTCAAATGGTACCAATTATCAATTAGCGCAATGGGCCGCTGAAGGAGGCCTTCAAGCAGGTGCAGATGTCAAAATTCTAAAAGTTCCTGAAACTATGCCACAATCCGTTATTGATAACAATCCATCTTGGAAAGCTCATCTTGAAGAAACCAAAGATATCCCTACCGTGTCTTTGGCAGACTTGGAGTGGGCAGACGCGATCATCTTTAGTATGCCCACAAGATTCGGTAATCTGCCAGCGCAAATGAAACAGTTCATCGATACGACAGGAGGGCTTTGGGCCCAAGGGAAAACGGTAAATAAAGTGGTGAGCGCCATGACTTCCGCCCAAAATCCGAATGCAGGACAGGAACAAACGATTCTTCAATTGTACACCTCCATGTACCATTGGGGCGCGATTGTGGCTGCGCCAGGCTTCACAGATCCTTCGGTATTTGTTGCAGGTGGTAATCCATATGGGACAAGCGTAACCGTGGATCAGAATGGTGCGATTAAGGAAGATGCACGCGCTGCTGCTCAGCACCAAGCAAAACGTACTGTGTCTGTTGCCAAATGGGTAAAGGCCGGTTTGGAACAATAATATAGCAAAGTTGTTAATTATATATAAACCCAGTGCCGTAATGGCACTGGGTTTATGTGCGTTATTTCCTATCCATAAGAAGGAGAGCGCGATGAAGAAGGCTGCTTCATCCTAGAATATTTTTGGATGAAAAATGGGAAATTAGATCTATCCGTGTTTTCTGTAGGAGGCTGTTCAGTGAAATGGTTTAGGAAATGGATGCGCACGAAACCTGGGTATCCAGTCATACCTGAGGAACTTCATACGGAAGATGAAGAAAATGGCGGATTAACGGAGGATTTAGAGCATAATGAATGGATTCTTAAACGGATATTCCATAACAGCTCGGATATCGTTTTTCGTCATGTTCAAACTGCGGGACGCCATCATTGGCTGATTATCTATTTTGCAACCCTTGTTGAAGAAGAATTGATTAATGATCATATCTTGAAGCCAATGATCGCTGCGTCCGAAAAACAGGAAGGGATCGTAAAAACAGAATGGCTGGATGATCAAAGCATCTCCCTAGGAATGACAAGTGTTACATCCGAAGTATCTGTTATCGTAAAACAAGTGTTAAGTGGCCATGCAGCCGTGCTAACCATAGGGAACTGCGATGCGATGATGGTGAAAGTAAACGCTAAATCTACAAGAAGCTTGGATGAACCATCATCTGAACCCGTTATCCGCGGTCCCAGAGTTGGATTTATCGAGAATATATCAAAGAATATCGGGTTAATACGCTCATTAATCAAAACTTCAAGATTAAAAATGGAAACTTTTACACTCGGGGGGCTTTCTCAAACGCAAGTTGTTATGACTTATATTGTTGGAATTGCTTCGGATCATGTAATCGACGAAGTTCGAGAAAGGGTCGCGCGGATTAAAATAGATGGAATCCTTGATTCAGGGTACGTCGAGGAGTTTATAGAGGATAGCCCGTTCTCCCCGTTTCCTCTTGTGCATAGTACGGAACGCCCGGACGTAGTTGCCGCCGAATTGTTGGAAGGGAAAGTAGCTATTCTTGTAGATGCTTCTCCATTTGTATTAATTGTTCCCATGACGTTCTGGACGGGTCTCCAGGCAAGTGAGGATTACTACATCCGTTGGCCAATCGCCACTTTTGTGCGATGGATTCGATTCCTTTTTATCAGCATCGCCATATTTGCACCTCCGCTCTATGTTGCGATTACCACCTTCAATCAGGAAATGATTCCAACGAATCTGGTGCTGAGTATTGCCTCCTCTAGAGAGCCTGTTCCTTTTCCAGCTGTTATCGAAGCCTTCATAATGGAAGTTATTTTCGAAGCCTTACGGGAAGCAGGGATCAGGTTACCTAAACAAATCGGTCAAGCAATAAGTATTGTAGGGGCATTGGTTATCGGGCAAGCAGCTGTTCTAGCAGGTATTATTTCCGCACCGGTCGTTATTATTGTTTCGATTACCGGTATTGCAGCGTTTACAATTCCTCGATACAGTTTTGCTAACGGAATCCGATTACTACGATTTCCTATGTTATTTATGGCGGGTACACTTGGACTTTATGGCATCGTAATAGGGCTACTTGCTATCGTGTTACATATCTCATCGCTTCGTTCTTTCGGAGTTCCCTATTTTACCCCGGCGGCACCGATGGTTTTCTCGGAATTAAAGGATGTCATCATCCGGGCGCCGATTTGGGCTAAAACGCGTCGTCCTAAAGAAACAAGCATTAGCGATACGGTACGTGAGCCGACAGGTCAGAAACCAAGTCCGGGATCTGCGGCGGAGAAAGGGAAGGAAGCTCCAGAATGAAACCATTCCTTTACATGGGTTTACTAGTCACATTATTGACCACAAGTGGCTGTTGGGACCGAACGGAAATAAATGATCTTGCTTTCATTATGGGTACGGCATTTGACGTAACGGAAGATGGGAACTATATATTATCCCATCAAATTGCAATTCCTTCCTCGGCCCAAGGAGGTCCAGGGAGCGGCGTCAGCAACAAAGAAAAGTTTTTCGTTATTTCTGCTGTGGGTAGTAATATTAACGAAGCTTTCTATCGGCTTCAGAAAAAAAGTTCACGCAGGCTGTTTACCGCACATCGCGTCGTGATTTACATTGGCGAGAAAATGTCTAAACACGGGATTAAAGACATCCTCGACATCTATACCCACGATTCAAAACAACGCTTAAGAACATATATCATGGTTGTAAAGGGGGGAGAAGGGCGGGAGCTTTTGAAAGTGGAATACCCCTTTGAACAAGTGCCCAGCGAAGCAATCAAGGAAATGGAAGGGTTAAGAAGTGAGTTGGCCATTTCTTTGCGAGACTTTTTTTTAGCTTCATCAGGAGAAGGAATCAGTCCCGTATTGGGAGTCATCATGGCTGATGGCATCACCGAAGGAGTGAAAGAAGGTAATGTATTCAAGCTAGCCGGTTCGGCCATTTTTAAGGACTTCAAGTTATCCGGTTATCTAAATGAGAAGGAAACAAATGGGTTTCTATGGGTTACAGACCGAATGAAGTATGGAAGTCTTAATGCAATTGTACCCGATAGAGGCGGAGGAAAAGTAGGGATGATTTTATCAAAAACGGATCGGAAAATTACTCCGGAGATAAGCGGCGATAAGATTACATTTAACATAAAACTGCATGGTGAAGGGAACATTTGGGAAAACAATACCGATTTAGACATTCGAAAGCCAGAGAATCTTAAAATTGTGGAGGCAGCGTTGGAGAAAGCGGTTGAAGATCAAATTCACGATACGTTATCCAAAGTCCAAAAGCAGTACAAAGTAGATAGTGTGGGTTTTGGCAGAGAGCTTTATCGGGACATGCCAAAACAATGGAAAACGTTGAAAAATCAATGGGACAGTAAATTTCCTGAAGTATCCGTTTCCCTTGAAGTAAAATTAACTTTATTGGGCAGCGGGATGGCAGGTCCTCCTTTACACTTGGAGAGAAAGGAGATCATAAAATGATTATGAGTATCATCTATTATCTAACGTTCATGGTTGTATGGTCATTGGTTACAATCCGATTGATGCTGCGCAGGCATAAATATAGAGAAGCAGCGGTATTCGGCGGTTTAATGACCATATCGTCCATCATTGGCACTTTATTAATTGCACGGGTTAACTTGCCTAGTATGACTGTTCCGTTCAAAATTGTTTTTGAGCCTTTCGGAAAAATGCTTTTAATGCGGTGATGCCACAACTTTTCTTTTGATAGTGTCTATTAGGAGAAGCAACAACGGGATGAGGCTCTGTGTGACAAAACCCCCGCTCGGGTAAATAAACGTAAGATAATTTTGAAGTTCTGCACCATTTCTGAAAATCCAAACCGAGCCAATGAGGCTCAACATGGTGATGGGCGCCACGAGATCACGATAGTTCCGAATGCCGAAAACCTGGCTTATACTAAGACATAAAATAAACAATGACACCGAAACCTTCACGAAGCTTCCAATGACCCATACCATGACAGCAATAGCCTCGAGACGTTCGAATGAACCTTCAATTCCAATATATTGTATGACGCTTAAATACGCATAGTTAAGTTGCCCTGTCAATGAACCGAGGACCAAAATCGATGAGAAAACGACGACAAAAATAAAAATAAATATAAATAAAAGCGCATACAGGGAGGTCTTGCGCGCTTTTTGGGGTTGATTCAAATAGGGAAGCAGCCATCCCAATATAAACAACTGATTCATAAAAGCTCCTGCCGGAAGGATGGCTCCTTGTAAGACCGGCAGAAATCCGTCTGCTAATATTGGTTTTAGGTGATTATGATCTGCTGCACCAATCGTTAGAATCAAGAGCGGAATCAAAAAAACCAATTTCAGTGGCGTAAGAAATTCAGAACATCTTCCGATGACCTCTATGCCCATATAAACGGCTAGACCGCAAAGGATCAATAACGTCAAACTTCCTATTATGGACGGACTTCTTGGTAATAGCAGTGTTTTAATGAAAAAGGTATGTTGTATGGTCATAATCGAAATAGACATTAACCAAAAGTATATATAGTATAAGCCCAAACAAGTTCCTAACCATTTTCCGAGTATTTTTTGACTGTACGCAATGATTGTCAAACCCGGATATCGATTCGCGAGTTTAATCATGACCCAAATACTCAGTAAACCTGTTGTTGTGGATGGTATCACCGATATCCATGCATCTTGTTTGGCAAACATCGCCATCAATCCAGGAATGGTTAAAATGATCGTGGAAGCGATATAAGAGAAAAGTAATATACCTAATTGGTTAGCTGTAATTTTTTCTGTAGTTTGCATGGAAGCGCCCCCTCTCCTAACTTCACAGAGATTGCTCCAAGTATTGACTTTTTGACAGCTAATTATACGTTAGGACCCGCGAAGTGCGCACGCATCGCCGATAAGAAAGCGGACAATGCAGGTGTGATCAAAGCGTCCTTGCGCCGGATGAACACCGTTGTCACGATGGCATGCTTGCCCGTAATTTCATGCGTACGGATTCGTCCTTGCTCCTCTGGTTCGGCAGCGATTGTACGAGGCAAAAGCGAAATGCCTAAACCTGCGCCGACACAACCGATAATCGTTTCCGGTGATCCGAAATCCATAAGTTTAACGGGGACTAAGCCTTCTTCTTTGAGCAGCAGATTTAACTTTGCCCGGTAAGCACATCCGCTGCGCAAGACGAGAAGCGGGCGATCCTGCACATCATGGATGGAACGGATAGGCGGGTGGGAAGATGAAGTGACGAGGACCAGTTCTTCATCAATGACTTTTTCTTGAATGAGATCAGGATGTTCGACTGGACCGGCCACAAATGCTCCGTTAAGCTCATAATGAAGTACGCCATGGATATGCTGTTCGGTAGGACCCGTTGTTAATGTGAAATCGACAGCCGGATACTGTGTATGATAGTTGGTGAGCAGCATGGGCAGACGGGCGGAGGCGGTTGTTTCCATGGAGCCAATATGCAGTGGACCTGCAGGTTCGGAGGAGTCTCCCACGGCAAGCCGGGCTTCCTGAATCACATGCAATATTTTCTCTGCATAGGAAACAAGGATTTGACCGGAAGGCGTAAGTGTGATCCCCCGATTGTGGCGATAGAAGAGCTGTGTCTGCAAATCAGCCTCAAGCTGTTGAATCTTGTGAGTGACGTTGGATTGAGCGAAGTTTAATTTATTTGCAGCTTTGGAAATGCTGCCTTCGTGTGCCGTGGTAAAAAATACTTTGAGCAACTGGATATCCATATAAAATATAATCCTCCTGTATTTGCTGTGATTAGCTATCTGTAATTGAGATAATGAATGTCATTATTCTGCATTATACATGATAAGAGATTACCTTGCATGTTGACATGCTATCTACTGAAAGCTAGAATTTATTTATGGATAAAAATAATAAAAATACAGCAGAATTTATTTTAGATACCGCTCAGTCGCTTGTGCAGCAATTTGGATTTAACGGTTTTAGCTATTCACACATTGCAGACAAAGTAGGGATACGGAATGCCAGTATTCATTATTATTTCCCTAACAAAGAGGATCTGGGAGAAGCACTGATTACACGGTATCAAAAAAATTTTATTACCTACGTCGCACAAATTGATTTGGATACTCAGCATAGTTTGGAGAAACTGCGCAAATTCACTTTACTTTACAGTGGTCCAGTCCAAGATTATCGTACTTGTCTAAGCGTTATGTTATCGACGGATCTAGCTACACTATCCGGCAAGGTTCGAGATGGATTAGCTCAATTCTTCACATCGAATTTAGACTGGTTGGAACGTGTGCTGGAGCAGGGGCGGCGTGATGGCCAGCTCAAGTTTGAAGGTGCCGCAGATGTAAGAGCCCATCAATTTCTGGCTTCACTTCAAGGCGCGCAGCTGCTTGCAAGAAGTTTTAGCGATGTCAAAAAGTTTGATATGATTGTCGAGGGTTTGCTATCCGCCTTAACTTGAAAAAAAGGCGGATTGTTTTTATATTATGACTACCTTTTAGTAGGTAAAGCAATTATATTCTAAATGGCGTATCATTTCTTGAGAATTAAAGAAAAATAATGAAGGTAAATGAGTGTGCCGTCCATCGTAAATTCACACGAAATCAATGATGAAATGAGGCAAATAAAATGAAAACTTTAGTCATCGTTACGCATCCGAACTTGGAAGGATCCACATGGAATAAAGCATGGGTGAAGGCTCTGCAAGATCAAACGGATTACACCATCCATGAGTTATACAAAACGTACCCAGACGAAAATATCGATGTTGCTAAAGAGCAGAAGTTAATGGAGTCGCATGACCGCATTATTTTTCAATACCCGTTTTATTGGTACAGCACTCCGCCATTATTGAAAAAGTGGTTTGACAACGTATTATTATACGGGTGGGCTTATGGACCGGAAGGTAAACTCGCAGGAAAAGAAATCGGTGCTGCGATCTCGACGTATGGTACCAAAGAGTCGTATTCAAAAAGCGGATCCAATCGCTTTACATTGGAAGAGATGCTGCGCCCGGTAGAAGCGCTTGCTCATTTTATTAGCGCCTCGTATTTGCCGCACTTTGCTCTGAACGATACGTCGAATGCGACAGATGATCGTGTAGCAAAAAGCGCCCAAGATTATGTTCAGCATCTCAAAACGGTGAAACCCGTTGTGATGGTTTAAGAACGTTTAGTTAAAAGGCTTTCGCCCATGTGGTTGGAAGTCTTTTTAATTTAGTAAGTTTCCAGACTCGCAATTGTGCTACAATGATTTCGTAATTAAAATGAATCCTTATCAAAAGAGAAAGGAGGGGTGTATATGCTTATCCGATTGAATAAAGTTCTCGAGAAAGCCATGCCTTTTGTTACGCCAACGGCTGTTATTGTTGGGCTAATTTGCAGTGTTTGGTTGCACAATCTGAGCTTTCTGGTGCCGTGGATTTTTGCGCTGATGACGTTCTTCGGTAGTATTGGCTCTAATTTTAAAGATTTACAGAAGGTCATGATGCATCCGCTGCCGATTGTCGCTAACTTTATCATTCTGCATCTTGCCATGCCATTGCTTGGTTGGGCGGCCGGCTCGCTTTTTTTCCCGGGAGATGATTTGACTCAGACTGGTTTTGTTCTCCTATTCGTTATTCCTACCGGTGTAGTTAGCCTGGTATGGGTCACTATTTACGGGGGGAATATAGCGCTTACTTTGGCACTGATCTTGCTGGACACGCTTCTGTCTCCCTTTATTGTGCCACTTAGTCTTTCACTCATCGTTGGAGCGAAGGTACATATGGACCAATGGGACATTATGAGAGGATTATTTCTAATGGTCGTGATTCCCTCATTGATCGGCACGTTCCTGAATCAGTGGACAAAAGGGAGAATTAAAACCACATGGGGACCCAGGTTTGCGCCTTTTTCAAAAATAGGGCTTTTTGTGGTCGTCGCGATTAATTCCTCGGTTATAGCTCCTTATCTGAAAAACATGAATGGCCAATTGGTCAAAATCATTGTAATCGCTTTCGCGAGTGCGACCATCGGTTACTTGGCAGGGTGGCTGGTGTCACGGATGATGAAATGGGAACGCGAAGTTACGATAGCTTTAACGTTTAATTCCGGGATGCGAAATTTAAGTGCAGGCGCGGTGCTCGCCATCAGCTTTTTTCCGCCGCCAGTGGCGCTTCCTGTTGTCGCAGGCATGCTGTTTCAGCAAATTCTGGCGGCAATATTCGGGCAACGTCTGGCTAAAAGCTACGGTGTGAACGGCCACACAGCAAAAGCAGCCTAGTTGAGATGTAATTACACTTGACGTATACATAAGGGATCGTGTGAAACTAAAAAAGCCTTCAGAACCACTCTCAGTGGGCTGGAGGCTTTTAACGTTAATCCATGGTTTACTGAATCATAGTAAAAGAAAAATGTTGATCAAGCGCAAAATTAATCGCGCCGAGTGCACCGCCAATTTCGGGTAAAACGGCCGTATCCACGGCGATCCCGGCAGAGAGGGCTAACATGGACCGCTGCTTCATAACTTTTGAAGCAGTTTGGACATATGTGCTGCACATGCTGGGGATGGATCCTCCAAGAATGATCGCCTCCGGATTGAGCAGGTTGACCACATTAGCCAACGCGATCCCGAGATACGTGGCGGCGCGGTTAATGATGCGTAAGGCTAAAGCATCACCTTGGTCTGCAGCTAAGCAAACGTCCTTTGCTTGCAGAATTTGCAGATCGTTTCCGGCTATCACACGGTTGAGCACACTGTCTTCCTGTCCGGACCGGAGCTGCCTGCGCGCTTCCTGTTCAATGGCCGAAGCCGTTGAATAGAGGTGTAAGCAACCGTTATTTCCACATGGACATACGGGTCCGTCCGGCTCAACCGTAATATGTCCGAGTTCACCTGCTCCGCCGAACGAACCTGAAACCAATTGTCGATCATTAAAAATTCCGGCAGCAATCCCGGAACCGACCCCGACGTAGATCATATGCTTATAGCTGCTGCCTGAACCGAAGCGGCATTCGGCAAGTCCACGGGCACGGTGCCTGTTGATGGCTATAGTGGGCCAGCCAAGCTTTTTACTTACCATGTCCTCAATCTCCACGTTCGACCAGCCCAAATCGGAAGCGCTTTTAATAATACCTCTTCTTGTATCGACAAGAC
The DNA here is from genome assembly GCF_004000765.1 of Paenibacillus chondroitinus NBRC 15376. Classification (GTDB taxonomy): domain Bacteria; phylum Bacillota; class Bacilli; order Paenibacillales; family NBRC-103111; genus Paenibacillus_E; species Paenibacillus_E chondroitinus. Next base: position 219,636 of record NZ_BILW01000003.1, on the reverse strand, counting down.
CAGGCACTCCCAGACCGAACAATTGGATGATGCCAATCTTTAATTCTTTAACAAATTTTTCCGTTTGCTCCGTTAACTCCTGAATCGCGATCTCGGGCAGGGGAGAGCTGACAGGTATTTTCGTAAGATGAATGACATTCCCAAGTAAATCAAACACGCCTAACGTCCATACTTGATTATCGAGATCAGCGCCCATAATGCCCGGTGATCCTGGGACAAGCTCTAGTGAAATAGCTGGACGGCCTCCCGTTGAAGGGGCTTTTTCTGTTTCTTGGACCAGCTTACAATCCATGAGCTCGGAAATCGTGGAAGAGATGGTCGCTCTGCTCAGTTCCGTAACTTTGGTCAATTTAATGCGAGGCATGGAACCGTGCATACGCAAAGCTTGAATGATACTGGTTTTGGTACCCTTTTGATCGCTTTTATATGGATTTATCATGTGTTTTCACCGTCGCTATATCATTATGTAATTAAACCGATTATACCTGAACCCATACGAATAGTGGTAATGAGCTTACTTTAATAAAAATAAGAACAAAGATCAATGTTTTTCTAGCAATAATAATTAATTTAAGTGGATAAACCAATAACTTAATTTAAATGTTGACATAAGTTGCGAGTTTAATTTATGATATCCTCATACTATTGAAAGCGCTATTACGGAAAGGGCGGGATGAGAACAATGATCGTTTTAGGCGGTAATATGTATGATGATTCAACCATTGAGCATTTTTTGAAAGATGCAGCTGTTATTGGGTATGAAGGCGTCGAGATCCGTGGTGTCGGTGAATTAAAAGACGGCCATATCTCGCAAGAACGAGCGGAGCAAATAAGAAGCTTGCTCGTAGGTTATCGGCTTACTCCAATCAATCTATCCCTTTTTGTTGGGAATTTTGCCTGTAATACGGAAGCGGAAAACCATGCGGAATTTCTGAAGTGGGAGCGCTATCTCCATTTTGCCTCAACCATTGGATGCGGCATGATGCGATTGAACCCGGGCTTCCAGCATTCCGATGAGGTGTCCAAGGAGGACTTTGCTAAGGCCGTCAAGTGGTTCCAGCAATGCGCCGATGCGGCAAACAGCCGAAATATTCGGGCGGTTATCGAAATGCATCACGGAACGCTTTGTGATCATGCCGATTCCTCCATCGCTTTTGTAGAAGCAGTAGGGCGCAGCAATGTTGGGCTGATCATGGATCCGGTTAACTTGTATCAGGTGCCGACCGATTATGGGATCGCAACTATTCAACGTTTAAAACCGTATCTCCTCAACGTTCATATTAAGGATATTGTGAAGCTGCAAGGCAACCAGTATCCTTGGGCTTTCGAATATAGCGATTATGTGCCGCATATCGGCCGCTATCATAGAGTCATACCGAAGCAGGATAAGCAAGATGAGCAATACTTCTGTCATCGGCTTATTAATCAAGGTGGGATTGATTGGTATGAAGTGTTCCGGGGGCTGGAACAAATCGGATACAACGGTTACCTCACCGTTGAAAGTGTGAGCAAGCCTGGCTCCGATCTTCCCGTACATACCGAACTAGCTCAGCAGTGTTATAACGATGTGCAGCACCTGCTTAGCATCACAAAATCTAACGTTAATGTATAAGAAGTGCGTTGAGGGAGAGGGAGGACGGGCGGCTGTGGATCATTCGGATTCGAAAAAACCATATTCGTTTTCACTGTTTGTGAAACATTGGAAAGATAAAACGGCTCCTGAGCTGGCCAGCTTTGTAAGCCGAATTGGATTTGACGGCATTGAGCTTCCGATTCGAGACGGGTTTCAGGTAGAGCCAGAGACAGCTTGGAAAACACTGCCGCAATTTGCCAAGCAGTTAAACGAGCAAGGTGTCAACATTTATAGCGTTACCGCTTCAACGGATGAATCGATTTTTGCCGCATGCTCGGAAGCCGGTGTATCGCTGATCCGAATCATGGTCAATATCGATCAGGACGGATATAAGGCGACGGAAGAAAGGACCAGGCGGAAGCTGGAGGCGATTGTCCCGCTTTGCGAAAAGTATGGCGTAAAGGTCGGAATTCAGCAGCATTACGGAAACTACATCATCGATTCGAACGGCATTATGCAGTTGATGCATCCAATAAACCCCGAGCATATCGGCGTCGTCTGGGATGCTGCGCACGATGCATTCGCTGGGCAGCAGCCTGAATATGGTTTGGACATCGTATGGTCCCATCTGGCGATGGTGAATTTGAAAAATGGTTTTTTTCAACGAAGTAATGGACCCGAGGCGGAAACAGCGGAGTGGAAACGTCATTTCACGACCGGACGGCACGGCATGGCGCACTGGCCGAGAATTGCCAGCTATGTGAAAGCACGAAACTATGCCGGTGTCATTTGTTTGACTGCAGAGTACACGGATTTGGCCAATAAGGACCGCTACATCACCGAAGATCTTGCTTATGCGAAGTCGCTTTTCAAGTAAATAGGAGGTGCAGGGCAAATGGCAGCTCAGAGTGAATGGCATCTGGGTAGTATCCCGGAAGCTGTCCCGCAAAGCAGATGGAAACATGTGCTGCATGGACTTAGACGAGATAAATTTCTGTATTTGTTAATTGCTCCAGGTGTGTTGTTTTTCCTGATCTTCAAGTATGTCCCGATGTGGGGAGTCGTGATCGCCTTTCAAGATTACTCCCCATATATGGGGGTATCGGGAAGCCCATGGGTTGGCTTTGACCATTTTATCCGCTTCTTCTCCAATCAAGACTTCTACTTATTATTTCGAAATACGATGGCCATCAGCTTGTTAAGTCTGGTATTCTTTTTCCCGCTGCCCATCCTACTTGCACTTCTGCTGAATGAACTACGTAATGAAGTTTACAAAAAGTGGATCCAATCCATCGTCTACATGCCGCACTTTCTTTCGTGGGTTATTATCGCAGGAATTACTTTCTTGTTGTTATCGCAATCATCGGGGATTATTAATAAGATGCTAGTCAGTTTAGGGGCTGCCAAATACGACTTTTTAACGAATGAAAACAGTTTCTGGATTCTGCTTACCGTGCAGAACGTCTGGAAAGAAGCGGGATGGGGAACGATCATTTTCCTTGCTGCTATCGCGGGGGTCGATCCTGGACTATATGAAGCGGCGAAAATAGACGGAGCGGGCCGTATTCGGCAAGCTTGGCACGTAACGCTGCCTGCGATTCGAAGTGTCATTATCGTACTTTTCATCCTCAAGCTCGGGCACATCATGGATGTTGGGTTCGAGCAAGTATTTCTGATGATGAATGGCGCCGTTTCCAATGTGGCCGATGTTTTTGAAACCTATGCTTACCGTTTGGGTATTCAGCAAGGGCAATTTAGTTTCAGCACCGCCGTCGGCTTGTTCAAATCTGTGGTTGGATTAATTCTGGTAATTGGAGCCAATAAACTGGCCAAACGATTTGGTGAAGAAGGCGTGTACTGATCTCCGCAAATACGGGAAACGGGGTGAGAATGATGAGTCGAAGCTTAAGCGAGCGTTTATTTGATACGATGAATATTATCGTGCTCGGTATCATAGCGATCATTACGATTTTTCCGCTTTATTATGTGTTTGTCGTTTCATTTACGGATCCAGCAGAATACATCCAAAAGCAGGGTTATCTCTTATTTCCGCAGAAATGGACACTGGATTCTTACAAATATTTGTTATCTACTTCAGCCTTTCAAAATGCAACGATGATCAGTGGTTTTCTGGCAACTGTCGGAACAGCTCTCAGCCTTGTGATTACTGCTGCACTGGCCTATGGGTTATCCCGTAAGCGGTTGCAGGGCAGAAGACTGATCATGTTATTGATACTGATCACCCTTTTGTTCAGTCCGGGACTGATCCCACCTTACCTGTTGGTTCGCGACTTGGGCTTGATTAACAGTGTTTGGTCCTTAATTCTACCGGTGCTGACAAGCGGGTGGTACGTTATTCTTATGAAAAGCTTTTTCGACAGCATCCCTGTTGAATTAGAAGAGTCCGCCATCATTGACGGCTCCACGGATATCGGTGTCTTCTTCCGCATTGTCCTTCCTTTATCACTTCCTGCCCTTGCCGCATTTGGATTATTCTACGCAGTGGCGTATTGGAACACCTTTTTTAGTGCGGTGTTGTACATTAATGATTACACCAAGTGGCCGCTTCAGCTCGTGCTCCGCAATATGTTAATCGACTCATCGACGCAAGCAGGAGGGGCTGCTGCAGCAGAGATGATGGCCGAACAAAGCATCCCTACCGAAACTTTAAAAATGGCTGCTGTCGTCATTGCGACTCTGCCAATCCTGTGTGTTTATCCGTTCCTGCAAAAGCATTTTGCCAAAGGCGTCATGCTGGGTTCGGTGAAAGGATAATCTTTTTATAATGAAAGAGGAGGGTTCTTATGAAAAGAAATGAGAGGTCAATGACGAGCAAAGCGGTGCCTGTATCGTTAACTTTCATGATGGCAGCATCAGTTCTGTCGGCTTGCTCAGGCGGAGCACCGGCTTCCACAACAGGAACAGGAAAGGGAGCTGCAGCAGACAACGGTCCACCAACGGAAATCAGCATTTTTACGGAGTTTAGCACACCGGAACCACCAGCAGCCGATAACCCCGTGACCAAGGAATTCGAAAAGCGCACGAATACGAAGCTGACGATTACTTGGGCATCTCCGAATGCGTGGGAAGAGAAGCAGAATGTCATGTTAGCTTCAGGCGATATGCCGGATTTGATGAAAATCAAAGACATGAAGCAAACGCAGGCGATCACTATGATCAAGCAAGGTGCTTTTTGGGATTTGACGCCGTACTTGAAGGATTATAAAAATTTATCGGCTTACCCGCAAGAAATAATGGACAGTGTCAAAGTAAACGGCAAGCAATATATCCTGCCGTCGGTAAGACCGCTGCATGGAAGCAGCTTCTTTAATATCCGCCAAGACTGGTTGGATAACGTTGGGCTGAAAATGCCGCACACCATGGATGAGTTCTACGCCGCTTTAAAAGCTTTCGTTGACAAAGATCCCGACAAGAACGGGAAAGCCGACACGTACGGGTTTAACGGCAAGAACTGGGAGAAAGTCATAGATATTTTCAATAAAAGTAACGGCAAATGGAAATTGCAAGACGGCAAACTGGTGGATACCGATCTAGAACAAGGAACAAGAGACGGACTTATTTATCTTAACAAGATGTACAAGGATAAAATATTGCCAGAAGATTTCGTAGCTATGAAAACAACCGATTTTGAAAACATGGCGAAAGCAGGTAAAGTCGGTGTCCAAGTGGATACCACAGAAGGCGTTTTCCGTGCGACGGAAGGTGCGCAAAAGCTTGATCCGAAAGCGGATTTTGTGGCTATGACTTATTTGGAAAGTGCAGCAGGTAAAATGGTTCCTACCGGTTCCGGGTTCGCAGGGCTGTATGTGATTCCTAAAAAAGTTCCTGAAGCCAAAATGAAGAAAATCCTGGCGTTGATGGATTACGGCGCATCCGAGGAAGGTTTCGAATTGGCTTGTTACGGCCTGAAGGATATCCACTTCACCGTGGTGGACGGTTTCAAAACGGCGACAGAGCAAGCGGTGAAAGACAGTGTATCGCAAAGCTCGTTCGGCAAAATCTTCGAAAGATTCGATCCGTACTTATGGGCTTATCGCGTGGGTATGCCGAAAGCGACCTTCGAGCGTAATAAGAAAATTGTTGATGAACGAGGGAATTATGGCGTACCTGATGTATCCATTGGTCTGATGTCCGATATTGACTTGAAAATGGGACCAGACTACAAAAAGAAAATGGATGATATGAAGGTCAAAGTCATTATGGGGAAAGAGCCGATCGAATCCTGGGATGCGATGGTAAAAATGTATAAAGCGGATGCCAATTACATGAAGATGATAGATGAATTTAATAAGTCCTATCAAGACAGGAAAAACAGCAAATAAAGAGAAAAAGGAGTCGAGCAAACATGCTGCGTAAATTACGTTTAGCCGTTGTCGGATTGGGACGTGTGTCGAAGTCCCATCTTCCGGCCATCCGTGAGTTAGCCGATCACATTGAACTTGTTGCCCTTGTTTCTCGTGATGAAGGTAAATTGAGGCAAGAAGCCGAAAAGTGGGAAGGGGTAACTACCTACACTTCGTACGATGATGCGGTAAATGCTCCGGATATTGACGCGTTTTTGCTGCTTCTGCCGCATGATCTTCACGCAGAATATTCGATTAAGGCGCTTCGTGCCGGCAAACATGTACTGGTCGAGAAGCCGATGGCGATGAATGTGCAGGAAGCGGAGGAGATGGCGGAGGCGGCGGAAGTAAATAACGTTACGTTAATGATTGGGCAAAGCCGCCGTTTCTATCAACCGGTCATGGAATCAATTCGCCAGGTGAGACAGAAAGCCATTGGCGATTTGATCAATATCAATGCGATGTTATTGGCGCATATGGATAAGCCGGCAGCAGACTGGTGGAAGGACGAATCAAAAATTGGCGGATTTATCATTCCATTATGGGGAAGCCATATTCTAGACTATATTCAGTGGGCATATGGCAGAGCTCCGAAGTCCGTTTATGCGCAGGGACATTCCAACAATCCGAATTGGTCGGGTGAAGATGAAGTGGCGATTTCCATGAATTTTGGCGAGGGTCAAATGGCGAATGTGTGGATGTCGTTTAACGCCGGTTGCCGCCCAACCGATGAGGTTGGGCTTACTGGGAAGCGGATTTGGTCGACGCAGAACAGCATTTATGAACGCTATTTAATTGGATCGAACGGCTTACTGCATCTGAAGGATGAGTATGAACTCAGCTTGAACGGCGAGAAGCTGGAATCCTGTGAGACTACGTTCCCTAATTTCAAATGGCAGCTTGAGGAATTTGCCAATGCAATTCGAGAAGGGCGTGAACCGCTTGCTTCAGGCCGTGAGATCATCCAGGTGATGAGGGTTATGGATGGTTGCTTTGAATCTATGCGGACCGGTCAGGTTGTGCAGCTTTAAGCTTGGGATTTGTCCAAGGAAAACAGAGGGAGGACTTTCTGCAATGAAGTTAAAAACATTGGTGTTATCACCACAATCACGATTGGATGAAGTCTGTTCAGAGGCGTGCCGTGCACGAATTAATGCGTACTTCGAACCCGTGTGGAATGAGACAGGGCGTGATTACACGCAGGCAGAGCTTTCAGAACGAATCGCAGAGGCAGAAGTCATTATTACCAGTTGGGGCTCGCCCGGCTTGACTGATGAAATGCTGGAGAAGGCCGTCAAGCTTCGTGCCGTTGGGCATGCAGCCGGAACAGTCAAGAACCTTGTTCCCAAACAAATTTTCGCACAAGGGGTCAAAGTTTTCTCGGCGGCTCCAAGAATTGCTTTAAGCGTTGGTGAATATTGCCTGGCAGCGCTGCTGACATCCCTTCGGCATTTGCCTGAATTTGACTCAGCCATGCGGGATGGCAAATGGAAAATTGCTGGTTTGAAGGGCAGAGAGCTTACCGGAAGTACGGTTGGCATCATTTCGGCCAGCTCTACGGCTCGCGCGTTTATTAAGCTGCTTGCACCTTTTCAAGTTAATGTTCGCATTTATGATCCCTATTTGAGCGAAGAAGCAGCGGCTCGGTTGAATGCTAAGAGGGCTACATTAGAGGAGGTCATGAGCTGCCCCATTATCTCGGTTCACGCGCCTAAACTTCCTGCTACGGAAAGAATGCTGACCCGAGAATTGCTCGCGCTCATTCCAGACGGCGCTGTTTTCATTAACTCTTCTAGAGGTCCTGTGGTAGATGAACAGGCTTTCATGGAAGAGCTTCAAAGCGGAAGATTTTTTGCTGCTTTGGATGTGTTTGAAAAAGAGCCTCTTGCTGTAGATCATCCTATCCGCTCTCTTCCTAACGTGCTTCTCTCACCTCATATTGCCGGAGCCTCCGTACAAGGACATCTTGCTTTAATGGAGGAAGTCGTCGAAGACATCATTAGAGGCTTGCAGGAAGAGAAAACCATGTATGAAGTGAACGAGAAGATGTGGGAAGTTATGGCTTAACAGGCTGAAGAAAACTTTTGATAGTTGGAAGGGGAATTATGTAAATGGTTAGAAAAATGTCCGTACCTCCCATGGAATTGGTTGATTATGATGGTCCTGGTACACAGATGTGTGCGGTTATGGACGCCATTGGTGAAATTAGCGTAAGAAGAGCCTTGATTCCAGAACCCAAGGATGGCGAAGTAAGAGTTAAGGTCAAGTGGGTGGGAATATGCGGCAGTGATGTTGAAGTATTCCGTGGCGCGCGCGAGCCTGAATTTATTTCGTATCCTACAAGGCTGGGACATGAAGTTGCAGGCATCATTGATAAGGTCGGCCCTAATGTAATTGGTGTCAAGGTTGGCGATCATGTTGCTCTTCGGTATGTTTGGGGAGCATTTGCCGAGTATGTATGCTGTACCCCGTTTTCTCTCAAGGTGTTGCCCAAAGATTTGCCGTTAATCGAGGGCTCGCTGATTGAAGTGCTTCCAGGTATTATCCATGCCGCAGAACTCGGAGATATTTCTCCGAATAAGAACGTATTGATCACGGGACAAGGCGTGAGCGGCCTAGTAATGACCCAGGTTATCAATATGTTTAGTCCCAGAAATTTGGTCGTCACCGATTTGTTTGACGAGAAACTGGCACTTGCACGCAAATATGGCGCCACCCATACCTACAAAATCCCGCATGAACATGCGGATACGATGGATATCGTGGGCGCCGATTTCCCGGATGGCTTTGATGTCGTCATTCCTTGTCTTCTGGAAGGAGCAGGTATGGTTGATGCCATTAATGCGGCAGCACAGAATGGGCGAATTGTCATGTATGGATGCATTGGCACCTGCCATAAGCCGGTTGATTTCTTCAAGGTGCATAAAAAACGGCTGGATATCCTTTCAACGGAACCCAAACGTGACATCGATAATCGGCGTTACTTCGATGAAGGATTGCGTCTGGTTCTCGACGGATTAGTGAATACGGAGGAAATGATTACACACATCGTTCCGCTTGCGGAAGTTTCCCGGGCTTTCCAATTGCGAAACGAGCATAAGGGAGATACCATTCACGTCATGATTGACTGTGAGGTTAAATAAAATGAGGGGCTAAGCAGCTGTATGTGCTTAGCTCTTTTTTGCTGTAACGATGGCTATTTTCTCTAGGTGAAATTTTATGCAAGCGCTCACAATACTTTGTTATACTGAGAGTAAATGAATCCAATTGGCTTAGAGGTAACAAGGAGGAAATGCCCCATGCGCAAGTGGCTTGTACCGGATACGAATGTCAGACATAAAGTTTTTATTCGTATGCTAATCCCTTATCTTTTATTTATTTGTATGCTGTTAGGTATTGGTTATATCGTCTACCGAGAAACCATTCATGTGATGGAGAAGGATGCCACTGAGAATCATAGGCTCGTTCTGGAGCAAAGCAGAGATATTCTTGAGCGAAGAATGGATGAGATTACTTCAATTGGACGTCAAGTTGCCGCCAACACGAAAGTCATTCAATTTATGACGGTGACGGATCCATTCCAAGGTGCCAACACGTATTCCGTTCTGGATACGATTAAAAGCTTATATGATTTCAAGCTTTCCAATAACTTCGTCTATAACTATTATATTCTTTTTAAAAATAGCGACCTTGTGTTAACGCCGGGCTCCAGCTATACCATGAATGAATTTTTTAGCCGGATTGCCGTTTATGATGGCGGAGATACAGAGAAGATGCGGAAGAATTGGCTGCAGACCTATCATTCCCGCTCTTTTCTCCCCTCAGAACACATGAATATCGGAGAAAGCTCGTACCAAATGATGACGTATTTACAATCGTTAGGACTACCGGGTAATCCGCAGGCGGTTATCGCCGTTATGATTGATCAAGCTGAGATCCGCAAACTGTTTCAGGGACTTAACTTATCGCAAGGCGGCTGGGCGTATATTCTGGATGACCAGGGCCGCATTATGAGCTCGTTATCTGGTGAAAATACCGGACTCCCCGTCCGATTGGCTGATCTGAAGGAACAGCAGGGCATTGTTGAGCAAAAGCTGAATAATCAATCCATGATTGTTACATATACAAAATCAACGATAAATGGATGGACATACGTTGTTGGTCAACCGAAAGTTATTCTTTTAGGAAAAGTTCATTATATTCAAAAGATTATTTTCTCCTTAACGCTGCTTTTTCTAGTGATCGGTGTATCCATGGCTTATTTCCTTGCTTATCGGAATAGCAAACCGCTTCGAGCTCTTGCTCATTCACTGAAAGAACTCGTCGGAGGCGGAGTGAAACAACACGATGTGTATGGCTTTATAAGTGAAGCTGTGTCCGGTTTGGCACTTTCTAATCGTAAACTACAATCCGAGTTAGAGCTTCAGGTGCCTTTATTACGCGCATCCTATTTCAGAAGGCTTATGCAAGGACAATTCCTATCAACAAGAGATGCAGATATCCTGCTCAAACATCTAGGGTTAGGGATGGAGGATGAAGATCGGCAATATGTCGTCGCGCTCATTCGCATCCAAGGGTATGACAATGGCTATAATGAACGGCTGCTTAAAGATCTGGATCGAGTTCGCTTTGCATCCGCTGAGTTAATCAGGGAGCTTGTAGGCGCAGACGGATTTGCGTATGATGTGGCACAAGACCAAATAGCTGTATTACTTAGTGTATATTCGCATGACGCTAACAAGCATCGTGAAAAAATAACGAAACTAATGGAACAAGTCTGTCAGGCGATTAATTTACGGTTTCAAATTGTATCCGATTGTGGCATCGGCGGGTACTGTGACCGGGTAACCGCAATCTCACGCTCGTATGAGCAGGCTAGAGAGGCCTTGTTTGCTCTGGTCCGATTAGACAAGGATGGATTGCAGTGGTTTGATGAACTCCCAGCAGCGCTTAATGATTACCATTACCCGCAAGACATGGAAAGACGTCTGATGAATGTGGCATTGGCCGGTGAACAGGAGGAGGTAACACGTCTTTTGCAGGCACTGTATACCGAAAATTTTGAGAACAGGCACCTCTCACAAACCGTGCTCCGTTTATTTATTGGCGAATTGTGGGGGAATCTCGTCAAACTTTTACGGCAATTAGGGATGCAAGCTGAGGATGTTTATATCCAAATACAGCGTATAGATGGCGCGGAGCCTTCTTATGAGAGCTTGCAGCAGCATTTTACTGCGATTCGTCTTGCTTATTCGACGATTTGCCAGCATGTCGTGGAGCAGCGATCAAGTCGTAATATTGAATTACTGGATAATATTCGCACGATGCTTCAGAAGGACTTTGCCGACAAGGCGTTATGTCTGGATGAAGCCGCTGATCGACTTCGTGTATCCAAGGTGTATTTGTCACAGTTCTTCAAGGATCAAACGGGTATCAATTTCTCAGATTATTTGGAGCAATTGCGTATGGAACAAGCGAAGCATCTATTAAGAAATTCGGATTATGCCATTCAAGAAATTGCCGATAAAGTAGGATACGCCTCATCCAATACATTCTGCCGAGCGTTTAAGCGGCTGCATGGGGTTAGCGCAACGGTTTATCAAAGGTCTGTAGAAGTGAATGTTTAGCGGGAAAATAACATTTGCACATGAATAAAGCAATTGCACATCCTCAAAACCTAAGGATTGCACAGGATTTAAACGTTTTCATATATACATGCAACGAGGGTAACCCTTACATTGAAGCTATACAACGACGAAGGGAGGTTACCCCATTGAAAACGGTGGCAAGTGTAAATACGATGACAAAAGCCAATTCGGGGATCAAACGAATGTCATTCCTAAAGAAGCTGCATCGCAGTTGGCAGCTGTACGTTCTATTAGCGCTGCCCGTTCTTTACATTATCGTGTTCAAGTATTATCCGATGTATGGTGCGCAAATTGCTTTCAAAAATTTTATTGCTTCCAAAGGAATCACAGGCAGTAGTTGGGTGGGATTTAAACATTTCATCAGATTTTTCAATTCGTATGAATTTGGAACCCTTTTAAAAAACACATTAGTTCTGAATTTCTACAGCTTGCTTGCAGGTATTCCGTTCCCGATCCTTCTGGCACTGGCTATCAACAACATTCAAAACAAGTGGTTTAAGAAATCAGTACAGATGATTACGTATGCTCCGCATTTCATTTCTGTCGTCGTTATGGCGGGGATTGTGCTCGTCCTTCTGGATCCAGAAAAGGGGATTGTCAATCTTTTGCTTGGGGTGTTGGGGTTTGAACCCATTCATTTCATGGCGAAGCCTAGCTATTTTAGTTCTGTTTTTGTCTGGTCGGGCATCTGGCAAAACGTAGGTTTCTCCTGCATCATTTACTTGGCAGCGCTTTCGGGTATTGACCCTTCTCAGCATGAAGCTGCGGTGATCGATGGCGCCAGCAAATTTAAACGAATTTTGCATATCGATATTCCCGGTATTATGCCTGTTGTCATCATTTTACTGATTTTGAACACAGGGCATATTATGGATTCTGGCTTCGAGAAGGTACTGCTTTTACAAAATCAATTAAACCTGAGGACGTCAGAGGTTATTGATACTTACGTGTATAAGGTGGGACTTGCCTCACAAGCGATGAACTACTCTTACTCAACGGCTATTAACTTGTTCAAATCGGTTGTTGGACTTGCCATGCTTATTATTGTCAATCAAATCGCGAAACGTGCAAAGCAAGAAAGCTTATGGTAACGGTGTAGCAGGGGAGGTGCAAGGAGGTATGAAAGAGTCACATATCCTCGAATCACGAGGTGACAAATGGTTTAATTGGGTCAATATGCTGCTGATCTGTCTGTTTCTTGTGGTCATCCTGTACCCGCTAGTGTTTGTTGTAAGCGCTTCTATCAGTTCTCCTGATGCCGTGATCTCGGGGAAAGTTTGGCTGTGGCCGGTACAACCAACCTTAGATGGCTATGCGGCTGTTTTTAAACACAAATTGATTTGGAGCTCCTTTCGAAATTCTGTTTTTTATACGGTAGCAGGTACATTGCTCAGTGTTGTGCTGACCATTGCTGCTGCATATCCGCTGTCCAGACGAGATTTATTCGGTAAAAATTGGTTTATGCTGTTGTTTGTTTTCACGACCATGTTCTCAGGGGGGCTAATTCCTTCTTATCTATTGGTCAAAGATCTGGGAATGCTGAATACGGCGTGGGCCATGATTATTCCAAGTGCGATGAGTGTGTTTAACATTATCATCACACGAACCTATTTCAAAACGACATTGCCGGACGAAATGCTGGAAGCGGCTCAGATCGATGGTTGCAACGATTTCCGCTATGTGTTTTCAATTGTTTTGCAGCTGTCAGGTCCGATTATTGCTGTAGTGGCCCTTTATTCTGCGGTTGGTTATTGGAATCAATATTTTAATGGCTTATTGTATCTCGATAATCAGAAGTTATATCCGCTGCAATTAGTTTTAAGAGAAATTCTGGTGCAAAACGAAGTGGATGCTTCCATGCTGGACATGAAAGAAATCGCTGCTCAAGAAGGGTTACGCGCACTTTTGAAATACTCGTTAATTGTTGTTTCATCACTGCCACTACTGCTCGTTTATCCCTTTGTGCAAAAGTATTTCATAAAAGGCGTTATGATTGGCTCTTTGAAAGGATAAATAAGGGGAGGTTGTTCATAGAATGAAAAAAATGTGGGGTATGGGATTAAGCGTTATTCTTGCAAGCGGGGTTGTCCTTGCAGGGTGTGCAGATAAACAAGATGATGCGCCTGCAGAAGCGGCCAAGGATCCAGTGAAAACCAGCAACGTTACAGCAGCGGGTGAATTGCCGATAACCAAAGAGAAAACGACGATTAAAGTATTGGTCAAAGGATTTCCGGGCGTAAGTGATTACGCGAACAACGAGTTCACGAAATATTTAGAGGAGAAAACGAATATTCATATTGAATGGACGGTTGCTCCCGAAAAGTCGGCTGTGGAAAAATTAAACCTTGTGCTCGGCAGTGGTGATCTGCCTGACGTCATCATGGGCTTCGGGATATCGCCAACCCAACAGTTGATTTATGGCACGCAAGGAGACTTCCTGGATCTCGCACCTTATATTCATCAGTACGGCGTTGAGACGAAGAAAATGTTCGATATCGTTCAAGGGGTTAAGGATGAGATTACAGCTCCTGGCGGTAAAATCTATGCTTTGCCTCAAGTGAATGAGTGCTATCACTGCTCGATGTCGCAAAAAATGTGGCTTTACCAGCCGTGGCTAGACAAGTTGGGCCTTCAAATGCCGAAAACAACAGACGACTTGTATAACGTTCTAAAAGCATTTAAGACGAAAGATCCCAATGGAAATGGTAAAGCGGATGAGATTCCGTTGTCGGGTGCGGCAGTTGGGCCGAACGTAAATATCGATTCCTTTATCATGAACTCATTTGTACTAGACTCTGGCATTACGACTCGGTTATATGTTGATAACGGCAAGGTGACGACATCGGTTAATACACCAGGTTGGAAAGACGGGCTGACTTACCTTCACAAGCTGTACGCTGAGGGCTTGATTGCTCCGCAATCGTTTACACAAGATCGTGATCAAGCGAAAGCGATGGGTGAGAATCCGGACATTAACATTCTGGGAGGCGAAGTTGCACAGCACAATGGGATCTTCACAACCTTTAGCGGTCCGAGCGGCAGGTGGTTGGAAGTGCAATCCGTTCCTTCCTTGAAAGGACCTGCAGGTGTACAGACAACGCCATGGAAATCAAGCGTACTTCAAGGCTATTATGTCGTAACACGCACAGCGAAAAATCCAGAGGCTGCATTCCGTTTGGGTGACCTGCTTTATAATACCGAGATGACGTTACGTCAAACGATTGGCCGTCCTGGAACCGAGTGGGATTATGCAGCAAGCGGAGAGTTAGGCATTAACGGAAAACAAGCGATATGGAAAACACTTCCTAGCGCCGTTCCAACCAATGCAACGAACAATATCAATTGGAGCGGGCAATCCGCACCGTCGCTTCGTTCCAACGATTTCCGTCTTGGGCAGATGGCAGATCCAAAAAATCCACAGGAAGTCAAGCTCTTTACAGAGACCAGAAATAACTATGAGCCGTATAGGCAAAAGCCCGAGTCTGTCCTTCCAGCTTTGTTCTTCTCCAACGACCAAGCTACAGAGCTTGCTGATCTAGAGAAGACTTTGACGGACTATATCAATCAGATGATCGCTCGTTTCACAACAGGTGACGCTAATATTGATAAAGAATGGGACGGTTATGTGAAGAAATTGAACGATATGAATCTAAAAAAATACTTAGACATTTATCAAGCTGCTTATGACGCGAAAATGAAGAAATAAAGGTCTAGTGAAAAGCATGGAGGGAATCCATGCTTTTTGAACTGCCCATTCCATTTAGGAGGAGAAACAGATGAAATCCAAACAACCGAACATGATTTATATTCTGGCGGACGATATGGGGTATGGCGATATTTCCTATCTGAATAAAAATTCCAAAATTCATACGGTTCATTTTGACCGATTGGCCAAAGAAGGGATCGCCTTTACGGATGCTCATTCTTCATCGGCCGTCTGCACGCCATCTCGATATAGTATCTTAACCGGAAGATACAATTGGCGTTCGTCGCTCAAGAAGGGCGTTCTGAATGGATTTTCCGCTCCACTCATTGAGGATGGCCGAATGACAGTTGCCAGTTTACTCCGTGAACAGGGTTATAAAACGGCTTGTATCGGCAAATGGCATTTGGGCATGGAATGGGCGAAGGTCGGCGACGCGGAAAGTGAAGTTGATTATCGAGAGCCTGTTCAAAAGGGGCCGATATCACATGGATTTGATTATTATTACGGGATTAGCGCATCGCTGGATATGCCTCCTTATGTTTATATCGAGAACGACCGGGTTACCCAACTGCCGGATCGCATCACGCGCAACGATGATCCGGTGGCTTATTGGCGTGAAGGGGCTACGGCACCGGATTTCGAACATCAGCAAGTACTTCCTACACTTACAGCTAAAACATTGGAGTGGATCGAGCAATGGAGGGATGAGCCTTTTTTCATCTATTTCCCGTTACCTGCTCCGCATACCCCGATCCTGCCATCGGAGGCCTTCGTTGGTCAATCGGGTACGAACGCGTATGGTGACTTTGTGCTCATGTGTGACGATGTGATCGGCCAAATTATGAATAAACTCGATGACTTACAACTCTCCGACAACACGATTGTCATCTATACGAGCGATAATGGCTGCTCGCCTCGGGCTAATTATGAGGAGCTTGCAGCATTTGGGCATAACCCAAGTTATGTTTTCCGCGGTCATAAAGCGGATATTTATGAAGGCGGACATCGGATACCGCTGATTGTAAAATGGCCGCAGCGCATACAGGCTGGGCGCATGAGCGATGAGCCCGTCTGCCTGACGGATTTGCTGGCAACGGTTGCAGAGATAGTAGAAGTAACGTTACCTCCGGACGCAGGTGAGGATAGTGTGAGCAATCTGCCCGTTTGGGCTGATCAGCCATATGAGGGGCCATTGCGAGAAGCCATAGTTCATCATTCCATTCAGGGGGCGTTCTCAATTCGCCAAGGGAACTGGAAGCTGGAGTTATGCCCGGGCTCGGGCGGATGGAGCTTCCCCAAGCCTGGCGAAGAGCCGGAAGGGTCGCCGGAGTACCAATTGTATGATCTTAGTACAGATATTGGTGAAACGAATAATCTGGTTGACGAATATCCCGAGGTCGTCCAAGCCATGAAGCTTGTCCTCGAAAGATATCAGGAGTCGGGGAGAAGCGTTGCTGTTTCATCGGAATGACACGCGGTTTTCTCCGCGTTTCGTTGAGATTGGGAAAAGATCGCCGCTGGCGATCTTTTTGTAGCGTTTGGGGAGGGCTTGGCGGATAGGGTGAGGTCGAACCTCACCGCTGAATTCGCAGCGCGTTGCGCTTGCTCATTCAGAGAAGGGAACACCAGGGCGTTATTTCATCGAAATGCGCCCTTTTACGCGGGGAGGGGAACTGGGGGCTCTTATTTCTCATGTTTGGCGAAAAACCAGCCAAATGTGGAGAAATAAGGCCCTGTAGTTCCCCTCCCTGTCACCAGCCTCCACCCACTCACCGAAATAGTGGACTGTAGATCCGCTCTGTTGTCCGCGCAGCCAACTTGGTTATGGTGGTGAGGCTGGAACTCACCACCAAGCCCTTCAGCAGCGCTGAATTCGTAGCGCGTGGCGCTTTCTCATTCAGCGAAGGGAACTCCAGGGCGTTATTTCATCGAAATGCACCTTTTTACGCGGGGAGGGGAACTAGGGGCTCTTATTTCTTCATGTTTGGCTAAAAACCAGCCAAATGGGAAGAAATAAGGTCCTGTAGTTCCCCTCCAGTCGCCACCCCTCCACTATTCACCGAAATAGTGGATTGTAGTTCCGCCAAGTTGGCTGCGCAGCCAACTTGGTTATGGTGGTGAGGCTGGAACTCACCACGAAGCCCTTCAGCAGCGCTGAATTCGTAGCGCGCGGCGCTTTCTCATTCAGCGAAGGGAACTCCAGGGCGTTATTTCCTCGAAATGCGCCCTTCTACGCGCGGAAGGAAACCGGGGATGAAAATTTGATATTTTAGAACGTTCGTTCTATAATAGGCATACAACTTGCTGACAAATGTTAAGCTAATATCACATATAAGAGGAGAATGTAGAATGACAGAATTTTGGGAATCCAGTTTTATCGAGAATCAAAGGATGTGGGGATTTGAACCTGCAGACTCAGCCATCTTGACCAAGGACTTTTTCCTGGAGAAAGACGTCAAGGATATCTTGATACCGGGCATCGGGTATGGTAGAAACGCAAAGGTATTTATGGATAATGACATCCATGTAACAGGCATTGAGATCTCGAAAACAGCGATTGAACTGGCCCGGCAAGAAGGACTTCACATTGACATTTTTCATGGTTCAGTGGCTGACATGCCGTTTGAGAACAAGCTGTATGACGGCATATTCAGCTATGCACTTATTCATTTGTTGAATGAAGACGAGAGAGCAAAGTTTATCGAGGATTGTTACAACCAGTTAAAGCCGAACGGATATATGGTTTTTACGACGATTTCAAAAGAAGCCCCCATGTTTGGAAAGGGCCAACAATTGGGTAAAGACTATTACGAGACCCCCGCAGGTGTAAAAATGTTTTTCTATGACGCAGACTCGATCACGCAAGAATTTGGGAAATACGGGCTGTTAGAATTTTCGGAAATTGTTGAGCCGCATAAGAATGCGGAAAATAAACCGCCATTTAAATTTCTAATGATAAAATGTAAAAAAACGTCTGAATAGGGCGATTAATAAAGGTTTTTCACCATTGAAGACGAATACACTTACTATCACTTGATAGAACTAGGGGATATTTACTCATGAATGTAAAAGAATACTTAATTGATTCCTTCATGAATTTAACATCCGATGGGATTGTAATCGTCGATATAAATGGAACTGTGCTGGAAGTGAATAAGAAATTTGAAGAGTTACATGGCTGGACGAGGGAAGAGGTTATTGGACAAATATTGCCAATGACACCGGATGATTACAAAGACGATGCTCTTCGATTGTACCAGTCATTAATCAATGGCGAGCAAGTTAAGGATTTCGAAGCAATAAAACTTAGAAAAGACGGAACGACTTTTATTGCCAGTGTGACAGTCTCGCCTTTGAAAGATAGGGACGGAAACGTAGTTGGCTTTGTCGGGTTGGAACGAGACATTAGTGAAAAGAAAAGAGTGGAAGAGGAGCTTTTTGAGAGTGAGAAACAGTACAGGAGGCTGCTCAAGCTTAATCCTGAACCTATTGTTTTGCATAAAGACGGACTCATCCTCTTCGTGAACGATGCCTGTTGTAAACTGTTTGGAACTTCATCTGATGAATTCATTGGAGCTTCGATTTATGATTATTTCTGTCCAACGGATAAGGCAGTGATTATTGAGCGAATTGAACAGATTATGCAGATGGATAACTACAGTGATTTTGTGGAGCGGAGAATGCGTAAGAAAGACGGCACGCTTTTTGATGCGGAAATATCCTCGATCTATGTTCACAAAAATATTGGGAATCCGGTCATGCAGAGCGTCATTCGCGATCTCACAGAGCGCAAGAAGTCGGAAGAAGCGATGATCCGATCGGAGAAACTGTCGTTAATTGGTCAATTGGCAGCTGGCATCGCACATGATATACGTAATCCGTTAACCTCCCTGAAAGGGTTCGTACATTTACTAAAAGCGAAAAATGCCGACTATGTTGATGTGATGATGGAAGAACTCGAGCATATCAATTATGTCGTGAATGAATTTATGACGCTGGCGAAACCACACTTGAGTTACTATCTGGAGAGTAATCCCCGGGAGCTTGTTCGAAGTGTTATTGCTTTTCTTCAGCCCCATGCTCATCTGTATAACGTACAAATACAAATGGACATGGATCAGGACATCCCGGCCATTTATTGTATTCCAGACCAAATTAAACAAGTTTTAATTAATATTTTGAAGAATGCGATTGAGTCCATGGGAAATGGTGGTGTGATACAGTTATCCGTAAGAAATGTCCTGAATCAACGACTGATTATTTGCGTCGAAGATCAAGGTGTAGGTATTTCGGAAGATAAGCTGACTCAGTTGGGGGAGCCGTTTTTCACGACAAAAACGAATGGCACCGGTTTAGGGCTAATGGTGTGCAAACGAATTATTCATGGACATAATGGAGATTTGACGATTCAAAGTAAGATTAACCACGGAACGAAGGTGCAAATCGAGCTTCCGATAAAAAAATAGCGTTGCGTCAGGATCATATCCCTTCAGGTAAACAGTGCTGTTTACTTGGAGGTTTTTTTCCATTTGAACGGTATTTACCTTCTTTTGTAAGGTTGAACAATCCCCATTCTTGCTTTATCATATGAGGAAAGGATTTACAAATGGTAATTTGTAAGCGTTACCATTACACGTGTGCCACATTGTCGAGCCTCTATTTTACACAGAGAAAAGGAGATAACCATGCGATTTTTACAAGGTAACATATCGGCCAGATTCAAGGTAATTTATGGTGTGTTTTTCCTAATCATCATTTCTTCCACCGTGTGGTTGTCCTATTTAAGCTCGAAAGGGGGCATGGAAGATCAGCTCCGCCGCACGAATACAGCGCTGCTTCATCTCAGTCAGCAGAAGATTGAAATGATGCTGCATGAAATTGATACGAGTACAATTAATTTCATCCAAGAACCCGATGTCGAGTTATTCCTCAATGGCAGATATGCGAGCGATGAGCTACGGCTCAATTATTTCCGCATTTTGAATACGCGGTTCAAGACGCTGATGTTTACAAACAGCAATATCTCTTCGTTTTATTTATATTCTCTGGCGAACAAGAGCTTGTTGACCGATGTGACATACTCGGATGAATCCAGCTTCTACGATATGGCTTGGCATGATGCTTATGTGAGCATGAAGGGCTACGGCGAATGGCTCGATACCAGGAAGGTAACGGAGGTCAGTTCAGGACTGCAAATTGAGAAAAATATGATTACCTTGGTGCGGACTTACCCCTTGATCAGTTTGCCGCAGTTTCGCAAAGGTGCCATTATTGTCAATGTCGCGGAAAGCACGCTATCCAATCTCATTCAAGATGTGGATCAGCAAAGGGCAGGTCAAACATTAGTTATTAATAACCAAGGGATGATTATTTCTTCGCAGAACAAAGAGCATCTGTTTCATTCCTTCAGCACGATTCCCGGCGCCCCCGAGATCAGTGAGTTCAAGGATAACGGTTATATCACGACGCACTCGAAAAGTGGAAGCTACACCACCTTTTATCTAACTTCCAGTTACAATGGTTGGAAATACATCAGTATCGTTCCCGATCCCGAGATGAACCGACCTTTAATGATTGTCCGCAATTTATTGCTGGTTGTGACAGCGGGAATGTTCTTGCTAGCTATTGTTCTTGTCTTTGCAGTAAGCAACTACACGTTCCGGCCGCTTGAGCTTTTCTTTCATTCCGTTGCGGGTAAGAAATCGGTCCGCACCGGCGACCTTACCTATATGGAGCAGTTTTTCAAACAGATGATATCTGACAACGAATCTTTGCAGAAACAAATGAATGACAGCTTGCCTGCGTTGAAATGGCGTCTGATCATGAGTCTGCTAATGGGGGATAAAACAAACTATAACCGGATGAAGCCGTATTTCCATACGCTCGGGATCGATTTATATCATAAACAATTCATCGTGCTCATCATCGAACTGGATCGCATCCAAGAGAATCACACTCCGCGAGATGTGTATTTATTTACTTATGCCATCAGCAATGTTGCGGACGAACTCATCGCAGGCGTATGCAAGGGGACTTCCGTGGAATTGACCGATGGGAGAGTCACTGTCATTATGAGCTTCGAATCGGAGGATTCGCAAGGCAATCAAATTCAAGCTCTGCAAGTGGCTGATCTGGTGAAAAATTATGTAGGGATTCATTTTAAACAAACCGTAACCATTGGTGTAGGCAGTCCACAATTCAATTTGGAAGGCATCCAGATTTCCTATGAAGAAGCGCTGAATGCGTTGAAATATAAGTTAATTATGGGCGATAACACGGTTGTCTCCATCGACGATATTGCGGGCAGCAATTATAATGAGAAATTTTACCGGATCACAGCGCTAATTGATTCTGTCGTCAACCTGATTCGGGATACGGATAAAAACAAGCTTCGATCACAGCTGGATAAAATCTTTGGCGAGGTTGTGGCGGGCAATGTTCCTCCCGAGTTAATTAAGCAGATGTGCATTCAGATGATTATGAAATCCATTAAGGTCATATCGGATAAAGGTCTCGAAATCAAAGAATTCCTGGACCCGAAGGAAAACATCTATGACCGGATTGAAAGCTGTGTCAAAGTCGCTGAGCTGAAGAGCTACATGTCCGATTTCCTGCATCAGCTCATTGTGCGCACCGAAGAGAAACGGCTTTCCAAAGGTCACCACGATACCATCGGGCAGGTTCTGGCGTATCTCGAGCAGCATTACATGGATAGCGATCTCTCGCTTAATCTGTTGGCGGCGCAATTTGAGCTAAGCGTTCCTTATCTAAGCAAGCTCTTCAAGGAAACGACGGAAACTAATTTTATGGATTGTCTGATTCAGATCCGCATGGAGAAGTCGAAGGAGCTGCTGCTGGGCTCAAAGCTGAAAGTCAACGCCATTGCGGAGAGCGTTGGATATAACAATGTTCAGAGTTTTATACGCATTTTCAAGAAATATACCGGCCAAACACCAGGGGAATTCAGGGAAAATCTTAAAAAAGGCGAAGATGATAAAAATAGCGAATCCGTTTCCGGTTAAAAAAGGTGTGTATTTTTAAAAAGTGTCTATATGCCAAAACGATCCTGGAACGATACCATAAAGGTGCAAGACATCGACCTGAAAGGAGGTAGGGACATGAAATCACGAACCGTCGGGGCCACGACCGCACAAGCCATTATTGGGAAGAAGGAGCAAACAACGAAGCTTAAACGGGCATGGAAGTATGTGAAGCGGGATAAATACTTGTATCTCTTGCTGCTTCCCATCTTTGCTTACTATTTCCTATTTAAGTACACGCCGATGTTCGGTGAGATCATTGCCTTCAAAAATTATCGTTTCGCCGATGGGATATGGGGGAGTCAGTGGGTTGGCCTAAAACATTTCAACAGATTGTTCACGAGTCCGGATTTTTTCAATGTATTAAAGAACACGCTTCTCCTGAATGTGTACAGTATCGTTTTCGCTTTCCCGGTTCCTATTGCACTAGCCATCCTTTTAAATGAAGTCCGACTGGAATGGTACAAGCGAACGATTCAGAATCTGCTTTATATTCCGCATTTTATCTCCTGGGTTGTACTTGGCGGAATTGTTATCGCGCTGCTGTCTCCCTCCACGGGGATCGTAAACTTTGCTTTAGTGAAGCTGTTCGGCATTGAGCCGATCTATTTCATGGCAAGCACCTTCTGGTGGCCGATTACATTCATCTTGTCGGGGATCTGGCAGAATGCGGGTTGGGGAACCATTCTCTACCTGGCCGCCATGGCGGGTATTGATCCTCAGCTGTATGAAGCAGCGAAGATTGATGGAGCGAGCAAGCTTCGGCGCATCTGGCACGTAACACTGCCGGGCATCCGATCCACGATCGCGATTCTGCTGATCCTGCGTGTGGGTCAGATGATGGATGTGGGCTTCGAGCATATTTTCGTGCTGCAAAATAAAGCGGTTTCAGAAGTAGCGAATGTCATTAGCACCTATGTTTATCATGTAGGTCTTGAAGGCGCGCAGTACAGCTATACGACGGCACTTGGCTTGTTTCAATCCGTCATTGGCTTGATTCTGGTGGTCAGCGTGAATCGATTAATTAAAGCCTTAGGCGAGAATGGGCTATGGTAGGAGGGGAATGCGGTGTTCGGCAGTCAGAGCTCGTCAGTTAAGCTGGTTTATGGTGTCATCTATGTGTTTCTGGCGGTACTTGCCATGATGACGTTGTTCCCGTTCATTCATGTGCTATCTACCTCATTAAGCTCTTCTCGGGCCATTATGTCTGGGGAAGTGTTCCTATGGCCGAAGGAGATCACATTCACTTCTTTTAAAAACTTGATTGAAGACGGCCAGCTGTTTAATGCTATGAAAAATACATTAATCATTACGGTTGTAGGAACTTCCATTAACCTTGTAGCAACGATCATGGCGGCCTATCCGTTGAGTCGCAAGCGGCTTAAGGGCAGGAATGCTCTGCTTATGATCATAACGTTCACCATGTTGTTCGGCGGAGGGATCATTCCCAATTATATCCTCATCAAAACGCTGGGCATCATGAACACGTATTGGGCACTTTGGCTGCCTGGTCTTCTAAGCACGTACAATTTTTTCGTCATGAAATCATTTTTCGAAGGATTGCCTTCGGAACTTGAGGAATCTGCAGCGATTGACGGAGCTAATGACCTGTTCATTATTTGGAAAATTATTCTTCCGCTCTCCATGCCGATTATTGCGGCGTTAACGTTATTTTATTCGGTTACCTGGTGGAATTCGTATATGAATGTGCTCATGTATATCACGAATTCGGGGAAGCTTTCTTTGATGGTGAAGCTGCTGCAGATGATCGATACGACAAGCCAGAATCTGCTTAATACGAATGCGACCAACGGGAGCGAAGGTGCTTCTATGCAAACGATGGTAACTCCGGAGGGTTTAAGAGCTGCTGCCATCATCATCTCGGTGCTTCCGATCTTGTGTGTTTATCCATTCTTACAGAAGTATTTTGTCAAAGGCGTCTTGATTGGTTCAATTAAAGGCTAATCGAAAATTCAAGCTTATCATTCTTATTGCAGGAGGCGAAGATTTCATGATGAAACAAAAGCACGTAGCTTTAACGCTAGTCGCTTCTTTATTCACAATTGCAGCTTGCTCCTCTCCAACTAGCTCAGATAATACTGGAAAATCGTCAGGAGAGAATAAGAAACTGGAAGTCAGTGTTTCCATCCTTGACCGCGGCCAAGTGGCGAGTGACGAAGGAACTTATGAGAGTAACCGGACGACTAAATACATCAGTGAGAAATCGGGTATCAATGTGAAGTGGGTTCCGATCCTGCGGACTGAATCAACGAAGAAATTAAACACGCTCATCGCAGCCGGCGAAGCCCCGGATATGATGTGGGAGTTCGGGCGAGATTACATGGCGACATTGAAAGAGCAGGGAGCCATTCAGCCAATCGACGAATATATCGAGAAATACAGCACCTCCTACAAAGCTTATTTGAAAGCGCATCCGGAGCTGAAGCCATACACCATGTTTGATGGCAAAACCTATATGGCGACCAGCGCAAGGGGTATTGACGCCATTGCGAATCACGGCATGTGGATCCGCCAGGACTGGCTCGATAAGCTGGGACTGAAGGCGCCGACGACCATGGATGAGTTGGTCACTGTCATGCGGGCGTTTCGGGATAAAGATCCTGATGGCAACGGTAAAAATGACACGTTGGGTGCTGCTTTTAACTATAATTACACGGGTATTATTCAGGCGATGTACGCATCCAACAAGAGTAACTGGTATCTGGATAATGATAAAATCGTGTACGGCGGTTTAACCGATCGGTATGCCGATGTGCTTGCACAGCTTAAACTTTTTTTCGATGAAGGGCTGATTGACAAAGAATATATCACAGACAAGAACTTCCAGAAGGAAAGACAGCTGTTCGTGACAGGTAAAGCAGGTATCTACTTCGCAAGCTGGAACATTGGTGCCGAATACCGTGAATTGAAACAAAATGTACCTAATTCGCAGCTTGTACCGCTGGAGCCGGTATCAACGAAGTATGGGAAGTTCGGCTTGTACCAAGAACCGCCGGCAAACCGTTTGATTGTTTTTAATAAAGATATGAAAAATCCGGAAGCTGCCATCAAATTGCTGGATTGGTGGATAGACAAAAACTGGTTCAATGTCAGATTCGGCACGGAAGGTGTTCATTACAAGCTGGTTAATGGTGTTCCTCAAACGATTGATGCCGAGAAGAATAAGAAGGAAACGATCTATGCGCCAGAGTATGCCGTGCTCGATCAATGGAGTCCGAAACCAGAGGATTTCGCTGTGATGGCGGCAACGGATGCAATCTCTCAGGAATATGCCAAAGTGCAGGGTGAATCGCTCAAGGTCGCTATGAAAAACAAATACAGACGCGATATTCCGTTTAACCCAACATTTCCAGAACTGAGCGAAACTTCTACGTCATTCGGCCCACTATCGGATGATATTGAAACAAAAGTCATTACAGGCGGTGCCCAATATTCGCCGCAATGGGGCATGGAACAGCTTCGCAAGGAATGGAAACGTCTCGGTGGGGATAACGTTGATAAATTAGCGCAAGATTGGTATCAGAAAAATGTGAAGGGCAAGTAAACGGCATAGAAGGCTAAACAGCCTCCCGATTCGAACAGGAGTTGGGGGGCTATTTCATACGAATGAGGGAGTGTAATCACGATGACAATGGATGCAAATAAGATGCTGCTTGATCAGCTTGAGAAATGGCACAAAGACTATACGCCTGAACTGCGGATGGTTCGCAAGCCTTTCCATACGCCGGGTTATCACAGTACGTTGAAAGATGTAGCGTTTACTCACCCGACCCTGGCAGCGTGTGTTTATGCGCTGGGATTGCTGGACAGCCGCCAGCCTCTTCATGTAGAACGAGCACACGGCATACTGGAACAGGTGATTAGCCTGCAGGATCAAAATCCAGAGCATGCGACCTTCGGGATCTGGTCTTGGTTCTACGAAGAGCCGCTGGAGAGGATGGCTCCGCCAGATTGGAATTGGGCGGACTTCTGCGGTAAGAGACTGGTGCTGGCTGAGCAGCGGCACTCTGATATCCTAAGCCCGGAGCTGCGCGAGCAAATCCGGCAGGCGCTTTATTGTGCATGCGACGCCATTATCAAGCGAAATGTCGGTCCTAGCTACACGAACATTGCCATTATGGGTGCCTTCGTTACTTTGCTTACAGGCGAGGTCTATGGCGAAGAAAAGTACTTGAATTACGGTTTGGAGCGTTTACGTCTCTTCAGCGAGTACACGAAACAGCTGGGAACTTTCCAGGAGTATAACAGTCCGACATATACGATCGTGGCGATACAGGAATTGTCCAGTATTCATACTGCGACCCAAGTTGCGGAAGCGAAACAGCTCAGCTCGGAGATGCTGGATGTGGCATGGGGGATGGTGGCCGAGCATTTCCACGCTCCGAGCAAGCAATGGTCAGGCCCGCACAGCCGTGCCTATCATACGATGATGACGCCGGAAGTACTATCGTTCTTGCAGCTTGCCAGCCAAGGGGAGTTGAATTTTATGCCAGACGATCAGCTGACCTACAATCTGGATTGGTATGGCAATGATATCGGATGTCCTGAGAAGTACATACCGGCGTTCAAACAAACAAAAACAGCGGAGCATGTTCAGACGATTAGCAAAGACGAAGCTGGCGATACGGTTAACCAAGCAATTACGTATATGGAAGGGCCGGTTAGTGTGGGAACTTTCAGCAAAGACGTGATGTGGAATCAGCGCCGCAATTTGCTAGCTTATGTACGCAATGGTGACGCATCCACCTACGTTCATTTGCGCCTTTTGAACGAAGGCTACGACTACTCTTCCGGAATTTATTCCAGTGTTCAAAAGGGGAAGGATGTGTTGTTCGGCATCGGATTTTGCACGAATGGCGGCAATACGCACATTGGGCTCGATCCCATTGACGGGACTATTGAATCAACGGACCTAAGAGTTCGCTTTGAGATTGGAGGCAGCCAGCACGAGGTTCGGGCAGAAGCTGTTTCGCCAGCGGCTGATTTAGCTTTGGTACACATAGCTGAGCAGACGCTGCAGGTGAAAAAAATATTCGCAGCCTTTGACGGGGAACAGCCAAGATGGGAGCTCGGGCAGGAGCCGGATAAACGGTTTCTTGACTATGTCATCTACGCCGGCGAGCGGAAGAAATTTGATTTCGCTAGCATGCAGGAAGCGCTGCTTCTGTTTGCATGGCGTTTGGGTGAACGGGGAGATGAACTCGACGCAACGGCTTCCGTCGTACAAGCGAACGCAGAGGTTCGGGCGGAGTTCCGTGCTCCAAACCGCTCGGTCCTTCAATTGACCTTGCCGCTTAAACCTGCCGAGAAGATGAAGATGCTGCGGCCTCGGCCCTAACATTAAGAGAATGGAGTGATCACAGATGGCTAAAGGATCTACGATTCGTAACGAGTTCCATTCTTTTGCCGATGCCTACACGGGCCGATCTATGACGCGTTTGACAGCCCCGGAGCAGGTAAATCATCATCCTTATTTTTATTATAAAATGATCACAAATGACAATCGCTATCTCATTTACGCTAGCGAGCGAGAGGGAACCCGTCAGCTTTACAGGATGGATCTGAACGATGGAACGGCCTTGCAATTAACGGAAGGGCTCGATATTCACGATTTCAGCTGCAGTCTGACGAGTGACGACAACTACTTGATTTATTGCAGAGATCAGCGAATTATGCGATTGGATATGACGACGCTGATGGAAGACGTTCTCTATACGACACCTGCAGGTTGGAAATCCAATGCCAATCCCGGTCTCAGCTCAGATGACAAGTATCTCGTTCTGGTCGAAATCAATGAAAAAGATGTTGTGCCAGGCAAAGGGGACTGGTCCAACTTCGAACCCCAATGGGCAGCGAAACCGCACTGCCGAATCATCTACCTGGATATCGAACAGCGAACCAGCCATATCGCACATGAGGAGCTGGACTGTTGGCTCGGGCATCCGCAAATTCGTCCCAATGACCCATCGACCATTTTATTTTGTCATGAAGGTCCTGGGCATCTGATTGATGCCAGACTTTGGCTAGTCCAAACGGATGGGACGCGGCTGCGGTGTGCAAAGGAACAGACGCATGATGAGCTCATTACGCATGAATATTGGCTTGCTGATGGCTCTAGATTCGCTTATGTGTACCGGCATAAAGATGATCTCTATCACGAAAGTATCCGTTTCATGGACTCAGAGACATTAGTGGAAGAAGTCTGGATGAATTGCTCCAAGTATTGCCACTTTATTTCGAATGCCAATCATACGCAGATCGTCGGGGACGGGCAGCTGCCCGAGCAGCACTTCATCTATTTAGTGGATGTAGAACAGAGACAAGAAAAGCGGCTATGCTCCCACGGAACCAGCTGGAAGTCATATGGCAACACACAGGATGCCCACCCGCACCCGGCTTTTTCTCCAGATGGCACATTTATCATATTTACCTCTGATATGGAGGGCGTTCCTTGTATATATAAAGTGGATTTGGTTTAATACGTGTATGACTAAGGACTTAGAATAGATAAGAAAATATTACTATTGCTTCTCCTCATACATTGGAGTACATTGATAAAATACGCTTAATTCTTTAGATTAAAGAAGCGGGGGAACCAAGTTTCCTGGGGTGAGTACACATGTAAAGTGTTAGGGTTAACTTTCAACCCGAATCCGTCAGCTAACTTCGTCAGCGTAGAAAGAAATGGATAGAAACATTCAATAGAACAATGTGATTTGAGGTTCTATTCCCTCGCTTCCTTTTTCTCTTCTAGAGAAAATAGGAGGAACTAGACATGCTGCTTATGAAAGTAACCAAGGAATGGAAGAATCTTCTTCCATGGAAGAGAGCCAACGATTCCGTACTGCGTCAACATGAGATTCTCCATTTGAAACAGCGGTTGGAGACGTACGACATTCAATTTCCGAATTTGGCTTACCGGCCATCAGACGTCGAAACACAGACGTTAATGGAAATTAGCAAAACGGTCGCTCAAAACAATGAGCTGCTTAACCAACTGAGTTCAGAAAAGGAATTAGCGGTTGAACAGTCGCTAGCCCATCGCGTCGGAACCACGCTCCAAATTTTACAGGATCACCTCACATTTATCGTAACCATGGCGCATATTTTCAGTGGCCCGTATCCTTGCCTCAGAGCGTACATCAGCCATACCATTTAACGATCTTCAACAATAGAGAAGGAGCTTGCCTGGCGGCAGCTCCTTTTTCGTTTATTCTCATGAATAGATACGGCCAAAAAAGCGCTTGATAAGCTCCGCAACTTGCTGGCTTTGCTCTTCCAGAACAAAATGGCCCCCGCATAAAAAGTGAGTTTCCACACACGTTAAAAGTTCACCGAAAGCAAGTGCCCCTTGCACCGTAAAAATAAAATCATTTTTGCCCCAGGTTATGAGTGTAGGAGGTTGATAAGTTCTTAAGTACTGCTGCCAAACAGGGTATTGTTCGACGTTGGTCCGATAATCGTAACCCAATTCCAACTGAATTTGGCTATTGCCGGGTCGATCCAAAAATAACTGGTCCATTAAATAACCATCGGGACTAATCCTGTAGGGATGACACACACCCGTAACATACTGCATTTTCGTAAAATGAAAGGTTGTAAGCTGAGCAAAGGCCGCTTCGGTTGCAGGATTTCGATCCGCCCAGAGGGCTTTGAAGAGATCGAACGGTTTCCCTAATCCGTTTTCACTAACTACGGCATTCTGAATAACGAATCCTAGAATACGGTGCGGATTTCTTACGGCCAGTCTGAATCCGATAGGACCTCCATAGTCATGGGTGTACAAAATAAAATGAGAAATACAGAGATTATCAATTAACTTTTCAATCAGCATGGATAGATTCTCGAAGGTGTAAGCAAATTCTTCTGTGGAAGGCATACTGCTATTTCCGTATCCAAGATAGTCAGGAGCAATGATATGAAAGTGGTCTGTGAGTTGAGGAATTAAATCCCTGAACATATGGGATGAGCTTGGAAAACCATGAAGAAGGATGATGGTTGGGTTGTATGGACTCCCGGCTTGGCGAAAAAATAACTCCCAACCGTCAATCTTCATTTTTTTATAATGAACCATACTGTCAACTTCCTCTCCGGCGAGCGCATACTATTCCTTAACAAAAATATGTGAATATGAGTTATTTAAGTACTTAGGAGCTAGAGGACGTGGTACAATTTAACTTAAGGTAAGCTAATTCGTTGTCATCTTCATTAAACTGGTATTCATCCACATGAAAGGGAGAGATCAGCCATGAAACAAGAACTGCTAAATGAGCCATCGAGAAATCAAGCTTCCAGCACGCCAATCATTACCGAACTAAAAGTGATTCCAGTTGCAGGGCATGATAGCATGCTCTTCAATCTTAGTGGAGCGCATGCTCCATTCTTTACACGTAACATCGTAATTCTCAAAGACAGTGCAGGTCATACGGGCGTAGGTGAAGTACCGGGCGGCGAGAATATTCGTAAAACGCTTGAAGACGCGAGCCCACTGGTAATCGGTCAATCAATCGGTCAATACAATAACATTCTTACGAAAGTTCGCAAGCAATTCGCTGATCGGGATCAGGGAGGACGCGGTTTGCAGACTTTTGATCTACGCATCACGATACACGCCGTTACGGCATTGGAAGCAGCACTACTTGATCTCTTAGGTAAATTCCTGGATGTTCCGGTTGCAGCACTGCTAGGAGAAGGTCAACAGCGCGATAAAGTAGAGATGTTAGGCTACTTGTTCTATGTTGGGGACCGGAATCGGACAAACCTTCCGTACCTGAGCGCAGAGGATGCTGCGAATGATTGGTTTCGACTGCGTCATGAGGAAGCGCTTACACCTGAAGCCGTTGTGAAACTTGCCGAAGCGGCGTATCAACGATATGGCTTTAATGATTTTAAGTTAAAAGGAGGCGTCCTGCGCGGTGAGGAGGAGATTGAAGCGGTCACTGCGCTGGCGGAACGTTTCCCTCAAGCCAGAATTACCCTTGACCCTAACGGAGCATGGTCTTTAGCTGAGGCGATTCACTTGTGCCGTGATCAGCATCACGTATTGGCTTATGCGGAAGACCCATGCGGAGCAGAAAACGGTTATTCAGGCCGTGAAATCATGGCCGAGTTCCGGCGTGAGACAGGCCTCCCAACGGCAACGAACATGATCGCTACCGATTGGCGCCAGATGGGACATACGATTCAGCTGCAATCTGTCGATATTCCGTTAGCCGATCCACATTTCTGGACAATGCATGGCTCTGTTCGAGTAGCACAGATGTGTCATGAATGGGGGCTCACATGGGGATCTCACTCGAACAACCATTTTGATATCTCGCTTGCGATGTTTACCCATGTGGCAGCAGCAGCGCCGGGAAAAATAACGGCCATTGATACGCACTGGATTTGGCAGGATGGACAGCAGTTAACCAAGGAGCCGTTCCAGATTGTTGGAGGCATGGTGGATGTTCCGAAGAAGCCGGGTCTGGGAGTAGAACTTGATATGGACGCCATTGAGAAGGCGCATCAGCTGTACAAGCAAGAGGGCTTGGGAGCTCGCGATGATGCGCTGGCTATGCAGTTTTATATCCCTAATTGGAAATTTGATAACAAACGTGCTTGTCTTTTGAGATAGTTGATCATAGATAGCCGCTGTTTCCTGATTAGGGGAAACAGCGGCTATTTTTACATATATTCATTTCAATTATCAGTTACTTTTTGCTGACAGCCGTGGGCTCCATCTTGTCATTGTAAGCGATGGCGTACCAAGGTTCTGACGCCGATTCCGCATTCACTTGAATGTCTATTTCCCAGGGAGCCTCATAACTGACACCAAGAAGCTGATTCCCTTGATAAATGGCGATAGCAAATGGGGGTTCCCCCTGCTCGTTCTCCAGCTTAGGATAAACAAGAACGGTTTGTTTGCCAGTAGGAAGAGATTGACCGGTAACAGGCGTATAGCGATAGGAGATGGGGTCAACACCTGTCTCTACTTTGCTAATAAACCAATCGGATTGAATCAGCCTTTGATATAAACCATCCATGAAAGGGTTCTCCCCAATATCATACACATAAGCTCCATTCGTCCGAATTGCTTGAGCTCGACTGAAGTTAAAATAGGTGATGGCTTTCACCTGCGGAAACAATCGCGGCAGTAAACCGTACATGTACCCCAGTTGGCCTTCCGACCAACTCCAGTACGTTTGATTCGTAGGTAAATAGGTGTGAGCAATAGCGCCCTCTGAAATCATAATGGGCTTATGGCGATAACGCTCATAGAGAGGAGCGAAGGTATCGATGACAGTCCCTTTTAGCTGCTCTTTGTCTGCAGAATAGGGTGTGTTATACAAAGAGAAACCAACCCAATCTACATAAGAATCACCTGGATAGTAGTCGTCAATCGTATTCGACGGCGAGAAATTAGGGGACCAAACCATTGCTACATTAGGCGCTTCTTCGGCCATGATGTCGTGAACAAGGCGGAATTTCTCAATATACTGCTGAGGACTTCCGTGCCATGGCACCCATGCACCATTCATTTCCGAAGCATAGCGCAAGAAGATGGGAATGCCGGATGCCTTGGCTTCCCGGGCAAAACGGCGAACGTATTCGTCATCCAGCACGTCGTCCAAGCCAAAACGCGGCTCCCAACCGATCTGGAGTGCGCCGCCAAGTTCTTTCACTCTTTCCGCAGTTCGCGCCGGGAAATAGGTATTCGTATCGGTTTGGACCTTCCGCCAGCCGACATAAGCCAAATAAAGGGCGTGTTTTCGCCCGTACACATCTTCAATCTTCGTAACATCGTACCCGACTCTACGATCCGCCCCTAACATACCAATATAAGCCCCGGATGCTGGCTCATGTTTTGCAAGATGTGGAGATTCCGTTGTCATAGGAACGCGGAGATAAAGCTCCATTTCCGCTGAAGGACTTGGGATGCTGGACCAATCATAGGTTAGTGGCGATATCGAAGGAAGACCGACTGAGTAGGCAGCGATTCGATTTCGATAGGCAGCTGCGGCTTCTGAATAACCGGATTGTACGGATTTCTTCTCCTGGTTCGTCCAATAGGTTAAAATATCCGGCTGTTTGGGCTTGGGAGTTGAGAAAGCAACGGTGGGATGCGTTAGTGCAACAGCAGGTTCTGATCGGCTTTGTTCGTGGTCAATTAATTGCGTATCAATGACAAAAAAAGTGACCGCGATGCAACTCGCCAAGCCGAGGGCTCCTAATGTCCAGACAACCTTTTTAAACATGGGATAAGTAAGTTCCTCTCGTAAGGAAGATAATAGCCTCCGTAGATTCAGTAAGTTAATTGTATGCCCAAAGCTGGGAGACGGTCAATGGAGAGGTCTAGGCTGTTCCAAAGGTTGCGAGAACCTGGGGGCAGCTTCTTTGCCTTTACAATTACTTATCTTGCTGCTAACACAGCAATAATATTTCTAAGTTAAATTAAGTGTGTGGGAACGGTCTCACATACAGAAATGAGGTCGCATCATGGAGCATACGATTAAGGAAATTGCCCTGCGCGCCGGTGTATCCAAATCCACTGTGTCTCGCGTGATATCTGGCAAGGGCTATACCAGCTTGGAAGTACGCAATAAAGTGCTGCAGCTGATTGAAGAACTGCAATATAAGCCCAATGCCGTAGCAAGGGCAATGGTTTCACAAAGAACACATAACATTGGTGTTCTGATTTATCGCCGGCATCATCCGATTGCTTCCCATCCGTTTTATGGGAAAATTCTAGATGCTATTTTAATGACAGCTGCAAGTATGAGTTACTCCGTTTTCGTTACGACGGATCATGAAATGTCGCTGCGTTCGGCCGATTTTATGATGGAAAAAAGAGTGGACGGGCTAATCCTGATTAGCCGTTTGCAGCAAAATGTGATTGATTACATCGCAAACTTCGGAGTTCCCTATGTCATGGTCAATGGCTCCACGGATGTTGATGGTGTCATGCATATTGTGAATCAAGACGAGGAAGGCGGCCGAATGGTTGCTGAGCATCTCGCAGATATGGGGCATCGTCAGATCTTCGTAATCGCTGGACCACAAACGCATCGCAGTCACAATTTGAGACTGAAAGGCTTCAAAAATCAGTTGAAAGAATTGGGGATTCCGTTCCCATCAAGCTCAATCTTACAGGCATCGACGTCCACGTTTGGCGAAGGGTATGAGCTCATGCGAGCCCATTGGGAGGAGTTTCGCGCAGGCGGATATACATCGTTATTTGCTACCAACGACATGATCGCGCTTGGCGCTATGAAGTTTATGCTGGAACAGTCGGTACGTATTCCCGAACAAGTAGCGGTTGTCGGCTTCGATGATATTGACTTTGCCGCTATGTTTTCACCCTCTTTGACAACGATCAGGGTCAATATGGAAGAGATGGGGATTCAGGCTTTCAGTTTGCTCGATAAGCTAATCCGTCAGGAAGCCTACATTGAGCATCCCAAGCAACTAGTGCCCATACTCGTTGTCCGTCAGTCGACTCAAACATTTTCTATTGAAAGGAGTGGTTAGTCCGCATGCGTTGGTATTTAAAAGCAATAGGCCCGCGTAAAATCGTAGAATTTCTCATCCTTGTTGTGTTCGTCATTTTTTTCTTGGGTCCGCTGCTCAATCTTGCTATTCTGGCTTTTACCGGCAAATGGACCTACCCCGATATCTTGCCTCATGAGTGGTCACTGAAATGGTGGACGTTTGTGTTCCAGCAAGAAGATATTGCAAAATCAATCGGCTTGTCTTTTGTCATCGCAACGATCGTAACGGCACTTTCTATTGTGCTTTGCATTCCAGCAGCCTATGCGTTTGCGCGTATACGATTTCCACTTAGCAAATTTTTCTTGTTTTCGTTTCTTCTGACACATGCTTTTCCGAAAATGGGACTTTACGTTTCGATCGCTGTGCTTTTCTTCAAACTCGGACTGATGAACACGTTAATAGGCGTTGTTTTAATCCATATGATTAACGTGCTCATGTTCATGACCTGGATTCCAACAGCTGCTTTCCGCAATGTGCATATGGCGCAAGAGGAATCAGCCAGGGATGTAGGGGCGAGCCCGTTTCGCGTGTTTCGCAGCATTACGCTGCCTATGGCTATGCCGGGAATTATCGTAGCTTCTATCTTTACATTCCTGAACTCGCTCGATGAAGCTCAGGGCACATTCCTTGTGGGCATCCCAAACTATAAAACGATGCCGATTGTCATGTACTCCATCATCAGCGATTATCCAGCCTATGCGGGAGCTGTATTTTCCATTATTTTGACAGCGCCGACGATTATTCTCTTGCTGGCTGCACAGCGCTTTGTGAGCGCAGATATTATGTCCAGCGGCTTCCAACTCAAATGACGACAGATCCATTCCTAAAATTGAAGGGGGCACACATGGACATTCAGCTTTCAGTTCAACAATTGACGAAACGCTATAAAACCGGAGAAGGCGTAACCGGAATTTCTCTAGATGTTCGTAAAGGGGAGTTAATTACATTGCTTGGCCCTTCAGGCTGCGGTAAAACAACCGTTCTTCGCAGCATCGGAGGTTTCCTGGATCCCGATTCCGGCGACATACTCATTGAGGGGAAAAGTGTGCTTCAAGCACCTCCTGAGAAACGTCCGACATCCATGGTTTTTCAAGGTTACAATCTATGGCCGCATATGACGGTTTATGACAATCTCGCATTCGGTCTTAAAATACGCAAGATCAAAAAGACGGAAATCGATAAAGCCGTAAACGAAGTGCTGCAGTTGGTTCGCTTGCCTGGAGCCGAGAAGAAATTTCCAGGGGAACTCTCCGGTGGTCAACAGCAGCGTATAGCGGTTGCAAGATCACTGCTTCTGAAGCCGGCTGTTCTATTGCTTGATGAGCCGTTCTCCGCACTGGATGCCAAGCTTCGCCACGAGATGAGGGAAGAGCTAAGGGAAATTCAGTCCAAAACAGGCCTTACGATGGTATTCGTCACTCATGATCAGGAAGAAGCTTTATCGATTTCGGATCGTATTGTCGTTATGAATCAAGGGAACATCGAACAAATCGCTTCACCACAAGAAATTTATGATGAACCAAGTACATTGTTCGTTTCTCAATTTATTGGCAAAATGAACTTTTTGAAAGGGGTGATCGCTGCCGAACGCGTTACCGTCGGGCATCTAAGTTTTCCAAATTCAAAAAATCTGTCCGGGCATGTACACCTTGCCGTTCGACCTGAAGATGTGATCATAGAAGGTGAAGAAGGACAAGGCCTTTCGGGTGTAATTAAACAAGTGATGGTGCTTGGGCATTATGCCGAAGTATCCATTGATTTACCTCAGTACGGAACAATCCGGGCGTTTCAACCAAGGGATTCTGTCAAGGATCTCCATACAGGACAACAGGTAAAAGCAAACTTCGCCAAAATCATTGCATTTTCCGACAATTAAACCCAAATCCAAGGAGGCAATACCATGTTACGCAAGAAATCCGCAATTACGTTAGTCACTTTAATGACCGCTACGGCCGCTTTCATCTCCGGGTGTGGTAATTCTGCGACAACTGCAGGTTCATCTGCTGCTCCAAGCAACGCTCCGGTTAAAGCAACGGCAGATACCAAAAAACCTGTTGAGTTTACCTTCTATTTTACGGGATCGCAAAATGTTAAAGATCTATGGGATACATTAATCCCGATGTTTGAGAAACAAAATGCGGATGTGAAGGTAAAACCGGTTTACATTCCTTCAGGTACTGGCGCACAACCAACGTATGACCGTATTCTTGCTGCAAAACAAGCGAATAAAGGATCCGGCGATATCGATTTGTATGAAGATGGCTTGTCTAATGTCACTCGGGGACAAAAAGATGATCTGTGGGATACTTTAGCAACTGACAAAATTAAAAATTTGACTTCTGTTGATGAAAAAACGATAAAAGATATCTCCAATCTCGCTATTCCTTACCGCTCATCTGCCGTTGTATTGGCTTATAACAGCGAAAAAGTAGCAACACCTCCAAAAACGTTGGATGAACTGTACGATTGGATCAAGAAAAATCCGTCCAAATTCGCTTATAACGATCCATCCACAGGTGGGGCTGGTAACTCCTTCGTAGCAACTGCCCTGTATAAGTTCTTGCCGGAAGAAGCGATTCACAATTCTGATCCAAGCGTTGAAAAAGGTTGGGATCAAGGTTTTACTCTGCTCAAAGAACTTGGGAAATCCGTATATGGCAAAGGGATTTATCCGAAGAAAAACCAAGGGACTCTAGATTTGTTGACAAGCGGTGAAGTCGACATGATTCCGGCTTGGTCCGACATGGTACTTGAGCAAGTGGCGAAAGGCCAGCTTCCGAAATCAACGAAAATGGCACAATTGACGCCAGGGTTTAACGGCGGACCAACATACTTAATGGTGCCTAAGCTGTCTGAGAAGAAAGATGCTGTCTACAAATTCCTGGATTTCGTTCTTTCACCTGAAGCACAAGGCGTAGTTGTCGATAAAATGCATGGCTTCCCAGGCATCAAGCTTTCTAACATGTCCAAAGAAATTCAAGATTCATTCAAAGGTGCTTCCGAAGGATTCCGCTCGTTCAATATCGGCGAATTGGATAAAGATATGACGAAGCGTTGGCAAAGTGAAGTTGCTGCACAATGAGTAAACAAATGAAAATGGGGATATTCGGATTACTTCTGGTTATCCCCTCTTTTTTATTACTTTTCGTCACTGTCGTCATTCCTATTATCATTTCCTTTAAAGAAAGCTTGACGAATAAATCGGGCGGCTATGATTTGTCCAATTACACCTATTTATTCACAGATAAGCTGATGCGCTCCAACATCATTTTTACCCTGGAAGTGACGGTTGTTTCCGTAATTCTCGTGCTGATTATCAGCTATGCTTTAGCTGCTTATATGAGATTCAATACAGGTACGATGGTAAAATGGATACGTAAATTGTATAT
This sequence comes from Paenibacillus chondroitinus NBRC 15376, assembly GCF_004000765.1. GTDB lineage: Bacteria > Bacillota > Bacilli > Paenibacillales > NBRC-103111 > Paenibacillus_E > Paenibacillus_E chondroitinus. Next base: position 181,364 of record NZ_BILW01000003.1, on the reverse strand, counting down.
GATTCCAATCTTTATCCCGTCTGTTATCGCGACCTATGGATTGATCCAATTGCTTGGCAATCATGGATGGGTTGCCCGACTGCTGCTTCTGGTAAACGGTGGAGAGATGCCGCGTATTATTTTCGACATGAAAGGGATAATTATCGCGAATTTGTGGTTTAACATTCCTTTTACGACGATGCTGCTTGGTTCAGCTTTATCCGCAGTTCCTAATTCCATTATTGAAAGCGCGAAGGACGTAGGAGCACGTAAATTGCAAATCTTTGTCCGTTTCATTTTGCCGCTGACGTATAAAACATTGCTAGTGGCCGTTACTTTTGTGTTTATGGGTGTGATCGGTTCATTTACGGCTCCATTTCTCATTGGGCCCAATGCTCCGCAAATGTTAGGGGTGTCGATGGAACAGGTTTTCGGTGTGTTCCAAGAGAAACAATTAGCTGCGGCGATCGCTTTCTTTACGTTCTTGCTTTGTTCTGTCATGGGATACTTTTATATTCGTAGTATGATTACGGAGGAAAGTGCTAGGGCTAGATGATTTGATGTAAATGAAGATAAACTGGAGACAATAGCACATGGATGATCAGAATCTCATCGCCGGATTCAAAAATCTAACACGCAGCACGAAATGGGTGCTGAAAAACAAAATAGAACTACAATTCAACAATTACCACTCCCAAGGTATGGTTCGAATAGGCGACTTCTTTTATATGTCATCGGTTGAACTTATCGAATGGCCAATCAGGTATGTCCAACCTAATCAAAGTAATGATCGTACACCTGGCAAGGGAGTTGGCCATTTATTTGTCTTCGATGGTCAAGGACAGCTTGTAAAGGAGACAGCATTGGGTGAGGGTGACATGTATCATCCGGGTGGTATTGATTTTGATGGTACGTATATTTGGGTTCCTGTCGCGGAATACCGACCACACAGCCAATCTATCGTTTACAAAATGAATCCTCTCACTTTAAAAGCAGAAGAATCATTCAGGGTTCAAGATCATATCGGAGGCTTGGTTCGAGAGGGGCAGAATGGTAGGTTAATCGGCAACAGTTGGGGCTCACGCAAATTCTATGTATGGGACTCATGTGGGCGACAGCTGCTGGATAAAGAAAATACGAGTCATTTTATTGACTATCAAGATGGACAATATGTTGGTGACGGAAAAATGATTGTGAGCGGCATCTCTGAGTTAGTCAATCCTGCTAGCAAATCCAAGCCTTACGAGTTGGGGGGATTAGCGCTAATAGATCTGTTTACGTTAGAAACCCTTCACGAAATACCTATTACTGAATTTTCTCCGCAAGGTCATGTAATTACCCGTAATCCAGTGTTCCTAGAGATTGCTGGTGAAACCATAAGGCTTTATGCTGTTCCGGACGATAATGACGGATCAATGCTGATTTATGAAGCAGCTATTTAAAACGATCAAAATGAAGTAGCACTCACTTGAGTGCTTTTTTCATTTATCAATAGGATTCGCCAAGTGAATAGCTCTTATTCAATGTAGGAGCTGGTATCTGAAAACTAGATATTCAGTATCACGATTCTATATTATGCAGGATGACTTCGAACATAGTATGATGAGTGGGCGGTTGAACATCCGAGAAAGAGAGGAGATGAATATCTATCTACTAAAAGGTAGAATGCGATGAGTAATCATAAAAATACCGCAGAGATTATTTTGGATACAGCCCAGTACATGGTGCAAGAAGTTGGATTTAATGGATTCAGCTATGCACATATTGCGGAAAAAGTAGGGATACGGACAGCCAGCATTCATTACCATTTTCCAAATAAAGAGGATTTAGGAGAAGCGCTGATCACTCGCTATCACAAACATTCGATGTCAGCTATTGCTCAAATCGATATCGAAACACAGAACAACTTGGAGAAATTACGGAAATTCATCTTGATCTTCGATGGTCCTGTACAGGATTATTGTACGTGTTTAAGTGTCATGCTTTCTACGGAACTGGCTACTTTATCAGCGAAAGTACGCGACAGGCTAGCACAGTTTTTCACTACGAATTTAACATGGCTGGAACGCATATTGGATCAGGGGCGTCGGGAAGGGCATATTAACTTTGAAGGTGCCGCGGATGTACAAGCCCATAAATTTCTGGCTTCCCTCCAGGGAGCGCAGTTGCTTGCAAGAAGTTTTCGGGATAAAAGCAGGTTCGAAGTGATTGCCGATGGCTTAATTGCCGGTTTAACGTAAAGAGATAAGCGATTGATTTTTTAAAGCCAATCTACCTTTTAATAGGTAAATGAAATGAATAAAAACTTTCCATTAGGAGGCGTAAAGGATGATATATGAGCTGCGGATTTATGATGTTAATCCTGGTAAGATGCAGGTTATTTTAGATAGATTCAGGGATCATGTTATTCAATTATTTAATAAACATCAGATGAAAATAACGCTTTTTTGGGAAGATTCCGATGAATCCAATAACCGGCTCTATTATATTGTTGAACATGCTTCCATGGAGGATCGTAACCTGAACTATGATAGATTCCGCAACGACCCGGAGTGGATTGAAGTAAAACGACTTTCAGAACTTGATGGACCGCTGGTTAAGAAGCAAGAAAGTATCTTTATGAAAAATGTACCCTTTTTTGAAAACAAATAAAAATCCAACTACTGAATAGGAGCAAAATACAATGAAAATTTTAGTTATCGTAACTCACCCGAATATCGAAGCATCCAATTGGAACAAATCATGGGTCAATGAATTGCAAAAACATGATGGTATCACGATTCATGAACTGCACAAAGAGTACCCGGACGAAAACATTGATGTCGCTAGAGAGCAGCAACTGGTTGAGTCGCATGATCGGATTATTTTCCAATACCCGCTATATTGGTACAGCACACCGCCATTACTGAAAAAATGGTTTGACAATGTTCTGCTTTACAACTGGGCTTATGGACCTGAAGCAACTAAAACAGTCGGTAAAGAATTTGGCTTTGCGATTTCCGCGTATGGTACGGAAGAGTCTTATCAAGCAAATGGGTCCAACCGTTTTACAATCGAACAAATTTTGACGCCAATGCAGGCGCTCACTCGCTTTATTAGTGGCACTTATCTGCCTCACTTTGTTCTAAATGACACTTCTGACGTAACAGAGGAAAGATTAGCTCAAAGCAGTAAAGACTTCGTCAACCATATTAAAACTGTAAGACCAGCTGAGGTGTTGACGAAATGAGTGAATTGCTGATTGACGTGTATATGGATACTAGTTGCCCTTGGTGCCGTATGGGAACGACTAGTCTGTTAACCGCTCTAAAGCAATTGCCAGAAGATAAAAAGGCAACTGTCCGTTGGAATGCCTTTCAGATTAACCCAGGTATTCGTCCTGAAGGCGAAGATTATCGTCAAGTGATGATCGGCCGCTTAGGCGGAGTTCCTCAATTCGAAGCAAGGAAGCAGCAATATCACGAAAACGGGAATCGTTTCGGGCTTAAATATAATATGGATATCGTCCAATATACGCCTAATACAACATTATCACATCAGTTAATATCGATGGCGCCTGAGCACGTAAAAGTGCAATTGATTGAGAAAATATATACAGCTTATTTTGAAGATGGCGTAAATATCGGCGATGTGGATGAACTTGTGAAAATAGGATCTTCAGTCGGCATCGGTGAAGCCGCGGAACTCAAAGAGCGCCTCCTTCAGGGTGAAGGGCTGGACAAAGTAGAACTTGGACAGCGTACCGCTCAAAAACTCGGTGTCAGAGGCGTACCATTTTTTGTAATTAATGAAGAATTCAGCTTGTCTGGACTGCAGTCACCAGCAGAGTTTGTAAAATTGTTTGAACAACTGTAAGTCGATTCAGCTAACCGACATCTAGAACATCATCATCATCATAAAGGAGAATAACCAATGACGGTACAAGGCAAAGTAGTAGTGATTACTGGCGGAAGCAGCGGTCTCGGAAGAGCGATGGCCATCGAGATGGTGAATCAGGGAGCGAAAATCGTCATCAATGGTCGCCGCGAAGAGGCTTTGGCGGAGGTTGCGAAAGAAATCGATCCCACAGGAAAAAATGTGCGGTTCGTCGCTGGCGATATCGCCGATCCCGAGGTCGCACAGCGCTTAATCCAAGAGGGGGTAACCCACTTCGGACGCATTGATACGCTAGTTAATAACGCTGGGATTTTCATGTCTAAACCATTTACGGAATATACGGAAGATGATTTTGCAACGTATTTATCCACGAATGTGGTCGGTTTCTTCCACGTTACTCAACGTGCAGTGACGGAGATGCTGAAACAAGGTTCAGGACACATCGTGACTATTACGACAAGTCTGGTTGATCAGCCGTCGGTAAAAGTGCCTTCTGTGCTTGCTTCATTGACGAAAGGTGGTCTGAAGTCAGCTACCAAATCTTTGGCAATTGAGTATGCAGCAAGTGGTATTCGCGTAAATGCCGTTTCACCGGGCGTCATCAAAACACCAATGCACGCTGTTGAGACACATGAAGCTCTTGCCGGTTTACATCCAGTTGGACGCATGGGCGAATCTAAAGACATCGTAGATGCTGTTTTATACCTGGATTCTGCGAACTTTGTTACTGGTGAAATCCTTTATGTTGATGGTGGGCAAAACGCGGGTACGATGTAAATCTAGCAAATTAGATCCATCTAATTTTAATAGAAATGGGGAGAATTTCGATGCCAATTGTAAATATCCAAGTGACCCGTGAGGGCACAACTCCGGATCGTCAGTCCGTTACTGCTGAAGAGAAAGCCGCGATTATTAAAGGCGTTAGTGAAGTTTTGCTCAATGTGTTGAACAAACCATTAGAATCCACTTTTGTGGTTATTGAAGAAGTTGACACCGATAATTGGGGTTGGGGTGGACTGCCTGCCTTGGAATATCGCAAGAAGCTTGCTGAGAAGTTGAAGTAATCGGAGGCCGGCAAAGACTTTTGGAGCTTTCTGAGAAGTATAATGACGTTACATTAGGCCCATTAGATCAATTTGTGAAATAAAGAGTCACGTAAAAAGAAAGACATCGCCGAGATACTTGGCGGTGTTTTTTCTTTACAAAAAATCTATTCCTCTTTGACATCAGGTGAACAAATGAAAGCTAAGATGTAGAAGTACACCTGAGAGTTTGAAGGAGGATTATGAAATGAATATCAACACCTACGCATGGGAAAATTTGATGTCTCATAATACGATGAAAAATGAAAAAGTGATGAAACCTGAGAAAATAAAAGTAGAAAATGAAACCAGCTTTTTCACTAAATTGCTGCCTTTAAGCTTTATCCGTTAATACAGCAAATATCAGCCTTGTCGTATACATAATCCCGGAAGATTTAACTTCGGGGATTTTTTGGCGTAAGGTAACGCGAAAGCAGGTGCAGCATTTAGAATGACGAATAAATAACCAAACATACAAATTTTAGGTGGTGTGAGATGATGAGAGTTCTTGTTACCGGTGCCGCGGGCAATGGCGGTCAAGCTGTATGCAGAGCATTAGTTCATGCAGGTTACACGGTTAGGATGGCAGACATTATGCCTCCTCAGGCAGATGATTTGAGGGATCTCGAGTTTGTAAGATGTGATACAAGAAGCCCTGGGGATGTTCGTTTTGCGGTACAAGGTATGGATGCGGTTGTTCATCTGGCAGCCTGGCATTGCGCACATAATCCGCCTGTCAGTGATGAAACGATTTTTGCTGTGAACGTGAATGGAACCTTTCATGTAATGGAAGCATGCAAGCAGGCTGGAATTCAAGCTATCGTCTATGCTTCTTCAATGGCCTATGGCTGGGGATCAGTCTACGGGGTTAGTAAAGTTATTGGCGAAGATTTATGTAAAACTTATCATGAAATGACGGGTGCTTCGATAGCGATGCTGCGTTACCATGAGTTTATTCCACGCCTTTATTTAGAGTTCGGTGCTCGTTTGCTCCGCAATGGTGTGGATAGAAGGGATGTAGCTGAAGCTACAGTTGCTTCTGTTAAGGCCGTTTTGGAGAAAAAAGTGGGGCTTTTTCGCACAATTGTACATACGAATCATGGTATGCCCTTGGATGTTATTCAAGACTTTAAAAAAAACGGTCCTGCGTGGTGCGAGTCACAAGTTCCAGGCGCCATTCAATTACTGAACAAGTACGAGATCGAATTGCCGGAGCAAGTGGAACAACATGACCTATCTAAGGCTGAAGAAATACTGGGTTGGAAACCTCGATATAACTTCCTTGAGTTTCTAAAAGATTTGAAAGCTCGCGATGAAAAGGGCATCGATGTACATAATCTGAAGGTGCCTTCTGAGATTCCAGCAATGTGATGCCGCCAGAAGCCAGAAAAAGACCGGGACCTTATGCAGCAAGAGGTCCCGGTCTTTCATTTAACCGATCACAGTGTCAATAAACTTTTCTAACGAAGCAATATCCGTCAAGTTCTTATTACATTCTTGACCCTTCATACATAAATAGTTACCGACCGCTTTATAATAATCAGGCGTAGTATGAGCCGGCCTTTTCTTGGAGATTGCCGTAAATAGAGCAAGTTCTTCATATCTATTACATAAAAAACAAAAGCCTTTCTTGTTAGTCGGAGTATATTTCCCTTCTACCCCAACGAATTGCCCATTCAGATGATAGACAATGAATAGTTTATTCGTCGCTATATCGACCCAACTAAGATAGGTGACGTATCGGTAGTCGATCGCTGACAAATCAGGCAGTTTAAGCTTTTTGTTCTTAGGGAATAGCTTTTGAATCTGCTTTGCGCTAATTGGCGGAAATTCCATCAAATGAGGCTCTAACGCCTTAAGATGTTTTTGAAAATCTTCCGCTGCTTTCTGCTTGAAGATGGTTTCCAACATTTGTTTCTGGTTGTCTGTAGCGTCTGGAAATAGTTCAGAAATCTTCGATTCTGAGCTATATCGAACGGATTCCAATACTTTCGGATCTGCGTTCGTTTTCAGCGCATGCTCCAGAATCCCAGCTTGTTTTTTAATAAAATTGAATTGATGGTTTCTAATGAATGGTTCACACATATGGAACAGCCCCTTATTTTAAAATCGTAAAATGAATAAGGTGCAAAGCCAAATTGTGGAACCGATCTATGCTGAATTAGGCGATGTTTGTACTGCTCAATTCCCGCCCATGCAAAGTATCGCCTCCAAAACAGGCTTTGCATGAGGCTGTGCCAATCTGGCAATCGGTTATTGCCATCGATACCAACTCCTTATACTTGCGATAACATCTATTATAAAAGACTCACGACGGTATTTCAAAGGAAAGTCTATGTATAATTAATAATTACAAACAGGATGAAGGGGCTGCCGGCGTGCAGCTCCTTTTTTTGAATATAGAGAAAACCCTTCGAATCTTAGTGAAATCAGGTTGATCCCACAAATTAATGGTTCATTTCCGATATTGATCAGTGGTATTCGAGATTTTGACGATGAGTTTAGGTTTTGATGATTTATTGTTTGTAAGGGTTTACATATGATGTGTGTATTGGCTTTTACGCTAGTCAGCATCCAAATTGATGCCTGAGAGTTTCATGATGATGAAGGGGTGATGTAAGTTTGAACAAGGTATTCAAAGTTTCTTGGAAGCGAAAGATCAGCTTGATGCTCGCGGCAACTTTAATTCTCACAAGTCTGCCCGCAGGTTTCTCCAAAGCCGATGCCACAGGTGAGACGACAGGGACACCTGGCGGTGTCGATGCCAACTTGCTGAAATTGTGGCTGAAAGCGGATCCGTCGAGCATGACGCTAAACGGAAATGGTGAAGTGACGAAATGGAAGGATAGCAGTCCGCAAGGGAACGATTTCATCAACGACGGGACAGTCGGGGACAAGAGCCCACGGACGAAACCAAAGTATGTGGCATCCAATCCCTCATTAAATTTCCAACCGTCGGTCCAATTTATTCGTTCAGGCAGCGGAAGTCTTCTATTGGATAAAGACGGGTTGTTCGCTCAGAATGAAACCGTAGCAGGAGCAAGTGCTTATTTGGTTACCGGCGGGATCACATTATCCAATCAGACCTCGCAAATTTTCTATGAAACTTTACAAGGCACAGGAAGGTTTGGAGCATATATCCCTTTCTTCTCAAGCACCCCACAAATCCTGTGGGATTCGGGTGCAGTCACATCCGGTAATCCACGGCTTACAACGGGTTATTCAGTTCCGCCTCTTTCGTACAACAGCTGGGGCTTTCAGTATGAATCGCGTCCAACCGTTTCAAATAACGTCTATCAAGCCATTTCATTAGATGGGCAAACGATTGCAACATCGTCTCAGGCTCGACTTGCGATGGTTGGGAACGGAAGCAACCCGATGTCCCTCGGTTCTGCTGTCACGGGGGGCTCTGGTTATGATGGACAAGTTGCCGAGATGATCGTTTTTGGCGATTCTCTAAACACTATCCAGCATGATCAAGTGCAGACGTATATGGCCCTCAAGTTCGGGACGCCACTGAGAGGGAAGGATTATGTCTCGGCAGGCTTGTCGCATCAGGTTGTATGGCCCACAGCGGCCAATGTGGCTTTTGGCCATAACATCGCAGGGATTGTTCGAGACCAGCAAGGCGCATTGGCTCAAGAGACAAGCCGGAGCAGTGAAGGACCGGCGGCATCTCAGGTCGTCGTTAGTGCGAAAGGAGCTTTAGCGGATAAGCAGTATCTTCTCTGGGGAGATAACGGAAGTACCGCGCCGTCGGTTCCTTACGGTACGGGCTTCAAGCAGTCGGCGCGGACGTGGAAAGTCCAGAATACCGGCAATGTCGGGACGGTGCAAGTTGCTTTCCCGGAAGCCATGCTTCCATTAGGCGGATTGCTGTTAACGAGTACAAGCGGTGATTTTAATGACGCGGTACCGCATCCTTTGACTCCGGTGGAATTGCACGGTGGAGTCTACTATGCGACGGATGCGGAGTTGGCAGATGGATCCTTTTTCACCTTTGCTGAGAAAATGCCGGAAATCCAGCTCTCTAGCCTGGATGTATGGGCAGGCAGCCAAAAGTTAGGGATGAACCAACCATTTTCACCATCGAAGATGGGCGGGTATGAGGTCATTGTTCCACAGGATGCAAGTCCTGTTCGGTTTGAGATGCAAGCTGGCGCAGGTGTTTCGACGACGGTGACTCTGACGAATAACAATGGCATGAATCAGACGGTGAGTGACTTAGCCAATGTGCCGCTAGCACCTGGGGTGAATAAAATCAATATTCGTTTATCAAGTGGAGATGCAACGAATACTTATACGCTCCAGGCATATAGGCTATCGGCCAAAGGAACGAACGGACAAATACCGTTGAATGCAAGTACGGTTACCGCCAGTTCCTATCAGCCGAACACAACGAATATTCCCGCGAATGTGGTAGACGGGATATGGGATAATGATGTCCGCTGGTCCGCTTCAGGTCAAGGGGAGTGGCTGCAGTTCGATTTAGGGCAACCGGAGAAGGTCACCTATCTGAATATTGCTTTCTTGAACGCGCTCGACCGTCAAACTCATTTTGAGATTATAGGTTCAAATCAAGCGGATTTCCAGAATCCGACCGTCTTGCTTCCCAAGCGGTCAAGCCGCGTTCTTAAGGTCGGGGATGACATCATTCAGTCTTATGTGCTGAGTAATCCGGCATCCGTCCGTTATTTGCGGTTGGTCGGATATGGCAATACAGCTTCTGGAAGCTCAGGCAATTGGAACAGCATAACGGAAGTTGAGCTATACACAGGTACTGCGCCTGATATAGAAGAGCCTACTGTACCAAGCGGGCCTCCGCAGGCAGGTGATAAGCCGGTGGAACCGCTGCCTCCTGTTCAAGTGGTAAAAGTCAGCACTTCGGAAGGCTTGCAGGCTGCGCTGGATCAGGCTGCGAAAGGCATGACGATTGAATTGCAAAACGGTACTTATCAACAAATGGGTCCGTTCGTCGTGAAGGATAAAAAAGGGACTGCTGCGCTTCCGATCCGAATTGTTGCTGCGGAGCAGGGCAAGGCTGTTATAGCCGGCGACAGCTACATGCATATCGAAAACTCCGAATACGTCGAAGTAGAGGGGCTCACCTTTCACTCGGGAGGCGGATCGGAGCATGGGGAGGATACACTGAAGAGCAGAGCAGTTCCGGATGAAAGAATCGCCAGTATGAGTGGCGTGCATCCAGGGGTGCAGCTGTTCGATTCCAGCAATATTTCAATATTGCGAAATACATTTGCTTTGGATGAAACAGGTCAGAAATACCGTTTCACGAAAGCTGAGAATAATGTCAGCAAACAAATCTGGTGTGTCATCGGTGTGGAAAATAGCTGCCGCTACGGCGAAAGTTATGACCCTAATGGAGCCGTTTATACAGGTGAAACATCGCATTCGCCGAACTCGGCACTGCTCACAGACAGCGGGACTGACCGGCATTATATTCGGGTTGAGGGGACGAGCAGCCACAACCGTATTGCATATAATGACATCGGACCGAAGACCGGCTTTGGAGCCGTGATTACGTATGATGGCAAGGACGCGGTTTCGCAATATGATGTGATTGAATACAATCACTTTCATGATATCGGTCCGCGAGTGAGCAATGGTTTGGAAGCGATCCGTCTAGGGCTTTCCGGTTTATCTTTGGCCCCCGGACATGTGACGGTTCAATACAATTTGTTCGACGGATTAAACGGGGAAGACGAAATCGTCTCGGTGAAGAGCAGTGATAACATAATTCGTTATAACACTGTCCTTAATTCTTACGGTGGGATGGTTGCCCGACACGGTCATCGCAACAGCTTTTACGGCAATTTTATCATCGGGGATGGCAAAAAAGCAGGTATTAGCGGATTCCGCATTTATGGCAATGACCACAAAATTTATAATAATTACATGGAAGGGCTTACGGATGATGCCGTTCAGCTGGATGGCGGAACGGAAGACGCAGGGCCTGATGGGGGAACAAATCCAATTATCCGTTGGGGCAAGGGTGAGAACGATTTCGCTGAGCTTAGGAGCCTTACGCCGGATAGACAGCAGGAACTGCTGCGCGGGCATTGGAGACAATACAATGTACAAATTTATAACAATTCCTTCGTAAATTTAAGCAGTAAAGCATCGGCGGTAAAAATTGCGCAGCGCACGTTCCAGCCGACGGGAACACAAATTTATAACAATTTAATTTTCAGTAATGCTGGGACTATTTTCAATGAGTCAAAAGATATCACAGACGCAGGCCGGCCGACGTATGTCGGCAATATGGCCGATGGGACTGCTGCCGTGGCTGCGAATGCAACGGTTGTAAGCGCCACTTACAAAGGCGATCTGAAGCTAATTCGTAGCAGCGACGGATTAATCCGTTTATCGCCGCAAAGTCCTGCGATTGATGCGGCAAAAGGTCCGTATATCGCGTCAGACGATATGGACGGCCAAAGACGGCTGCATACTGCAGATGTTGGCAGCGATGAGTACGAACCGGCGAGTGATTTGACACTTCGGCCGCTTACGGCTGCCGATGTCGGGCCTGCGGCTGGACGGAATCTGCCAGTGGAAGTAGGGACACCAGATTTGAGCAGCTTGCAGATGAGCTCGAATCTAACCTTTGCGCCTGCCTTCCGTCCGAAAGTCACTTTTTATACGGTCATGCTCCCAATGGAAACAAGCAGCTTGAAAGTGACACCAACATCGGCAAGTCAAGCAGCTGATATTCAAGTGAGCGTTGACGGCGCTGTGCGGCAAACCGTTCGCAGCGGCAGCGAAAGCGAGCCGCTTGCCATTGCCGGGGCAGGCAGTGTTGTACTAATCGATGTGTCGTTGCCTACCGGCGTTCATAAAACGTATAGCATCATGGTGCAGCGACCAGCTAGCAGCAGTTCCTCTTCAAGGAACTCCTCATCCGGCAACAGCTCGGCAACAGCTCCTTCGCCAACGCCAGCGCCAGTCCCGAATCCAGTGCCTGAACCGGCTAATCCGCTGCCTGTAAATCCTTCGCTTACTGCACCGTCGCAGGAATCTTTCGCCGATGTGTCGAAACATTGGGCATCGGATGAAATCTCTCGCGCTGCGGCCAAAGGCATCGTGAACGGTTATGCGGATGGAAGCTTCAAGCCTGACGAGCCGATGACGAGATTACAATTCGCAGCTATGCTGGTGCGAGCTTTAGGTTTGAAGTCAGAACCTTCGAAACGGACATTCACTGATCAAGCGGATATTCCGGCATGGGCGGATGGAGAACTGGGCGCAGCGTTGGACGCTGGAATTCTGCAGGGATATGAAGACCAGTCTTTACGTCCCAATGCATCCATGAATCGGACAGAAATGGTTGTTATGCTTGTTAGAGCCTACTCGCCAAAAGAGGACGGGTCACTTTCAACCAAGCTTAGCGACAGTTCTCTGATTCCAGCTTGGGCTTTGCCTGCGGTTTCGCAAGCAGTATCCTTAGGGCTTATAAACGGTCGTGAGAATCAAACTTTCGAGCCGTTTGTTACCGCTACAAGGGCGGAAGCCGTAACAGTCGTGATGCGTATGTTGGATCGGCAGTAGTCTAATAGTTTCTGCAATAAACGGCACATGCTATGCAGCAGATTTGGCCACCCGTAAATTCCGGGGCTGATCTGCTGCATTTAGTGCTTTATATATTCAAATGAAAAGGAGCTAGGGAGCATGAAAGGTATTTACCAAGTAAACAAAGAGAACTGGGGTCAATATTTGGATTTGGAGGCGATCCTCCAGGGGGCTGAAGCTGCACTAATTTCTCCAAGTGTATACATCACAGAAGCGAGAGCTCTGCAAAACCCCGGGAGTGCGCACGACTATTATTCAAACGGAGATTACTGGTGGCCTAATCCAAATACGCCGGATGGGCTGCCTTATGTTCGTCGTGACGGTGAAAGCAATCCGGATAATTTCCATGAACATCGAAATTTGCTTAGACGCATGCGCTCGTTGGTCGCCTGTTTGACTTCCGCTTACCGTATAACGGGGGAGCAGAAATATGCAGCGAAAGCCGTTCAGCTGTTAAACGCATTTTTTATAGACAAGAACACTCGAATGAATCCGCACCTGCTTTATGCACAAGCGATTCCTGGTGTCTGCAACGGACGAGGGATCGGGGTCATTGATACGCTGCATCTAATTGATGTTGCGGCAGCTGTACATGTGTTGAAAAGTAAAGATACCTCTTTACTGAATAGACAGGTTTTGCAAGAGGTCACCAACTGGTTCGCACAATATCTGCAATGGATGAACGAGCACCCGCAAGGGGTGGAAGAACGAAATGAGCCCAACAACCACGGGATTTGCTGGTTCGTACAGGCTGCTGCTTTCGCAAAGTTAACGGGTCATTCTGGTATGCTGGATTATTGCCGAGAAGCATACAAGAGCCGATTGCTCCCGGAGCAGATGGATCTCGATGGCAGTTTCCCGAGGGAATTGTCCCGTACGAAGCCATACGCGTATTCTCTGTTCACCTTGGATAATTTTGTTACGCTTACGCATATCCTCGCCACACCGGAAGATAACCTTTGGGAATTCCAACTTCCTGATGGCAGAGGTGTTCAGAAGGGAATCCATTTTCTACTGCCGTATTTGGAAAATAAAGCATTGTGGCCTTACGGGGCTGATGTCGAATATGATGAGGATTGGCCGGTCGCTATGTCTTTCTTCTTATTTGCCGGGCTTGCGAATGGTTCTGAAAGGCTGCTTGCTTTATGGAGAACGCTCGAGCAAAACCCACAGCAGGCCGAAGTGAGACGAAATATAGCGATTCGGCAACCGCTGCTGTGGCTATGAGTTGTTAGATCGGCAAGACGGTTCCACAAATTTTCGTTATAATAAATGAAAGCAGTTACATCATGGCGATAAGGGGTTAGTGCTAATGAAGTTTAATCGGATCCGGTTCAATAAACGCAGTGTCATCGTTACTTGGCTTACCTCTTATATTTCGGTTCTTCTCGTTCCGATTATTATCAGCGGAATTTTATATGCGGCTTCCTGGCATGTGGTCGAATCGGAGGTGAATCGCGCCAACAATAACGCACTGAAGCAGATGGAATTGGCAATCGACAACAGCCTGGGGGGTATTGAGCGATTGAGTTTGGAAATTTCGCTTAATAAACAGGTGAACGCTTTTATCAATACATCGCAGCCGCTTACGGATAACGATTATTACGATTTAGTCACTATATCCAATGATTTGCGGGTTTATCAGACAGCCAATGAGTTTATTGAACAAATTTATCTGTATTACAAAAATAGCGATACGGTGATCTCCACGCGCAATCGGACAGATAGCCGCCAGCTGTTTCAAATGCTGGATGGACAGACCCTTAAAGGCTATGAGGCGTGGAAGACGTATTTGGATAAACGCTACATTCAGGAATACACTCCGGTTACGATAACGGAGGATGATAATGCCTATAAAGCCGTTTTGTTTGCCAAATCCGTTACGTTGGCGAATCGGGATCAGCCCGGAGCTGTGCTTCTGTTTGTCATGAAAGATTCCAAGCTGCTGGCCAATATCCCGCCGTCCGAAGCTACATCGGTAGCGGTGCTCGATAAAGAGAATCGACTAGTTGCTTCCAGCGGACTACAGCAAAGCCCTGACTTTCTCACTTATGACAAGTTTACAGGGGAAAATGGACTGTTTTACGGAGATGTAGCGGCAAAACAAGTTGCTGTATCGTATACAACATCGGCCAGGACAGGATGGAAATACATGTCGATGATTCCTGCCGAGCGCTTCGACGATAAGATGAAGTATATGAAAAGCTTGGTCTATGCAAGCATTATTCTTAGTCTTCTTCTGGGTGGGCTGGTCACGTTCTTGTTCCTGCGTAAAAATTACAATCCGATTCATCACCTCATTCGAAGCTTCTCGATGAAAGCAGGGATTTCGTTTGCGGAGGGGACGAACGAATATGGCTTTTTGCAAGATGCGCTCAATAATACGTTTGCGGAAAAAGAGCAGGTGGATCGCCGGTTGCACCAGCATCGGGACGCCATTCGCTCCCATTTCTTGCAGGGGCTGCTGAAGGGCAACCTGGAGCAGGACATCCCTGTGCATGAATCGCTTTCCGCTCATGATATCCGGCTGGACTCCCCGCATTTTGCCGTGATTTTGTTCCACATCGATCATTTCGGCAAATTTCAGGATGATGTGGCCATTGATCCGCAGAAAGTAAAATTGATGCAATTCATTCTAATGAATGTGGTGGAAGAAGTGATTGGCCTTCAGAACCAGGGCTTCACGACGGAAATTGAGGATATGCAGGCATGTATTTTTAATTTTGGCTCCGAAGAGCCGGATACGGATGAGCTGAACCGAGTTGCTGAATCGGTGAAATTATTCCTGCTCGATCATTTTCATGTACATTTGACTGTGTCAATTAGTTCTGTACATGAAGATCTGTTTGGTATTGCCGAAGCCTATCAAGAAGCTTTGTCAGCGATGGCTTATCGACTTGTCAAAGGAAGCGGAGCGATCATTCGTTACGACGAATTACCGAGCACCGAGGCTGTCCGGCAGGCCGGAACTTATTATTATCCGCTGCACGTGGAGCAGCAATTGATTAATTTTATCAAGACTGGCGATTATGAAAAGTCGAGCACGATCATTGAGCAAATTATTGAAACCAATGTGTCCAATTCCGTTTTATCGGTGCCGCTTGGCAAATGTCTGATGTTCGATCTAGCGAGCACGATGCTGAAAACAATGAATGAAATCGGCTCGCAAGGAAATAAAAAGTCCTTCATGGAACAATTCAACCCTGTGGAACGATTATCCGAATGTGAAACCATAAAAGAAATGAAAAGAGAAATTCTTTCGATCCTCGAACAGGTCTGTGAGTCCATTCAAGCCGATCGTAAGCAGGAGTATAGTCCGCTTGGTGATCTGGTTAGCGCTTATGTGAAAGCTAACTACGCCGAAGAAAATTTGAACATTTCAATGATTGGAGAGAAATTTGGCATCACGCCTTCTTATCTATCCAAACAATTTAAAGCTCAAACCGGTGACGCGCTTCTTGATTTCATTAGTCGTACACGTTTGGAGGAGGCCAAAAAGCTGTTAACGGAACAACCGTTATCGATTGTGGAAATTGCACGCAAGGTCGGATATAACGATATCAATACGTTTAACCGGACGTTTAAGAAATTCGAGGGCATCACACCAGGGAAATACAAAGAACTGAAACCATTGTGATCTGTTTTATGGAAGTCGTACAAGCTTGCTTGGGCGGCTTTTCATTTTTTGCATAGCGATTTTGGATTCTGATGATTGCGTTTTACGAATTTTAAAGGGGGATTTGCAGTTTTGACGATATTCAAAAAGGCGGTCTACCCTCCATACTTAAGCCATGGTGCTGCAAGACGAGATGCACTATATGATACGAGGGGGATTACCTATGAGGAACCATTCTAAAAGAAAGTCAATTAGCCTCGCGCTAAGCGTTGTAGTAGCTTCGAGCATGTTCGTTGCCTGTTCCAAAGTGAATACAGGGGCGCCAAGTGAAACAGGAACGGCGAAAACGACGGCAACACCGTCAGCCGCAGCAGGCCAATATCCGATCAGCACACAGGATACTTTAACTTCCTGGGAACAGATCGACACGAATCTGGCATCTTTCGTCCCTAACTTGGCTGAATCGCCATTTGGTAAGCGCTTAGAGAGCGAAACAGGGGTTAAGGTGAAGTATACGCACCCGGCAGACGGCCAATCGAAGGACCAATTCAACCTGTTGATCGCTTCGAACAATTTACCGGACGTCATTGAATACAATTGGGGCGGCGGCGGAGCAGCAGCATATCCGGGCGGACCGGAGAAAGCCATCACGGACAAGGTCATTTTACCTCTGAACGATTTGATTGATAAAAATGCTCCCAACTTAAAGAAATTGCTTCAGCAGGATAAAGAGCTGGATAAAATGATCAAGACGGACAATGGCACCTATTACGCATTTCCTATGATTCGGCCAGACAATGGATTGGTATTCAGGGGACCGATGATCCGCAAAGATTGGTTGGATGAGTTGAACCTTCAAGTGCCTACGACAATTGACGAGTGGTATACGGTGCTCAAGGCGTTCAAGGAGAAAAAAGGGGCAACCGCACCATTTTCAGCGCAATACAGCAATGAATTGAATATTCAAGACGCCTTTATCGGTGCTTACAAAACAGCAAATCGCTTCTATATCGACGATCAGGGCAAAGTGAAATACGGTCCTATAGATCCTCAATTCAAGGATGCGCTGGCTTTGTTGCACAAATGGTATGCCGAAGGATTGCTGGATAAAGATTTTGCGCTTAACACGGACTCCAAGTCGCTGGATACCAAATTGATGAGTGATGCGTCTGGTGCAACGGTCGGCTTATTGAGCGGAGGTATGGGCAGATGGATGGATACCGGTAAGAAGAAAAATCCGAAATTCCAACTCGTTGCCGCTCCATATCCTACGTTGAATAAAGGTGAGCGAGCTTTCATCGGCCAACGTGACTTCAAATATAACCCTGCTGCAAGCAAGGCGGTTTCCGGGGATTCCAAACATGCGGAACTGGCCGTCAAATGGATGGATTACGCCTATAGCCCAAAAGGCAGCATGCTCTTCAACTTCGGTATTGAGGGCGAAAGCTACACGATGGATAATGGCGTTCCTAAGTTTTCTGAAAAAATCACGAAAGATCCGAAATATAATTTGCAACAAATGGTTACCCAATACACGAAACCGAACGGTCCATTCCTGGGCGATAGCCGGAAAAGTTTCAATACGTTCAAAGAACAAGATGAAGCGATCAAAATTTGGGAACAAACGGACGCTGTCAAGCACGTAATGCCGCTCTTTTTAACACCGACAGCCGAGGAAAGTAAAGAACTCGCCAAATTAAACACCGCGATTACGAGTTACAAAGAAGAGATGTTCGTCAAATTTGTAATGGGCAAAGAGCCGATCGACAAATTCGATGATTATGTGAAGCGAATCAAAGAAATGGGGATCGACAAGGTTACCCAAATCTATCAAGGCGCTCTGGATCGATACAATAAGAGATAAATAGTCCACGGCAATGCTGGCGGAGGGAGAGACGTTACGTTCCGGCCTTCCGTCGAACAGCGCCAAGGATAGAGAGGGTGATGCTATGAACACCATGATTTCCAAAACCAAGCCGATGACAACCGTTGAGGAAAAAAGGAAATTGAACTTCGGCATTTTTCTGGATATTCGAAAAAACAAACTACTCTATGTGATGCTGCTTCCTGTTCTGATTTACTATGTTGTGTTCCACTACGCGCCCATGTATGGGGCAATGATCGCATTCAAGGATTTCTCCCCGAGATTGGGCATTTGGGGCAGCGATTGGGTCGGATTCGAGCATTTCCGCGAATTCTTTACGGGTCCTTACTTTTGGAGAACGATCAAGAATACGGTTCTAATCAGTTTCTATCAGTTGCTGTTCGGATTCCCGGCTCCGATTGTCTTAGCACTTTTGCTGAATGAATTAAAGCATGCTTTGTTTAAAAGAACTGTGCAAACGATAACGTACATGCCTCATTTTATCTCGTTGATTGTCATTTGCGGGATTCTCAAGGATTTCACTTCCAGTGAAGGGGTTATCAACGATATTGTCGCTTTTTTCGGCGGAGAGCGCGTGACCTTCTTGCTTGAACCCAGCTTGTTCCGCACGGTATATGTATCGTCAGGCATCTGGCAAAATATCGGGTGGGGGACGATCATTTTCTTGGCCGCTTTAACCGGGATCGACCAAGAGCAATACGAAGCAGCCAAAATTGACGGCGCAGGACGATGGAAGCAAATGACACATGTCACCTTGCCGGGACTTATGCCGACGATCATTATTCTGCTTATCCTCGATATCGGCCGTATGATGAATGTCGGGTTTGAGAAAATCATTTTGCTGTATAACCCGGGTACGTATGAAACAGCTGACGTGATTTCTTCCTATGTCTATCGTGTTGGTCTGCAAGATTTTAATTACAGCTTCAGTTCAGCGGTGGGCTTGTTTAACTCGGTCATCAATTTTGTCCTGCTCATTTCATCCAACTGGTTAAGCCGCAAATTTAACGATACGAGCTTGTGGTAAAAAGGAGAGAGAGATCATCATGCTGAACAAAGCGAGCTTCTCTGAGAAATGTTTCGATTATATTAATACGGTATTACTCTTCTTGTTGATGGTCCTTACCGTATATCCGCTGCTTTATGTGGCGTTTGCTTCCGTCAGTGACGCCGGAAGCCTGATGGGGCACAAAGGCATTTTATGGCGTCCCATTGGTTTCTCGCTTGATGCCTATACGAATGTCTTCCGCAATCCGATGATCTTAAAAGGTTATGGAAATACCTTGTTTGTCGTATTGATGGGCTTGGCGCTTAATATTACTCTGACCTCATTCGGAGCTTACGCTCTTTCTCGCAAAAGCTTGCAATACCGCAAGCCGCTCATGTTATTCATCATCTTTACCATGTTTTTTAGCGGAGGATTGATCCCGCTCTACTTGACGGTCAAGGGAGTAGGGCTCGTTGATTCCCTGTGGGCGCTTATCATTCCGCAGGCTATTAATACGTTCAACTTGATTCTGATGAAGACCGCATTCGAAGCCATTCCCGATGCACTGGAGGAGTCGGCCAAAATGGACGGAGCGAACGATTTCGTCATTTTATTCCGAATCGTACTGCCGCTTTCGATGCCCGTAATCGCCGTGATGCTGCTGTATTACGGTGTGAGCCATTGGAACTCCTGGTTCAATGCGATGATCTTTCTGCAGGAGCGTTCGCTCTACCCGCTGCAATTAGTGCTAAGGGAGATCCTGCTGCAAGGGGAAGCCAATGCGAATACTGGCGCTTCAGACGGTGATGCGGCTATGCTTGCGGCTACTTTAAAGTATGCGACGATTATTGTTGCTACGGTTCCGATTTTGTTCGTTTATCCATTTTTGCAGAAATATTTCGTCAAAGGTGCGCTTATTGGTGCCATCAAGGGATAAAGGAGGAGACTTGGCGTGAAAGAAAGCAAGGGCTCGGCGATTCACATGGAGGTAGATTGGGAGCGTTTCATGTCAGCCAACGATATGGAATGGGTAGTAAAGCCGGTTAGCTGGGATGAAGGGGCATTCCTTGGCAACGGCTTACTGGGTACGATGGTTTATGGAGAAGAGCATGCAAGCAAGCGGCATGTGCTCCGCATGGTTACCGGCCGCACGGATGTGACGGCGAATCGGGTGGACAAACCCGGATTTCCGCCTCGCGTTCCTCTCGGCGAGCTGGATCTGGAATTGGCAGGAAGAATCTATCATCCGACACATATGCGGGTTTGCTTGTGGAATGCTGAATTGCAGGCGACACTGACAACAACGAGCGGAGAAGTCAAACTTCGCTCGCTTGTACATAGTCTCTATCCGGTGATAGCGGTAGAGATTGAGACAACTCCCGGTGAAAGCGCTGCCCGATGTGCCTGGTATGCCTATCCGGAAGTTGACCCTGTACTCAAAAATGCAGACGGCGTGAATTTAAATCAATATATACCGGCGACTGAAGTGGGACACATGGAAGTAGCAGACGGCATACATGTCTGCACCCAGCGCTATTCGGGTGAGGATGGCTGCGTGACCGCTTGGAAGGATGTGCAGGTTTCTCCGAATCGCCGTATCTGCTGGCTTTCCATTGCCAATGGGCACAATGAATCGGCGATTGCTGAAGCTGTAGAGGCTGTAGCGCAGGCATCGGCGGCCGATTTCGAAGAATGGGTGCAGGCCCACCGTGATTGGTGGCACCAGTATTATCGCCAAAGTTTCGTTTCACTGCCGGATGGCCGTCTGGAAAGCTTTTATTGGATTCAAATGTACAAATTGGCATCGGCAACCAGACCGGATCACCCATTGATCGATAATCAAGGACCATGGCTCACATCCACACCATGGCCAGGTGTCTGGTTCAATATGAACGTGCAGATGAGTTACTCGCCGGTATATACAGCCAATCGTTTGCAAATGGGAGAGTCGCTGGTTCGCACATTAACGGACACCTGGGACAATTTGATTCTGAATGTTCCGGAAGATTGCCGGCATGATTCGGCTGGTTTAGGACGCAGCTGCAGCTTTGATTTGAAGGCTCCAGTCGAGGATGAGGTCGGAAACTTGACCTGGATTTGTCATAGTATTTGGCGGCATTACCGATATGCCATGGACGAAAAGCTGCTGGGAGACGTCTTATTCCCGATTTTAAAACGCAGCGTGAACTATTATCGGCATTTGTTAGAAGAGGGGACAGACGGTTTCCTACATCTGCCTCCGACGATTTCACCGGAATACGGCTCGTTCATGCGGACCACCGTGCGGGATTGCCATTATGATCTATCCTTGCTTCGCTGGGGATGCGAGACATTGCTTCATATTAATCAAAAGCTTGCGATAAAGGATCCATTGATCCAGGTTTGGGAGGACATCCTGGAGAAGCTGGTTCCGCTACCCGTCGATGAGACAGGGTATATGGTTGGGCAAGATATGCCGCTTGCTTACGGGCATCGTCATTTCAGCCACTTGCTGGCGATATTTCCGCTGCACCTGACTGGTGGAGAGACGCAAGAGGAGCACGAATTAATCGCAACTTCTTTGCGCCATTGGCTGGGCAAAGAAGGCGATCTTCGGGGATTCAGCATGACGGGGGCAGCTTCAATTGCCGCTGTGCTTGGTTGGGGGGATGAGGCGTTGCGATTGCTGCAATCGCTTCTGCTGATCATCAAGCCGAATACGATGTACAAGGAAGCGGGACCGGTGATCGAAACCCCGCTGGCTGGCGCCGAGTCGATACACGATATGCTGCTTCAGAGCTGGGGCGGCAAGCTGCGTGTGCTCCCGGCGGTGCCGGTGGCTTGGACGGAGCTGGCGTTCCACGATTTGCGAGCGGAAGGAGCATTCTTGGTCAGCGCTGTGCGCAAAGAGGGCGCCACCCAGTGGATCCGAGTCAAAAGTTTGGCAGGAGAACCGTGTCTAGTCAAGACAGGGTGGAAGGGGCTTGTGCGCTGGAACATTATCGGGAAGGATAACACGGTTCGAGTGTCTGGTGAATCCTTCATCGACGATGAAATATCGCTAGATTTGCATGCAGGTGAAGAGGTTATTCTTTTTGTGGGCGAAGCAGTACCCGATCTGCGTGTGCAGCCTGTCCAAGGAGTCGACAAGGTATCGAATTATTTTGGGGGACATAAGCCGTGGAGGCTTTACGGATTTCCCTCTGGCCGATTGTGACCGAGCGTTACCATCCGTTAACCGTAGCGGAGGTAGGCCCTTTAGTTCCGTGATATGAGCAAGCTGTTCCTGCTCAGCTTTCTCAACCCATGGAGGTGGATGGTTTGTAACGGACCTATAGGCCGTTATTCTGCCAATTTGGCAGAATGTAAGAAACTAACGGACTGAGGTGCCTTTATCTATTCAATATGATGCTGATTTCTGTAAGTTATCGGTCATTTGCGGCGCGTGGGTCCGTTAGCTGCAAGTTCTGCGCTGAAAGCAGTGAATAAGGTCATATCAGTCCGTTAGCGCAAAAAATCCCGGCGAGATTTTCCTCGCCGGGATTTTTTTGTCTTCTTGTTTGCAGCATTCTAGAAGCGATCAAAACTTGTGAATTCTCCCACCGGTTTGCGATAGCCACGCGGTCTGCGTTTCTCTAAATCTTCTTTCCCTATCGTGAGGAGCAGGGCGGGAACATAATTGTCTGGAATATGCAGGATTTGACGCATCATTTCCGCGTCAAAACCGATCATCGGGCAAGTATCCCAGCCTTTTTCCTTGGCAGCGAGCATGAACAGTTGAGCCGAGAGGCTGGCATTTCGGATCGCTTCGTCGCGTTTAAAGCCGTCGCCTCGATTTTCATAAAAATTCGTCACATCTTCCACCGTCGTATCATATTCCTGTTTGCTGATCACCCCGAGTTGCAGTAATCCCTCATTCAATCTAGCAGCATCTTTATAAGCATCAAGGTTTCCTAATACGAGAATAACAGCCGAAGCCGTTTGAACTTTATATTGTTTATAAGCCGCTTGATAAACTTCCTCTTTTATAGCAGGGTCTTTTACGATGATGTAGTGGGCATGTTGCAGGTTAAAAGCAGATGGAGCAAACTTAACCGTGTTCAGAATATCTGTTAAATCTTCATTAGGAATTTCAATATTCGGGATGAATTTATTGGCAGACCTACGTTCTTTAACAATTGTTGAAAAATCACTCATGGATGGATGCCTCCTATAGGATGTACAAGACTTATCGTATAAACGAATCATATGCCTATATTTGGATGGATGTCAATGATTACATTGAATTAATTAATTATGTTGATTTTTATTTTATTAGTTTCTATTTCGTATAATTTCTCAATATTTTCATTGTTTATCTTAAATTTAGCAGTTGCTGAAATCTCATAGGTTTCAGCTTTTTCGATTTTGAATGTATAATTTTCTTTTATTTTACCATGACCAAGTAATACTTGAGATTTAGCTACCAAAGGCATCACAAAAGTATTTACTTGTTTGCCGTTTTTATCTTTAACAATAAAATAAAACACCCCTGATGCATGATCAATAGTAAATGAATCTTCAGATGAATTATTCAATACGGCTTCCACATTAATCATTTTATTTGAATGTATTACCTCTGGAGCAGTTAAAGTGGTTGAAAATATAGCTTCATTAGGAAAAGTTAAACTAGTATTGAGTTCAATTGATTCTTTCGAATCAGTTGATTCAGTGACAACTGGATAAGTTTCAGTTAAGCTACTAGTTTTTAAATTATCGCAAGCTCCAAGAACAATAAATATTGCGATAAATATGGTAAGTTTTTTCATGTTATCCACCTCCACAACTAAAGACGAACCTTAGATGAATAATGTTTCAATTATGGAATAATTTATATTGTAGCTCATTCAAAGTCGGCCACGACATATGACCAAAGGATGTAATTATACGATGCTCTTTTGCATGGTCCCCCTATACAAAACAAATATCGCCGCAGCAATTAGAATCATCCCCATAAAAGCAGGTGCGGCATGGCCAAGCGAGACATAGATTTGTCCTCCGATAACCGGTCCAATCATTCGCGCTAATGCTTGAATAGACTGGCTGCCACCTTGAATTCTGCCTTGTTCACTAGCATCGACAGATTTGGAGAGCATCCCGTTGAAGGAAGGTCCATAGATCGAATCTCCGAAACCGAATATAAACATTCCAGCAATAAAAAGAGGGTAGAAAGTAAACAAAGCCGATAACGCAATAAGGATGTAACCTATGATTTCCGAAACCATCCCAAGAATGACGATCTGTGCATCTCTTAATTTTGTCAGAAGCTTAGGCATAATCAATGCTTGTGAAAGAATATCTTGGAATCCGATAATTGAGAACATAAGACCGATTAGTGCAGGCTTCCAACTGAAAGTATCCAAAGTAAATTGAGAGAATACGGCCTGCAAAGATCCGTTGGGAATCCACAGTAAGAACGCGGAGATAAGCAATCTTTTTAAACTTTTCATGGAAAACAGGTTTGTGAGTTGCGCAAATGGATTTAACCTTACGAAGGAAGTCTCTTTTAGTCTATTTTTCTTTTCAAGACTCTCAGGCATATATAGCAATCCAAAACCAACATTCAATAAGGTGATAATAGCTCCAAAATACATGGGCGCAGCATATCCAAACTTGGCAAGTAAACCACCTAAAGTTGGGCCGATAACCGTGCCTACACCAACAACGGCGCTCACCCATCCGAAGTATTTGGTTCTTTGTTGCGGCGGAATGATATCTGCGAAATATGCGAAAATCGTGCTTATGCTTCCGCCAGTAATACCTTCAATGATGCGTCCGACAAATAGTATCCATAGGGCACCTCCTAAGCCAAAGACGAAGTACCCAATCGCAGAACCCGTGAGGCATATTAAGAGCAAAGGACGACGGCCATATCTGTCGCTCAGCGCTCCAAGTGCCGGGGCCGCAAAAAACACACAGACTGCGTAAACTGATGTCAGCAGGGTAACCGCTATAGCTTGTTCGCCCGGACCGCTTGTATAAGGCTGGACAAGGAATGGGATGACAGGTGCAATGATACTGAAGCCTATTCCGCAAAGAAACACAGACATTAACCCGAAAAGTAATGCCTTTTTATCTACGGTTTGCTCTATGTTCGGTTTATTTTGTGATGGAATTGAAGACACGTAAAGTCTCCTTTCAACAACATATTTTGCTTCCTAGGAAACAAAATTATCACGATTTTGCTTCCTTGTCAACAAAAACAAGGGCATTAAAAAGCAGCCAACTCATCAGAGAGTCCGGCTGCTTGTGCATTTTTATGAGAAAACTTTTATTCAGACTTAAGCTCTACACCCAATTTCTTTATCTCAGCATCCAAATGACTGCTATACTTTTCTACGAATTTAAGCATACTATCAAATTGTTTCTCGGTTACCTGCTCAAATACGGCTTTATCCCGCTCTCTAAATTCTTTGTGGAGTTCCTCGTGGACTTTATCAATTTCTTTGCCTAGCTCAGTAAGCCTGAAATAAATTTCTTTCTTATTTTCCTGCTTCCGATAGCTTTCGATAAGGCCTTTTTGTATGAGCTTTTTCGTTAGTTTACTTATGGCACCGCTTGTCATATAAAAGGATTCCGCAAGCTTGGTCACGTTGGAATCTTCATTTCTGCCAATGTATTCGATGCAATGCACCTCAGTAGAAGTATACCCCTTAAGACTAACTTCCATCTTAGATTTATTAAGCCAGACCATCTTATTGAATAAGTCCCTGAACCTCATGATGACTTGATCTTCTTTATTCATGGCTTGTCCTCCCAGCCGTTGGAGCATGAACTTCATATGAAATTAATTATCTACTAAATTTTCATTTTAAACAATATTTGAAAAGGTTAACAACCCCATAATAGATTGCTATAAACCTAATCTTTTTGTACGAGGCAACTTTCTTTACCCCTACCTATTTTTTCACCCATATGAAAAAACGTTTCTCTAGACCCACACAAACTTCGGTTGATATGATGAACTAGCTGAGCGAAAAGCCGAGGGGAGTACAGGGCTATGGAACAAGAGATGAGATATGAAAATTTAAAAATGGGTGAGCGGGGAGCTGTCATCAGCATTGTTGCCTACATATGTCTTTCCGCCTTGAAGTTAATCGTTGGACATCTATCAGGTTCTGAAGCTTTAAAAGCTGATGGATTAAATAATGCGACAGATATTGTGGCATCCATAGCGGTGTTGATTGGATTAAAATTAGCTCAAAAACCGGCGGATGAAAATCATCCTTATGGACACTGGAAATCAGAAACGATTGCCTCATTAGTCGCGTCATTCATTATGATGGCAGTCGGACTGGATGTATTTATAACCGCTGTCAAATCGATTTTTCAAGCGAAAGAGCAAGCTCCGGACCTCATATCTGTGTGGACGGGGATTTTCTGTGCGGTTGTTATGTATGTTGTCTATCGTTATAATAAAAATCTTGCCCAAAAAATTAAAAGTCAAGCCGTCATGGCTGCAGCAAAAGATAATTTATCCGATGCTTTTGTAAGTATCGGGACCGTCATCGGCATCGTTGGTTCCCAATTCCGTTTGCCCTGGCTTGACCCTCTGACCGCGGTATTGGTTGGATTTATTATATGTAAAACAGCATGGGACATATTCCGTGAAGCCTCTCATTATCTATCAGACGGTTTCGATGAAGCGGCAATTCAAGCTTTTAAAGATACCGTGCTGCAAGTGGAAGGGGTAGAAAGTGTGAAGGACCTCCGAGCTAGAAATTACGGAAGCAATGCGGTTGTAGACGTTGTTCTTTCGGTAAAAGCAGATTTGGATTTTCAAAAAGCTCATGATATTGCAACAAAAGTGGAAAATGAGTTAAAGAAGACATCAGAAGTATTCGAAGTTCATGTCCATTACGAACCTGCTAAATGAGCTACCTGCAAATGAATTAGGCAAAAAGATACCACACGCGAACTGCTGCTTTGATCGTTAATTGTCCAGGTTCAATAGGGGTTTCAACCGAGCTTGCAGCAAACTTGGCTGTAGCCATGTAAGGCATTGGCCCTGCCGGCCGCGGAGATTCCTGCACTTGGGAAGGGATTGCGCCAAGCGTCACACCTAGTGTATTTGCGATGGTATAAGCTTTTTGACGTGCACGTTGAATAGCTACCGACAAGGCTTGATTCTCATAAAATTCTGGATGTGCTATAGTAAACTGAATGCTCGTGACTTGATTCGCGCCATTCGCAACGGCTGTATCAACAAGTTTTCCTGTCTGACCTACATGATCCATGGTGATTTGCAGCAGATGGGTGACCTTATAACCTCGAAAAATTTGTTTCCCATCTACATAATCATTAACGACTTCTATACGATAATCTTGCGTTTGTATCTTTTCTCGGGGGATGTTTAGACTCATCATAGATTGAATGATGTTGGATATGGCTTTGGCGTTATCAGCCTGAATGGCCTGCAAGTTAGGACCCTCCGTCACAACGCCAAGATCAACCACAGCCCGGTCGGGTGTCGCGGTCACAGAACCCTCACCCAGGACTTCGATGGTAGATGAGTGGATTGAATTCGAAGGAGATGCTGTCTTGTTAATTGGATACCCGTACATGGTAGAACTCCTCTCTAGTGGCAGTCATTACTCAATGTATGAGGATTTCCTCTGAAACATAACGGGAGGCTGACGGGGAGCTTCGTAGAGAAATGTTATTAAAATTTGGATTGACAATGACAACGTGTGTTATCATGATATCTAGCTATCTAGAAGTTATATGCTAAACGATTACTTGGAGGGAGAATTTCATTAATAACGTCGTCCTGAATGATGCAATGACCATGTTGAAGGAAACAAGCCGTACTTTTTATATACCTATAAATAGTTTGGATTTAGGCTTGAAAGAGGCTGTCACATCAGCCTATCTATGTATGCGGGCTATAGACGAAATCGAAGATCATGATGATCTAGATGACCCATTGAAAATTGAGTTACTAATCGGAGTACATAAAGCATTCCAATCTCCTAACCCGATGGCGGAAATACAAACTTTACTATCACCGCATAAGGCCGTATTGCCTGCCGTTACGATGCAGCTTGATGAGTGGGCTCAGCTATGTCCAACTTCCGGCGCTCCCATTGTATTTCATTACATCGCCAAGATGTCTTTAGATATGGCCGATTGGGTTCAAAACGGATGGAACATCCATACGGAAGAGGATTTGGACCGCTATACGTACAGTGTTGCTGGCATGGTCGGTGAAATGCTATCCGAACTATGGCAGTGGCATGACGGGACAACATCCGATCGAACGAAGGCGATTGGCTTCGGAAGAGGGCTGCAAGCGGTAAATATTCTCCGAAATCGAGGAGAAGATCTGAAACGCGGCGTGGACTTTTTTCCAAACGGTTGGGGAATGAAGGAAATGCAGCAGTACACGCGCCGCAATTTACAACTTGCCGACGCTTATATCGCAGACCTTAAGGAAGGTCCGGCATTGAAATTTTGCAAAGTGCCCTTGGCGCTTGCTCATGCTACGGTCAACCTTATCGCGGTTGGTGGCAATAAACTGACAAGAGATGCGGTGCTGAAAATTGTTAGTCGTGTATCAGGATAAACGGATCATACATAGATAGAAAAAAAGACTACATTCACCAGGAGGAGGTGAGTGGAGTCTTTTTTGTGTTTGCTACTAAGTTACGATATTAACGTTGGAAACCTTGCAGTTGTTGTTCAGCCATTTGTACCAATCTTTTTGTAATGCTGCCACCAATAGAGCCTGCGTCGCGAGTCGCGAGATTCCCATTGTAACCATCTGGTGATAGAGGAATTCCCAATTGTTGAGCTACTTCATACTTCATTTGATTTAAAGCTGCTTTCGCTTGAGGAACCACTAATGTACTATTGTTTGCCATGGAAAAAATCACTCCTTTTTTTGGTGTACTCCTATCATGCGGAGGTAGAGGAGCTATTATGCATGCTTTTTTTGCAAATCAGATTGGTAATTTTACCCTGAACCAATTTTCTGTATATAAAATATTTTTCTTGATGTAAATAAAATTCGTATGCTACACTATTTCCAGAATATCTCAATTTAATTCCATTATTTGTTAGGTGGTGAACATCTGTATGTTAAGCCAACTGCGCATTGGAGTTGTCGGTGTTTATCATGAAACGAACACTTTCGCTCCAGTACAGACACATTGGAATGATTTTCAACATTGTTTCACGCTTGGGAGGGATGCCTTCATCGACTTATTCGAGCATACCCGAACGACAATGGGAGGCGTTATCACTGCATCTGCAGAAGAGAAAGTTACTCTTGTACCAGGGCTGTATACGTCTGCGACGCCAAGCGGCATCGTGTCGGAAGAAGCAGCAGGGCTGATTTTGGAACAGTTAACACGCTCAATTGCATCTGATCTTGATGGAATGGTCGTTATTCTTCATGGGGCAATGGTTTCTGAACACTGTTTCGACATGGAGACGGCTATATTGGAGGCTATCCGTAGTGATATAGGTGCGCAAATTCCTATAGCGGTAACGGTCGACCTTCATGCCAATTTGGGCGAGAAAATGTCTCGATTATGCGACTTTCTCGTAGGTTACGATACGTATCCGCATATTGACGCCTATGAGCGTGGAGAAGATGCGCTGCATCTCTTGGTTCGTCAGATTCGCGGCGAGATTGAGCCTGTCATGGCCATTGCCAGACCAAACATGCTTGTTGCACCGCAAAAAATGATAACGACAAAAGGGATCATGAAGGCCATCATGGAGGAAGCCTTTGATATGGAGAAAGATCCCGAAGTTCTTAACGTGACCGTCTGCGGTGGATTTCCTTACAGTGATGTGCCTTTTGCAGGAATGGCGTTTGCGGTAACGACCAATCGGAATGAAGCATTGGCCAACTATTATGCGAAGAAGCTGGCTGATCTTGCTTGGGCACACCGAGATGAATTTCTCGTTCAACAAGTTGATGCCGAGCAAGCGATCAGACTTGCCATGGATGCCAAGGAGGGACCCATCCTTCTTGTTGAAGCGTCGGATAATGTAGGCGGGGGAGCTCCAGCCGATGGGACGCATTTGCTGCCTGAGCTATTAAAGCTTCCACTTCGGAGTTTAATCGTTATTCGTGATCGGGAAGCTGTATCCATCGCATGTGAGCGAGGAGTGGGCAGTGAAATTTCGTGCGCTATTGGTGGAAAAAGCGATACCTTGCATGGAAATCCGGTTGAAATTGAAGGGAAAATCAAGCTGCTTTTCGATGGTAAGTATACGCATAGAGGGCCATATATGAAAGGCGCCGTGGCTTATATGGGCAAAACTGCTGTCATTGATACTAATCAAGTTACAATTGTTCTTACAGAGGAACGAGTTCCCCCATGGGATATTGGACATGTCGAATCCATAGGCTTGAACCCGCAAGATTTTCATCTCATTGTGGTTAAATCGGCCGTCGCGTGGATAAGCGCATTCGGTCCTATCGCCAAGCAAGTCATCGAAGTAGATACTCCAGGATGCTGCACCCCCTCACTTCATCGTCTAACCTACCATCATGTTCCACGATCCGTTTTTCCATTTCATTTCCCTGAAAAGGAGCACGCCCAATGAATAGATACTTACAATCCGTAGAGAGATTGCAAGAAGCAAAAAATTATGTGGCGGGAGGTGTGGCAAGCAGTCTTCGAGCCTCTATGAAACCGACGCCGTTGTATGTGCAAAAGGCCTATGGCGCCAGAATTCTGGATGTGGACCATCATGAATATATCGACTATATGTTGGCCTATGGGCCTTTGATTCTCGGTCATGCTCATCCTGCATTTAACGAACAACTGTATGAGGCTATGCAAAAAGGAAGTACATATGGTTTGCAGCACGAGGGTGAAATCCGCTTGGGTCAGCGTTTAACCGAAATATTGCCCTGTGCGGAACAAGTGGCGTTCAGCGGATCGGGGACTGAAGCGGTGATGCTGGCTCTCCGACTCGCACGCGCTTATACGGGTAGGACCAAAACGGTCCGCTTTTATGGCCATTATCATGGGTGGTCGGATGCGATTTTCACGTCTTTCCCGAGCCCGGATTTTTCTTCATCCGGAAATACAGAAGCAGCTGGATCAGAAATAATCCAGGGAACTGCAGGTCAAAGCCAAAACAGCCTGAAAGATCTCATTTTGCTCCCATGGAACGATCCTGCAGCTTTGGAGGAAACTTTAACGAAACATCAGCATGAGATTTCGGCGGTTATCACTGAGCCTGTTATGTGTAATTCCGGATGTATTGCCCCTAAACCGGGGTATATGGAGAAAATGAGGGAACTAACCGCAAAGTTCGGCATCGTATTAATTTGGGATGAGGTAATCACTGGATTTCGACTGGGTTTAGGCGGTGCTCACGAGCGATTCGGCATCCTTCCAGATCTTGTGACGATCGGCAAAGCGATGGCAGGGGGGATTCCCTTAAGTGCGGTAGCCGGTAAAAGAGACATTATGCGCCTCATTGAAGAAGGGACGGTTATGCATCTCGGGACATTAAACGGAAATGGCCTAGCTACAGCCGCGGGATTAGCTGTGATCCAAGAGTTGTCCAAATCGGATGGGCAGGCCTTCAAGGACATGGAACATACAGCGACACTACTAACAGATGGGATCCGTTCGATTCTCAGAACAAACGGACTCCAAGCGGTTGTGAATCAGCAGGGGCCAGTATTTCATCTCATGTTTATCGATCACTCAGAGGTGTCAGATTTCGATACGTTCAACCTTCGAGATTCACAGCTGTATACACGATTTGCCGAAGAAATGCTGCATGAGGGCATCCTCGTCCGTCCGAATGGACTTTGGTATGTGTCTACCGCACATGGGGAAAAGGAAGTTCAGGAAACACTGACTGCTGTAGAAAAGGTTGCACAACGAATCGCTGCTCATCGTAGCTAATGGAGTGGGCGCAGAGGGAGGTGGAAGCAAGTGTTGTATGTGAGCCAAACTTTAACGGAATCCCACTTGTTTACCTCAGGGATTGAAGGGCCAGCCTGTGATAAACAAGGAAATGTGTATGCCGTGAACTACGCTAGAAGACATACGATCGGGAAAGTAACGCCTGAAGGGGTTGGCCGTTTATTTCTTGAACTTCCTGATGGAGCTACGGGAAATGCGATTCGCTTTCACCAGGGACATATGTTCATCGCCGATTACACCGGACACCGAATTCTACGCGTTGACATGCAAACGCTTCAAATTCATACCTTTGCCGAGCAGCCTGCCATGAACCAGCCTAATGACCTTGCTATCACTAAGAAAGGCGTGTGGTTTGCAAGCGACCCAAATTGGAAGCAATCCAATGGGATGCTTTGGCGTATCGACCAGAATGGTATATCTAATCTGTTGGAAGCTGGAATGGGAACTACCAATGGCATTGAGGTCAGTTATGACGAACGGAGTTTGTACGTGAACGAGACGGTTCAGCGGCGGATTTGGCGATACGATCTTACAAATGGGTACGATGTCAGTAACAAACGATTATTTTACGAGTTTTCCGACTTCGGACTGGATGGCATGCGCTGCGATATCGAAGGGAATCTGTACGTTACGCGATACGGAAATGGCACTATTGCCGTTCTATCCCCACAAGGGGAATTGGTAAGAGAGATTGCGTTAAACGGCAAACTATGCACAAATGTAACATTTGGAGGAGTGGACGGACGTACCTGTTATATCACTATGGCGGATACGGGAACGATTGAGAGCTTCCGAACAGATACACCAGGTAGATGTTGGGCTCTTTGGAACGACAACAATAGAAGGAGTGATGCAAATTGAAACAACCCATTGCTACGGATGGAGCAAGCGGCAAGCCTTTTTCTTCCGCGATCGAAGCGGGAGGTTTCGTGTTCGTGTCCGGCCAAGGAGGACTGGACCCTGCAACCGGACGAGTCGTTAGCACGGACTTGAAGGCTCAAACACGGCAGACGCTGGAGAACATTCGAATTATTTTACAAAAAGCAAATGCCGCTTTAGAGGATGTAGTGAAAGTGAACGTCTATTTAAAAGAGCGATCCCATTATGAGGCTTTTAACGAGGTGTACGGAAGCTATTTTGCTTATCCCTATCCAGCTAGGACGACCATCTATTGTGATTTGAATTTTGATATTTTGGTCGAAATCGATGTCATTGCACTTTGTCCAAAAAGGGTGGATCAGGAATGAGTATATCGGATAAATCAAGCCAAACCGTCAAATCGGCTGACCGTGTACTGGATATATTTGAATTGTTCGGGGAAGTGGACACACGTGAATTAAGCTTAATGGACATCACACGCCGACTGGAGCTCCCGGCCAGCAGTGTATTTAAAATTTTGCAGAATCTGGTTCAGCGTGGTTATTTGGAGAAGGATGAGAACGGCAAAATGTTCCATCTTGGTTATAAAATTTTTCAAATCGGGGCCAAATATGCACAACAGACAAACTTAACGACAGAGTTTCAATATATGGCTTCGCAAATCGTCTCGGAAGTAAATGAAGCCGTTTATTTAGCGATTCGGAGCGATAGGAATATCTTGTATATTGCTGAAAAACAGAGCACGCACCATGTGCGTTTTGTCTCGCATTTGGGGATGAAGCTGCCGCTTCACACGACAGCGATGGGAAAATTATTTTTAAGTGCCATGCGTGATGACGATATCCGTCAGCTGTACAGTGAGCAAGAACTGGGCCTTCTGACCGATCGGACGATCTCTGATCTTGACAAATTATTCGAGCAGCTCCGGGAAATTCGCCGGGATGGCGTAGCTTTCAGCGAGGGGGAAGCGGTACACGGCATCCGTTGTGCAGCTGCTCCCATCTATAATGCGAATCAAGAAATGATAGCCGCGATGAGCATTTCCATTCCGACAACCCGTTGGAAGGAAGAAACATGGAGCCAGATGACAGAGCTGGTCGTAAAAGGGGCGAAGAAATTGACTTCGATTCACTATTATCAAGCTACTTAACCATCGGTAAACTGTTTCCTCAACTCCAACGGTGTGAACCCGTTCATTTCCTTAAATACTTTGTCAAAGTAATTCACATTACAGAAACCGGTACGCTCTGCAATTTGCGTAATGGTGAGGTCTTTTTCGATCAATAAGCGTTTGGCCATCTCTACTCGATAGCGGTTGATATAGTTCATGGGGGAAAGTCCGGTGACTTTTTTAAATAAACGGGTAAAGTGAAAAGGGCTCAAATTGACCAGCCCGCCGAGGGTGTCGGTATAAATCTTTTGAGCATAACTGGTTTCTATGAAATCAATCGCTGGCTTGAGCCGTTTGTATTGATCAAAGCTTTTGTTCAAGTCTTTTGATAGAGAAAGCTCTTGTTGAAAGCTGCGAAGCATTGGAATCATCATGCGATACAGGGAGGATTTAATGATGAGCTCACAGCCAATCTCTTGTGCCGCGTACTCTTTGTAGGCAAGTTCAAAGTGGGTTGTCAGTTCGTTCCATAACGGATGTGAGGGGAGGATGGGCTCCAGGATGGGAGCAGTCTGTATGAAGCGGGCGTATAGATGCTGTAATTCGGAATGCTCAAAAGATCCGGATAACAAGGACATATCGAAGATCATGCCATGGATGGTGCTGCTCTTGCCGTTCAGCGACTGCATCGAATGAATCTTGCAGCTATTAATAAATAATATAGCCGGTGCACGTACGACAAAGGAACGATTATCGATATGAATCTGCGCTTCACCTTCCATGAGCTGGATAAACTCTAGGTGTTCGTGCCAGTGAGGTCTGACCAAGTGAAAACAGCTAATGACTTCGGTCATTCGTAAAGGAAAGCGCCTACCTTCGAAGGGCTCAATTTTCTTCAAAGCATCCAATGCTGCTCACCCGCCTTATCTATTAGATGATTCTGAGTATACCATAGTCTAATCCGTACCGAAACGAAGAAAAGAGCAAAATCTTGTAAGGAAAGCGCAATTTCTTCTATAGAACCTGATATCTGAAATAAGCCATAATAAAGTCAATAAAAGGGTTCATAGAGGAGAGAGCAAATTTGACGGGCAAGATGGCGCTGCATGTTCAGAAGCATTTACCAGATTTATGGAAAGAGGGAGCACTGTTTGCTTTCTCCGGATATGACGGACAAACGGATTCGAATTCTCAATTCGTAGCAACGGTAGGGGCTGAGGAGATCAGCCTGTTATTTCATACACCGAAGCGCAGAAGGTTAGAATTTCTTGTTCCCCATTCAGGCGAAGTTCGAATCGCCACAGGAGATGTCCTGTTAACGGAAATGGACGAGGGCCCGCTGCTAGCGGTTTATCAGAGTTGGCATACATTGATCGGTCTAGCCCCTCCAAGCATTGAAATCCGTTTAAGCTTTGAAGAAGATGAAGGGGGCAAAGCTTGGACAAAAGATGCCCTTATCGTAACGGAGTCGGCAAACGGAAGGGATGTCATCGTACTTTTAAGAGACGAGGAACGATGGG
This sequence comes from Paenibacillus chondroitinus NBRC 15376, assembly GCF_004000765.1. Classification (GTDB taxonomy): domain Bacteria; phylum Bacillota; class Bacilli; order Paenibacillales; family NBRC-103111; genus Paenibacillus_E; species Paenibacillus_E chondroitinus. Next base: position 145,921 of record NZ_BILW01000003.1, on the reverse strand, counting down.
CCTTAGCTTACGGGAGCCATCTCGATGAAGCTGTCAGCCGGGTGATGAAAGGATTGACATTCCATGCCTGGGAAGAAACGGAAGCCAGGCTGCAATTTTTTCAGCATGTTCCCAGCCTCGAAGATCCGTCTAAAGAACGACTGCTTAACAAGTGTTTCAGCGTAATGAAAGTCAATACACTGGCTCCTGAAGGCGTCATTCGCCAACGCTGGTCCACGCCTGATCGTGTTCCGCACCAAGCGATGTGGCTGTGGGATTCCGTATTTCATTCGTTTGCGATGAATAAGTTGAACCCTGAGTTATCCTGGGAATTCCTGAAATCTGTCTTGGATACTCAGCGTGAAGATGGCATGATTCCTCATACCTGCAAAGTTGACGGAACAGGTTCTAGCATGACGCAGCCTCCCTTACTGGCATGGGGCGTCTGGGAGAATTACCTGCATTCGAAGCAAAGCAATTACTTACGTTACGCGCTCCCTATATTGGAACGATATTTAAATTGGGATCTCACGAACCGCGACCGCAATGGAAATGGACTGCTGGAATGGATGATCGAAGGCAATCCGCTTTGCCGGTCGGGAGAATCCGGCATGGATAATTCACCACGTTTCGATCGTGCGGCGATTTTGGATGCCGTTGATTTCTCTGTTTTCGCCGCTCAGGATGCTCATTGCCTCGGATTAATCGCGGATGTGCTCGGAGAGACGGCAATAGCTCAACGTTGGCAGCGAAAAGCGGCTGATCTGAACGATCAAATTCAGCATATGCTCTGGGATGAGAGCGAAGGCTTTTATTATGATCGGGACATGGACGGAACCTTCTCTCGGGTGAAGGCAGTAAGTGGATTTTTGCCTCTGCTGCTGGATCATTTGCCTCAAGAACGAGCAGATCGTCTAATCGCCATGCTGAATGATCCCAATCATTTCCAAACTGCATTCCCTATCCCAACAACAGCCGCCTCTGAACAAACCTACAGCACAGACATGTGGAGAGGTCCTGTCTGGATGAATATGAACTATCTCGTCTATACCGGCCTTAAGAAGCAGGGGAGACATACGGAAGCAGATCAGCTAGCTCAGCAAAGTATTCAAATGGTGCAAAAATATTATGAACAATACGGCGTAATTTTTGAGTATTTTGATTCTGCGGACCTCGTGCCGCCTCCCGAATGCGACCGAAAAGGGCCACCAACAGATACGTATAATATTCGCCAGAAGATGGACGTTGTTAGAGATTTTCATTGGTCAGCTGCATTGACAGCTTGTCTATTAATGGAACAGGCATAGGGGGAACCGTTGTGGCTCAGTTAAGCGGAAAAGTAATTCTAGTGACAGGCGCGCTGGGCAAATTGGGATTGTCGGCCGTTCGGATGTTTCTGGAACGTGGCGCCAAAGTTGCAGCAACTGATCTTGTTGCGCCTGAGGATGCAAACCTAAGGTTGAACGAACCCGCCATCGCTCCTTTTCTTCCAAATGAATTATTGTACATCCAATCCGATGCGCGAGATGAGAAACAGGTCACCTTTGCCTTAGAGAGTGTTCAGAGTCGTTGGGGCCGCTTGGATGGTATATACCATAATGCTTATACACAGATCTCCAAACCCGCTATGCAGCTCACTTTAGAGGAATGGAACCAAGTACTTCTAGGAACTTTGACGAGTACGTTTCTGATTAATAAATATGCTCTTCCGCTCCTGATTGAATCGGGTGGAGGCGTTATACTTAATGCATCTTCTGTCTTAAGCCATAAGGTGAAACCAACCTGTCTAGCTTATGGCGCTGCCAAAGCGGGCGTTAATCAGATGACCCGAGTCATCGCTGCTGACTACGCCCATCAAGGTGTTCGGGCTAACGCCCTGCTCCCGGGTGATATCAAGACGGAAGAGGCGCTGCATGCATTGCCGCCTTCCTTCAAAGAAGCGGTTGCCAAGATGACACCGCTTGGACGCTCGGGGACGCCTGATGAGGTTTCGGAATTGGCTGCCTTTTTGTTATCGGATTCTGCCTCGTATATAACCGGAGCTTTACTTACCATTGACGGGGGATTTGCGCTATGAATGATCTCTTCTTTCACCACGGAACTCGCGAAACGTTAAAGCGGCAAGCTCAAGAGGGGTATGCCGTCGTGGTCCCACTGGCAGCTACGGAGCAGCATGGGCCTCATCTTCCCGTATTTACCGACAGTATGATCGGTGAGCATGTCGCTTTTGAGGCAAGTAAGAAGGCTGCGGTATCTACGAAGCTACTCTTGGCCCCAACGCTTGCTATTGGATGTTCGCAGCATCATCTGGCTTACGGCGGTACGTTATCTTTTACTTCGTCTACTTATCTGCTCATGCTGAAGGAAATAGGTGAAAGTCTGATAAGAGGCGGATTCCGCAAAATCATCTTTCTGAACGCACATGGCGGTAATGAACCCATGATGCATCAGACAGCGCAAGATCTTGCCGTGCAGCATGATATTTGGACCGCCTCCGCTTCTTACTGGAGTTTATCCAGATCAGCCCTTACAAAGCTTGGGGCGCAAGAGATGGGGATGGTTCCGGGCCATGCCGGAGGTTTCGAAGCCTCACTTATCGCTTCTCTCGAGCCGGATCTGATACGCATTCAGACAACGGATCGCCCGGCGCACCCTCAGCGGGCTTGGATTAATGCCGGTCCTCCCGGTACTTTTATCGGGAAACACAACTTCTTAACGGGCGTGGATGGCTATACGGACTCTGCTCATCACGCTGATGCAGATAAGGGATCCATGTACTTTCAAACAATCATTGAATCAACGGCAGAGTGGCTTGTGCAGGTCGGTAATTGGATGAATGAAGGAGTGGAATCTACTTGATAAGCGATCGGACTAATCGGACAGTGCGGAAAAAAGTGGCTGCCATCGTAACGGAATACCGGCCTGATTCCCATGCGGAAATGATCGTCGGACGGTTGCTGGGCTTGTTCGGGTATACGCCACAGATCGAAGTAGTTTCCTTATATCTGGATCAGGTTCCATCCAACGATATCGGTATGGCGGAAGCGCAAACACGTGGGATTCCCGTCTACGGTTCCATTTTGGAGGCAATTGCCGCTCCTCATGTGGGGAGTCCGATTGATGGCGTCCTTTTAATAGGCGAGCATGGAGACTACCCATGGAACGAGAAGCGTCAAAAGCTGTATCCACGCCGCTATTTTTTTGAAGAAACGTTCCGTGCTCTGGATCTATTAGGATTGAATGTGCCTATATTTAACGATAAACATCTCTCTTATTGCATGCAGGATGCAGAGTGGATATACCATGGGTTGGCGAAAAGAGGACTGCCTTTTCTAGGGGGATCCTCTATTCCGCATGCGCCTCAAGTTCCAAGTTTTCCTTCAGAGAGATTGGAACAGGTGAAGGAAATTTTCGTGGTCAGTTGGCTTGGCATCGAGTCTTATGGCTTTCATGGCATGGAGGTACTGCAGGCTGCAGCCGAACAAAGAGCTGGCGGTGAGACGGGAATCGCTTCGATCCAGACGCTGGAAGGTCGTTCGGTGTGGGCGGCAATGGATCGGGGAGAGGTTCCCGAAGATCTGATGATCCAGGCACTAGGCTCGCTAAGAGATGTTCCGCCAGGGAATCCGAGAGATCAAGTGGACGTACCTGTATTGTTCATTCTTAGCTATACCGACGGCTTGAAGGGTTACGTCCTTCAGCTTCAGCGTTTTATTCGAGAGTGGGCGCTTGCTTTCCGTGAAGCGAACGGCGAGGTGACAGCTGCCCGCTGCGATAGCGGATTGGGGCGTCCCTACAAGCATTTTGATAAGCTTACCGGCCTGATCGAGCAGATGATGCTGACTGGCCGTTCACCCGTCTGTACAGAACGAACTTTGATTACGACAGGAATGATCAATCTGGCCATGGAATCTTTACATCTAGGGAAAAAGATAGATTCACCGCAGCTGTGTTCTATCTCTTATACACATGGAGCCGAGGAGGAGTCCACATGAGTGTTTTTCCAAATTTATATTACTATAAACCGAAGCAGGATATGCCTCGTGAACCTCGTCGGATTGAGGCTGATTTTTGTATTTATGGAGGTACTCCTGCAGGTGTGGCAGCAGCTATACAAGCAAGCCGCATGGGTTTGAAAGCCGTCATTGCCGAATTCAGCCAACATATAGGCGGAATGACGTCAAGCGGCCTCGGACGAACGGATGTCGGGAACATGACGGCGATTGGCGGGATATCCAGCGAATTTTATCAAGCATTGGGAAAACACTACGGCAGCGATGAGCCGGATGGAAGGACTTGGGCGTTAGAGCCCCATGTGGCGGAGCGGATTTTCACGGAATGGCTGCAGCAAGCTGAAATATCGGTGTATTTTGAGCAGCATCTAGAATCGGTAGAACTTCAATCAGGGCGTATCACGCAAATCAAAATGGAAGACGGCAACATCTATGCAGCCCCAATGTTTATTGATGCTTCGTATGAGGGCGATTTGCTCGCAAGAGCAGGTGTTTCCTATCATGTGGGCAGAGAATCCAACACAGTGTACAAAGAGATTTTGAACGGGATCCATTTTGGTCATCCCAAACATAACTTTACGGCTTGGGTAGACCCGTATGTGATCGAAGGAAAGATAGACAGCGGGCTGCTGCCAGGCATTTCCGATGCGCAGCCAGGCGTGCAAGGTCAAGGCGATAATTCGGTGCAGGCTTATAATTTCCGAATTTGTTTGAGCAGCAACCCGGATAATCAACTTCCTTACTCTGAACCGCCCAACTATAACCGAGACGAATTCGCTTTACTGGCGAGATATATTCGCAGTGGTGTCTGGGATGCTTTAAAGCTCAACAAGGTGATGCCTGGCGGCAAAAGTGACTTGAATAATTGGGGCGCTGTCTCGACCGATTATATTGGGCGTAACTATGCTTGGCCAGAAGCGAGTTATGCGGTTCGCGAACAGCTCTTTCAACAGCATCTTCATTATAATATGGGCATGCTTTATTTTCTGGCGAATGACGACACAGTGCCTGCAGCCATTCGAGCGGAGGTTACGATGTGGGGACTTCCGGCTGACGAATTTACGACTACGGGCGGATGGCCGCATCAGCTCTATATCCGCGAAGCGAGGCGTATGAGATCGGACGTTGTGATGACTGAGCATCATTGCCGCCATTTTAAGGTTGAAGAGGATTCCGTCGGTTTAGCCGCCTATACCATGGATTCGCACAACTGCCGGCGTTTGGTGCTGGACGGTCGGTGCATCAACGAAGGCAATGTTGAAATCAGTCCCAATGGACCTTATCCGATTTCGTATCGAGCTATTATTCCAAAAGGGGAGGAATGTACCAACCTCGTTGTGCCCGTATGCTTGTCTTCCTCGCATATTGCATATGGGTCCATTCGAATGGAGCCCGTGTTTATGATTCTTGGCCAATCCGCAGCTACGGCAGCCGCATTAGCGCTGCAGCAACAATGCGCATTGCAAGACCTGGATTACGGGCTGCTGCGTAAACAACTGCTGCTGGATGGCCAAATCCTTCATGCAATTTCATAAAGACAGGTGACATTGATTCAAAATTGTTCTTAATGGGAGGTCATACGCATGAGCAAAAAGACAACCGTTATTGGATTTATGGTAGCTCTATCTCTCCTCACAGCCTGTTCAACCGGTAAACCGGCGGCTACTACGCCTAACGATTCAGGAGGAACGGCAACAGCAGCCCCCTTGAAAGATGTCACGTTGAAAATCGGCTTACCCGGCGGTTATGACATCACCAGCCAGAAGATTATCACAAATTTCCAAGCGAAATATCCGAATATTAAGCTGGAAATCGAGGAAACGCCATGGGCGGATTTTGTCACGAAAATCGTCACTCGTATCGCGGGAAATAATCCCCCAGATCTCTGGCTGCAAGAAAATGCTGTTGTGCTTGGTTACGGGAAACGCGGGGTAGCGGAAAATCTGGAACCGTACATCAAGCGCGATCTGAAGACCGACGACTATGTGAGTGCACTGACCTCCGCTAAATTGGATGGCAAAATTTACGGGATTCCACATGGCATCAACCCAGGCGCGCTAGCCTATAATAAACAAATTTTTAAAGACAATAACGTTCCTTTCCCGACCGACGACTGGACTTATAACGATATGATTGAAACCGCCAAAAAGTTGACGAAAGATACGAACGGGGATGGAAAACCGGATATTTATGGCTTCCAGGCAGGCAACAATATCACGTTAGGATGGCTTCCTTGGATGAGGGCATACGGCGGTTCCGCTCTCGATTCGACCTTAACCAAATCGAATTTCACAGATCCCAAGTCGATTCAAGGACTAACAGCATGGGCCGATACCATCAACAAGCTGAAGATTAGCCCTACGCGAGAAGCGGCAACTACCGGCAAATTTTTCGAAAACGGGAAAGTGGCCATGACCTTTTTCCAGTACGCCACGCAAGTCTCTCTGAATAAAAATAAACCAGACCTTGATTGGGACACTGTCAAAATGCCGATCGGCATGGATGGCAAACGCTTTGTTCCGATGGTTGTGAACCAGTGGATTGTTTATTCCAAGTCTAAGCCTGAAGTGAAAGAGGCAGCCTGGACATTCCTCAAGTACTATTTGAGCGATGAGGGTCAAGGCTTGCTTTCAGAAAGCGGCACAAGCTTGCCAGTGAAGAAAACAGCGCTGGCTGAGCTCGAGAAATCAACGACGAAACCGGTGAACAAGAAGGCTTATACGAAAGGGATCGAAGAAGCGGGGGGGACCCTGGATGAGAACGCATCCTGGAACGAGTGGCGCGCAGCTGCCGGTCCGATCCTGAACGATATCATGGATGGCAAGCGAACACCGGAGGATGGCGCCAAAGAAATTCAGCAGAAAGTCCAAGGCGTACTCGACGAAAACAAATAAACCGGATTGGACTTGAAAAGAGGTGCTCCGATGCGCAAACAAGGCTGGTGGGGCTTCGTCTTCACCGTACCTTTTGTCCTGCAACTGCTGATTTTCTTCTTGTTTCCCTTCGTATTTTCCCTTTATTTAACGTTTACGAAGTGGGATCTATTCAACCCGCCGCAATGGATCGGACTGCGTAATTGGAGCCAATTCCTGCACCAGAAAGTTTTCTGGCTTTCGATGCGCAACGTCGGTTATTTTGCCGTATTGTTCGTTCCGCTACAGACATTCACTGCGCTTATTCTTGCTTATTTGCTCAATCAGCAGATTCGTGGCAAATCCTTGTTCCGGATGATTTACTTTCTCCCTGTGATCACGCCATGGGTCGCAGGGGGCATGATCTGGCTGTGGATTTACAACAATGAGTACGGCCTGCTGAACTGGATTTTGCATACGCTCGGACTTCAACCGGTCGATTGGATACGCAGTGGGAAATGGTGGTTGGTTATTGGTTCAATTGCGCTTGTAAACATCTGGAAGGGCGCCGGGTATTCGATGGTCCTCATTTTAGCTGGCATGCAGAATATCTCCCAAGAAATGCTGGAAGCGGCACGGATGGATGGGGCGACGGGTTGGACGCTTTTTACCAAAATAACGATGCCGATCGTGTCCCCCATGGTCTATATGGTCATGATCCTTTCAACGATCTCCGCTTTTCATGCGTTTGATGTGTTTCTAGTCATGCTTGGTGACGTCATTTCTGTCGCCGACCGGAATATGGTGCCTAACATCTTGATTTATCGTGATTCCTTCCTCAATTTCAAAATGGGCAGCGCATCCGCAATGGCATGGGGACTGTTCCTCGTCATTCTAGCCATTACCATTGTTCAGAAGGTAACGGAAAAGAGGTGGGTGCATTATGAATAATGCCTACACCGGTCTAAAAGTTGCCGCTTATGCGATTTTAGGCATCGGTTCCGTTCTTATGCTTGTTCCTTTTCTATACATGCTCTCAACATCATTGACAGCAGCAGGCTCGGAACTAACGTTGCCTCCCAAACTGATCCCGGACCCGTTCGTTTGGAAAAATTACCGGCAGGTCTGGATCGAGGTCAACTTTCTGCAGTACACGATGAACAGCATTTTTGTCACGTTCATGGATTTAATCGGAACCGTAGCTTCCTGCGCGATCGTAGCTTATGGGTTGGCATTTTTCCAATTTCGCGGCAGGAACCTGATATTTTTGGCGATGCTTGGCACAATGATGCTGCCATCCCAAATTACGATGATTCCAACGTATTTTATCTGGAAATCTCTCGGAGCGCTTGATACGTATTATCCTCTCATTGTGAGGAGCTTCCTCGGTGGGGCCTTTGGCATCTTCCTGCTGCACCAATTTTATAAAACACTCCCGAAGGAACTGTATGACGCGGCTTGGGTGGATGGGGCGAACCCTTGGAAAATTTTCTATAAAATCTACCTTCCTTTAGCGAAACCTGCCTTATCCGCACTTGCCGTATTCACTTTCATCAGCGCTTGGAATAACACTTTAGAACCACTTATTTACTTGCAAAATAAACAGATGTTTACCCTGCCACTTGGGCTCCTTTTCCTGAAAAATGAAGTTCAAAACCGGATGACCCTGATCATGGCTGGTGCCGTCATCACCATTGTCCCCGTCCTTGTTGTATTTCTATTTGCGCAAAAATACTTCGTTCAAGGCATCGCTTCAACTGGATTGAAAGGCTGACTTTACGGAACTCCAACAAATGGCCCGCATCGGGAAAAGGAGAGTGACTACAGCTATGTCTAAACAATCTAACCAATCGCAAGAAATGGAAGAAGCGGCTGCTCCGGTGGACGCAGAGGGAGCAGCGGAGAGGGAAGGACATAAAGAGCCATTAATTAGCCGCAGGAAATTGCTGGCCACGCTAGGGATAGGAGGAATTGCTGCTGTTTCCGGCGGATTATGGCAGGTAGCAGGTCAGTCTACCGCCTTTGCCAGCGACCAATCCGTCACAAGCTCTGTATATGGCATGGCGATTAAAAAACGAAAAACCGAGCTGCTTGAGATTCTGGACACGAAATTCTGCATCGCAGTTAAGTTGGAGGACCTGAGAGTCGAGCTCGAACCTGATCCTACGCTCGCTTATTACGTAACGAACGAGATGCAGGAGGGCTTTTTCCGATATGACCCGAACGACACTACATCCGTAGATAACACGGGAACCGTACTTGTGTCCACTAACGGCAAGCGGTTCAAGCGGATTTACGGGGATACGCTGCTTGCTTCTTGGTTCGGCACCAAAGGAGATGGCGTAACGAATGACACGCAGGCCTTACAGACAGCGCTAAATACCGCGTCCGGTCACAAATTGTTTATTCCCAAGCAGCGAACTGGCTTTTATTTAACAGGCCAATTGTTTATTCCAAGTCAAATTGCGATTGAATTCGAGCCGGGGACCGTCATACAAGCAGTAGATACACTGAGTAAAGTAGGGCCAGTCTACGAACGATTGATTCGCATCAAAACCGTTAAAGACGTGTATATCAACGGAAACGGCTCAACGTTACGTATGAACAAGGCGGCGTATACAACAGGCGAACAAGCTCATATTTTTGACATCAGCGGTTCGGAGAATATTGTTATTGAGAATATCAATGCGAATGACAGCGGTGGAGATGGCTTTTATATCGGCTATTTCGAATCGACGGTAGGTTTCTGCCGGAATATTGTGCTTCGTAATTGCCGCGCGGATAATAACCGAAGACAAGGACTCTCTGTAATCTCCGTAGACGGTCTCACTGTGGAGGACTGCCGCTTCTCGGGCACGAAGGGAACAGCTCCGCAAAGCGGAGTCGACATTGAACCGAATGGTCAACTTGATTTGCTGAAAAATATCCGCTTCATCCAATGTGTGGCGGATGGGAATACGGGCAGGGGATTCCTGGTCACTTTGCTGAAACCAACAGCTGCCAGTGAGCCCATCGATATCGTGTTTGATAAGTGCAAAACGAAAGGGAATTCGTTTGGTTTCTCCATGAATTATGGTGGAGATGGCACGAAAGCCGTACAAGGCGAGATCAAATTGATTGATTGTATCGCGGAAAGTGAGCAGTACGCCGGATTTTCGGACTTATCTTTCTCGGCCGATGGCGCGAAGCGCTCCTATATTCGGTGCCGGGCGATAAACTGTAACACGGTTAACCAGCCGGAAGACCCTTATGGTTATGGCTCCTCGTTCATCCTCACAACGGTGCCGTCGCAGGTAAGAACCGCGATCGGAAACGCGGTTTATAGGGATTGCGAATCCGTAGATACGCGTCAGGTTCCGCTGATTAAGCGTGGATTCTCGTTAAAGAAAAACAACGCAGAATTGCTGCGGAACGTCTCCTATTTAGGCTGCTCCGTCAAAGGCGGAGGCCAAAAGCTCTATGCCATTGACCCCTCAGCCGAGGATATCTATGCCATCAAACAGCCTCTGCCTATTCAAGCGTATCCTTCTTCCGGATCCGTCACTTTTGATTACATAGGCTTCAAAATCACCAATGCTGGCGCATCCGCTGAGGTCACCTTGCTGCTGCCAACAGCGAAAGCCAGCGTCACTTACACATTTTTTGTGGAAGCTCCGTATCGGCTTAATTTGCAAACACAACCGGGGAAGACGATTCTGACACCCGCAGGAGGAAAGACCCTGATTGGAACCAACCTGCAAGGCAACTCTATCGTGCTGGCGGGCCGTTCAGATGGACAGTGGGAGATTTCAGGCATGGTAGGGGATTGGCTGCAATAACAGGTTGTGGTAAGATTTGACTAGACAATTGAATCGTATTGAACACTAGGGGTGCTATTATAGCTGAGAAAGACGTTCGTCTTAACCCTTACACCTGATCTAGGTAATGCTAGCGAAGGGAAGTGGTTGTTTGTCGTTTGGGTACCTGTCATAACGCGGCCGCTTTCTATCAGAAAGCGGTTTTTTTGTTTGGCTACTAGATTAATTAAAAAGGGGATAAGACAATGACTTTTTCTAAACGTTTATATGATCGACTGCAACCGGTGTGGCGGAGGAACCACGCCCATCCGTTTGTTCAGGGAATGGGAGACGGCACATTAGATTTGGAGAAGTTTCGCTTTTATATGATTCAAGACTATGTGTATTTAAAAGATTACGCCAAACTGTTCGCGTTAGGAGCGGTCAAATCGGATGATTTGGCGGTTATGGGTAAGTTTGCTGCTCTGCTGGACTCCACATTGAATGAAGAAATGTCCCTTCACAGGGCATATGCCGCTCGCTTCGGGATCACGGAAGAGGAGTTGGAACAGGCCAAACCTTCCCCGATTACTTTGGCTTATACGCATTATATGCTGCATACGGCGCAAAACGGATCGTTAGCCGAGTTAACCGCGGCGCTGCTTCCTTGTATGTGGAGTTATTCTGAAATTGGCAAGGAGCTAAGCCGATTGACCGGAGCGAGCGAACATTCCTATTATGGAGACTGGATTAAGATGTACAGCTCGGAAGAATTCGGAGAGTTAGCGCAGTGGTGCATCGGGCTGCTCGATCAGCTCGCCGAAGGGAAGCCGGAAGCCGAACTCAATAGGCTGGAAGAGATTTTTCTGAACACGACGCGGTATGAATATATGTTCTGGGAAATGGCTTACCGGATGGAAAGTTGGCCTGATGACTAGAATTCAAGGAGATTGCCACATGGCAATCTCCTTATTTTGTTCTTTCAAGCAGTTCTAAAATTATGTCTTGACTAATATATATTCTAATAATAGAATAACTAACGTTATACAAATTATTCATAGGAGTGATTCACATGCATATTTTGTCCATCGTGCTTCAAATTATTTTAGGGATCGGGTTTCTGCTGTTTGGTTTCATGAAGTTCGGCAGCAAACAGATGGTAGACGAGTTCAAGCGCTATCGGTTATCGTCGGGAATGAGAGTTTTTACTGGTTTGGTAGAAGTGTTGTCGGCCGCTATCATTATTATTGGTATTTGGGTTAGTCCTTATGCTTTGATCGGTGCTATTCTTATGGCAATCACCATGTTTGTTGCGGCTCTTGTCCACTTGGTTCGCGTGAAAGATCCAGTTGCTAAAGCGATGATGCCAATCATTCTTTTCATCCTGGCTGTTATTGTTATTATTTTGAACTGAAGTAAGTTAAATATGAGCACATGTCTACGCAATTTTTCTTACAAATAGTGCTGAAGCAGAAGACGTTCGATTTTTTTCTAATTGAAATTCCTGAGGAAGTCGAATATCCTTGTGTATAAGAAAGCAAGATAAGGTGGTTGACGTATGACTGAACGCGATAAAGAGGGTATAGAGCTTGATTTAAGGCTTATACGCGTCATAAGAAACATGGTAAAAGAGTTGTTTGACAGCATGGAACGCAGCATTGATAGCTTTGATCTCAGCATCGAAACGTTCCAAATTCTTGAGTTTCTATACAATAAAGGTCCGCACCCTATACAGAAAATTAGTGACACATTCTCGATTCCAAGCGGGAGTATCACTTATGTGGTGGATAAGCTTGAGAAGAAGGGATTCGTGGAACGCCTTCCCATTCCAGGAGATCGCCGCAAGGTGAATGTGGTGTTGACTAGTGAAGGGCGAAGCTATTTTGATACGATTTTTCCAACGCATGTCCAAGCGATCTCCGACGATTTGTCCTTTGTGACGGATGAAGAGAAGCATGAACTCATTGTCCTGCTTAAGAAAATTGGATACGGCATTAAGAATCGTCAAAGCAATGCAACCGCACAGGAAGATGAAAATAAGTCATAATCTTTGGTATGACGCAAAAACGACCCTCTAACTGAAACAAAGAGGGTCATTTTTATCAATGAAAATATCCTATTTTTATATTATATATAATATTAACAATTTATGTCTGGCATAGATGGGAGAGATTACAATGAACATACAGATCCTAGGCCCTGAGTTTCAAGGGAAAGAATCTTTCGACGGAGGCAGGATATATGCGCAGAAGCCGCTAGGCTTTTCAGGCCAAGGAGCCGCTACCGTGCGGCTTGGACCTCTTTTCTATTGGTCATGGGGGCATGCGGTGAAGGAAGGCGGCATCGGCTTTCATCCTCATCAAGGCTTTGAAATTCTAACTTACGGTATCAACGGAAAAGGAACTCACCGGGATACGCTCGGCACAGAGAGTACACTTGAAGCAGGGGATGTTCAGTTAATGCAAACCGGATCGGGTATGCAACACGCAGAGACCGTCGGTGCGGGATACGAAGGTTTTCAAATCTGGTTGGAACCTTATTTACAAGAGGCGTTGAATCGTAAACCGATGTATACCTTTTTCCATGACGAAGAATTCCCTCGTAGTTCCCACGATGGCATCAACGTGAAAACGGTAGTAGGGGAAGGTTCTCCGATTCAAAAGCTTGTAACCGACGTCAACATGTACGATATCGAAGTTGAGGCCGGGGCAACGTACGTTCATCGGCTATTGCCCAACCGTACGTTCGCAGCTTTAGCGTTTCGCGGCAAATCTGGTATCCTATGGACTACGGAAGCGAATCGCGTTTCTTTTACAAACAAAGACTTTGCTATTGTACAAACTGAAGAAGAAGTAGAAGTGAACATTCGCGCCGAGGATGAGAAGCTTCGTTTGTTTATCGTAGAAATTCCGACGAAAGTCGATTATCCTTTGTATAATAAAGCAAGATAAGAATAAGGGACGGGGCAACAGCGAGGTTGCTTCGTCTTTTTTTGCACTTCCTGCGGCGCCGTAAGTACTTTTCGCATAGGTTTCGCTCGATTCGGCATAATAGCAATGATTGTGCTGACTAGGAGGATCTTGCATGAGTTGGTTAAAAATAGGTAAATTTCGTTCATACAAATATCCTCCTGGTACGAAAAGTTCCTTTCTGGAGGAAGACAGTTCTACTCCATTCACCGCGGAAATTGAACAGAACGAAAAGTTGCTGCAAGAAACGTTTGAGGACTGTTCGGACTTGGTTTACAGAAGGATAGATGTTAACCAGAACGTGCATTGGCTCATTGTTTATATAGAGAGTTTAATTGATAAAACAACACTTGAAGAGAATGTTATTAAGCCATTGTTAACGAGTCTGACAAGTGATACATATCCGAAGGAATCTGGCGATTTGAAAAGCGAAATGATCTCCATCGGGACTACAATTCGCACGACAAAAGTGTCGGAAGCCGTTGCTAACATTTTAGATGGCCACGCAGCCATTCTTTCAACGGGCAGCAGCATCGTGACGACAGTTTCGATTCCGGGTACATCCAAGCGAAGTATTGATGAAGCATCGTCCGAGCCCGTTATACGCGGCCCGAGGGATGGTTTTATTGAACATATTTCAACCAACGTTAGCCTGATACGTGCCAGACTCAAAACTTCCAAGTTAAAAATGGAGTATATCACCCTTGGTGAGCTTTCCAAGACTCGAGTAGCCATTACGTATTTGAAAGGGATTGCATCCCAAACCGTCGTTGACGAAGTAAAAGCAAGATTAAAGCCAATCAAGCTCGAGGGTGTTCTTGACTCAGGGAATATAGAAGAATTTATTGAGGATCAACCGTATTCACCATTTCCCCAAGTCCATAGTACAGAACGCCCGGATGTGGTGGTTGCTGAATTACTTGAAGGGAAAGTAGCCATACTTGTCGACACCACGCCTTTTGTTATTGTAGTTCCGATGACATTCTGGACAGGTCTCCAAGCAAGCGAAGATTATTATATCCGTTGGCCAATCGCTACTTTTGTACGTTGGATTCGCTTTTTCTTCATTATTTTTGCCATATTCGCACCTCCCATGTACGTAGCCATTACGACTTTCCACCAGGAGATGATCCCTACCAATCTTGTGCTAAGTATTGCCTCCTCAAGGGATGCCGTTCCTTTTCCAGCAATGGTTGAGGCTTTGTTAATTGAAATTATTTTTGAAGCCTTGAGAGAAGCAGGCATTCGTCTGCCGAAACAGATTGGCCAAGCCATAAGCATTGTCGGAGGTTTGGTCATTGGCCAAGCAGCGGTTCAAGCAGGATTCATTTCTGCGCCGGTTGTAATTATCGTGTCCATAACGGGGATCTCAGCCTTTACGATCCCACGTTACAGTTTCGCAAACGGAATTCGATTGCTCCGATTTCCCATGTTATTTTTAGCGGGGTTTTTAGGCCTCTACGGCATTGTACTAGGGCTTCTAGCCATTATGCTGCATGTGACCAACCTTCGTTCATTCGGAAGTCTGTATTTCTCGCCAGTTGCTCCGCTGAAGCTAACGGCTTTAAAAGATGTCCTGATACGGATTCCGATTTGGGCTAAATTCCGCCCCTCCATAAGGCCGAATCAAGAGGGGGAGCAGAATTAACCATTCTGAAGTTGAGGAGATACTTGGACTGGGGGGGATTGAGATGAGCTTATTCAAATATATCATTCTTCTTGTATTCTTCTTCCTTAGCGGTTGTTGGGATCGTACGGAAATGAATGATATAGCTTTTGTTACGGCTACTGCGCTTGACCTTGCGGATAATGGGAACATCATATGTTATCTGCAAATCGCCGCGCCTACAACTTCCAAAGGCGGAGTTAGCGGTGGCGGGAGCAGCAATAATCAAAATTCTTATGTCATATTTGCTGAAGGAAAAACAGGCAATGAAGTTCATCAAAAACTGCAGAAGAAGAGCTCTCATAGCTTGTTTTACTCTCACCGCAGCGTTGTATTTATTAGTGAGCGTTTAGCTAGACATGGAACGGAAAATTTATTGGATATCTTTACGCACGACCCCAGGAATCGTTTGAAGGCTTATATCATGGTAGTTAAAGACGGGGATGGGAAGAACGAGAGGAAGATGGAGTCTCTTCTAAAAGAAATTCCAAGTGAAGTGGCCAAAGAATTGCAACTTTCGGGAGATGATGTTGCCGTCACCTTGCGGGACTTCTTCATTTCATCCGATAGTGAGGGGGTTCAACCCGTCGTCGGGTTAATTGAACCTGAGATTGACTCCAATCATGAACATAGGCAAATTTATAAGGTTGCAGGTGCCGGTGTATTTAAAGGGTACAAATTATCCGGGTTATTGGATGTCAATGAAACTTTAGCGTTCATGTGGGTGACTGACAAGCTGAAGTACGGCAGAATCACGGCAAATGTTCCTCAAAGTTCAGGGGAAGTCGGGATGATGCTCATCCATACGAAAGGTAAAATCATTACGCAAAATGCGAAAGATTCGGTACAATTCAAAATCAAACTGGAAGGTCAAGGCAGTTTGGTTGAGAATACTTCCGCTTTGGATATTACGGATCCTGACAATATGAAACGAATTAAAAAGGCGCTGGAGGATGCGGCCAAAAAGCAAGTACAAGATTTTTTGTCTAAAATACAAAAGAAATATCAAGTAGACAGCGTGGGCTTCGGCCAAGAAGTTTATAAAAATAACCCGAACCAGTGGGAGGCTTTGAAAGATCAATGGGACAGGCATTTTCCAGAGGCGGAGATATCCATCGAAGTACATTTGGCGCTAAAAGGAGCGGGAATGGTACATTCTTCCTTCTATGAATAGGAGATTTAGAAAATGATCTTACAAATCGTAACTTTTATTATTGTCATGTTGGGTTGGACGTTATATAAAGTTCGCATGTTTCTTAAGAAAAACCAGCCTGTAACGGCTGGTTTATATGGCTGCTTGATGGGAATATGCACGATTCTCGGCTCGCTATTGGCAGCCCATATTGATATTCCAAGCACAACAACACCTTTGAATTTGTTATTTCAGCCGATTGGCAAGCTTATTCTAAACCGTTGAATGCTAATGAACGGATTTCTTCCAACGCCTTTTTGTGGAATCAATCAAGAGTAAGCCTAGCGGTAATACTAGATGTGTTAATAAGGCATAGCTAGGGTACGTGTAGTTCAAATAACTTGACAAATCGGTCGAATAATTGACAAAAATTGAAATCGAACCAAACACGGACAAAATCGTTATTGGGATGACCAAGTCCTTATATCGTTTAATGTTAAAAAGATGCCCTAAACTTAAACAGATGATAAAAAAAGTTAGAGATATTTTGATAAAGCATCCCATAACCCAAATAGCTACCGCTAATGCCTCTAAACGTTCAAAGCTTCCTTTCAAACCAACATACTGAATCACGCTAAGCACGGGAAACGTCAATTTTTTCGTTAACGGCCCAAAGACCATAATGAGCGGTATAATCGTAATCGCGAGAAGGCCTGAGATGGTAAACAAAGAAATGAACGAAGCTTTGGTTGCTTTATTCGGTTGATTCATAAATGGAATAAGCCATCCCAATATATAAAATTGACTTAAGTAAGCGGTAGGAAAAACAGACCCTTGAAGGACAGGTACGATTCCTTTGCCTAGAATTGGAAGCAGCCGTTCCGGATCTGATTCCGTAAGCATGAGAATCAAGAGAGGAATCAACAAAACAAGAATGAGCAAAGACAGGGACTCATTCACTCTTGCGATAGCTTCGATCCCCATATAGACGGCAATCCCGCATAAAATCGCCAATGTTAGGCTAATCACGATGGAAGGCGTTCTCATCAGCAGAACCGTGTTGATAAATTGTACGTGTTGATTCAGGATGACGAAATCAAAATTGATCCAGGAATAAATATAGTAGCATCCCAAACATTTCCCAGGCCATTTCCCAATGATTTGACAGCTGTACTGAATAATCGACTGACCCGGATAACGTTTCGATAAAGTTGTCATCACCATAATTGTTAATGCACCGATCAAAAACGCAGGGAGAATCGTTATCCAAGCATCTTGCTTTGAGATTGTCGACATCAAGCCTGGTATGACAAGAATGACAGTAGGCGCTACAAATGAAAAAATTAATAAACTTATTTGCGTTCCTGTTATTTTTTCGGCGGACTCCATAGGTGTACTCCTTGAAAATCAGATCCCTCCAGTATTCCCCTCTTACCTACAATAAATAAGTGAACAAAAGTCATTAGTAAGGTATAATTTTCTATAAAATGGCATGTTTATTGTGAAAAGGGGATGGATCATGAGTTCAGCGGGAAGTCAACATATGGTGCGGCAACCAAGTACGTCTAGTCCTACTAGCAAATCCATGGACGCTGCAACAACATCCGATCAACTAAGTTTGGATACAACATCTATGTCGAGTTTATCGCAAATGATGCTGCTTCAACGCACAATTGGCAATCAAGCTGTGGCTACTATGGTTCAAAGGCGTATTACGCCGCAAACAGCTCAAGGGACTTTTGTTCAACGATCGCTTGATGATGAAACCAAAGTCACCTGGACGCATACGAAGCTTAGTGCTTTATGGACGAAAATGAGGGATCGAAGCGAAGGGAAAGATGGCATGCCGAACTACGGGGGCAATATAAGGGATGCTATGGCAGATTATGTGAACACAGAACATACCGAGAGGGAACTGGCAGAAATCATCGTCAATCGGGAGCCATTCAAAGCTATCTTCCTAAACCCCAGAAAAAATCAGCAGAATGATGCTATTGCCGATCCTGGTGGAGCCATTGAACAAGCGATTCAAGCGGTATTAGCAGCTTGTATTTTCTACCACGCAACGTTTGAGGAAAATGTAGCGGATATTCTTGCCGGAGGCATCAAAGCGAGTAAGGGCGGAAAAGGATCAGGGATCAGCACGCATGGCCGTGACAACGCCGCAGCTAATGCCACTTATAATAAGTGGAGCAAAGGCCATTCCTTTATTACGAAAAGCAGGGCCGAAGCCAATGGTTACAAAGAAAAAATGGCGGTGAAGAAACCGGCGAAAATTATTCATATTTTATCATTGCCGGCTTTTATCGACGATAGTTCCATGAAAGTAGATATTGATAGCAAGGCGGGACTGAAGTATGAAGGAGATCTCGACATGATTGGGGACGGCGCAAAGTTGAATGATAGAGCTCTCAAAGTCATCCATGCAGGACTTAAAAAAATGAATCGAACGGCTTTGGATGCCAAAATTCTGGAAGTATATACAGCTAACTATGGATGATGGAGAGTAGGGAAGACGAAAGAGCATTTCCTTGTCATGAGGAGTGCTCTTTTTCTATTTATCGCCGATGAAATTCAAAATAAGAATAAATATATAGCTATAATCGGTAATTATTTATTGAAAAACGATAAACTATGTGTTAAATTAAAATCGAAAATAATGAAGTGAGGTGCATGGTAATGAAACGAGGCTCAACCCTATTTTTAAAAATTGTCTTATTTCTGATTGGAATCCCAGTACTGGCATTATGCATTTATTTGGTGCCAAAGATAGCGAACTACGCTGTAGAATTGTATCCGGATCATGATTATTTGGATGTTCTGGTAATGATGGATTTGTATGCCACGGCGATACCTTTTTACTTAGCTCTGTATCAAGCTTTTAAACTTTTAGGCTATATTGACAAGAGTACAGCTTTCTCGGAATTGTCTGTGCGAGCTCTTAAGATTATCAAATACTGTGCAATGACATTCAGTGGCTTGTATGTGATTGGCTTGCCGCTTTTTTATCTCATTGCGGAGAAAGACGATGCGCCAGGCATCATTGTGATCGGGTTGGTTTTGATAGGTGCTTCCTTCGTCATTGCTGTTTTCGCAGCAGTTCTTCAAAAGCTTTTGAAAGAGGCAATCGATATAAAATCTGAAAATGATTTGACGGTCTGAGGAGAGGTGAACCCCTGTGGCAATTATTATCAATATTGATGTGATGTTGGCGAAACGAAAGATGAGCGTAACCGAACTGACGGAGCGGGTTGGCATCACTATGGCGAACCTCTCCATTCTGAAAAATGGGAAGGCCAAAGCGATTCGGTTCTCAACGTTAGAAGCGATTTGCAAAGCTTTGGACTGTCAGCCTGGCGACATTTTAGAATATCAAAGCGGCGGCGATACGGAAGGGGAAGACGGATATGGAGATTAGCAATCTGGTTATTAAAAATCTGGCTAACCCTCATGAATTGGAGCGTCTGTTTCGAAAAGATCCTGAAACTTTCAGAAAATCTTTCACACACGCTTGGGAACTAAACCCGGATTCGCAGGTTCTCGCAATATGGTTTGAAAGACTGAATTTCAGGGAGTCGGCGAATACAGAGAAATCATCCTTGTTCCAAAAGGATTTTATTTCCATGGGCATTCTAGCCATTTTGGCCGGACTGGTCAGCAGGTTCATTTTCCTGTTTGCTGAACAGCACACCATAGCTCATTTGAACCTTGTTTTTGGCATACTGCCTTTTGTTGCCGCCTATTTCGTATACAATAATTTCCCTAGAAAAAATATTCTGTATATCCTTACTGGCCTATTCGTCATCTCAGGCATTTATCTGAATACGCTGCCCCTCGAAACTACCGACAGTATTGTCTTGGCATATATCCATCTTCCCATTTTCTTATGGGTCTTAGTAGGGCTTGCGTTTACAGGAAATGACTACCGCAAAGGCAATGCAAGATTAGCTTATCTTAAATTTAATGGGGAATTTGGCATTCTCTACGCCATTATGGCAATCAGTGGAGGTCTGCTAACCGCATTAACGATGCAGTTATTTCGCTTTGTGGGCATGGATATAGCGGAATTTTATTTTAAAAACGTTGTCTTATTCGGAGCTGCCGCACTCGCCATCGTAGCAACGTATCTGGTGTCAAGAAACCTTAAGCTTGCTAAGAATATTGCCCCATATATCGCAAAAATCTTTAGCCCTCTTGTGTTGGTCACCTTGGTGGCCTATCTCGTAACGGTGATTTCCGTGGGGAAAAATCCATTCATGGATCGCGATTTTCTCCTTTCCTTCAACGGTATACTCCTTGCCGTATTAGCCGTCACCATTTTCTCCATTACGGAGAGTGGCAAGGAAGAGAAAAAGAACATTTCGGATTACCTGAATTTTGTACTGATTATTCTCGCGCTTCTCATAGACAGTGTGGCTTTATCGGCCATTGTGTTCAGGCTGTCTTCGTATGGGATTACGCCCAACAGAATTGCTGTTCTTGGTGTAAATCTCCTTGTCTGGACCAATCTAATATGGATTATGATCTCTTATATGCGTTTTCTGCAAAATAAAACAGGGCTTTGGGTCGTCCAGGACGCGGTCACAAAATATTTGCCGATATACGGACTGTGGGCTGCTATCGTAACCTTTACTTTTCCTTTGATTTTTTAGAATGGTACAATGAGTGTATAGGTAGAAAATTTTGCTATAGGAAGGATGTTAGCATGAGCGATTTCCACCAGGAGTATATTGTCATCTCAGGAGCAAGGGAGAATAATCTCAAGAACGTTTCCTTGCGCATTCCCAAGCGGAAGATCTCGATCTTCACCGGGGTATCCGGATCCGGCAAGTCATCTATCGTATTCGATACGATAGCTGCAGAATCCACACGACTGCTGAATGAAAATTTCAGCTTGTTCGTGCGGAATTTCCTCCCTCGTTATCCGCAGCCGGATACAGACGCAATAGAGAACTTGAGCATGGCTGTTATTGTGGATCAGAAGCGTCTAGGCGGCGGATCTCATTCCACGATGGGCACGATTACCGATATTTCTCCCATTCTCCGACTTCTGTTCTCCCGAGTAGGTCAACCCCCTATTGGACAATCCAACATGTTCTCGTTTAACGATCCGCAGGGGATGTGTCCTGAATGTAACGGGATTGGCCGCAGGCTGGGCATTGACATAAGCAAAGCGCTGGATAAGTCCAAGTCCTTGAATGAAGGAGCCATTATGCTGCCGGATTATTCCGTGAACAGCATGGATTGGTCGATGATTATCCAGACGGGGGCCTTCGATCCCGACAAGAAGCTGAGCGATTATTCGGAAGCGGAACTGGATCAACTGTTGTACAGCAAAGCTAGGAAAGTAGAGATGCAATTCGCCGGCAAGGCTGTCAATATTACAGTGGAAGGTGTCTTCGAGAAGTTCACGAATAAGTATATCAAGCGGGATTTGAAAACGATGTCCGAGCGCACACAGAAAGCTGTAACTCCGTACATTTCAGAAGGGACCTGCTACAGTTGTCACGGCGCCAGACTCAGCCAAGCTGCGCTGAATTGCAAAATCAATGGACGCAACATAGCCGATCTCTCCTCCATGGAGGTCGGACAGCTTATTCGCGTCATTCGGGAAATCGACGATGCGGTTGCCGCACCGGTCGTCAAGTCGCTCACGGAGCGGCTGCAGCATCTGGTGGATATCGGGCTTGACTACTTGACGCTGGATCGCGAGACGGACACATTGTCCGGCGGTGAGTCGCAGCGGGTGAAGATGGTAAAGCACTTGAGCGGTAGTCTGGTGGATGTCACGTACATCTTCGATGAGCCAAGCGTTGGCTTGCATCCCCGTGATGTGCACCGGCTTAATGAATTGCTCCAGAAGCTGCGGGACAAGGGAAATACGGTGATCGTCGTGGAGCATGATCCGGATGTGATTAAAATCGCAGATCATATCGTTGACGTTGGGCCGCATGCCGGCAGCCGCGGCGGTACGATTATGTATGAAGGCAGCTATCAAGGCCTATTGGCGTCCGGCACCCTGACGGGTACGCATATGAAGAGGCCGCTCCAGCTGAAACACGTTTGCAGACAGCCATCCGGCCAGCTGTCGATCAAGAATGCCTCCTTACACAACTTGCAGAACGTGACTGTCGATATTCCAACCGGTGTGCTGACCGTTGTTACGGGGGTTGCCGGTTCAGGCAAAAGTACGCTGATTAACGAGATATTTCTCAGCGAGCATACGGATGCCATCGTCATCGACCAATCGGCCGTTGGCGTGTCAACCCGCTCGAATCCCGCAACGTATACGGGGATTATGGATGATGTGCGCAAGGCTTTTGCTTCTGCAAACAAGGTGAACCAAGGCTTGTTCAGCTTCAACTCCAAAGGCGCATGCGAGAACTGCCAAGGGTTAGGTGTTGTGTACACAGACCTCGCTTTCCTCGATAGCGTGAAGCTGCCATGCGAAGTGTGTGGGGGGAAAAGATTTAAAGAAGAAGTACTTGCCTACAAGCTGAACGGTAAATCCATTGCTGAAGTGCTGGAGATGACGGTAGAGCAGGCTTTGGAGTTTTTTGAGCTTAAAGAGGTTGTCCGCAAGCTCCAGGCAATGAGTGATGTGGGGTTAAACTATATTACACTCGGTCAGCCGCTCAGCACGCTCTCAGGCGGGGAATGCCAACGTATTAAATTAGCCAGCGAACTGCATAAAAAGGGCAGCATCTATGTGATGGACGAGCCTACAACCGGCTTACATATGTCCGATATCGGTCATCTTCTGGGGATTATGAACCGACTAGTGGATGCTGGTAATACGGTCATCGTCATCGAGCACAATCTGGATGTGATCAGTCAAGCGGATTGGATCATCGATATGGGGCCGGATGGAGGAAGCAATGGCGGTCAAGTGGTGTTCGAAGGAACACCTCAGCAGATTATCCATGCGGAGCACTCGATTACGGGGAAATACTTGAGAACTTAACATAGCTTATTTTGTTATTGTTTACTAGGAGAGGTGTACATTCATGGAACTTTTGTTACTATCAAAAGAATTAACACAGCAATACTGCAGGAAAATATTGATGCCTGAAGGGGCAACCGAACTATTGGTGGAGATCGCTAATAAGCTGAACAAGGATCACAAACTATTAGATATTTATATGGATTTTTACAAAAATACAATTGAAAGTGGTCACTGGACAACGGTTTGGGAACCGTTAACGATTGACCCTTATGTAGAAGAAACCTTTGGGAATGAAGCTTCCCTGTTTTATCTGCATGCCGCCTTGCAAAGATTGCCCCTAGCCGAGCAGAAGTATGCTGAGTGGGGGTTGAGTGAGGAATTATTCGTTGAAACTTTGAGGGATATCGGCGTATGGGTACAAAATGCCTATAATCTGGTGGGATATTATGCCATTAGAAATTTCAGCTGGATCTGGAGACATCTTGAAGCCAGAATGTTCCGAATCGGCGGGATGCAATTCCTGGCTGCGAAATTTTCCGGCGTCGTCAAAGGCTTTTACAACGCGAAGGAAGAAAGATTTTTACTTTTATGCGGTGAAGGAATGGAACTGCGAGCAAACGGCGATATGCAAGGCGTATGTAAAAAAGAGAAGACAACCGATGGTTTTGTAACGGAATATACGGAAACGGAAGAGTTTTACATCGGACATCCTATTACGCCTATTGGCAAAGGACTTCAGGAGCAAGTTAAGCTTAACAGAGATGAATGGGAAAAAGTGCTGGACAAAGATGATACGTTGCTTGAAATCCACATCCCAAGAGATACTGCTTTTAACATGGAGTCTATCAAAGACACTTATTTAAAAGCGAAGGAATTTTTTGCGACCTACTTTCCAGAAGTCAAATATAAAGGCATGGTTTGCCATACATGGCTCTTTACTCCCCAACTTCGGGAGATGCTGCCGCCTACGAGCAATATCTTAAAGTTCCAAGAGCAATTCTACCTGTATCCGACAGCGGGATCCGTGCGTTTCCTATGGAATTTTGTGTTTAATGAATTAACAGAGGTCAAAGACGCGAAAGCTGACACCTCACTAAGGAAACAGGTTCTTCAATATGTAGAGGAAGATAAAGAGATATTTGATATGAATGGGATCTTCCTTGATTTGTGCGGTGAGTTTGGCAACGTATCCTACGAAAAATGAAAGTTCATTCTAAGTTAGATGCAGATATGAAAAAGGAGTACTGACAACTGTCGGTACTCCTTTTTCATAATCTGGAAATTTATGAATGGAGAAAAGGGGATAGGGAAACCTTACAAAGCAATTGCCTGGATGATTGATAGTCTGCAATTAAACATCTAAAGTTCCAACAATGTTCAATGGCACGTTGATCATGGGGGAAACGGTCTTTGCAGGATATGGTATAGTAAAGATATTGACTACCATATACTCCCATCCTGAAAGGGCGGTTCGAATGACAGGAATGCGTTCGCAGGCTCCAATGCGGAGCGTGCAAAAAAAGGATAGCGAAAGCGGCGAACGAGCAGTTCCCAAGGTGGAGCGCAGCGCAACAACTGGCCATTGGATGCAGCTGCAGCGGACACTGGGAAATCGAAGAGTAGGAGAGTTGCTGCAAAGAAACATGCAGCTTTCTGCAGAGCCAACGGAAATTGTCGTGCAAAGGGCACCAGGTCTGCCAACGAAACAGGATTTGGAGAGCGATGGGCTGAAAGCCGGCACCAAGTTTGGATTAGGTAAGACTTCGTGGGGCAATCTCGGCGATGCGCTCGTCGTCTACGAGAAGTTAGGCAATACGGATTATGCAGCTCAGAAAGAGCAATTAACGAAGATCGAACATATTCTTGGAGAATGGCGTGCTAGCTACAACCTGAGAGAGAGCAATAAGAAATTGAAGAAGAAGGACCCGGCAAAACTACTTAAAGTGAATGAGATTTTGGAGAGTATCAAGCAGAGAAGAGCTGTCATTCTAGAAGCAGAGGCACCATCGGATGGTCGAGATGGACGCCGTCGTGCAGAGGCATTTAGCAAAAGAGAAGTCATTGCTCCTTTGACAAGGCAACAGGAGATCGTGGAAGAGAAGAAAGAAATGAAAGCTTCTGAGACGATGGACGAATATTTGAAGAAGAGTGGGTACAAGCAAGATCGCAATTATATGTCATGGGGGAATGGTACGATTGCACACGTAAGTTGGAAAGCACATGTTGGCTCCGGTGACGCCAGCCAGAGGTTGGATATTGCACAGATGGTCAGTCCATTGCTTAAAAGTTGGGAGGTCTACCATAAGTTCGATATTACTCCAACTCCTAAACCTATCGACAAGTTTCTTACGGTCTATCCTCCCGATGCAGATGAGGAATGGGAAAATATTGTAAATATGCTTGAGTCAGCATTAGGCGGTTTTGCTACTGTCGATGTCACTGGAGACATGCCCGTTGGGGAGACCGGTAAGGTGAATATGCGACATGGTCAAAATACGCCGCTTACGCCAAGTATGCTTAGAGGTGTAGATGTAGCATCCGATGGCAAGGTTGGAGATTTTACAAAGATGGTGGGTACTGCCGTGCAAGGTGACGGTCTACCTTTGTGGGAATTAGGTGGGAAATTATTCTTCAATAAGATCGAAACCGCGGAACCTCCTTCTAAACTGAATCCGAATACGATTTATATGGCGATTCTCGTGGATGGACGGATCGTACCGGATAAGAGGGAGGAGCCGAATCCCGCGAATGTCCCACTTCCGAAGGGAGTTAAGAAATTCGAGCGCCTATAAATGAAAAAGAGACCGCCGGATGCGGTCTTTTTTCTACAGCGATTTTCATTTCTTCTCGGGTGAAACGTCGAAGGCTAGAAGCTGTGTCACTTGCGAAGCGCCAAAGTTGTTGTCAGAGACAAGAACAAGGCTGTCGTGCCCGTTTTGGAGTTTCGGTCCCCATGCTATACCTTCCACATTGTCAAGTTTCGGCAGGCCTAATGTATTAAGATCCAGCACTAGCTTCTTTGTAAGAGGTGTATATTGGCCGGACGTTAAAGAATCAAGGTTATTCACATTCGTCGCTTGAGCGGCATCCGCTTCATAGATGCGAATATAATTGGAATAATTGCCGTCGGCGGCTTGCACACCGGAACGTTCTAAGATGAGGAACTGGTGATCATTAATCGCAAGCATTTCCGAAACGCCGTTATCGGCGCTTTTGCCTTGTCCGGGTTTAGCCGGGATGGCATCAATCGGATAAGCATACTGCGCGATGATGTCGCCGCTCCGATTGTATTTCGTTATTCGGGAATATGAACCAGCATCCACCGTCGAGATTTCGCCATCCTGGTAAAGAGCGGCTTCCATGGATGTAAAGTAGTATTTTCCGTCCGGGGAAAAGCTGCTTCCTTCCAGAGCGAGATTGTTGCGGAAACCTTTCTGTGTGGAGCTGCCGCTACTGGCATCGATTTGGAAAGCTTTAGGAGTCAGGATGGAAGACAAGTATTTGCCCTTTAATGTCGCTTGGCGGATGAAAGGGTTCAAGTTCAGCGTACGATCACCTTCGCTCGTATACCAGACCGATTTGCCGTTAGGATCAAAGCGGATCGATTCCAGATCAGGGACGATGCCTCGCTGATTAGCCGTGTAATCTTTTTTGTTCGGATAAGTTGTGCCATCCTCTTGTTTGAACTCTGTCATACCGGTTAGTTCGACGCCATAAAAGCTTTTGGTATCGTATTTCAGCTTCGCAGTGTAAAAACGAGCAGGCGCGTTGTCTGAACGATCGTCACTGATCAGAATCCATTGATGCGTTCTTGGGTTGTAATCAATACCGGATAATCCGCCAACAAGCGTTTCCTCGAACTTCAGATCGTTTCCGATTCGTTGCTCACCAATAAACGTAAGTTGTCCGACCGTGTGATTCACAGCATGCTTCGCTTGCTTATGAGGGTTCGCTGCTTTCGGTTGTTGGCCTTCCGTCATTGGAGCTTGTCCACCTGGTTCCGTCGTAGCGGCCGAAGCGGCAGTGAATGGTGCGGAGGCCAGCAACAAACCGGCGACAGCACTTGCGGATATGAGCTTTCTTACCTTCACGTCAACACCTTCTCTCCCAATTTCATCCATCCGTAACGATGACACTCTCATTATATAGAAGTGCGCCAGAACGGGACAATAGGGTATGGGAAAATTTACATAAGCTTAAAGTAGCAGTTCGAAGAGCCGAGAGCTGAAATCATTTTCGGTAATTACTATCACTTGTTAACAGCAAGAGCTTCGTAAATCAAGGCTTAAAACCAACCTATCACACCCGCGAGGCTGCCAATCAATTCTACCAATCTCCACCGTGGTAAATTGTAGTATTATAATTATTATCAGATTCATTGTTAATCAGCACTAAGGAGGCTCGAAACCGTATGCAAGCCCATGCATCTTCGAAATCAACCCGAGCGAGCAGTA
Source organism: Paenibacillus chondroitinus NBRC 15376 (assembly GCF_004000765.1). Taxonomy (GTDB): domain Bacteria; phylum Bacillota; class Bacilli; order Paenibacillales; family NBRC-103111; genus Paenibacillus_E; species Paenibacillus_E chondroitinus. The sequence goes on along the minus strand of NZ_BILW01000003.1, from coordinate 118,134 downwards.
CTTCGTTGGAGAAGCAGTCTCCATCTTCAAAAATGGCGGATCAGCCATCTTCTTCCATGCGTATGCCGATGAATGTCTCCTCTGTTCTTCAGCTTCAGAGAACAATTGGCAATAAAGAAGTGGCGCGTATGATGTCGCAGGTGGCAGCGCCAACCACGTCGATTGGGCAGCCTGCTATTCAACGAAAATTAGTAGCCCAGTACAGCGATAGTTTGAAACGCAGCGCAACGACAAGCGACTTATTGCAGGCTTTCGAGCTGATCGGGATGAAGAGCCAAATCCTTTCGGCGAAAGCAAATGCACGCGTGAATCCTTCTACGTTTAATGCGATATTGGAGCAGGAAATAGATGAAGCGGACTTTACCGTGCAGTTAGCGAAAGATAAATGGGAGCAGTCCCGAGACCAAATCAGCCAACTTGCGAGCAATGTCCTGCAAAAGCTGTACCTGGACCCAACGGTTTCCAATGACGACGGGGAGACGGATATTTTTTATGATACAGTTGAGGATCATACAAGTAAGGAAGATATACTGCCGCGCTTGGAAGATCTGCGAACGCACATGCACATTTTTCCCGGTGATATGAAAACACGGCTACTGAATTATTATTCGATGGCTTCTTTATCCAAGCCGGATGCGCTTTTGACTATAGATATGGCCGCCATTGAAGAGATGGAGTCTTACGTTCTGGACTTCTCGAAGAACATTCTTCAAGAGGTGAAAAGGTTGAACAGCCGAATCGCACAAGATGCAACGCTTGCCCGACTGGCTCCTCAGCTTCAAGATTATTTAAATACGTTCCTGTTTGTAAAAGCTGAGGATTTAGGAGCCTTCCCTTTGAAGGAAGTTTCAGACAACTTAGCGTTTCTCGATAGGCGCATCGAGAGCTTAGAGTCGGATTTCAATGCTGAACCAAAGCCGGAGGTATATATTCATCAACAAGCCACAGATGAAGCGCTCGATAAATACGTCTCCATGGTTCACAATAACTGGAATGCCGGGCGCGACAATCCAACCCGTGATACGCCTGCCAAACATACGCATGTCGAAGGATACAGCACAAGCATGATCTTTTCTATGCAAAATGGCAGTAAGGATCTATATATTCATGGTGTCGTTGCCTTTCATATGGACAGCACGATGTCCTCCTCAGAAGCAAGGGAAGCAAAGGAGATCGAGGATCGCTCTCAGACATTGGCCAATTTTATTGCTTACATGCCGTCCGGTGATACGTGGATTACGAAGGATCAGTGGTATCTAAATAAAATAGCACAGTATTTTACAGTTGATTTTCTATAAGGGATGTCACTCATAGGGAGGAATTTCAGTGCCGATCAATTTTCATGATGAGAAAAATAAGGGTACGTATACAACAAGGACCGCTGATGATACATGGATGAGATTCATTGAGAAAAAGATGGATGTTCACAATAAAGTAGTGGCAGATATTGGGTGTGGCGGCGGCATATATACGAAAGCCTTTAGTGATTTGGGGGCAAGCCATGTTACTGGCGTTGATTTTTCAAAGGAAATGTTAATAGGGGCTGCGGACAACTGTAAGGAAAAGGATAATATTACGTTCGTATTAGGAGATGCGTTTAGTTCCAATCTACCGTCGAACTCCAATGACATTGTACTGGAACGAGCCTTAATCCATCATTTAAATGATCTAATGGCCTGTTTCAAGGAAGCAAATCGTGCGTTGAAAACGAATGGATTGTTTATCGTTCAAGATCGGACACCAGAAGATTGTTTACTACCAGGAGATGCCAATCACCTTAGAGGTTACTTTTTTGAAAAATTTCCTCAACTGATCGAGAAAGAAGTTGCTCGAAGATATACGTCAGATCAAGTGCGAAGTGCACTTGCAGCAAATGGATTTGAATTGCTTAATGAAACACAACTGTGGGAAACAAGACGTGTTTATGAAGAGTTAGGAGCATTGACTCAAGATTTACTGCAACGAACAGGGCGCTCTATTCTTCATGATATTACGGATAGTGAGCTTCAGGAATTAGTTGTATTCATAACAAAAAAACTTGAAAATACAATACTTCCCATTGTCGAAAAAGACTCATGGACTGTATGGATAGCCACAAAGAAATAGAGGCTGAAAAGCCTCTACTCCGTATTGGCAGCGCGCAAAATTAATTTTCATATACATCGCCGCTATTCGTGATGATGCATCCAATCGTCAGATCGGTTTCTAATTTAGGATAATAGTCTTGACGCCAATTCACGAGCTGATCGAAGGGCAGCTTGTTCCTGAAATATTGCCCGGTCCCTAGAGCATCTGACCCAATCGTTTTGAGCTGACCGAAGAGTTCTTCATACCGCTTTTTCATATCTTTGGCGAAAGCTTCCTCGATTTGTTGTTCATTCAAACTACCGTTGTTCTCAATCAATTGCAAGGAAAGCTGCATATTCATATGAAGTACGGGATGTTCATCACGCCAATCGGTATGAATGCGGTTTTTACACTTTACAATGGCTACGCTTGCCCGATTCGTGACTTGAACAACAGAACCTTGAAACAATTCTTCATATAGGTTGATTAACAGAGATTGTTCCTTCTTAATTTCCCCTTTCATTTTCCCTTTGGCCATGACTGCAGACCCTAGAAACTCCAGCATCGTTGATTTTCCCGATCGAAGGATAGGGATAGTGACATCTTCCGTGTCTGAGTGCATAGCACCGAAAATTCTCCAAACATAGGCTAAATTAATCTCAGGACTCCATCCTGCATTTTTATTGAAAAAATTCATAAGTGCGCTACCGTCCGTTTTGATGACACGACCTGTATGAGCCAGAAAGGCTCCAATTTCCTCCGAGGTAATAGCCACGAGGGCTTTGGTTGGAAGCTGCTGGCTTCTCGCAATGAAGGCTATCGCTTCCTGGATTCCATCTTCCGCAAGCGTACGATCAATAACGATAAATTGCACATGCATAAAATCGATGCCAGCTTCAATATCGGTATCAATATCCGTAAGTGCTTTGCTAATGGTGTCGGCTTCTTTGTAGTAAACTTTGGATGAAAGTCCTTGTTTTTCAGGATAAGGAATTTGAATGTGAATTCTGTATTTATTGACCTTGCCATAGGAAATACCCATGACAATAGGTAAAACCCGATGATTAACGTCTTTAATATCCCAACAGCCGGTTAACAATATGGCGCATGTGAGTAGTAGAGTTCCAGTCTGAAGCTTACGTATCATTTTTGAAAAACCTTCTTTCTATACGCTCTTTGAATGAAACCACCTCGTAGATAGACTGCAACAGGTATCACCAGGAAGACAAAGATACGGAACCAAATATCAGATGCGTAGATTTTCACATAGGAACTCCAATTTGGGATCATCGAAGATGCAACAAACACAAGCAAGCAAAGGATTGGCCTTATGTAAGTTTCTTTCCATCTCGGTATCATTTTGTGAACTAACACAGATGAAGCCCAAAGCGCATAGGAGGTAATTAATAGCACGAAAGCAAGCAGCGCAACGGCATAAAATAATGAAATCCGATGAAAGATGGACCATGTAAGGTTAACTGTGTCAATACTTGTTACCAGTGGAAAATTCATTAAGGTTGCCGCGTTGACACCAAATACAAGGATTGGAATATAAATGATCACCACATAAAGCATAGTCAATGGAATCATTGTAATTAGAAGAGGCTTCAGTTGTACTTTAATAACAGGTGGCAGCATACCCAGAAGAAGAAAAGGGCAGATCGTAAATAAGGGAACGAGGAACTCAAAATGCTGCATAAAGTCAAAACTTGTATTTACAAGTGGAAAGAGATTGGTAAACCTTGTATTAACGGAACAACCCAGTAGGGCAAATAAAAGCGCAGGGAAATACAGAAAGGACAATAAGCTGCTAGCTCTTAAGATTCCTTGGGGGCCAATTGAAGCTCCAAGTAAGGTAATGGAACAAAGAAATATCAAAATTGAAATTAACGGTGATCGGACCACGAATACGATGATCATGAGTTCGGCAAAGCCGCGTATTCCCATAACTCCGATAAGGAGTATATAGACAATAAGAGGCAAAAGCAGGGCTGTACTAACCGATCTGCCGAGAGGAAGCAGTAGATCCGCATAATCCAAATTCCCTGCTTTGTTCAAGCCTTTCAACAAAATGACCATAAGAATTAATTCGATAAGCATATACAGGAGGGCCGGTTCCCAATGCCCATATTTCGTCGTATGTAACATCGCTCTTGGAAAGAGCAGAAAGATGATACTGCAATGAGATCCGATGAAAAAAAAGGGGACTGTTAACGTTGTAATCCATCGAGAACTCATAGCATTCCGTCACTCCTTTTCAGTAGTTAAGTTTGTTTTATTTTTTTGAAATCGAAAAAACTCATAAACGGAATACCAAAGTGTTCAATTTTGCTCACGTAGAAACAAATTGCTATAAAACCGGCGAACAAACCGAAAACACCAAAAATACCGGAGAGCACAACGATAACCGCTCTCATAATTCGGATATTCAACGTGTTTAAGTAATTAGGAAAAGCAAAGGTGGCCGTAACGGAAACGGACAGCACAATGATAACAAGGCTGCTGACCAGCTTTGCATCGACAATGGCTGTTCCGAGAACGATGCCTCCGATGACCGTAATGGATGCTGCAATACTTTTGGGTAAGCGCTGTGTAGATTCAATACTAATTTCGCTAACAATTAATAAAAAGGCCATTTCTAAAAAGGTAGGCAGCGGGATGCCGATTCGGCTGCTTGCTACAGAGAGGGCAAGTTCGATCCGTAGTGTTTCCGGATTTACAGAGACTAGAGCTACATAAAGTCCAGGGGTCAGCAATGAGATTAGTAAACTCATTAGACGCAAGGATCGGAGCGCATACATAATGAGCAGGGGAAGTTGTCTATCCCACTGAATAGAAATAAAGTCGTCAAATAGCAGAGGTAGCACGTAAGCAACGGGATGTCCATCTATCAATAAGATAACTCGGCCTTTCATCATGGACGAGATGGCTTGCATTGGGATTTCCGTTTTGTAAAAAGGTGACAACAAGTCAAAACGACTGCAGCCGAGTATTTCCATCAGATCTTGACCTGTTTGCAAATCTCTGTGTGATGCGTTCTGCAAGTTACTTTTTACTTGACGCAGAAGTTCCTTATTGACAAGCTCTGAATGGTAAATTAAAGACGCCTCTTTCGTTGCTCCTCCAGTAAATGTAAAACCTTCAGCAATTAAATAGGGCGAATTCAGCGATTTTCTGATGAGTCCAATATTTGTGGTTAAAGGTTCCATGAAGGCGACGGCCGGAGCAAAGGGCATCGATTCGTTCTCGGGCTTATCGATGGTTCGGGAAAGAGGAGCGGGCGCTCCTTGAAAGCTGAAGGCATGTTCCCCTGTGGTATTCATTAAAACAACTCGTCCCAGTTGAAGTTCATCCATCGCCTCTGGGCTCCAGGGCTTACCGACCAATCGCATGCAAAGGTCGTTATAGGTTACGGTTGGCGTAACACCGGAATTCCAAATAAACACAATGGTTTCCTGGGAATTCACGACAGAATCATAATAAACCAACCACATAGATTCTGCTCCGAGCTGCAGCCGTTCAATTTTCAAATCACGATGCAGCTCTGCTTTTTTAAGTAAAATCTCCAAAAAATTGCCCATGGCTAACCTCCCTGAGATAGTGTTTACTATAAATTGGGAATTATTCAGAGGCCGCCTGCATAGGACGATCAATCTGAGAAAGAAAAAAAGGGCCGATCATCCAAAAACAACTTTGGACAAAGGCCCTTATTTCCTATTTACTTCTCAAATTTTTGCTGTAAAAATTGCAGGGCATCCTGGAGCATCTTGGCCGTCGCGCTGTCCACATATTTACTGTCTCTAATGGCCGCATCAAAGAAAGTCGGATCTTTCAGCTGATTTTGGTTCACCAGTTTCTGAAGCACGGCGACCGCTGTCTGAAGGCTGTTATAGACGGTTTGGTTTTTGAAATAACCTAGATTCCATAATAACCGGAGGAGATCGTCTAAATGATCCAGATCCATGTTGACCTTCAATACATAGGTACGTACAATCGTATTGCCCGCGCTGTCGGATGCCGTAACTTCAATTGTATGTTGACCCAACCATAAACTAAGTGGTTGAAGGTTTATGTTGGGGCTGACAACGACGCCGTCCAGTTTAACTTTTGATGAGGCTACTCCACTTAAAGCATCAGAGATCCCAACATTCAAGACAATCGGATCCGTCCAATAAACCGTTAACGGACCGGCTATATTGATTTCAGGAGCTTGTGGATCATAACGAACTTCGGCAGAGTGCCCAACTTCTTGATTCCCGGCGATATCCGTGCTGTAGTAGTAAATCGTGTTCACACCATAAGTACTTACGGTAACCGATGTTCCGACAATTGATGTTCCACCGTTTAGGGAATAGAAGGTCTGTTGTACGCCGCTTAAAGTATCATAGGCCGCTAATGTGACGGTTTGCGGTGTGCGCTGCCAGCCCCCTAAATAGGTATGAGTGGTAGTTGGAGCTGTTTTATCGATGCCTATAATTAAATCTTTGGGCACTTCCTCGTTATTCAACGTATCAATGGAGCGGTATTGGATTCGATAAATCCCATCATCGGCGAAAGTAACGGGCTGATCCGTGACAGTCTGCCAAGTCTCAGCTCCTCCCAGAATGCGGTACTCGGTCCGCTTGATGCCTATTCCGACAGTCGGATGTTCGACTGTAAAGGCGACCTGCACATTTTGCTTATTGAATGTACCTGAACCCATTACTCCGTCTGCTGTCGCCGTGGTCACAGGAGGGGAGACATCCCGCTTATTCACTTGAAACGTAATTTCTTTGGTGTTGTTCGTACGATCCATCTCTGTGAATCGCCCGATATCATTAATATTGACGCTTAATTGGTAGGTAGCTTCTCCATTGGGCACTTCCCAATACCCGTTTTCACCTCCAGCATTCGTATACAGCGTAGCAGTGCCGCCAACTGGAATGGATTGATTGTACGTATCCGTATAGCCGAACGAACCACCGTTCAACCCGAATACAGCTCCTGTAATTTGTCCGGCAGGGGTGGGAAGAAGCCCTACATTTTTCACGGTGACATAGAAACGCACGCCTTTTTGCCCGGCATAAGGTCCAGCGGGATCCGTTCCAAGGTCGGTTACAATCAAATCAGGGCCGGGAGTCAGGGGCTGGCGTTCCAAGCTCAGAAATTCAAACGATTGATGAATAACACGTCCGTTTTTAGCGACAACTTTGATGATATGATTTGCCATGGGGAGGCCCGTTTTTTCGAAAACCAGCTTCTTCGCGCCCTGCGTATTTGCCGTCTTCAAATCAACGGTTGCTTGCAGGACATCGTCCATATAAACATCTGCCACTCCCAAAGTAGACTCAATATCGGAGTACCAACGAATTCCTGTGCCTTTAAAAGCCATTGCTGCGTAATCACCGGGTGTTGTCGTTTCATGAAGATCCGCTCCATTAGCCCCTAATGCGAAGGTAGCAGAGGAGTAATACGTATTGGGACTGGAATGAACGACATTCGTCCACAGGTTCTGAGGTGTTTCATCCAAAAAGCCTTCCGTCAGCTCAAACCAATCGAAATAAGCAAAAACATTATCGGTACTCTTGACAATGGAAAGCACAAGATTGCTTACGTCCGCAGGCATCATGACATTGTATTCGATTGTTGTATAGACGTTAGGCTCCGTTCCGGGCAAATCAATGGAGCGAATCAACTGATTGTTGATCGTGAGATTGACCTTTTTATTGGCTGCAGCACTGTATTTGAGCTTAAGAATATAATTGGTATTTGCTTTGACGGGAGGTTTCAGCAAATTCATTCTCCCTTGTGTGTAATACATTCCGACAAATGTGCCATGATGTGTCACACCTTCCAGCTCCGTTTGCTCCGATTCCACATGCCATGCTCCCATAGATGTCGTGGTAAAAGGAGAGGAAGGTAAAGTTAAGGAAGATATGGCAATAGGGGCGCTCGGCAAGGATTCATTGCCCGAATCATCATAAGCGATAAGCGTATAGGAGTGAGCGCTCTCAGGACTCACATCTTGATGTGTGTAACGCGTGATTGCTCTAGGAAGCTTCGCAAGCAGTAGGCCATTATCGTACAGCTTATAACCGGCTACTTCTGCATTATCCGTTGAGGGCTGCCATGTCAGTTTAATTTGTTTGTATGAAACGGCCCTCGCTTGCAGCGCAGGTGTACTCGGTTTGGCATCCTCATATGGAGTCAGGATGTATTGAACGGCTTCACCAGGTTGAATTGTTTCTGATAACTGCACGCCAGAAGCGGCGTTAACGATGCTAAAACTGCGAGCAGCCGCATACGTGTTGCCTGCACCAAAACGTTCCGCCGCATACTGAACGTTAGCAGGCAGGATAACGTTCACCTTCATCGTGACCGGAGTCGTTTCGAAATTAACAAAGTTAAGCAGAATTTTGTTGGATTTGGCTCCGGTACTGCTCACAGCAAGCGTTGATGTATCCACCGCACGGAAGTAAGCTTTTTTCCCGGCAAGCTCATTCTGATTGGTATACACATAAGGGAGCGGCTTGCCATGGGTGCTGTAAGCAAGAGCCAAGCGGCGGAAAATCTTCAATCGCGTTTCGTCGGGATCGCTTGTATTGATCCATGCTTCCGCATCGTCAGCTGCATTCATTTCGATATCTTCTTTGAGCAAGCTGTACTCTCGGAAGTATGCGGCATGCTGCATAATGTAGTCGAGATAACCAATTGTACTGCGCGTTTCCCGATCGAAGATGGAGGCGAAGCGATGGGTGAAAGTGTCATACCGGTTATTGTCCGTATGAAAATCATTAGCGCCTGTTTCACTCATCATCATCGGTTTTGCGAGTCCGTCCCCTTGATAATCAGGAAAGGTTTTCTGTGTCTCTACAAGAGCGCCGCCCTCACCGCTTGAAATGCCACTTAAGGTATAGCTGTGACCGTTGGTCATATCGGTGTAATCTTCGATTTGCTTGCGATAAGCAGGATCTCGCTCCCAGCCATCCGGAATACCCTTGGAAGGCCAGTAGGCCCAACCTGGAGAAACCGCTTTCAACCATGGGTTTAGCAATGGCTTTTGCTCGCTAACATACTTGGCCAGCGCCAAGTCAGCGGCGAAGGCATTGTTGAATACGCCAGGTTCATTATCCAGCTCCAGGTACTCGAACAAATCTCCATTTTCTCCAATGAGATTGTTGTAGTATTCTTTCAGTTTCTCTGGGACAACGCCTGACGAGAGCTCCGGGTCCTTGATGTAGGTTCCGAATGGCAGCAGCACGGGGGCTAAATTCAAATCGCGCAGGGCTGTCAGCCATTCACGTGAAAATTGACTGCTGCGTATGACATTTCCACTGTAGGCAAGCCCCAGCCACTTCGTTACTTCCATCGTTTGCAAGTCACGGTCTTTCAACACGTGCGATACTAACGCCGTTCCCAGACGAATATACCGGCCGTGAATGGGTTCCGTTGCTGGAGCTGTCAAAGCCTCAAGTTTGGCATAATCCCATTCAAACCAATGGAATTCGTCGCCTGCACTTCCGGCATACAAACCGCGATCCAATGAGAGCTTCAGCTCATTAGGTCCAACCTTTAACATTTCCTTAGGAATATACAGCTCGTAAGTTTCTTTGAATTTTCGATTCGTATTTCCGCCGCTAAGGCCGACAATCTGGATTAATCCGGCCATCGTATCATTGGAAAAGACAGCTAACTGCGGAACGGAAACATAGGCATCCAAGCTCCTGAAGCTGAACTGCACACCGTATTCCGGAATTTCGGCTAAGTTGTAAGTAATCACCATCGTACCGTTGCGATTAAGCTTTAAGCCTTTGGATATCGAACTCCAATCTGTGCGGGTCGCCCAGTCGGAAGGGAGATTCATGGATTCCACAGGAGATGATGAATAGTCGCTAAATTCAGAAGAGAGCTGATCATCAACTCCTATTCGCCAAAGCAGCGAATACGCAGGAGTTGGCTCTACAGCTTTAATTTGCGTGTAGAAGGTAGTTGAAAACAGACTCTTTCCTGCAGGCTGCGCCGACGTCTCCTTTAACCGGACCTGAATTTGCCCGATCGTATAATTGATATTCTCCAGCTGGAGCGGGTTCATGGATACCGTTTGCCACGAGTTGCCGCGATCCGTGCTGTATTCATAGGCGGCCAGATCCGAATAACCGGGAACAGGCGTCCACCCGAATGTGTTTGCTGTGTCATCCTGGACGGGATTTGTTGGTGCATCAGGCAGCACAAATGGCTTCATGTAAGCACCGGGTATCACTTGTTGGGTTATTCCCGGACCTTGCCAAGCGACAGCCAAATTATCATTCGAGGTGTTTTCCTTGTGCAGAGCCTCGATATAATATCTCTTGCCGCCTATTAACGGAATGATCACGGATTTCTGAGTTGGAGACTTGTTCCATTCTCTGGGCTTGGCGAAAACCGTGTTCCATGCGATTTTCTCTTTGTGCGCAGGATCGCCGTCCGGACTCAACCATAACTCGGAGCTGTCATCCGCAGCAATCCAGAAGGTGTAACCACCGCTAACCGGCGGCGTCAGAAAACCATATACGCGTGAACCATACAGATCCCCGGTATTATTGGGTGTCTCAAAGCTGGTGAGTATCCTGGAACCCGAAGGAGGCGCTTTTACAGGAATTTGTTCTACTTTACCGCCAGGAATATTGTTCCAATAATCCTGGGTGATTCCTGTTCCCGCAGCGAAGGCACGGTAAGCAGGGAAGAGAGGGAGCAGCGAGACAATGATTGCCGACAGAAGGATTGAAACAAGGAGCTTTGACTTGTGTAGGGATCTCATAATTACCTCCAAATGAATGAGATGATCAATAGGATTCCCTAATCCTATCCGGGGTCCACGTCATGTATAGGCGGTGCTCCGACTCTGCAAACCTAGGAGCACCGCTACTCCTTCGTTCTATTTCAATTCATTCTGAGATTGTTCAGCGAATTTGTATAAATCATCAATACTAAATATTTTCGTTTTGTTGTTCTCGTACCATTTGGCATAATAATCATCGACTTGCTTGCCGCCGGCCTTTTCCCAGACATCTTTGGCATCTTTCACAGCTTGCTGTGCGGTGTAACCGGAGCCGCCAACCAAAGCTTTCAGCCAAATGTCACCTTTGTCGATATTGTTGGACTTGCTTGTGCTTTTGACAATCGCTTGCAGGTCATCCGGCAAAACCGGCAGGAAGTCGTTACCGAGCGAAGGAACCGGACGATCTTTATTGATATAAATTTCTTTGGATTTGAGATTGATATCGAGCAGCTCTTTTTGCGTAGGCACTTCCGGTCGAAGATTCACGAGATACACTTCCGCGCATTTGCCGAGCAGCAGATCGGATCGCATCATGTTCAAATCATCGGTGTAAAGTTCTTTCTTATTTTTCTCCGTGTCGATAGGCTGCAAACAGCCATTCGAGCCTTTTTGTGAGTGTGTACCCTCGATGCCATTTTTCAGCAAGCTGGCGTGCTCGGGATCTACCATCCAGTCGATATACTGCATAATCGCTTTCGGATCTTTAGCTTTGGCGTTGACGACACCGACCATTTGCACAGGTGTGCTGATAATTGGGCTGAACTGGCCGAACTGGCTTTTTGGTAAGGCCATGGGAATGACCTTTGCCGTGGGGTTGTTTTTCTTCAACGTTTCATAGTTTGAGATGGTAAACCAGGCACTGTCGATCGCAAAAATCCCCAATTTTCCATTCATAAAATCTTGGATTGCCTTTTGTCCGTTCTTATCGGTAAGAAAGTCCTTATCCACTAAACCGTTGTCAAACAAACGTTTCTGGAATTCGACGGACGCTTGAAGACGATCCCAGTCATGAACGAAAGCACCGTTTTGTTCAGCCCAGTCAATCGAACGCCCGAAGATATGGCTGATCACGGAGAAGCCGACACCACTCAGGTTGATACCGAACGTATCCTTTTTACCATTACCGTCTGGATCTTGGTTCACGAAGGCATTGGCCACGTTATATAATTCTTCCGTCGTCGTTGGGACTTGCAGATTCAGTTTCTCTAGCCAATCCTCACGAATTAAAAGACGATGATGCGGAGCCACGACATTCAAGCGTCCAATTTCATACAGTTTACCGTCTTCCTTGGTTCCAATTTTGCGCAGGAGCGGATACTTCTCAAGAATTTGTTTGTAGGTTGTGCTGTATTTGTCAACCATCTCATCGATCGGCATCAACAGTTTCTGCGAATACCAGCTGTTCCTGTAATTGGCATCATACTCCAGAATCAAATCCGGCGCGCTTCCTGAAGCGAACAAGGCATTAAATTTCGGGAACGACTCCCAGCGGGGGACTGGTGTATATTTCACATCGACGGGACCGTTCTTGTTGATCCAATCCACCCAACGATTTTTATCCCAGTTGCCTTCCTCCGGAGGGATATTCCCCCGATCATACACGGAAACGTTAATCGCTCCTCTTTGCGCAGATTCAGCTCCCGGGGTCGCATTCGGACTTGATGATGCTCTTGGATCGTCAACTTTGGGCGTGGAACAGCCTGCCAAGACGGCGGCACAGACGAGTGTGGCTAGTATGGCTTTCCGATGACCCTTTGGTACCATGAACATGGAAATACCCCCTTAGATAATTCGATTTCAAGGTCTTCCGACTTATCCTTTAATGGCGCCGATCATAACCCCTTTGACAAAATACTTCTGCAAGAATGGATAGACGATGAGCATAGGCACGATGAGTACGATTACGCCGGCCGCTTTGATGGATTCCGGTGTCATTTGCTGCAGGTCATCCGGTCTTACGGAGTTAAGCTCTTGAAGTATGGATTGACTGGCAACCATTTGTTGAATCATAACCGCCAAGTTCATCCGAGTGCTGTCATTGATAAACATGAGGACATGTAAGAAGGAATTCCAGTATCCGACGCCATAAAATAAAGTCAACGTTGCCAAAACAGGGAGGGATAGAGGGAGAATGATCCGCGTGAGAAGCCGCCATTCACCGCAACCATCCATACGCGCTGCTTCTTCAAGCTCCTCAGGCACGTTCATGAAGAAGGTCCGAAGCACGAGCATATTAAATGCACTGATCAGTCCGGGCATCCAGATGGCGCCGTAAGTATCCAGTAAGCCAAGACTTTTCACAATCAGAAAAAGAGGAATTAATGGCGTCCCGAACAGCATGGTAAATACAATAGCCAGTGTAAAAAAACGGCGCGCGTAGAAATATTTCTTGGCTAACGGATAAGCCGCCATGATCGTAAACCACATGCTGAGCACTACGCCTACAACGGTAATCACGATGCTGTTGCGGAAAGCTTTTACCATATTCGTGCCCGTATATAAAGCTTTATACGCTTCCATGGTCCAGCCTTGCGGCCAGAGGGAGACATGCCCGGATACAATTGCTTGATAGCTGCTCAGCGACAGAGAAATGATGTGAAGCAAGGGAAGTACACAGCTTAAAGCTGCAAGTCCCAGGAATAGATAGTTGCATGTATAAAAGATTTTCTCATCCCATGCTGGTTTCATGAAGGGAGGCTCCTTTCTTACCACAGTCCTTGATCGAATTTACGGGCCAGTTGATTCGCAAGGACGACGAAGAAGAAGCCGACCAGAGATTCAAACAACCCGACAGCCGTAGTCAAACTGAACTGTCCACCCTGAACACCTACGATAAAGATATAGGTGCTAATGACACTTGAGACATCCGAAACAGCTGCATTTTGGAGGGTGTACACGTGATCAAAGCCGACTTCCATGACATTCCCCATACTCAGAATCAGCATGAGAATAATCGTGCTGCGAATACCAGGCAGGGTGACGTGCCAGATCTGCCTCCATTTGGAAGCTCCATCGATGCTAGCGGCTTCATACAGATGTGTATCGATGGAGGTAAGAGCCGCCAAGTAAATGATCGCTCCCCAACCGGCTTCCTTCCAGATCCCGGAACCGAGAAAGATCGCTATCCAGCTATGCTCCTGATACAAGAAAGCAGTAGTGTGACCGGTCCATAGCTCCAGCAGCTTGTTAATGATACCGGATTGCTGGGAGAATATCGTAACGACAATCCCTCCGACAATAACCCATGAAAAGAAGTGAGGGATATAGATCAGTGTCTGCACAACCTTTTTGAAACGCAAGGCACGAACTTCATTCAGTAGGATGGCAATAATAATTGGGAAAGGGAACCCGGCGATAATACTTAATAAGCTCAAAGTGACCGTATTACGGATGATCGTCAAGGTCTGGGGTTGGGTGAAAAGTGTCTTGAAATGTTTGAGGCCAACCCATGGGCTTCCCCAGATGCCTTCCATCAAGTTATAGTTTTTGAACGCAATGAGGTTACCTAAAATTGGAAAATACCGAAAAATAATAAAATAAGCAATGACCGGGACAAACATCATTAATAAAGGCATATTTTGTTTGAGACGTCGACGGGGCTGCAGCAACTTGGCCTTATGGCGGGCAGATCTGTGAGCTGTCATCATGGGGACTGTTTGCGTATTGTCCAGCGGTGTATGCGGCATGTTGCGGCACCTCCTTTCGAGTATTTATTGAACCATCCCATGCTACCTTGCCGTCGATGGAATCAATGTACTCTAGAAGCGCCACCATCCTCAATATACATGAATTAGGGAGTAAACTCTTTTGAATCCCTTGCTATACAAGGCTTTCGTGAATTGGTGCAAAGGTGAATAAACAACAATTAACGATAGACATTTCTTGATAAAATGGCCTTGCAAAGCTTACTTCCGATAATCGCCAGGCGTAACGCCCGTAAATTTCTTGAAAGCGCGAATAAATGAAATGGCATGCGTGTATCCGACTTGAACTCCGATCTCCTGCACGGAATGGCGACTGCTTTGGAGCAAATGCTGCGCTTGTTCCATTCGGATTTTTACAAGATAATCAACGAACTTCTCGCCAAATTCCTCTTTGAAGGCACGGCTGATCTGTGAGGCATGCAGCTGAAATTGCTCACTTAGCGAGGAAAGTGACAACTCTGGATCTGCATAATGTGTCTCCACATAGGTGCGAATTTGGCGCATGACGGCATGATTGCTCTTAACTTCACGAATATCGGCCATCCGCTGAGAGGCTTGGTCTAACAAATGAAAACAACTGGCATATAGTTCTTCAATTGTATCGAATTGTTGAGTGGCATCATGGAGCTGAGGAAGTGCAATTTGTATGGACTCCTGCAGATCAGCTGAGAGCTCGATCATCTCCCGATGTAAATGATAAGCGAAGTAATTCATGAGGTTGCGAATCTCATCGTAGGATAATAACCCGACCTTTAAGTCGGTGAAAAATTGTTCCAACGCCGCCTTCCAACCCTCGTCCCCCAAACGAAACGATTGAGCCAGCGATTTGATCAAAGGCAGATGTTTATACATTTCTTTCTCCGTGGATGCCTCGGCTTCCCAGTGATATAGCACTCGATTCGTTCCTAATGTAGATTTAAAGCGGAGCACGTGGGTGGCTGCCTCATAGGAATGAACCAGTTCCTGTACTTGTCCTACCACATGCCCGACACCGAGTGTAATGCGGAAATGCAGATGCTGTTCGACCCAGGAGCGAATGTTTTCACATAAATTGGCTGTCTGTTTCTCACTGTTTTTAACATCCTCATCTGTAAATATCACAACACTTAACCTGTGTGTAGCCATCCACTCCGCCCAAACGGTGAGACCAAACGATTCAGCTGTTTCATAAACGACCCGGCTTAGGACAAATTTGAGCAGTTCCTGATCTTTTTCAGAAAACATTCGGCATATTTCCATATATTTATCCATTTCAATAACTGCCGCAGTAAGCCGACCGAAGCCGGTAGGCAAGTGCAGGCGATTCATCTCGACTTTCCAGTCATCATATTCGACCGTCCGGCTGCCTTCCAACCACTCTTTGAAAAAATGCCTCCGCCTGAATACGATATCTTCCTCATGCTGCTTCTCATAACGGCTGGATATTTCCATGAGGTTGCTGATGGCTCGATCAATATACTGGAATTCATCTTTTTTCTTACCTTCGATACTCATCGATTGCAGGTCCGAGATGGCATGGATACGCGACATTATTAATTGAATGGGCCTGTAATTACGATGGGTCACATAGGTCATCCAGACACCGCCAAGTACAATCATAACCAGTCCCAATCCAATCCAGACATAGGAGAAAACAGAAGTGAAGGTATACAAATATTGATCATTAAGTCCACTGCGGTATTCCCAGTTCGTATAGTTGGAATGGATGCGGGTCAATTCAGACCCTGTAATTGCATGCCCATTTTCGGAAGCCAACAGCTGGTTGCCTGCGGGATCATAGACTTGAATGAAACTGATTTTTGTATTGGACATATCACGAATCATTCCTACAATAGCGTCCATACTGATGTTGACTACAATAATGCCTTTCTGCCCGGATAAAAGAGGGAACTTTCGTACTAGCGAAATAACGACCTTGCGTTGATCCATCTCTGTAAATTCTTTATATTGCCGCTGATTTGTCAGTTCATATTGCGAAGGGCTTTTCATCATCTCATCGATAAACGATTTATCTCCAAAACGATCTGCCGTTATCATCGTGTTGGGGCTAATCACCATTTGATCATAAGCCCGGTAAAAATAAACGGAATCAATGAACTTGTTGTAATTCATCATCCCCCGAATTAATTCTGTAACTTCGTAGGCGGAGTAATAGGGATTTCCCTCCAATTTGTTGTCAAAGAACTGGTCGATCCGTTGATTAGTCTGCAGCTCCTTGATGACATACTCATCGATCGTTTTCAAGGTATAATCCACGGACTGCATGATATGTAAAGCATAGGTTTGATTTGCATTTTCAGCTTCTCTTTTGGACAAGTGGCTGATGGATAGAATAATAAGCACAATAAGGACGGAGGTGATCATAAAAAATACAGGCAAATACGAGAACAAAAGTCGATAAAACCATGGTTTTGTCATACAAACGCTCCTCAAAAGTAATACATAATGCCATGTAATTACGCTTCCACCACGTTGTATTGCGCTCACTGTCGTACGTTATATGCCAAATCAACACGGATCATGCTTGTATTCGTGAATACGATTGATGACATCGATAGATCGTCCAATGAATGAATTGGGGAATTTTACACAATATTAAATTCTGCAGTAGTGTTACGATTCGATTTACATACCGGATCAAAGGAGTATGCAAAGGAGCCGAGAAATGGGAAAACTGGATGGCAAAGTGGCATTAATTACAGGAGGTAATAGCGGGATAGGATTGACAACCACAAAACTGTTCATCGCTGAAGGTGCAAAGGTCGTGATTACGGGCCGTAATCAAAATACCTTAAATGAAGTGGCTGAACAGCTTGGCCCGAATATCCTGGCCTTTCAAGCGGATGCAACGGATCCGGCAAGCATGGATAAAGCGTTATCTCAAGCTGTCGCCGCTTTCGGTGGACTAGACATCGTATATGCGAATGCGGGCATTTCATCGGCAACGCCATTAGGCGGCACAGAATTTTCCGTCTTTGAAGAAGTTCTCAAAATTAACGTGACAGGCTCCTTCTTCACGGTACAATGCGCTTTGCCGTATTTGAAGGAAGGGGCGTCGGTTATCTTGACCGGCTCCACACGCGCAACGGACGGCGCACCGGGAAGAGCTGCCTATGCGGCGAGTAAGGGGGCTATCAGCAGCATGGCAAGAGTGTTGGTCACCGAGTTGTCGCCGCGGGGGATTCGCGTGAACACGGTGGTGCCAGGGGCGACGCGCACGCCGATCTGGAAGAAATCGACGCCGGAAGAAACCGCGAAGCTTGAGGGTGCTCAAGCGCGTACCATTCCGCTGAACCGAATGGGGGATCCGGAGGAGATAGCCAACGCTTTACTGTTTCTCGCTTCCGATGACTCCTCATTCGTGCAGGGCGCGGAAATTACCGTTGACGGGGGAG
Organism: Paenibacillus chondroitinus NBRC 15376; assembly: GCF_004000765.1. Taxonomy (GTDB): domain Bacteria; phylum Bacillota; class Bacilli; order Paenibacillales; family NBRC-103111; genus Paenibacillus_E; species Paenibacillus_E chondroitinus. The sequence goes on along the minus strand of NZ_BILW01000003.1, from coordinate 100,171 downwards.
CGCGATCGGCACCCTTGGGGGCTCCAATCTATCGTTGAAAGAGAAGAAACGGCGGCCTGTGTTGAGGCTGTCGTTTCTTTTTATCTGAGGAAGACAGGCGAGTGGAGCAAGAGGCTTGCATTCAGGGAGAGGAAGGGAACTAGAGTCCGCTATTTCGGCGCATAGCTAGGAGTTGGCGGATGTAGGGGAACTGCAAGGTCTTATTTCTTTACATTTGGCTGGTTTAAAGCCAAATATGAAGAAATAAGAGCCCCCAGTTCCCCTCCGCGCTTTAAAGGGCGCATTTCCAAGAAATAAGAGCCCTGGAGTTCCCTTCGCGGAGTGATAAACCGCAGCGTGCTGCGAATTCAGCGCTACTGAAGGGCTTAGTGGTGAGATTCAGCCTAAAGATTTTTTACGCAGGTATACCTTAGTTACTTAATGTAACGGTGCACCATGAGCGCTGCATGGAAGGGGTAATGAGCTCGATGCTGAAGCTTTGCAAATTTTTCTTTGAATAGTCAAATGAGCCACCGGCATTCCGAGCAGCAGGCTCATAATGAAGCCGGAAGTGGTCGTCAATCCAGATTTTATCCTTCAATGCCTCGTCTTTTACGTTCCATTTCGGCGGATATTTGTTATCCGTATCAATGGTAATTTGAACTTTCAGGATATCGAGGTTATGGATGAAATCCGCGAGTTGACCATCACTGGTATTCTGATATTTGTACCCGAATTGATCCGTTGCCTGGATAAAATATTTAAAGAAGCCGCTTTCGGTTTTCACACTCTGACCATTATTGTCGCTAAATTTTAAAAACTCCCACACGTATGGGTTACTCTCAAGATAGTCAGAGCCTTTGATTTGTTCCGATTTTCCGTCCGCCTTGAAGATGGTATATACGGTATTTAAGTTGAATTGAAGCGTCGTATTTTTCAATGCTACCGCTTTGGCTACAGGCTCTGCAAAATCGACGGTCACTTGTTGTTTCGTCAGTGTTTTGGATCCGCCTGGGGTGTAAAACGTTACGTTGACGTTAAACAATTCCGTCGGCTGGATCCCATAAGCTTTATACACGGGAATGCCTGATGTATTCACGCTTGGGGCGGCCAGGATAGAATCGTCTGCATCGGCTGAGACTTGTTGAATGATCGATATCGGCTTGCCTTTATCGTCTTTGAGCACCTTCGTAATATCGATTCTTCTGTTCTTGTCGTCCGTTGCGATGATGTTGATTTCTTTGCCGTAATAAGCAAATTTCGAATTCATAGCTGCAACATCATTCGCATTGCCGATTAAATTCCGCTCGAACAAATATTTACCTGCAGCAAAATGATCATCCAGCATATCCAGCTCGTACTTCATGTTAGGATCGTAATCCTTCCAGTTGTAAATCGCTAAAGTAGAAGCTGCCGAGGTGATCGACTCAGCGGTATTTTTATTAATCACACTTGCTGTAATTGTGTAATGTGAGCCTTCTGGACTTACTGCTTTCTGGGTTGGTTTGAACATAAATTTGTTCAAATCACCGCTTTTGTCTACAGGTAGCTGCCAAGTCAGGATGTGGTTGTCCGAGTCGGTGGAATCGGAGCTCACCTCGCCCCAAGGAGTATCAAAAATGCCCCCGGCACTTTGCAAACTAGGTTCACCGGAAACCCGTTCGAGCTTATATTCGATCATGTACGGAGTACGATCTAGCGCGGATGCCGCATTAAATACTTTTCCAAATTGGTCTTTTATGGTAAAAACAAACCCTTGAGGCTGCTCATTTTCTGCGAGTACAACCATATCTTTGGTATTGACCTCAATGCTGGAGGGAGTGCGCATCGGTGAAATCTTATAAGATTTACTCGCGGTTGCATCACCAATGTGAGTAAGGCTGGCTGTGATAGAAGCTTCTCCTTCAGACGTAACTTCCTTAACGACAATTTTACCTAGTCCGGCATAACTTTGACCGATCACCGGGTTATCGAGCACAAGCCCGCCTGAAGCGGAGATATCCAAATAACCGCCGCTGTATAGCGTTTCGATCTGGCTCAGCGTAAACTCGTAATTGTTTGGTCCAGTCACTTTCAGGCCGATCACCGGCGGTTGGCCCGTTGTTGAGATTTTTCCATTGGCGTCATAATACTGATCCCCAACACTAAGTTGAGCGGTTTCATCCAACTCAATCTTGGTTGGCAGCACCGTAATGCCAGGAGGTAAGCTCTCCGTAGTGGTTGAACTGCCTGGGGTAGGTACCGCATGCGTTTGGAAGGCATGTCTCGCTTCAAAGCTGGCAAGCGCAAGCGTCTTCCGCGTAGAGGAGGCGCTGCCTCCGAAGCTTCCGACGGCGATGTTCGTCATGAGCTTATTTTGAATCGCCAACGTGACATAACCTTTTGCCCATTCGTCTACAGTATTGTCCGTCGTGGGTGTGACCCCGGATTCCTGCCATTTCAACCCACGGACCAAGAATGCAGCCAGCTCTTGACGGGTTACTTGACCCGCCGGGTTGTACAGCTTGCCACTCTCGTCGGCTCCGTTCGTCAGTCCGGCTGTTTTTAAGGCTTCAATATAGGGAAGGGCATAGCCATTAGCTGGATCATCCGCATGCACATCGGCAAACGACGATTGTGTACCTTTGGAGGAATCGGCAGTGCAAAGATCATCGCAGCAACCTTGGCAAACTGAGCCCGATTCATTTTCTCGTTTAATCCAAACGAATGGTCCGAGACGCCATCAAACACATGATCTTGAATCAAAACGTCAAATTTGTCTAGGATATCCTGCGGTAAATCGCTTAAATCTTTAAATTTCTCTGATTGTTGTACCATTGAAGTTCGGTTCCCAGTGACGGTGTCATGCGCCGCATGGGTAACCGGGATTAAAGTTAAGCTAATGAGGACGAAAGACAATAATGATAAAAGCCGCTTCATTCACGCACACCTTCTTATCCCATAATTTCAATACGATTGGATAACCTTGACCTTAGACAATTCGTTCTTGGTACACGATCCAAATCAATCCAAATATACGATCCTATCCGCCCCTTTCTGATGTTAGTTACAAGCTTACATAGAAATTATAGTAAGATGTACCAAGGGATTGTAAGCGATTTCAACTAAAATAGTAGGCGGAATCAACCTTTTCTAAGGGCTTAAGGCGCCTAGATTCCGTAATTGCAGATAAGAGCTTTTCATTTTATACTAGTAAAATTGAAACCAGACATCAGGAGGATAACGAGATGAAAAGAATGCTTGTCATTAGCGATATTCACGGAGAGCTTGAGAAATTCGAGCGTTTACTGGAAGCTGCGCGTTATCGTCCGGAAGAAGATCAACTGATTCTGCTTGGCGATTATGTGGATCGTGGACCGAACGCCCGAGGAGTCATTGAAAAGGTGATCGCTTTAAAAGAAGCGAGAGCGCTCGTACTCAAGGGTAACCACGAAGACTTAATGATTAAAGCATTAACGACAGAAGAAGAACGTGCTTGGAAACGTTGGGCGCAAATTAACGGCGGTGATATGACGCTCAGAAGCTACGGGTTTACGGAAGCTGATTTCGCAGTCGATGAAAATGCAGAGACGTTCATCAAACCAACGCTGCAATCGGAGATTTTATCGCAACACCTGGCTTTCATAGCGAATCTGGAACACTATATAGAAACGGATGACTATATCTTTGTCCATGCCGGTGTTCAGCCCGGAACTCCGATTTCCGAAACGGACCCGCATACCTTGATGTGGATTCGCGATGAATTTCATACCGGTTATTCCGATAAAAAAATTGTGGTCTTCGGGCACACTTCTACAGATACGTTGCATGGTGATACTGAGAACTTTAATGTCTACTTTGGTGTGAATCGCATTATTGGCATTGATGGCGGCGCCGTTTACGGAGGTCAATTAAATGGTCTGGAGCTTCCGAGCCAGCAGGTTTACATGGTGAAATAGTGTAATAGGTAGGAGTTTGTGTAACTTATGCTTCTCGGTATTTTGTTTTTGACGTACATTACTGCCGGGCTATTGATGCTGAATGTCCTCGTGCATGAGGATCAGTTATGGCTATACTTCGCGACTCGCGATCCGGAGGGCGAAATTCGGATGCAAGGCGTTGCGACGGCTCCAGTGGATTCCGATTACAGCCGATCCACCTGGACACAAAGGTGCACGGAATCTATTTTAAAGCCAGAGCTGGATTGGGAAGGCAAGTGAATTGAGGCTGCTGCCATGCATAAGCGGGATGGAAAGCTGTATATGTTTTATGCGGGAGCCTATAATAACGAGCCTCAACAGATAGGCTGCGCGATCAGCGAAGACGGCATTCGGTGGGAAAGAATGTTCCAGGAGCCGCTCCTCCCAAGTGGAAAGCCGGGAAGTTGGAATGAAAGTGAATCCGGTCATCCTTTTTTCTTCGCGGATGACGATGGCCGCACCTATCTTTTCTTTCAAGGAAATAATGATAGAGGCAAAACGTGGTATCTTTCCAAAGTAGAGGTTGGTTGGGCTGAGGGTGTACCTTATGTGATGGAAAAACCTGAAAATTCGATATCAAGCACTTAGTACATAAAAAACAAAGGGGTCTCGGTTTCCCCCTTTGTTTTTTTATTGAGTTTTGGGGGTAAGATTTGTGTATCCTTAACAAGAAACTCGCTCCAGAATGATGAAATGGGAAGAAGACAGCTTGGGATAGCGCTGCTGAATGATTTCCGTCATTTTAAAATCAGAATGCTTAGATAAATACGCCCAAATATCCCGCTCAAGGATCGTAGGAACCTCTTGGGGCTCTAGTCCTGTCGTGATCTTCGTATACAAGACGCCCCACCGGCTGGAACTTTGAAACACATCATCTAACGTTGAACCAAAATCTTCCTCATCGGTTATATGATAGAGCACATCCAGGCAAACAACGAGATCCGCTTGGAAGAATCCGCGGTTAAAACTCGTCCCGATTCCTACTCAAGCTGGTGTTCTCTTCTTCAGGACGGCACGGAAACAATACAATCCACCCCATAAATCGGTGTGGAGAGCATCAGGAGGAAGAGTGAAATTTGTTTCGGAGAGGAAGTCCAGACCGGAATTGTGAACAAAAGATTGAAACATGTTTAAGTCAACAGTCGGATAGTCGAGTGTGAGGATCAACAGTCCATCGTCCTTTAAGGTTCTACTGAATTCTTTCATGCTCAGAAGCATATCATTCGGATTTAAATGTTCGAGCACCGAAATACAGAAGATTTTATCAAAAAAGTCATTCGCATAAGGAAGTTGAGTAAGGCTTGCTTGACTTAGAATGGTTTCCGTATAGTCTCCCTTTCGGACAAACTCTGCCGCCTCTTCATTAATATCCGAACGAATGGACTCAAGTAAGCTTTGGCTTGAAAGCACCCGCGCATCCCAATCGCAAGCATAGGCTTGCTTACACCTCCGACCGAGGACAAATTTAAAAGGGTGGGGGATCCCGCAAGCCGCATCCAACGAAATGTCGGTATCTTCGATAAAGGATGCGCACCACGCGTACTCATAGGACCTGCTCCACCAAGTGTCGGGTAAACGGTAAAGAAACTCTTGCTCCATAGGATCAGACTGAATAATAAAACGGGTTTGAAGATGGGAACCAGGCATGTTGGAAGACCTCCTTTTTCCTCAAAGTAATCACTCCGCAAGCTATATATTTATACAAAATTGGATGGTGCTAGAAGGTCTCCTTATGGGTTAAATGGTTCTGGTTTCAAACGTTTGCGACCTCGTTGCTCCTCCAATAAATGAACCATATAAGACTGAACATATTCCGTTTGTGAATTGGACCAAGCTGGATGAGCGAGATTACGAGTTTCGAGTGGATCCTCAGTTAAGTTGTACAACTCATATTCCTCAGGGACCGGAACGGTTTTGCATGTAACTTGACTTGTAGTTTGATTCGAATCTGCACACCATTCGCCAAATAGCTGAATTGCCACATCGCGTACACCGGGATCACTCCAGAACTGTTCATTATCGAAATATCTAGTAAACTTCCATGTTTGATTCGGTCGTCCTTGCTGCCCAGGCAGATCGACGATAACGGTCTCAATGTGGTTTGGTTGAATGACAGAATTGTAAGTACGCCCTAAAGGATTAAATTGTTGCTGGCCTCGAGTGATATCGTCATCCGTCATGAAATAAATCGGTTCCTTCGCATAAGCGATTCCCTTGAACTCCGGGCGATGGAGCAAATATGGTGTTAAATTATGACCAACGAAGGGATGAACTTCACTGAAGCTGCTTTTCAGCCTGTTTTCAATGGCAGGTATATCTGCCTCCGCTAGACCAAGCATGGTAGGCAGCAGGTCAAGATGGGAAGTCAGCTCTGAAAAACTTTGTTTCTGCGGGAAAAGGCGCTTATTGTGAATGAGAAAAGGTACATGCAGAACTTCTTCATAGGCGCAGTACATTTTCTGTCGCAGATGGCCGTGGGCGCCTAGCAGTTCACCGTGATCCGAAGTGAAAATAATGATCGTATCCTCGTCGAAAGAAGAACGGCCTAGGGCATCTAACACTTTCATGATTTGATGGTCGGCATTTTTTTGCAATTGATAATACAGCTTTCGATAAAAGGGCTCATTGATAATTGGCTGCAAAGCTTTCGGATAGGTATCTCTGTAGCTGGCTTGACAACCTGGCTTCGTATGTAACGATTCATGAATCGTTGGCGGAGGAGGGACTTCAGGCATTGGATCAACATGGAAATGGAACATGTTTGGCAGATTGGCGGTTAACGTCCCATAAAGTGTAATATCATGCGGATTTACGAAGGAAGCGACGATAAGCCACGGCTTGGCGTCAGGGTCGGCACTTTTTTGATGGTCCAGCGCCTCAATTAACTTAACAGTCTCTGCGCTATACACGACATCCCTGCCGCTCATGCCTGCAGCTGACGATGATGCGGAATTATGGGGATTGCGACCATGTGGTTCAGGTCCTATCCATGAGGAGAAGCCGAAGGCGTTTAGCGGATCGGCGGACAAATAGAGCTGTTCCCGCTTTGGATCCGGTACACCGGTTGCTGGGTCATAACTTGGCACATCCATATGCGTTCCTGGTACCAAAATATCTTCATAGGAAATATGCCATTTCCCTTTGTAATAGGTTTGGTAGCCTGCTTCGCGAAAGTAGTTGCCCATTGTAGGCACTGTATTTGGCGGCAGCCAAAACATATCGGGATCGAAAGCACTCTTCGCGATACCGTTCGTCTGCGAGACACCATGGAGAGATGGATAATGTCCGGTAAACATCGTAGTCCGGCTCGGAGAGCAGGCTGCGCTGCCGATATAATGGCGGTGGAGCTCTATGCTATTCGCTCGCAGTCGTTCGTGTGCAGGGAGATTCGTGAGCCGCCAAGCGCCAATTTCCGGGCTTTCGTAGATTGGAGGATACCGCTCCTCATCGACAATGATTAGGAGGAAGTTCGGCTTTTTACGCATACATACACCTCCACATTTACCTGTTCTAAACCTAGTTGTATGCGGAGATGAGGATCAGCATGCTGAATACCATGGGATGTTTCCAACACTTCGAAGAATTTATGTAGGCAAAAATCTTATTGACTTCAGGAAAATACTGGTTTATTCTAACATTGACTGATTGAGTCAATCAAATATTATACAGAGGTGAACGATATGAATTTTGTTCAAAAAGCAGGCAAGGCGATCGTAATCGGTGGCAGTATGGCAGGTCTAATGGCGGCAAGAGTCCTTTCATCGTATTATGAAGAAGTATTGCTTATCGATAAGGACGAATTTCCGCAGCATCCCGCAGATCGGAATGGCGCTCCGCATGGTTTTCATCCCCACAGGTTCACACAGCGTGGTAAAATGATTACAGAGCAGCTTTTTCCTGGCTATGAAGAAGACCTGGTGGCGCTTGGTTCACCAAGCTCACTTCATAAGACCGTTCATATGATGAATCAATATGGAACCGTGGAAGCACCTTACCAACGGAATGATAGGAAGTTCAGCCGTGCCGTGTTGGAGCGGGTGATACGTAGCGGTGTAAGGAAGATTCCCAATGTACAACTGTTAGAGGAACATGATGTTATTGGGCTGCATACGAGCCGGAATCATACGGCGGTTACGGGCATTCATGTCCGTCAGCGGGAAACAGGCATGAAGCATGATTACATGGCAGATCTTGTTGTGGATGCGAGTGGACGCGCCTCCAAATTGACGCAATGGCTGAAGGAATTTGGTTATGACGTGCCTTCCCCTGATCGAATGAAAGCAGCTATCGGTTACAGTACACGCCGTTATCATGTTCCTGCTCATATGAAGCATCTGATCGAGAAATGGGATGTAATTAACATCATGGGCCAACCCGCACAGGGAACGTTCACGGGAGTATTTTCCTTTATTGAGAATGAAGTGGCTGAAATGCTGCTGTATCGTCCAGGCGGGCATTATCCACCAACGAATCCGGAAGATTTCGAACGGGAGGTCGCTAAGCTTCCAAGCCCCCTGATTGGGGAAATCCTGAGTGAGCTTGAACCAATCACCCCGCCTAAGGGTTTTCGCGTTCCTGAACTGTACCGTCACCACTATGACCAAATGGACAAATGGCCGGACAGATTGTTAGTATTAGGCGATGCATACTGCATTTATGACCCTATTTTTGGTCAAGGGATGACGGTTGCTGCCATAGAAGCGGATTTGCTGGACACCATGCTGCAGGAGCGACAAAATCGTTCTGAGCCACATTTCGAGCAGAGGGTTCTACGCGCTTTTCAAGAAAAAGCGATTACACCTGCTTGGTGGTTAAATTGTGCAGCGGATATGCAGTGGGATGGCGTCGAATACGAGGCTGGCTCAGAACCGCTTAAGGGAATTGCTTTTGGCAGCCGATATATGAATTTGATCTTGAGAGAGGGTACGGCGAATCATAATTTCAAACTATTCGGTTTGTACTGGGGTGTTAATTCATTATTTTTGCCTCTGCATGAGTTGTTTCAGCCACAGATGGTCAAGTCGGTTCTTGAGTCTTCGGAGGAAGGGAAGCAATTACTTGCCGATCTGTTAAGAGAAGACGAGCTGTCATTAGAAGAAGTATTGATCAAATTGATTCCAAGTTAGGAGTGAAGAATTTCTTGTCTCCATTAAATGAACAGCAACAGCTTCAGATTCGTGATGAACGCAGAGAGCAAATTATGAGCGCTGCGCTTAAGGTTTTTGCAAGACGGGGGATTATTGGGACGAAAATGAGCATGATTGCCGCTGAGGCCGAGATTAGCCATGGGCTGCTTTATCATTACTTTACGTCGAAGGAAGAGCTTTTCACAACACTTGTTGAAAAGGCCATGATTGCATCGGATGAAGCTATGCAAAATGTTTACAAGCTGCCGGGATCGCCGATTGATAAAATAAGAGTGTTAACGCAAGACATGATGGATGAGAGCGGGACGGACTATTTTCTACTTATACATCAAGCGAGAACCTCAGACGGAGTGCCAGAGAAAGTCGTGGAGTTAATTGAGCGTTATTCCATGGATAACTACGTTAAGCAGCTGCGGGCCTTATTCCGAGAAGGACAGGAAGCCGGTGAGGTTGCGGAGCGAGATTTGGACGAAATGATTTCGTCATACTTATCAGTCCTCTCCGGTCTGATGGTGCTGAATGTGCAGAAAATTGGAGGCTACCAGCTTCCGAAAGTTGACGTACTGCTGAGGATGATTACTCCTTAGTAGATGAATAGGATAAAGGAAGCAAGGGCTATTTCCAAGTAGACGAATCTACTTCGAGAGAGCCTATTTTTTTGTGGGTTTTTCATGAAAAAATAACGGAATCCCCCAAAATAGTGTGGTATAATTTGCAGTGTTGTACCGGATTTTTCCAATACATACGGTAATAAATAAGGAGATAGAGACATGATACTAAGGCAAAAGCTTATTGGGATGTTAGGAATGGTTATTTGTTCGGGACTCGTGTTTGGAAATTCGGTGCTAGCGGAGACAGGCAAATATCAGGATGTGCCGGATGGTTATCTGTATAAAAATTACATCGAAGAGTTGTCAGCGAAGAAGTTGGTGGAAGGAACAGCGGACGGTCAATTTTCCCCGGATTCACCACTCACCAGAGAACAATTCGCGAAACTAGTCGTTATGGTGTTTGGTTTGCCAGCCGTAGACGGTGGCATGCCGTTTCAGGACTGCCATGAGGCCTGGTCAGTTCCTTACATTTTAACCGCTTACAAAGCAGGGATTATTCAAGGAACAAGCGAAGAGAACTTCTCGCCAAAGCAGTATGTGAGAAAACAGGAAGCGGCCGTTATGCTAAGCAGGCTTTATCCGGGGGTTGTGCAGCAAAATGAGCAGGATTGGGCAGGTGGGGCAGTGGCTTTCGTCCGGCATGACATCCTTCCTGCAAATTTGCAGTCCATGTTGGAAGATACACAGGCACCTTTAACCCGCGGGGAGGCAGCGGCATTGCTTAGCCTTTCCCTACATGTTAAGGAGCAAGGGAAATCGGGAAAACCTGGAACTGTATCGACTAATCCTAATGGCGCGATGAAAGAGCCAGCACTGATTCTTGACCCAACTCAAAAGAAAGAAGTTACAGTTAACGTTAATGCCGGTCAGCCGCTTTATATCCAAGCGGAACTGAAAAAGCATAAGACGTATGAATTAGAGGCGCATGGTGAAAATCAGTCCTCTTTTAACATGGAGCTGACAAATGCAGAAGGAAAGATCGTAAATCAAGGGAACGTCAGTTCCATGCAAGTAACGGCAGAGGCTGATGGCATCGTTTATGCAAAGATACGAACGGAACAGCAGAAGGGGACGATTACGCTCAAGATCGCTGAGGTTGGTCTGGATTCGGATCATCCTATTATCCTGAAGGCAGGGCGCTTTGATCAACTTTTCCCAATAGAAGAAGACCTTTATTTTAAAGCCGTGGCGAGTCATGACAATCCGATAATGGTTCAAGCTAAAGGGGCGATTAGTTATCAACTATTGCAGGTGAGTTTATCGAAATCTGCTCCGCATTATGGTGACAGCTACATCTACATCCACGGTAAATTAGTAAAGCTTAATCCAGAGCCCGCAGCGATTAATATGGATTTTTCGATTACTACTCGGAATGGAGATCCTTATACAATTAACTGTGAGTGTGTGGTAAAGCTGACAACACCGGTGAGTACGGCCGTATCTTTTCAGGTAATGGATGGCAACTCCATAGATAATGCGTATGCAATCGGATGGGGAAGAAGTGAATGGAAGACCGGATATAAGGGGAATTCGATTGCGGGGGTTTTCTATCAACTTGCCTTGGAGGAAGGGAAAGATTATACCATTGAAGTCAGCGAACAAATGAAACCAGTAATGATTGACAAGAATTATATCGAGGGTTCACTGATTCCTCCAACTTACACGACACCTGAACTAGACAATACCGTAGTTGTAAAAAAAATACTGACGATATTCGGACCAGACGGTAAAGAAGTGTTCGTCGACGAGAAACTGACGGGACCCATTCCTTTCAAGGCGACCCAAGCGGGCACCTATGTTGTAAAACTGGAATCGGATGCTAAGGATCGTACGACGGAGATTCGGGTTAAAAGTGCTAATTGATTAAGGAATTGCCTGAATTGTTGGTTCCCAAGCCTATTTAATGGTTTTTCAGGGAACTGTGGTCCGCTAATTCATTAGAAAAGCACATTTTCAATAGGCAGAGGGAACTATGATCCCCTATTTCTCCATTTTTACTGAAAACCATGACTTGGTGCCTGAATAAGAGCCTGTAGTTCCCCGAAGAGACGCATCGGCTAGATTTACTGCCAATAGAGGCTTCATGTTCCCTTAAATAATACTTTAGCCGGATTCTTGCGAGTTGATTGAATATGTTGATGGCAGGGTAGGGTGAAGTCGGATATATAGTGAGTAGGAGATGGAGTAGGGGAGTTAGTTAAGTAGAAAACCTTTAAGCCTGACGGAGTTTGATCCGTCAGGCTTTTTAATGACGCTTACTTTCGTATAGCTTAAAACGCCAACCCAAAAAAACACATACCACCATAATAATCTCCATTGTCTGTTTCCCCTATCAGCAATAGAGTGAAGCTATCCGAATGAATGTAAGTGCTTCCAGACAACGGTTATTTATTCGTTCGTCATGCTGCCGTTCTTCGGCGAGAGCAGGTTGTTTTCACTCACAGGCTGCTTTGATTACATATAGGGGAGGGATAACTTGCACTGAATGTTCTGCTGGGATGATGTTTTAGAAGCTATCATAAGGAGGCACTAGGATGCTCACGCAACAAGTTAGGAAGAAAGTTGTAAGCGCTATTCTAACAATTGCTATGATGCTTACGCTTTTGAACCCATTCGGGTTCTCTGCATCGACGGCGCATGCCGCACAGGGAGAGATGTTAAGCCTTTTTGAAGTCGAAGTAAGCAAGCCAGTAAACGCAGTAGTTGACGTTTCTCAATCAACCATTGGGATTTCGTTGCCCTACGGCGAATCTTACCAGATGCTGAATGTAACGACGAATCCGGGCGTTACTCCAACGGTTTTCAGAAGCGATGAAACAACAGCAATTCCATTCGCAACCAGCGGCATCAACATGGGCGATGCCAAGCTGGATCAATTTTCACCGGGTGGAATAACGACGTACTATCTGGTGTTAACGGATAAGAATGACAGCAGCAACAGGAAGAAATACACGATTACCGTAACTGTAGAGAAGGAATTGCCGGCGTCCATAGCAAACTCTATGGGACCTAATGACAAATATTCTCCACTAAATATTAAAGCAGGCGAACATGCCTGGGACGTACTTGGCGCTTCCAAAATGGGTTTTGGCAGCACAACAGGTTCTATTGAAGGGCCAGGGAAAGCCTCATCTTACAGCGGGAAGGATTGGTTTGAGTCGGTTTATGACCGTTCCGGAGACTACCCAGCGGCTCAGAGCGTTCCTGATTCTTGGCTGGGAGATAATATGTATCTGCAAACCATCGGCAAAACAGATGTGAATGCGCTTACGAAGTACGGAATTGAAGCTAGTGCCGGACTGGACAAGCTGAACACGGACATTTTGCGGTATCATGAATTTTTACCTTTCAAAACGCCTGAAGGAGTTAGCCGGGACGATGGTGACCGGGGAGCTGTCAACAGTGACCGTCAGCGGCTCGAGATTAAGAGCAATACCAGCGCGTCCAATAGCGAAGCCAATAGTGTGGGCGGCGATATTATGACCCATCATTGGAAGCTGATGCTTCCTTCGGAAACGTTAAAGTATCAGATGGATGCCGCCGAGAAGGAAGCCGGCGACTTCATAGCGCCACGACGTTTCTTCCACATTTTTCAATTAAAGGCGATTGAAGGGGATGAAGCCGGTCAGCCGGTGACGACGCTCACGCTTGTTTCCGTCAATGGCAAAGGCTATTTGGAATTCAGAAACAATCCGGATGGGCAAGAAGCACACCGCATTAAGCCGCTGTTCACGATTCCGCTCGAGCAGGTCGTCGACCGTTGGCTGGATATGGAAGTGACGATTCTTAGCGCTGATAAAGGCTACGTGTATGGCAAGCTCGTTGACGTGGCAAGCAATACAGAACTCTGGAAAGGCGGCATGACGGCGGAAACCTTGAGACGCCCTGAAGTCTTGAACCCGGATACAGGGAAAAAGGAACGCGTCGATCTGCCCGCAGTGCCTGGACAACAAAACCGTTCGAAATGGGGACTGTACCGGGGCATGTACAATACGGTGAATGAATCGGTTTATGCCGATGAATATCAGGCTGCAACGATGTATTTATCCGATATTTACTTAATTAAAAGGGATGCAAGCACCTATGTGTTCCCTGATGGTTGGGATCCAAACAACCAGCCTAAGGATATCGTGGCATGGGATAGGAAGCCAGTCGTTTCGGCGGCGCCAGGCACTGCATTCGAAAACTTGGGCTTACCGCCACAACTGGATGTAACTTTGAGCACAGGCAAGATTGAAAAGGTAAATGTCACATGGAGCCCGGAAGGCTATAATCCGAATAGTACGGGAAATTACAAAATTAATGGACAATTTACCGGAACTGGCATTACGAATACTCAGCATATTAAGCCTTATGTTGAAGTCAATATTTCCGGTATTAAAAACTGGGCAGTCACGCCATCTGCCGAAATTAAAGTTGTTTCTCAAAGTGGGGGCACCAAAAATAACTTTATCGACGACCAGTCGGATACGGCTTGGCAAGCGAACAGTTCACTAACCAAGACAGAAGGGTATCAATACTGGGCTGCCGTTAAACTGGAAAAACAGATTGAAGTTAGCCGGATTCAGCTTGAATGGACGAGTAACAGCAAGTTTCTGAAAAATTACCAGCTGTACTATACGAACGATGCTGCGGCATATAACGAGCTGAAGGAAGGTACGACACTCTCGGCAACCTCATCGGCAACGAGGAAGCCGCTTCTAACCGAGCATGGTTCCTCTTGGATCCTGATTCCCGGAGCGGGAAAAACGACGGATCTGAGCAACAACGAGAAGGCTGATTTGACACTGAGCCAAACGGTAAATGCGCAATATGTGCTGCTAGTTTCCGATCTCACACTCGATAATGCTGCCGGCTCCATCAAAAGCAATGTATTTAACATTATCGGCCAACCTTCTCGACCTTCAGAGACCGGTTCCGTAAATCTGTTGGCGCCATCCCGTTTTACGCCGCTAACAGGGGTGAACCTCAAGGTTAGCTCCGAGCAACCTAATCATCCTGGAGTAGACGCCTTGAAGACGGACGGGACTGGTTTTTGGCGAAACTCTAGCTCCAATGTGTATAAGGAAAATTATGCACCATCCTCCTTGGCGTTGAGCCTTGATTTGGGATCTCCGAAGACAGTGGATAAGCTGTATCTTGAAATTCCTAACGCTATCGCCAATATTCAGAAGAATGCTACTCGGTTCGAAGTTTATTACTCCAATGATCCTCTTTCTTGGGCAAGCAGCCCAACAAATTCGGATGTGGCTAGCAACTATGACTGGGAAGGCAACGGCTGGAAGCTGGCCGGAGGCACGGAAACCGAAGGCATGTGGTCCTTTGTAACCTACAACGGACAGCAGTGGGGCTTCGATACCAAAACATTCTTGTATCCGTTTACGGCACGGTATGTGATGATCAACACCGTATTGGTGGGTCCACGCGATCGTCGTGCTGATGAGAATACGTCGGCCATGGGATTATCCGGATTGGTTATTTATGGAAAAGATCCGGTATCCAACGTGACGGCTCTTACTCCACCCAAAGCTGTCTACAGCACATGGGATCAAAGCGAGCCGATCAGTACCACAGTTAGCCTTGCCAATGGTCAGACGATTACGGGAATCACGAATAAACAAGGCAAGGAGCTTGTTGTCAATACGGATTACAAAGTATCTGGGAATAAGGTTACATTCGAAGCTCCGTTCCTCGCGAAGCTGCCGCTGGGCACGAATGAGTTCACTTTCCGTCTAAGTAACGGCACTCCGTCGATTTTTGCCTTGGACGTGACAGCACGTGGGTTTGGAGCGAATAGCAAAACCATCAAAATGAATGCCATAGATGGCGTGTCTCCATACAATGTTCTGGGGGGCGCAATGGGCACCGACGAGCCTGTTGAAGGTGTCACCAAGCGAATTCGAGATGCTTACCATGCCTACTATGGAGAACGTCCTGAAGCAAATCTAGCTGACAACCATGTCCAAAGCGTCTGGGACAGCACCCTTCAGAAAAACGTGTTCAAAGTAGTTGAGCAAGGCAGAGGCCTAAATAATGAATTCGAAGACAAAGTTCGGGATGGCGAATATGCACACAAAGGTGTTTTTGACTGGGAGAAAGGTTATGTCGTCGGCGGAGCGGCCATCAATGATAGACAACGGATCGAGATTCGTCCGAACGAAGATTCGACCAAAGATTTTACGGCTTATAATGGCGATATTGTTTCCTATCAATGGATGTGGAACATTCCGGATGGCAATCAGTGGAACCAGTCTAACTTCAGACATATTTTCCAACTAAAAGCGACGAATGCTCAGGCAGCCGATACCCTCCCAGGAGGCAACAGTGCCGGTGAGAATGGGGCGTATATTCTGGCCATGTCGATTACCGGCAAGGAAACTAGAGAGCTTATCGTCAACCATAACCGATACGACGGCGATAAGACCCTTCTGAGAATCCCGTTGAAAGATATTGGCAGTCATTGGATTAAAGTTGAGCTACAGGCATTAATCTCCGATTCCGGTTGGCTGACGATTAAAATCACGGATACCGTTACCGGTAAAGTTTATACGTTTGACAGCCCTGATGTGTATCAGACTTTTCCGAAACAAGGGGCAGGCGACGGTGTGAAGGACTTGTGGAGAAGACCGGAAAGAAGCGTCAAGGTCGGAAGCAGCAATGTCAACTTCGAGACCGATTATCCGGCGACTTTTGACCAATATTTGCGTCCGAAGTGGGGCATTTACCGCAGCTCAAACGGCGGCACCAATTCAGCTTACGACGCCGAACTGCAGCTTTCTGATATTACGATTACCAAAGTTGCAACAGGCGTATCTTCTACCAACCTGGCGCTGAATAAAAAAGCGTACAATGTTGGTTCGACGGCAGGTGCCAACTCGCTACAGCTTGCATCGGCTAATGCTAATCCTTATGGGAATGCAAATAAACTGACAAGCGGTGTCCTTGAAGATCCTATGATCTGGAACGTCAATAATGTGACCAGCTTGGACCAAATTGGAAATTATTCTTGGTTGGGTACGGATGGAGCTAGAAAAGGCAGTTTTGTTATTGACCTTGGTCAAGCTATGGATTTCAGCCAAATCAGGCTGCTTGCCAAGTCCACCAGGTTGAAAGGTGCGACCGTTTATGTATCCGATGATTTCAATAATCATTCATCGGCTGCTGAATTGGACCGCGTGACTTTCAAACAAGTTGATCTCAAAACCGAAGAAGGTTATACCTATGAAACAGGCAACCTAAACGGCGGAGATGACACAACAGATGCATCCTATGCGTTAAATCTTGGAAAGACCTACCATGCCAGATATATCAAAGTAATGGTAGAAAACGCATCGGGCGGCAACGCAGGCGCTGATTTAACTGGGCCTCCTCGGCTTACACAGGTTCAAGTCTTCAACGCACCGACGCCTCCTCAGAATCTGAAAATAGCAACCAATGGTTCGTCTACGGTTCTAAAATGGGATTCAAATGAGCGGAGCGAAGGCTTCACGGTTTATAACGGGACAGAAATCGTTGCCGAATTGCCGGCAAATGTGACAAGCTATGTATGGCCAAACAATTCTTCTGACATTACAGCGATCTCGGTAAGGTCAAAGGGAACAGACCCATATTCCCGCAAATTTATGATCTCGGCACCAGCTTTTCCAGTGCCTTCAGTACCTACGGATGTCAATCCTGTCATTGTTAGCATTGCACCTGAGAGCATCGTGACCGTAGTAGGGACAGCACCGGTTATGCCGACTGTTGTGAGCGCAGTATACAGCGACAGCTCAACCCAAAAGCTGCCTGTAGCTTGGAATCCCATTGCTCCTATCCAATACGCGGCTCCAGGAAATTTTACCGTTGAAGGTACCGTTACTGGTAGCGTATATAAGGCATTGGCTAACGTTGCCGTTACCTCAGGTTCAGTCACATGGCCGGCTCAATCCGTTCTGACCGTTTCGGAAATTGGCGAAACTACGGCAACTTTGCGATGGACAGGGGCGCAAGCCGTGAGAGGGATAACGGGATATACGCTTTATACGGTTACCGGCAGCACGTATTCCGAAATCGTTTCGGTCGGTGATGTCCTGACATATAAGCTGACGGGTCTATCGAGTGGAAGCAAGTACACTTTCACGATTCAAGCCGTAGATAAGGATGGCGTTAAAAGCGTGTACGGACCGGCAGCTAGTTTCTGGACCAATTCTAGATCGAGAGATACTTCAGATACTCCAATTTCTACGGGTTCGGGATCTGCTCCAGTAACGTCTGGTGGTTCCAATACGAATACGGGTATCCTTAATCTTGATAAGGATGCCAAAGTTACGAAAGAAACGGCGCCTGATGGAAGTACGGTAACAAAAGTCACTGTGGATGCGAAAGCGTTGGAGAAAGCCTTAGCTAACCCTCTCGTCGTCATAGATGTGAAAGGCAGCGACTCGGCTACAAAAGTGGAACTTCCAGGCAATTCTCTTCTCAGTGCGACGAATAAACAAAGTAAATTGGTTATTCAATCAAACGGGATTCGTTACGAATTGCCTGTGACGCTGTTTGCGAATATTCAGAAGGACTCTATAGTGGTCGTCTCGATAGCCAAAGTAACAGGCAAAGCTGGAGACGATGTGAATGCTGCGGTGAATAACCTGAATGCGAAGCAAGTGATAACGAACCCGATCGAATTTACGATTACCGTTAATGGTTCGGAATTGACGGACTTCGGTGGCGTATATGTCAAACGTACCCTTAACTTGGGTCAACTGACCGTGGACCCCGCCACGTTGACTGCAGTATGGGTTGATTCGAACAAACAGCTTCACTTTGTTCCGGCTGTCCTAACGACTAAGGACGGATCGACGGAAATAACGATCCATTCGCCTCACAACAGCGTTTATACCGTCATTCAATCGGAGAAAACGTTCCGTGATTTGCAAGGGCATTGGGCTAAAACAGATATTGAACTGCTCGCAAGTAAATTCATTCTAAACGGTATGACTGATGAGCAATTTGCACCTGAGGCGAACGTGACGCGTGCTGAGTTTGCGGCCATGCTGGTTCGTTCCCTTGGTTTAGTAGAAACAAAAGTTAGCGTGTTTCACGATGTTCAATCCACGGATTGGTTTGCCGGTGCTGTAGGCTCGGCCTCAAAAGCTGGATTGATCGATGGCTATGAGGACGGCAACATCCAGCCTAACGCAAATATTACTCGCGAACAAATGGTTGCGATGGTGATGCGGGCCATGAAAGTCGGCGGCAAGGAAATGCAAGGCGATATTTCGGTATTGAACAAATTCACCGACCGATCGGATATCGGGGAATGGTCGAAAGAAGCCGTTTCGCAGGCTTTGAAAGCCGGACTCATTCAAGGAATGTCCGACACTGTTTTCGCTTCAAAGGAATCTGCTAATCGTGCACAAGCTGCTGTGATTTTGAAGCGTGCACTGCAATTCCTGAGCTTTATTAACTAAAGTTCTCCAGATTTTCAAACAAACAGCCGTCTTCGATTTCTCGAAGGCGGCTGTTTTGGTTAGAGGAATCTAAACATACAGAAGGAATTTATATGTATGAATAACGGAGGTGGAGAAGTGTGAGAATTAGAACAGCGACAGAAAGAGACCTTGATTTTATTAAAAGCAGAGACCACCATCTGAAGGAGCACTTAATTGCACCCAAAATCAGAGAAAACGAAATTTTCTTGTTTCAAAATGAACGTGATGAAATCATCGGTTGGATGCGTTTTAGTTACTTCTGGGATAATACGCCGTTTATGAATATGATTTGGTTCGACGAACCTTACCGTAAACAAGGGTTGGGGAAGCAAGTTGTCGATTTTTGGGAAAATCGCATGAAAGAACAAGGGTTTGAACGGGTTATGACATCCACCCAAGCAGATGAAGAGGCACAGCATTTCTATAGAAAATTGGGTTACAAAGATGCAGGATGCTTATTGCTGGATGATCAAGCTATGGAGATTATTTTTACGAAAAAGCTGATCTGATATGATTATGACATAAGTTGACATAGTTAATGTCTATACTAGGCTGTAGATCAACGAAAGGAGTTAACCGATCATGAGCCGTAAAATCATTTTGGATTTAGCCGTTACTTTAGATGGGTTTATTGAAGGAAGTAAGGGGGAAGTTGATTGGTGCGTAATGGACGCCGAGATGGGGTTCACACATTTCTTAAATCAAATCGATACCATCCTGTATGGCAGAAAAAGCTATGATTTATGGGGGCAATACACGCCTGATTCTGAAAATGGAGAGACGGATCATGAAATTTGGGATCTCGTTCATAGTAAAGAGAAATATGTGTTTTCAAGAACACAAAATGGGATGGATCATAAAGCGATCTTCATCAACGATCATATTTTTGAAGAAGTAAATAAAATAAAGAATAAGCCAGGCAAAGATATTTGGCTGTATGGCGGAGCAAGTCTGATTACAACGTTTATCCATTTAGGACTAGTTGATGAGTTTAGATTATCTGTGCACCCTGTTGTTTTGGGAGAAGGAAAACCGTTGTTTACGGATATAAATCAGAGGCTAAACTTAAAATTGATTTCTACCAAAACTTTCTCCTCTGGCGTAGTGCAGCTAATCTATCATATGAATAAGTAATAACAAATAGAGAACCAACCGATATGCCGGCTGGTTCTCTATTTGTTTACATGCTACTTACGGGCAAGAAGCTTAACATTATCTGCTGCATGGAAAATCGAATGCTGCTTCCCTTCATAAATTACAGCCGACATTGCCGGAATAGCATCGTTTTCTATCTTGACTTCATGTTCGGAAAAGTTGGCAATAACCTTGAGGTCGTTGCCATACTGTGCACTTTGAACAAGTCGGTCATCGGTTAACACGGCAAATTTACTCATTTGTTGAGTGACGGCTTGCTGATGGAAAGGGGACCATACCTTCAAATAATCCAGGATGCTGGCTTTCTCTTGTTCCCAAGTTGCACGGTTCAAGTGATACAAGGGTGGTACATTGTACAAAAGGCCATATAGCATTTTATCCGCTTCATCACCTTTAATCTTATAAGTACCCCATTCCCAATGATTGGTCGTAATAATGGAGTTATTATAAACAAGTTTGTACAAAGGCAATGCGTACACAGGGTCATTATAAACTTTTTCATACAAGGGTTTAATCGGTACTGATTTGCCGTAACGTTCCGGGATGCCGGAAGCAGCGTAATATCCGCCTACAAAGTAGGGACTGTTTTTATTCTCCCGCATGTCCGGGTCGCCCCAAGCGATGACGGGACTCTCAATGCCTTGCGCGTAAGCAATAACTCCACTCGCGTAATCATTTCCACCCTCCGAGCCAACTACCATATGTTTGTCTTTGGCAAAATAGTTAAACCGATCTAAGCGGGCCATCATGTCCTGAAGCTGTGTCGTCGGATGATCGGGGGAGTAATCGTCGTAGATATCTCCCGTTGCGTCTGAGTCGACAAACCACGAGTTGTAACCAATCCCATCTTGAAGAATTCCCTCGACCCGCTGCTTGACGCTAGGCATAGCTAAAGTTGGGTTCAATTTTCGCCCCCTTTGAAGAAAGCCGGCAATCTTCGAACCGTCCTTTTTAGCAATAGTTGCTTGATCATAAAGCGAAGGATCAGGGAAAAATGCAGTATTCCATGAAGGATCAGGTTTCTCCTGAATGGAATGATAGGAGTCATAAGGAGCAATTAAATATCCCGCCTGATTGGCTGCTTCAACCATACGGGGATTGCTCAGACCGTCAGCCCAGTTAGGAAGTCCGAGCCATGCTTTTTGAATTCCCGACATCTGCATATCGTTAATTAGATCTGTTGAATCCGCCTGTCCCCAAGTAGAAATATCCCCCGCGGCGTCTTTCAGCGCGCTTTTGAGCAGCAGCTTGTTAAGGTCGTACAGTTTTTGCTCGCTTAAATGATCGATTCCAAGATCAATCAGCTTTTGAGCCTCACTACCGGGATTCGGAAACACGGTCTTTGAATAGAAACCTTTCAACTTCATTCCTTGATTTAGCGCACCTAGGACAACTCTTTTCTGATAAGCGTCCAAAGTGTTTTGCTTCGCGATGTCTTTCAACACCTGCGCAAGTTCATCACTTCCTTCGGCCGTACTTGCGAGCAGCTTGACCAGCCATTCACCAAGAGCACCCGAGAGTAACGGTCGGATTTTAGGCCACTGGACATCGCGATCGGTGAGGATCGACTCACTCCATAAGTAGATCTGTGGTGCCCCGTACAGTTTTTGAATATTGGGATTCTCTTTCGATTTGTCTGCAAGCGTCACGAATTTTCCGCTTTCTTCTATATAGCTTTTGTAAGGTTGAACCATTTGCTGCGGATCATTACCTGTAACATATAAGCGGAATCCATAGCTTTTATCTTTATTGATGCTTGGAAATGCGTGTGTAAATTGAAATTGAAGAGATGACGACGTATCGAAATGAACCTCATCATTGAATTTATTCGTAACGACATAAACAATGGAAAAGGGGTCATTTTTCAAAGCAAAAAAGTCCATCGAGAACGACTCACTCCAAGTGTAGCTCTGATCATCCAAGAAAGTTCGCCAAGTCGTATCGTCTGCTTGAATGATTTTTCCTTCGCCTAAGGGAAGTACGTAACTCTGTGCTTTTACTGAAGGCCATTGAAATTGTTCTGCGCCTATGGAGTCGAAGTGAATATCGAGATAATTGTTTTTCTTGGCGATACTAACTTTCACTTGTCCCGGATAAGTCCATGTCATCGAATCTTTTTCCTTAACGAGATCAGTTACAGCTGTTTTGGGCAGTCCCAGCGAAGCCGGCATACGAACCCCGTTTTTAATAATCGTCAGAGTGAATGTTTCGGGATCGACTTCGTAATCGAAGGGCTCACCTGCCGGTTGAACGGATGTGGAAATGGTTTGCTGCCCACTGGTGAGTGTTAGCTGGTTTGCAGCTTGATCGCGGCACCCGGTTAGGGTTACGGTAATGAGACTAGCTGCACAAAGTAATGCAAGCTTTCGTTTTTTCATGAAAATACCTCCTAAAATGTTTGATTCGATGTTCAGTATAAGGAGGCAATGTTACACGAATGTGCCAAATGGAGATCTCGGATATGACTATGTCTTGAAGCATTTTGCCATACTGATGTAACAAAAGACATTTATAATAGGAATGCCGCGTGAAAAGGGGGAAGGTATGTGAATTTGTTGTTGGCTGACGATGAACCGCTTATGCTGCAAGTGATAAAGGCATATTTCATAAAAGAAGGTTTTCAGACGTTTCTGGCACAGGATGGCGAAGAAGCAATAAATTTGTTTTTATCAGCACAAAATTGATTTGGCCATTTTAGATTGGATGATGCCAAAAAGGAGCGGCATAGAAGTATGCCGGGAAATTAAGAAAATGAGGCGGACAAAAGTGCTGCTGTTGACGGCGAAAGGGAATGTGGATGATGAATTCCTTGCCTTGCAGTCGGGTGCGGACGATTTTGTTCGCAAACCGTTTGATCCGCGCATTTTGTTGTTAAGAGCTCAAAAGCTGCTGCAGCTTGGCGCGAAGATGACGTTTGGTGATCTAACTGTCGATCTGGAAGCTCAGAAAGTATATCGGAATGGTAATGACGTTCAAGCAACACATAAGGAATTTGAATTAATGAAGTATTTGGCACTTAATAAGGGGCAAATTATTACCCGCAAAATGCTGCTCGATCAAGTGTGGGGAATGGACTATTACGGTGAAGAGAGGACAGTGGACACCCACGTTCGTAGGCTTCGAGAAAAGATAGGCGAATGGCGGATCAAGACGTACCGCGGGATGGGCTACTCTCTGGTGGAGGACAATGAGTAAACTAAGCCGCAAGTTAATCATCAGGATAACCGCAGCACTATGTCTTGTTTTTGTCCTCTCTTTTGCGGTAAATACGTATTTTTTGCCGAAGTTCTTCTTATATCAGAAGAAAAATAAACTGGCGGAATTGTCTTCCGAACTTGTCTCTATATCCTACAGCTCATTGGTACAGCAACTTGGAGTTATTGAGGAGCAGTACCAGGTAACTATCGCTTACACAACATTATCCGATTCTGTCGATGATGTGAATAATAAGCTGCTGCTTCAATTTAATCGCAAAGGCATTGCACTGGGGAAGTTTTGGCTGACAGAGGAAAGTATCGCGAAGCTGCGCGAAGGGGAACAGGTGAACAAAATTTATGATCAGTCGAAGCTGAAATCAAGTTTTCTGGTCAACTTCCTGTCGGTAGGAGGATCCGTTTTCGCAGTGGGTGAATCGATTAGTAATTCAGATGAGACCATCCAAATCGTGAATTTATTTAATCTGTATATATGGATTGGCATGCTTATGCTGCTTATCGTGCTTTCTGCGCTTTATACGGCTCGAATTGTTAAACCGCTAGGTAAATTGAATGAGACTGCCGAAGCGATCTCCCATTTATCTTTCACCAAAGTTGATATACAAACAGGCGATGAGATAGAATCACTCGCGCGGAGCATTAATCGAATGAGCGATAATTTGGAAGAGGCTCATAAATCGCTAGAAGCCAAGAACGCAAATCTGCAAAACTTTATTGCGGATATTTCGCATGAATTGAAAACACCGCTCTCGCTCATCCGCGTCTATGCCAGCGGGATGCAGGATGGACTGGATGACGGTACATATGCCCATGTCATTCAACAGCAGAGCGATGCGATGACCGTCCTGATCGACCGATTGCTTGAACTGTCACGCCTTCAAGAGGAGACGTACCGTTTTGAAGTGATCAATTTGAAGCACTTGCTTGATGAAACGATAAGTGATTATCGCACACCTTACCAACAATATGGCTTAGAACTTGAAGCCAATATTCATTTGCCTGCGGAAACATGGGTGATGGCGGATCGTTCAAAACTGGAATCGGTGCTGCATAATTGGCTGACAAATGCAATGAAGTACACAAGTGGTGCAAGAGTTCATGTAACATCGGAAATCAAGGAGGGGACCGTACGCTTCGAGATAGCGAATGATACGGATTTAGGCGAGGACAGGCCTTGGGAGCTTGTATGGGAACCGTTCTATGTCATGGAAAGTTCTAGGAGCAAAAAATTTAGCGGCACCGGTCTAGGCTTATCCATTTCACGAGCGATTCTACAAAAGCATCAAGCACCATTCGGACTCGAAGTCCGAGATGGCGCCATCGCCTTTTGGTTTGAGATCCCACTGAGAGCGCGGCATGTCTGAACCATCCGGCGAGTGAGATACAGCTCCGTCTATAGACGGAGCTGTTTTCATCGTTGAGAAAAAGCAAAGGAGTTTCCAAGCATTCGCTCCACGACTTGTTGAAACGCCAACTTCTTATGTTTCAGCGTATCCTCTGACCAAGTGAAAATGCCTGGATCAAACATAAAATGAATGCCCATGAGCAAAATTTCCGCGGTTTCCTGCAGGTGCTGAATGCGGAAAATACCTTCCGTCACCCCTTGCTCCAATAGGCGGATCACGTAGGGAACGCTTTGCTGGACAGTCTGTACAAGAATCTTTTGATGAATAAATGCGTTATTCTCGTGGTGCAGAAACTCAAGCATCTTACTTTCTTCCTCACCAGGTTTTTCTCCCCAAATGATCTTATGGAGTTTATCTTCCGTCGTCAGATTGCTATCGGTTAAGGCGCTGATCGTATTCACTTTTTCGGTGACCAAGCTTTCTATAATAGCCGCCATAATGTCGCTTTTTGTCCTGAAATGATAATAAAATGTCCCTTGTGCCACTCCTAATTTTTTGACGATATCACTAACGGCCGTTTGTTCATAACCTTTACTACTAAAAAGCTCTAAAGAAGCATCTATCATTTCTTGTCGCCGAATTTCCGGTTTTTTGGATACTCTTGCCACGGATTTCATCCCTTTCGTTGTATCGCTAATCATTATTGTATTGACTGACTGACTGCAAGTCAATATAATGAGAAAGCAACGCATTAACTGACTGATTGTCAGTCGAATACTAAAAGGGGAGATGATATTAATGAAACTCAGACTAATCTTATACGTGATCGGATTCAGTGCCTTTGCCGGATCTCTTGGGCAAAATTTATATACGCCGTTACTGGCCGATATGCAGAAAAATTTACACACAACCAGTTACATGATGAGCATGACTGTTTCTTTATTTCTGGTTGCTCTAGCTGTCATGCAGGTCATATTTGGTTCATTAGCCGATACAAAAGGCAGAAAAAAAATTCTCATACCTGCGTTAATTGTTTATGCGGCAGCGTCCCTAGGATGCGCTTTTTCCCATTCAATCGGTCTATTTCTTGTGTTCCGCGTCCTTCAGGGTATTGGTTCAGCAGCCATTCCCGTTGTTGGAGCTGCTGTTATTGGCGATATGTTCCGTGGAAATGAATTAGCCAAAAGTATGGCTACATATCAGCTAATGCTGCTCCTAGCGCCTGCCGTTGGTCCGCTTCTCGGTGGTGTGATCGGAGAGAAATTTGGATACCAAGGCGTGTTTCTCTTTTTAACAGCTATCATAGGATTGTTATTGCTAGCCAACATGAAACTATTGGTTGAAACAAAACCTCGGGGAGCGACAGCTAAGCCTTTTGCTTTGGGATCATTCGGCGTGATTTTTCAAAATCATCTTAGCGCAGTCGTCTTGCTATATGGTTTTGCACAAAGCGTTGTGTATTTAGTTTATATCGTATTTCTGCCGCATATCTTAGGGAATCTTTATCATATGGCCGCAGGTAAAATTGGCGTCATCCTATTGGCTATGTCCGCTTCCACCATTGTTAGTATTAAAATCGGAAGCTGGATGCGGAATCAGCTAGGTAATAAAGCAAGTTTAGTATTCGCATTTTTGTTGCAATCATGTACAGTCATCTTGTTTGCTTTAACAGCACACTTGTCTCTGCCAATGTTAATTGGTGATGTCTGTTTATTTGGGTTCGCAATGGGGTTGACCGTGTCGCTTCCTGTGACTATTCTAGCCGAACAATTTCCGGAGGAGCGCGCGACTGCAATTGGCGTATATAATCTGGTTCGTTATTTGGGGATGGCGGTAGGCCCTGTGGTTGGCGCTAGACTTTATTCGGATACGGATCTAAAACCCTTGTTCCTGACTAGTGGTTTAGCATTTCTAGGATTAGTTGTCATTGGCGCGGCATGGATAGGTTTGAAACGTGGGGTGCTTGACAGCGGTCCTATTTTTCGAAATGGCACCAATGGTTAAATAGGCGAATACCCTATCATACAAAGAAGTGCAGGGAGGATTCGCCATGATACCCATGTATCCTTATTTCGGTTATGAGACACGATGCCGTCTGCAGCCGTTAACTTTTCCACCTCAACATCAAAACGTACAGCCCGGATTAGAATATGCGATGAACCCAATCCCAATTTCCGATAACCCTCGTTACAAAGGAAGCGGAAAGTTGGCCGGCAAAGTTGCGATCATTACAGGGGGCGACAGTGGTATTGGTCGTGCGGTGGCAATCGGATTTGCAAAAGAAGGATCAGATGTAGTTATTGTTTATTTGTATGAAAAAGAAGATGCGCATGCAACTAAGCAAATGGTCGAGTATTACGGTGGTCGATGTTTGTTAATTGAATGCGATTTAAGACAGCCAATGGCAGCTAAAGCGGTTGTGAAACAGACCTTAGAGCATTATGGGCGGCTGGATACGCTTGTATTAAATCAAGGGGTTCAATTCCCGCAAGAAAGCATAATGGATATTACGGATGAACAGCTGGAAGACACGTACCGTACGAATATATTTCCGCAATTTTATATGGCGAAAGCCGCACTTCCTTACTTACAGCCGGGAAGTACGATCATCTCTACGGCTTCTGTTACGGCTTATGCCGGGGCGCCGCTGCTTGTCGATTATTCTTCAACCAAAGGTGCGATCGTATCTTTTACAAGATCGTTATCTCTCCAATTAGTAAGTAAAGGAATCCGTGTGAATGCCGTAGCTCCAGGCCCGATCTGGACACCGCTTATCGTATCCAGCTACTCTGCGGAGTATGTCAAAACTTTCGGTATGGAAACACCGATGAAACGTGCGGGGCAGCCTTTTGAGCTTGCACCGACTTACATTTATTTGGCTTCAGACGATTCGTCCTTTGTGACGGGTCAGGTTCTTCATGTGAATGGCGGCATTATGACGGAAACGTAAGGATTGAAATGATAATTGTAAGATGCCGCGTATATCGCGGCTTTTTTATTTCACAAGCTAGAGAATACTGGAAGGGGAATATGAGCAACGAACTTCCGGAGCTTTTGATTAATGGAAAAATTGAAGTTATTGAAATAATCGAGGAGTTCCCCGTTTAAGTAGGATTTACAAACAAACAGATTAATTTCCCCTCAAATTGGTTAATAAATTGGGACCACAAAATGAAACCAAATGAAAGGTGGTTCCAGAATGAAGAAGAAAATCGTACTTGAACAAGCCGCTCAAGATTTCGTAGAAGCTACAGCTAATCCACCATTTCTCTTTGATTTAGGACCGAAGAAAGGAAGGGAAGCCGTTGACGAAGTTCAAAACGGCCCCATAACAAAGCCTCCTGTTGACGTCGAGAATGTAACCATTCCAGGAGGGTCCAAAGGGGACATCTCTCTAACCATTTTTCGTCCACAAAACATTTCAGGTTCTCTACCAGTGATTCTCTACACCCACGGCGCAGGCTGGGTCTTCGGAAATGTCCATACGCATGACCGATTAATTCGAGAATTAGCGGTAGGGTCTCAATCCGCGGTTGTTTTTACAAACTATAGCCTGTCGCCGGAAGCCAGTTACCCTGTTGCGATTGAGGAAGTATTTACTGCGCTCAAATGGGTTGCCGAGCATGGCAAAGAAAAGGGATTGCTATCAGACCATATTACAGTTGCAGGGGATAGTGTCGGTGGTAACATGAGCGCTGCCATTACCTTAATGGCCAAGGAGCGCGGCGGCCCTCGGATCCGCAAGCAAGTGCTCTTTTATCCAGTCACTGATGCATCGTTTGAGACAGAGTCTTATAAAGATTTTTCAACTGGATATTTCCTTCGCCAGGATGCTATGAAATGGTTCTGGGACCAATATACAACAGATCCAGGAGAAAGAGCGGAAATTACCGCCTCACCATTAAGAGCTTCTATAGAACAACTGAAAGGACTTCCGGAAGCACTTGTGATTACGGCTGAAGCAGACGTACTAAGGGATGAAGGAGAAGCGTATGCGAATAAACTGAGAGAAGCCGGGCTTCGGGTAACAGCTGTACGCTTCCAAGGTACAATCCATGATTTCGTTATGCTCAACGACTTAGCGGACACAGCTGCAGCTAGAGGGGCTATTCTGCTTGCAAATGCATGGATTCGTGGGAGTGAAAGTTCCAAGTAAGTGATCGGTTTGGCAGAAAATAATCTTCTTCATCGTCTAGACGCCATTGATTTTCCTTTGTATAATAAAGGGAAATTATGGTATGCGTAACTGGCGAAACGTAGAGGACTACGGGGGAGCGCATATGGCATATAGCCGATCGCCTGGGCAGAGCGTTTGATCCATTGGGTCAAGTGCTCTTTTTATTTCTGAGGAGATGATGTCGATGAAGAGGACAAGGCATGTCGGAGTTGTGCTGTACGATAAGGTGGATACGTTGGATTTTACTGGTCCACATGATGTATTTGGGGTGGCTGGGTACTTGGGCAGTCATTTCCAGGTGTTTACAGTAGCCGAAAAGGAAACCCCGATGACAACCGTTAGCGGCATCACGATCACGCCACAATTTAGTTTTGATACTTGCCCTGCCATTGATATTCTCATCGTGCCTGGAGGATGGGGAGCTCGCACAGAAATAAACAATTTACGACTGATCAATTGGTTGCGTGAGGCGGAGAACAACGCTGAAATTGTTCTTTCAATATGTACCGGAGCCTTGCTGCTGGCGAAAGCGGATTTATTGGAGGGGCTTCGCGTGACAACGAATCGGATGGCGTACGACCTTTTACAAGGTATGCTTTCTCCTGGTACGACGGTTGTGAAGAATGTTCGCTATGTTGATAACGGAAGAATTGTCATGTCCGGCGGTGTAACAGCAGGATTCGATGCGGCTTTACATGTTGTAGCAAGGTTGTCCGGTGAAGCATTGGCAATGGAAACGGCAGCACGATTGGAGTACCGCTGGCAGGGCAAACTGGACATTCGCAGAGCAGAACTGGCAGATGCAGAGTCGGTCCGAGAGCTTTTGATACATGCCGCAAGGTGGATTGAGCGGACGCAGGGCTTTATACAGTGGCGCGAGGAGAGGTTTTCACAAGCGTATGTGTTCGATTTGATTCAACAGGATGAGTTTTTTGTGGCGTACATGGATGGAGTGCCCGTCGGCTGCTTTTCCATTCAATGGAGGGACGAAGAGATCTGGGGAGAGCAACACCATGAAAATGCTGGCTATGTACATCGATTGGCGGTCTCTCGGGACTATCCAGGCATGGGCATTGGCACGCGGCTGCTCAATTGGGCGGAAAGCTATATCAAAGAACAAGGGAAATCTTGGATACGCCTTGATTGTATGGCTGATAATGCGGCACTCAATAGGTTTTATACCCGTGAAGGTTTCGCGTTTTGTGGACGCTATGAAGCGCAAAGATGGGCCGCGCACTTGTATGAACGGCAGATCCTTTAGTAAAATAAATTCTAGTAAAACATATAACTTTCCTATTATCTTAGTGGCATTTAACGAAAGCGAGGAGAACGGTCATGTCTTTAATAGAATTCGGTATTGTCGGCAGAGGGTGGAGAGCCGATTTTTATTTGCGGATTGCCAAAGCGCTGCCCAAGCATTTCGCGGTCCGTGCAATGCTAGTCCGTGACGAGGAACGCGGCAAGGAGATTGAAAAAGAGTGGGGGGTGAAAACCTATCGGGATATGGAGTCTTTCGCTTCAAGCGGGTCACTTCAATTCGCGGTCGTATGCGTTCCATGGGAGGCAGCGCCCGTCTGCACACTGGAACTGGCCGAGCGGGGAGTTCCCGTATTGACAGAGACGCCTCCGGCTAAGGATATTCCGGCCATGATCGACTTGTACGAATCGCTGAAAAAGCTGAAAGGACGCGTACAAGTAGCTGAACAATACTTGTATCAGCCGATGCATGCTGCGCGCATTGCTTTTGTGAGATCCGGCAAACTGGGCGACATTTCTCAAGCGCAAGTCTCAGCTGCGCACGGTTATCATGGAATCAGTTTGATACGCAAGCTGCTTGGCATTGATTTCGAGAATGCCGTCATCCGGGGACAGAGATTTACGTCGAATCTGGTGAAAGGCCCTGGGCGTAATGGACCTCCCGAAAGTGAAACCATAGCTGATTCTGTCCAAGATATCGTTACTCTTTCCTTCGGAAATAAGCTGGCACTGTTTGATTTTACAGGAGATCAGTACTTTTCTTGGGTTCGCAAAAATCGTATCCTCGTTCGTGGAAACAGGGGAGAACTAACAGACGAAACGTTCCGGTATTTACGGGATTTCAAAACACCGATATACGGTGATCTTCGAAGAATGGATACTGGTCATAACGGGAACCTTGAGGGCTATTATCACCGAGGCATTACAGCTAATGATGAATGGGTATATGAAAATCCATTTGTTCCCAGCCGTTTATCTGACGATGAGATTGCTATCGCTACGAGTTTAAGTAAGATGGCCGACTATCTACAAGGTGGGCCGGAGTGCTATGGGTTGGAAGAGGCCATGCAGGATCATTATTTGTCTATTATGATGCAGGCGGCCATCGAGTCGGGAGAAGAGTTAACGACAACAACTCAGCCTTGGGCATCCAAATGAACATCGGGAAAAAGCTTGAGAAATCAAGCTTTTTTTGTTTTTTTACAGAGCCTTTTTCCCTCTAGCTCACGTCGGATCCTGTCGAGTTGTGTGAAAATGTTGTAAAGAGACCTCAGGTTGTTTATATAACCTTAAGGTGCACCAAATTCCCTGCTGACATTCCAACGTTATGGTAATTCATATCGGAATTCATCATGGAAGGAAATGGAGTGTGGTAGGCGTGAAAATAGGACTATTGAAAGTTGGGTTATCGCTTGCTTTATTCACTGTTCCCCTCAATGTTAAAGAAGAGGAGAAGCCTAGACTATCCTTCCCCGTTATTAGCGACATACACGTACAGTCATGGGATAAGCAATCTCAAGCTAAGTTTGCAGACGCACTGCAGGACTTAAAAGATTTGAATCCGAGTTCCGATTTGCTTGTTATCAATGGGGATTTAACAAACGGAATGTCAGCTGACTATGAGGCATTAAATGAATTGGTGAAGTCAAATCCGCATCCGAAGAACATGGCGTGGACAATTGGGAATCATGAGTTCTATCAAGCATGGTTCGATCCAAACCGAGTATGGCGCGCAGATTTATTCCCAAACAAGGAGACGGAGCAGGCTTCCATATCCCGATTCTTACAGCTTACGGGTGAAAAGCAAGTCTACTATGACAGGTTCTTTCAAGGGTATCATTTTATTTTTCTTGGATCCGAGCAGTATCGGCAATCCAATGAGGCGAATCTGGAAGATGCTTATTTATCTCAAAAGCAATTGGATTGGTTGCGTACGAAGTTGAAGGACGATGTAGATGCCAATAAGCCGGTTTTCGTTTTTTTGCATCAACCTTTACCCAATAGCGTGGCGGGAACGCATTTCTGCTGTACGAATAACAGAGCGATCGTTCAACATGAGGAATTGAAAAAAATATTGTCGGGTTACCCGCAGGTAATCTTCTTCTCCGGTCACACACATTGGGAATTGAAGTCCCCAGATACACTTGTAAAGGATGGATTCACCATGGTCAATTCATCGTCTGTGCGACAGCCATGGACAAACAACGGCAACAGCGGAGAAATGGCATTAGGTCCAGAAGAAAGCGAAGGCCTGTATGTTGAGGTGTACAAGGATAAAGTGGCAATTAAAGGACGTGATTTTTATCGTCACCGTTATATTCAAGAAGCACAATTCTTCGTCGCATTGGGGGGAAATGACAAAGAGCCAGAGCGCTTTCACATCGTGGAAGGATTGCCGCTAGCGGAGCTATTTCATTGGTTAAACATGCTTGGAAAAGACTGGTTTAGAGGTTAGGAGGCGTATTGCCCTTTGTTGCAACTTCTGATAAGATGAACCTAAACTTATTAAATACATTTAATAAGTGATATTGTTTGTATGAGGAAAGGTTCTGATCGATATGACAAATGTCTTCAAGACGCCGAAAGAGCTAAGCGAACCGTTAATCTACCGTATCCGCGCAGGACTCATCTTATTAGGAAGTGCAACAAAAGCGGAGCTCAGTCAGAGATTGGGGATCAGCTTTCCGACGATCAGCAAATTTATTGCTCAGATGGAGAAGGACGGAGAAATCCTTTATTCCGGCGATGATGATTCCAGTGGAGGCAGGAGGGCAAAGCGGTATACCTATGATCCTGAGTTCATGTTGGGACTGGCCATTTTTATCGAGAAAAATGAAACGAATTATTCGATATTCAACTGTCTTGGGGAGGTCAAAGAGCAGGGGACCAAACCAAGTGTCATACAACAAGATGCGCAATTGCTGGGAGATCTTATTGAAACGTTGATCGAGAAATATCCAAGGCTTCGTTCCATAGCAATTGGAGTGCCTGGCGCTGTCGACAATGGCAAAATCATTTTTATCCCCCCTTATCAGCAGTACTTTAACTATGATCTGAAAGGGGAATTCGAATCCAAATTTCAGATACCGGTCGTGGTTGAAAATGATATGAATGCATCGGTGCTTGGTTATGCAACAAACTACGAGATAGAGTATGAATCGCTGATTTATCTGTATTTCGGCCAGAACGGACCAGGGTCCGGCATCATGATCAATGGCGACGTTGTGCGGGGCAGTACCTTCTTCTCAGGTGAAATTTCATTCGTACCCCAGTATGAGAATAAGACGTTCCTGCAAGCCTTGCAAAATGGAGGCAGTAACCATCGAACATTATTAGCTGAAGAGGGGCAGATTGATGCGATCGCACGATTAATTGCCACATTCACTGCCATTATCAACCCTCGGACTGTCGTTTTCTGTGATGATGAAGTAGACGAAGCGCTTTTGGATAAAATTGCAGCTAGAAGCTCGGCTTACATCCCTCAGGAACATTTGCCTCAACTCTTGAGGAGCAATTGGAGAGAGGACTACCTGGCCGGCTTGCAGAATTTAGCATTAAATTTGATGATTACGGATAGTTAAGAACGGAACGAAAGAAGCGCTGCTGCAGTCATGCTGAGCAGGGCTTCTTTTCTATTTTATGGAATAAAACGGCATGAAATCACGCATGATATAAACCGAGACTTGAGGAAAGGGGGAAGTGGCATGGAGATGAGCATTCCTGCGGATGTATATGAAAATGTACAGATGAATTATGATGCGCTGCAGCATATTTTTCATAATTGTTCCGATATCGTGTTCAGACCGCTAAAACTGATGGATCACTCGAATATTCTACTCGTTTATATTGAAGAAATGACAGACTCGGATCGATTGGAGCAGATTATTTCGGCGTGTATGTTGAGTCGCGATTTTACAAGGCTGACACAGTATACACCCGTTTTTCAATTATCTAAAATTGTTGCAGAAGTTTTGAAGGGCTGTACGGCTATTTTTTTGGACGGCAAGCCTTTTGCTTACATAGCGGACCTGACGGACTTCAAACAACGTGCAATTAATGAACCTTCGAATGAAGCTTCGATTCGTGGACCACGTGAGGGATTTACCGAAGATCTGAGAACAAATTTAAGCATGATTCGAAGAAAAATAAGCCACCCCACCTTAAAGTTCGAAATGCATCAAGCAGGAGATTTGACCAATACCGATTTTGTCGTTGCCTATATCGAAGAACAAGTGAAACCGGAGTTGATTCAGGAAGTCAGAAGAAGACTTCATTCTTTTCGAACGAATCAGCTGCTGGATTCTGGCTATATCGAAGAATTTATCGAGGATAAGTCCTTATCTTTTTTTCCGCAAATCCAAAATACAGAGCGTCCAGACACCGTATCCGCAAGTCTGCTAGCAGGCAGAGTAGCCATAATCGTCGACGGTTCTCCGAACGCTTTATTGCTGCCCATGACATTTTGGTCTGGCTTTCAAGCAGCAGAAGATCATTATGAACGTTTCTTATACGTTTCGGCAGTCAGAATTATACGTTTCTTGCTAACCATCGTGTCTTGCTTACTACCTTCCGTGTACGTTGCGCTTACGACGTTTCATCCGCAAATGATTCCACTAGCGTTAATGCTTAGTATATCGGTATCCAGAGAAGGCATACCGTTTCCAAGCGTGATCGAAACCCTATTAATGGAACTGATGTTCGAGGGATTGCGGGAAGCCGGTCTCCGGCTGCCGAAAGCCATAGGTTCCGCTGTGAGCATCGTAGGGGCGCTGGTTATAGGGGAAGCTGCCGTGCAAGCGGGGTTTATCTCAGCTCCGATTGTCATGATCGTTGCCGGTACAGGAATCGCATCGTTTGCTTTTCCGAGCTATAGCTTGGCACTGCCGTATCGAATACTAAGATTTCCACTTCTCATAATGGGCGGATTCTTAGGTTTGTATGGTGTTGCTATCGGGATCATGTTCGTCATGATTCATCTTGTGACACTGAAGTCATTCGGTGTTCCTTATTTAAGCCCGGTAACGCCATTTGGAAAAAAATTCTGGAAGGACACGCTTATACGAATGAACAGAAAATACGTATCAGCGTCGCGAAAACAATGAAGAAACTGTGTTTAATTCTGCCTTTGACAGTAACACTATTCATTTCCGGTTGTTGGGATAGGAATGAAATTAATGATTACGCTTTCTGGATAGGGACGGCCCTAGATCTATCAGAAAACGGTAAACTTACCAAAAGCGCTCAGGTTGCAGTTCCTGCTGATTTCAAAAGCAGTAAAGGCGGAGGGGGATCTGAAAAAAGGGCTAACATTGTCCTTACTGCTTCCGGATCTACCATCGGAGATTTGACACAACAAATTCAAGACAAGCTTCCCAGGAAAGTTTTTCTTGGACACCGCAGGTCTATTTTTATTGGCGAAAAGCTAGCAAAAAGAGGTTTGGTTGATATTATGGATCAATTTACACGAAATACCGATACACGAATGCGCACGGATATTTTCGTTGTAAATAATGGAGAAGGAAAAGACGTTTTGAAAATCAATAGTCCGTTTAATCAGTTCTCAGCGATTGTGGCTGTTGATCAAGACCGATTTTGCCGGTTAGGGGACACGGCATTGCGAGACGTCTTACTTGATATAGGGCGAGATGGCATCCGACCATCCATGCCCATGGTTGAAATTTCGCCGAACAATGAACAAGAGAAAAATGAAATCATCGAAGTGAAATCCGTAGCCATTTTTAATAAAAACTTGGCAATGGTCGGAAAAGTGAGTGGGAGAGAGTCGCTGGAATTGTTCTGGGTGAAAGGCGTGTTAAAGGATCAATTTCTTACAGAAGAAACCGAGGAAGGCAGCATATCGTTATACGAATCCAACTTAAAAAAATCCATTCGAACTGAAGTAAATGGCAATACAATTAAAGCCTACGTGAAGTTAGAGGGAACAGGAAGGGTACTTGAGAATAACACGGATGTTGATATTTCAGTCTCGTCAGAACGTATCCCGCTGGAAAGCAAGCTTAATGAAATGAAAGCTAAGAAAGTTGAAGCAACGATT
This sequence comes from Paenibacillus chondroitinus NBRC 15376, assembly GCF_004000765.1. Lineage (GTDB taxonomy): Bacteria > Bacillota > Bacilli > Paenibacillales > NBRC-103111 > Paenibacillus_E > Paenibacillus_E chondroitinus. The sequence goes on along the minus strand of NZ_BILW01000003.1, from coordinate 63,803 downwards.
AAAAAAATGCAACAACAGCATGGTCAAGATGTGTTTGGGATCGGTGAAGAAATTCATAGAGACCATCCTTACCAATGGAAGGAACTTCGGGATAAATGGGATCAACTATTCCCGACTGTTGAAGTATCCGTGTCGGTTAAGTTGAAAATTCAGAATACGGGAGACATTGGCAAGCGCATCCCGGGAATAGGAGAGAGAACTTGAAAATTACGCGTTGGCAATTGTTTTGGATGTTCACAACATTAGAAATTTCAATGAGTATTTGGCTCACGGTATCTCCTACGATTGAGACAGCCAGACAAGATGCTTGGATATCACTGCTATTGGCAGGCGTAATTGGCATTGCTGTGACACTGATTTTAGTACTCATTAGCCAGCGGCATTCGGCTTACACACTGGTCGAGTTTGCGCAGAAGCTGTGTGGAAAGTGGGTGGGAAAGCTAATCGCTGCGTTGTATATTATGGTATGGTTTTCTGTATCCGCAGATATTTTACGAATATTCTCCTTATTTATTAAGCAATTTCTTTTTCACGATACACCGATTTGGGTCATCGCAATTCTGATGGTCTCCGCAATGGTCTACATCAATTACGCGGGAAACATCGAAGCGATTGCTCGCTTCAGTGAATTGGCTGGCCCCTTACTGCTGATCGGCATTCTCATCACTTTCGGATTAAATATAACGAATCTGCATCCAGAACTAATTTTACCCGTATTTGCAGACTCAGGGGCATTGCCAATTCTGAAGGGTTCATTCGTGAACGCATCATTTCTTGGAGAGTCTATGATGATCATGATGTTAACGCCTTTTATCGTGAACTCGCAAAAGATGCTAAAACCCGCTCTGCTAGCAATTTGCGTTCCATCTTTGGTTGCTGTTCTTACGGCAATTTTTGTGATCATGACATTTGGAACGAATATCGGATCAACCTTAATCTATCCGTATTTTAGTATGGTTCGATTTATTAATTATCTGGAGTTCATTCAAAATATGGATGTTTGGATCATGTTTATTTGGATTTTCAGCGTGTTCGTCAAGTTAGCCATATACTTGTTTATTAACAGTTATGGAACTGCGCAATTACTAGGTGTCAAGAATTGGCGAATTCTCATCGGATTTGCTGCGATTGTCATTTTTGCTATTTCCTTAACCCCTGCGAATATCATAGGTCTATTGGATTTCGCGAAATTGGTATGGATCATTTACATTTTCCCCATTTTCATCGTGGGCTTGCCGATCCTTTTATTGTTCATTAGCTTCCTAAGAGGCCGCTCGCTCGCACATGAATAGCAAGTGATTTCTACGAATTATTAATCATTTACGGGGATAGGTGCTGAGTTGACTAATAGGAATATGAAGTGTATTTTAAAATAGATTGATCGTTCAATTCATAAATGGAAAGGAGGAGCAGAATGTTTGGTGAATACAACAAAGTGCAGCAAGCCGTTCTGGAAACAACACTTCGCATCATCATTCAGAAGGAACTACAAGCGACTTCCATGGCGTTAATTGCCAAAGAATCCGGGGTATCGACAGGGAACATTTATCATTACTTTAAAAGCAAGGAAGATATTGTCAACGAACTTTATAAAGCAATTGTTACTTTTAATGGGCAATATGTACGCGAAGGCTTAAACCAGGGCACAACGATCCGTGAGAAGTTTGAGCTGGGCTGGAAAAGGGTCATTGATTTGGGTGAAAAATATCCGCAGGGGTTTCAATTTATCGAGCAGTATTCGTTCTCGCCCTACATCTATGATGAAGTAAAACGAGAGGTTTACACAGGTGGTTGGTGTGATCCTATGAATCAATTATATGAAGAAGCCATTAAACAAAAGTTGTTTGTGCCTATGGATGCGCAAATGATGGTTCAAATGCACTATGGATCGTTCGTCTATATGTTAAAAGGTCAATTATATGGGATATTTGAGTTAACAAATGAAAGTATCAACGATGCCATCTGTTCCTGCTGGAATGCCGTTTCTCCTAAGGATGATTTGTGAATATAAAGGGGACTTCTCTTTAAAATAGAATGTCAAAAATAGCCGCGAATCGCGGCTATTTTTTTAGAATTTTGTTGGTAAGAGGGGTAAGCTGCGAACGTTCACTTTGGGTTAGATTTGCGGTGATGGCATGGATTTGATTCTTAACCTCCTGACTCGCAACTTGAATAAGTTGCTTACCGGCAGGAGTTACACTTACATGAAATCCGCGTCGGTCGACCGGAGAAATTGTCCGTTGGACGAGCCCTCGGCGCTCAGCACAATCGGATCGAAGCCGGGCATTGTCATGGAAGACGTATGGAACGACTCTGCTTATGCCGGCAGCGGGTAGTAATTGTACCTTTGAAGTAGGTAGAGGGTACTTAAGCAGCTAAGGAAGATCAAAAAAAGAACCTGATAAAATATCAGGTTCTTTTGTATTGCATATAGACGCTCACGATGTTATAATCGGAACACGAATGTTTTTTATTTGATTTTAGGTCATAGTTTATTCATCTTACACTCTAAGTGTACCATGGCGTCAATCCCTTGTCAAATATTTTCTCAATTTAATGGTTAGGAGAGATGTAAAATGAGTTCTTTCGTTCTCGGTTTTCAGGAAATGGAGAAAACACAGCTTACGCTTGTTGGTGGAAAAGGTTTAAATTTAGGGGAACTATCCAAAATTCAAGGCATACAAGTACCAGAAGGATTTTGCGTGACAACTGTGGGATATCAACAAGCGATTGAGAAAAACGAGTCTTATCAGGCTTTGGTTGATCGCCTAAACACGCTGAAAGTTGGAGATCGAGATCAAATAAGTGAGATCAGCAGAAAGATCCGACAACTTATTATAGAAGTGGAGATATCAAGTGAAGTAGAGAAGGAAGTCGCTCAATGTCTTGCCAAGTTGGGCGAAGAACATGCCTATGCGGTGCGTTCCAGTGCGACTGCTGAAGATTTACCGCATGCCTCTTTTGCCGGTCAACAAGACACCTATTTAAATATTACCGGCAAGGAAGCCATCTTGCTGCATATCAGTAAATGTTGGGCCTCCTTATTTACGGACCGCGCGGTCATTTACCGTATTCAAAATGGATTTGATCACAGCCAAGTTTATTTATCTGTTATCATTCAGCGGATGGTCTTTCCGCAGGCTTCAGGAATTTTATTTACAGCTGATCCAATGACTTCTAGCCGAAAACGATTGTCCATTGATGCCAGTTTCGGGTTAGGCGAAGCGTTGGTCTCAGGCTTGGTATCTGCCGATTGTTATAAAGTACAAGATGACGAAATCGTCGATATGCGGATCTCAACCAAAAAATTGGCTATCTATGGTCGACTAGAAGGCGGAACAGAGACAAAGGCAATCGATCCTGATCAGCAAAAGGCACAAACACTTACTGAATCACAAATATTGCAATTGGCACGTATCGGAAGACAAATCGAAGCCTATTTCGGTTCTCCACAAGATATCGAGTGGTGTTTGGCTGACGGTACATTTTATATTGTCCAGAGTCGGCCAATCACAACCTTATTCCCGATCCCTGAAGCGGATGATGAAGAAAATCACGTTTATTTATCTGTCGGGCATCAACAAATGATGACCGATCCCATCAAACCATTGGGATTGTCTTTTTACTTGCTAACGACGCCAGCACCCATGCGTAGAGCCGGTGGGAGATTGTTTGTTGATGTCACCAATCATCTGGCTTCACCTTCTCGAAGAGATCACTTGATTAATGTGCTCGGACCCTCCGATCCGCTCATTAAAGACGCTCTAACGACGATTATTAACCGTGGCGATTTCATCAAATTGGTTCCTGATGAAGAAAAAAATCTGCCTCCTGCAAACAATAACAAAGTCATAACTTCAACGCCTCAAATTGATTTCCAACCGTCAATCGTTTCAGAATTGATATCAAAAAATCAAACGTCGATAGGCACGTTAAAAGAAAACATCCAATCCAAAACAGGCGTGGCCTTACTTGATTTTATTCTGGAAGATTTTCAGGAATTAAAGAAGGTTTTATTTGATCCACAAAGTTCGGCTGTTTTTATGGCGGCTATGAATGGTTCATCAAGAATCAATGAAAAAATGAACGAGTGGTTGGGCGAAAAAAATGTTGCAGATACGCTTTCGCAGTCTGTAGCAAACAATATTACTTCGGAAATGGGTTTGGCGCTCATGGATGTCGCGGACGTCATTCGTCCTTATCCGGAAGTCATTGACTATTTACAACGGGTAAAAGAGGATAACTTTTTGGATGAGCTTGTTAAATTTAATGGTGGGCAGCAAGTACGTGACGCCATCTCATCTTATCTTCATAAATACGGAATGCGATGCGCCGGAGAAATCGATGTGACGAGAACGCGTTGGAGTGAAAAGCCAAGTATGCTTCTCCCTTTGCTTCTCGGGAATATCAAAAATTTTGAACCGAATGCTGCCTCCCGTAAATTTGAGCAAGGGCGACAGGAAGCTTTGGAAAAAGAGAAAGAGCTAATAGATCGTCTGAAACAATTGCCGGATGGGGAAGAAAAAGTCGAAGAGACCAAGCGAATGATCAGCCTAATCCGAAATTACATCGGTTACCGTGAATACCCCAAATACGGGATGATTAGCCGCTACTTCGTATATAAGATGGCTTTACTGAGAGAGGCCGAACAACTCGTGCAAGCTAATCTTATCCGAGAAAAAGAAGATATTTATTATCTCACTTTTCAAGAACTTCACGAGGTCGTCCGCACGAATGAATTGGATTATCAGATCATCAGCAAACGAAAGGACGATTACAAATTTTTTGAAAAACTCACTCCGCCGCGTGTCATGACGTCTGACGGTGAAATCATTGCAGGTGAGTATAAACGTGAAAATCTGCCAGCCAATGCGATTGTAGGTTTACCTGTTTCTTCCGGTGTAATCGAAGGCAGAGCGCGTGTCATTTTAAACATGGAAGAGGCTAATCTAGAAGAGGGGGACATTCTGGTCACTTCCTTTACTGATCCTGGCTGGACACCCTTGTTTGTGTCTATAAAAGGACTAGTCACCGAAGTTGGTGGACTGATGACTCATGGTGCTGTTATCGCGCGGGAATATGGCTTGCCGGCCGTTGTCGGCGTAGAAGATGCGACCAAGCTGATAAAAGATGGGCAGCGCATCCGTGTGCATGGGACAGAGGGGTATATTGAAATATTGTGATAGCGGCAGACAAATTTTCAGAGAGATGGACGGTGATTTTGACCGTCCTTTTTGATTTTGCGCCAATAGATATTTCGATGTTTTATCTCAAAAGACTGGTTCTTATTCATTGAACAATTCTCTGCATCACCATTTATGGGTAAATTAAGCGAATTGTTGATTTCCTATTGTTATCAACCTTTGTTTCAATTTGCAAAAGCTTTTCATCAAAATCAGATGACTTCTACAAGTATGCGTGCCCCATTGATACGGTATTGGATGGATGTCCACTACCGTGTCAATGGTTTATTTATGTTACTTACATGTAATGAAAATTAACATAAATCGCAAATCAAATAAAATTCATTGATTTTATGTTACATATATTGACATTGATATCTTGCGAGAGTAGTATAATTTACAACAAGGTTATTACAAATTCGTACTATTTTTTAGAAATAATGATGTGAAGGTTCAAAGATCTAGCTATAAAGTACGAAAGGAGCGAAACATGGAAGAGAAAGTTAACCGACAACTTTATTCAGATCTAGATGATTTGGATTACAGAATTGTAAAGTTTCTAGAAGACAATGCGCGTATGCCTTTCACGCAAATAGCAACCGAACTGGGTGTTACAGAGAGAACGATTCGAATGCGAGTGCAGCAAATGCAAAGTGATGGAATTCTAAGTTTAGTAGGTGTCGTTAATCCTATAAAAGCTGGAATTCGTATGCAAGCTTTAATCCAAATCGCTGTAGATCAGAACAAACTTGATCAAGTCGTAGAGGAATTAATGGATACATATGAGGCGCGGTTGGTCGTTCTAACATCGGGTGAGTATCAATTGATTATTCAAGTTTTCACACGCGATTATGAAGAACTCTCAGAGTTTTTGATGAAGAAACTTAATAGGGTGGATGGGATTACACGAACTAATGTGATAGTTGAATTGAAAGTGCTGAAATCTCGCCTGAAATTTATTCGCTAGACTAATAGTAACGGAGGAGAAACCAATGTTCACATTAAGGGATATTCGTTTGTTATTAGCAACATCTCTAGTTGGCACAATGTTTACTCTTACTGCATGTGGCGATAGTTCTACTACTACGACGAGTTCTGCCAGTCCAACCCTAAGCACAACGACAGCAAGCAATTCAGCTCCATCCGGAAATAAAATACTCAAAATCGGTTTAAAAGCAGACCCTCCTAACCTGGATCCTTACGGCTCATCGGCTCTCGTTGATCGAATGGTTCAAAATAGCATTTTTGATAAATTATTCGACCTTGACAAGGACGGTAAGATTATTCCTATGCTAGCAGAATCTTATGAAGTGGATAGCGCCGGTAAAAACTATACGATTAAATTGAAAAGTGGCGTGAAGTTCCAGGATGGAACAGACTTTAATGCAGAGGTTGTAAAGTTTAACTTTGAGCGCAATAAAGAGGACAAGTCCAAACGCAAAAACGAGTTAAAGTTCGTCGATAAGATAACAGTGGTAGACCCATCCATCGTTAAGATCGAGTTATCGCAGCCATTCTCACCTTTTATTTCGGTACTTACCGACAGAGCTGGAATGATGGTTTCACCGGAAGCTGTTAAAAAATACGGCGATGATTTCCTTAATCATCCGGTCGGTACTGGCCCTTTCATCTTCGTTGAGCACGTCAATGGCGATCATGTCACTTTGAAAAGAAATGATAATTATTGGAATGGAAAGCCAAAGCTCGACGGTGTCGAATTCAAAGTATTTACGAACGGACCTGCAGCGATTCAAAACTTGAAATCGGGGCAATTGGATTTGCTTGATGATCTTACAGTCGCCACCAAACTTATTCCGAGCATTAAGGAAGATGCCAATTTAACCGTTATTTCGAATCCGGGTATGGGATATCAAGGCATTCATTTAAATACTACCAAAGAACCGTTTACGAATAAATATCTACGTGCAGCTGTCGATCGTGCTATTGATCGCGATACGGTTATTAAAGTGCTGATGGATGGATATGCCAGCCCTGCCAATTCACCATTCGCTCCAGGGAACTTAGCATATGGGGATTCGGACAAAGTTGAAAAGCCAGATCCTGCAATAATTAAAGATTTGCTCGCCAAAGGCGGAAAACCGGACGGTTTCTCCTTTAAGTTCCAGATTGGGACTTCTCCGTCCCAGGAACAGTTTGGAGCTGTCGTTCAAAACATGCTAAAGCCTTATAACATAACAGTGGAGCTTGAAAAAATAGAATTCGGGCAGTTATTAGAAAATGGCGACAAAGGTAACTTCCAAGCTTTACAAATAGGCTGGTCTGGGCGTCCGGATCCGGATCAAAGTTTCTATGATTTCGTTGTAACAAAAGGACCGCAAAACTATTCGCATTCATCGATTCCGGAGATTGACAAATTGGCAACCGAAGGAAGACAAGAATTAGATGATGCAAAACGTAAAGCTATTTACGATAAGGCAATGACAATTCTGCATGATGAAGCTAATTATGTGTACCTTTACCATGTTAATAATGTATTCGGTCTTTCCAAAAAAATAAGTGGATTTAACTATGTGCCCGATGGTGTATTCCGCACTGCTACGATTGATAAAAAATAATCACATGATATCAAGAGGAGGACTTGCATGAGTTTCTTAATTCGCAGAATTGCACTCACGATTCCAATACTCTTCTTGGTGTCGATCATGACATTTTCCCTGATCCATCTGATTCCGGGCGATCCCGCCCGGGTTATCTTGGGCCAGGAAGCGACACCGGAAAGTTACCAAACTTTAAGACACGAATTGGGATTGGATCAACCGATTGTTATTCAGTATGTGAACTGGTTAGGGAAAGTGCTCCGTGGTGATCTAGGAATGTCCATTACCGATCATGTTCCTGTGATTCAATTAATCTCCCAACGATTACCTGCAACGATAGAATTGACGATCGGAACATTTATCGTGGCTGTTCTCATTGCAATCCCTACTGGAATTCTTGCGGCGGCGCGTAGAAAAACTTGGCTTGATTATACAAGCACATTTACAGCGCTTGGCGGAATGAGTGTGCCGAACTTCTGGCTTGGAATGATGCTTATTATTTTTTTTTCGGTAAAACACAATTGGCTGCCCTCATCGGGATATACACCGATTACACAAAATTTGGCTCAAAATATAACGGCGATGATTCTCCCTTGCCTTGCAACTGGGCTTCGGGAGTCTGCTGTATTAATGAGAATGCTTCGTTCGAGTTTGCTTGATGTTGTAAATATGGATTTTGTAAGGACAGCAAAAGCAAAAGGATTAAATGAGTTTCGTACGATCATAGGGCATGTGCTGCGTAATGCGTTGATACCTGTTGTCACGACATCCGGCATTATGATTGCAGGTCTGCTTGGCGGACTTGTGATCACGGAATCTATCTTTTCAATTCCAGGCTTTGGTCGCTTGATCGTTGAATCTGTTTTCAAACGGGACTATGTTACCGTTCAAGGCGCCATACTTATTTCCGCTGCTCTGGTTGTTCTTGTCAATTTATGCGTAGACCTGCTCTACGCCGCTATCGATCCTCGCATCAGGGCTGGAGAGGGGTGAGGTAATGAAAGAGTTCAAAAAGTTTTTTCGTACAGGACTAGGATTGATTGGTGCTCTTATTATCGTTTCTTTACTTCTTGCAGCGATTTTTGCTCAACAAATAGCTCCGATTGATCCGAATGCTCAAGATTATAACCATATTTTAGAGAAGCCAAGTAGAGATCATTTTTTTGGTACTGACGATCTTGGCCGTGATATTTTCTCACGTGTTATTCGTGGGGCGCAAATATCTATTAAAGCTGCGGTAATTTCCGTTGGCATTGCTATGTTGATTGGCATTCCTATTGGTCTGTTATCTGGGTATTATCGCGGTTTTTGGGATGAGTGGATTGTTATGAGGTCTGTTGACGCCATGCAAGCATTCCCATTTCTCATTTTGGCCTTAGCTATAGCAGCGGTTCTAGGGACAGGATTCGGTAATGCGATGTTGGCTATTGGAATCGGGTTTGCCCCTTCCTTTGTGCGTATTACTCGCGGTCAGGTTTTGGCGCTGAGAAGTCTTGAATATATTCAAGCTGCGAAGGCGATCGGAGTCAAAGATCGAAACATTATCTTTGGTCATATTCTTCCCAATGCATTAAGTCCAATTATTATTCAATCCACTTTAGCCATGGCATCCGGTATTCTGGCTGAAGCTTCCTTGTCTTATCTGGGTCTTGGTGTACAGCCGCCGGCACCATCTTGGGGAAGCATGTTGAATCAAGCTCAAGGCTTACTTTCAGCAGCTCCGTATGCGGCCTATTTCCCGGGGGCTGCGATCTTTCTTGTTGTTCTTGGCTTTAATCTACTTGGAGATGGCCTGCAGCAATATCTGGATCCAAAGGTAAAGGAATAGGAGGTGGATATCGTGAGCTTACTATTAGAGATTACAAATCTAAAAACAAGTTTCAGGACAGTTCACGGAAAGATTACTGTAGTGGACGGAGTGCATTTCAGCATGTTACCTGGACAAACATTAGGAATAGTAGGTGAATCCGGAAGCGGCAAGAGCGTGACAAGCCTGTCGATTATGGGACTTCTTCCTCAGACAGGATATGCTGAAGGTGAAATCCGATTCAATGGTCAAGATTTACTATCTTACTCAGAAAAGCAGATGCAGAATATTCGCGGTAACGAAATCTCAATGATTTTTCAGGACCCTTTAACATCTTTGAACCCTTTACATACCATAGGTCGTCAAATTCAAGAGTCAATCCGCATTCATCAGAAGCTTAAAAAAGTCGAAGCAAAACAGAAAGTGATAGCGTTGTTAAAGGCTGTGGGCATGCCGCGACCCGAAGAAATTTATCATGAATATCCGTATCAACTATCTGGCGGTATGAGACAACGGGTGATGATTGCGATGGCTATGGCCTGCGAGCCGAAGCTGATTATTGCGGACGAACCGACAACGGCTCTGGATGTGACTATTCAAGCACAAATTCTTGATCTTATGCGGGAGTTAAAGGAGCATTCTGACACTTCTATTTTATTAATCACCCATGACCTTGGTATCGTAGCAGAAATGTGTGATCAAGTAATTGTCATGTATGCCGGGCAGGTCGTCGAGGAGACAGATGTAAATACATTATTCGATAACCCCAAGCATCCGTATACGATAGGACTTATGAACTCGTTGCCCGATATAAATAAAGATAGGGAATACTTAGCTGCCATTCCGGGTTCTGTCCCGTTTGCTCATCAAATGCCCCGAGGCTGCAGATATTCTACACGTTGCAGCCAGGTGATGGAACAATGTTTGTCAGAGGCGCCGCCATTAATTGCAAAAGCAAACCATAAATGTAGATGTTGGTTGTTCGCGGAAGGAGGGCTTGGGTATGAGCAAACCGCTCCTGGAAGTGAGGGGATTAACCAAATTCTTTCCTATTAAACAAGGTTTCTTCAATCGAACGTATGGTTATGTAAGAGCTGTGGATGGTGTCCATTTTCAGGTCTCCACAGGCGAAACCTTGGGAATTGTAGGTGAATCTGGCTGCGGTAAATCAACGACAGGGCGGAGTATAATCAGATTAATCGAGCCGACCGCAGGTGAAGTACTATTCGAAGGTAAGGATTTAGTGAAGCTTCCCAATGAAGTCATGCGCAGAATGAGAAAAGATATTCAAATCATTTTTCAAGACCCTTATGCATCGTTAAATCCAAGAAAAACAATCCGCCAAATCCTATTGGAACCGCTTCATGTTCATCAAGTGGGAACTAAAGCCGAGAGGATTCAAAACATTGAAGAGATGATAGAAATCGTTGGCTTGAAAAAAGAACATCTGGATCGTTATCCGCATGATTTCTCAGGCGGTCAAAGACAACGTATCGGGATAGCCCGCGCCCTTATCGTGAAACCGAAGCTCATTATCGCGGATGAAGCGGTTTCGGCGCTGGATGTTTCCATACAAGCACAAATTCTAAATTTGTTGAAAGATCTTAAAAAGAAATTAAATCTTACTGTGATTTTTATCTCACATGATTTATCCGTTATCAAACATACTTGCGATCGTGTAGCAGTTATGTATTTAGGGAAAATTGTTGAGATTGCTGATAAGCAGGAGCTATTCCGGAATCCATGCCATCCATATACCAAAGCACTGCTTTCAGCATTACCAGTCGCAGATCCACTAGTAAAAAGAGCACGCATTATTCTTAAAGGAGATCTGCCATCTCCTACAAATCCACCTTCCGGTTGCTCGTTTCACACTAGGTGCGAGTATGCGAAGGATATCTGCAAATCCATTGCTCCCACGCTTACCGAAATCTATGCAGGTCAACTGGTTTCATGCCACTTTGTTCAAGAAGGAAATGATCATATAGCACTTCACGAGGATACGTGGAGAAAAGAGGTTAAACATGAATTATGACGCGACTCAGTATCCTTATTCTTCGAGAAGACATACTGTTTTTTCGAAAAATGGCATGGTGGCTACTTCTCAGCCGCTCGCAGCCCAAGCAGGACTAGACATATTGAAAAAAGGTGGCAACGCGATTGATGCAGCCATTGCTACAGCTGCCTGTTTAACAGTTGTCGAACCTACATCCAACGGCATAGGCGGAGATGCGTTTGCGCTAGTTTGGGTAAAAGATCAGTTGTATGGATTAAATGCCAGCGGGCCTGCGCCCAAGTCCATATCCATTGAAGCTGTAAAGAATGCGGGTTACGAGAAAATGCCGCAATATGGGTTTATTCCTGTAACGGTGCCAGGGACTCCGGGCGCTTGGGCAGCTTTGTCCAATAGATTCGGTAAGCTTCCTCTAACCGAAGTCTTGAAGCCAGCCATTGCATATGCTGAACACGGGTATCCGATTTCTCCAACTCTTGGAAAGTACTGGGAAGCTGGATATAAGAAGTTCAAAGCGGAGGCTGTTGGTGAACAATTTCAAAGCTGGTTCAAAACTTTTGCACCAGAAGGAAGAGCGCCTCGCATTGGGGAGGTGTGGAAGTCACCGGATCATGCTAAAACACTAAGATTGATAGCGGAGACTGGGGCGGAAGAATTTTATCGCGGCGATTTAGCTGCTCAGATCGACAGATTTTCAAAACAGTATGGCGGTTTTATATCCAAAGAGGACCTTGCTGATTTTCATCCTGAATGGGTGAACCCCATTCATGTTAATTACAAAGGCTACGATGTCTGGGAACTCCCACCAAATGGACAGGGAATGGTCGCTCTAATGGCTCTAAACATCTTAAAAGGATTTCATTTTGCTGCCAAGGATAGTGTTGAAGTCTACCATAAACAAATTGAAGCGATCAAGTTGGCCTTTGCGGATGGGTTACACTATATTACGCAGTTTGATAAAATGACGGTTTCGGTTGAAGATTTACTCTCCGATAACTACGCAGACCGCAGGAGAGCGTTGGTTAACGATTTAGCTGCACAACCTGCAGCAGGAGATCCCCCAAAAGGAGGAACCGTTTATCTTTGTGCGGCAGATGATGAGGGAAATATGATTTCCTATATTCAAAGTAATTACATGGGTTTTGGGTCTGGTCTTGTCGTTCCGGGGACGGGAATTGCTTTGCAAAACCGGGGGCATAATTTCTCTCTTGATCCTGAGCACAATAATCGTTTAGAACCAGGGAAGAAAACATTTCATACGATTATTCCGGGATTTTTATCTAAGAATGGGAAAGCAATCGGTCCATTCGGTGTTATGGGCGGATTTATGCAGCCACAGGGTCATGTGCAGGTTGTTATGAATATGATCGACTTTCACCTTAATCCGCAAGCGGCACTAGATGCACCTAGATGGCAGTGGGTAAAAGATAAAACTGTCCTCCTGGAGCGCTCCGTTCCGGAACATATCGCACAGGAATTGGTCAAAAGAGGACATAACATTGAATGGGCTTTGGATTCAGGCTCTTTTGGTCGGGGGCAAGTGATAATACGTGATGAATTTGATGTTTATGCTGGTGGAACTGAGCCAAGAACGGATGGATCAATTGCTGCTTGGTGATTTAAAGATATGACCGGTGATTTGAACAAATATTCTTTATGAGGTCGCGTAAATCGCGGCCTTTTTAGCATTGTATTGGGCTTATCTAGAAATAAGGGACTTCAGTTCCCTTTAGTGAAAATTTAAGCTGATTTGAAAATGGGGGTAGAAGGTCTTATTTATGTACTCATTCTGTTCCATTATGTGGTAATATGTTGAGTAATTAGCTCCTATTTTGTAAGGGAGGACAAAGATGAAGTACGCGGCACATTTAGGAATACTCTCGTCGTTAGTATCAATAGCGCTTTGGCTGATTTTTGTCTTTTATAACCCGTACAATTCTGAGCAAGTAAGTAATAACGTTTTACTGAGATCAGGTTTGTTTCTATTAGCCCCTGCATGTTTAGCGTTGATAGGTTCAATAATTAAAAATCGAATCATTATGTTCATAGCATTCATCTGGTCACTTCCTATAAGCCTATATTTAGCTATGACACCCAGCTTCTTTAATTTGTTCATCGTTACTTCAATTTGCTACCTATTTAGTGCAATATGGATGAGAAATCGTCAGAAAAAACAGATGCAAGACTAACGTAGTACTTTGATAGAAGAAGGTTCTCACTTGGTTTGGTAGATATCTCATTGAAGCAGCGTAAGCATCTGATAAACTTGACGTTGATCACCTTTCAACCGGACATAGCGGCACTGCATTTGAGAAGAGCCGTCACCATCCAAATAGATGCCGTCTACTAATCTTCGGTCGCCTAATTTTTCGAGAATGGCTGCCCGGAACTCTGCAATTGTACAATTGGTAGGAGTAACAATCATGTACACGTTTTCTTGGCTGTCATAAACAATTGCCGAACGCATACGACTTTCGTCATAAGCTGGCATCTCCTCTAGGATCATATCGTTCTCCCAACTTATAGGATCGTTAAGTCTCATACTGACGCCACCTTGGGCCCAATAATGGCGCTTATCTGTGACGGACAACTCGCCGGCATGTGTGACTACTTGAATCGAGAAGTGTTTCGCGATGTCATCCCAAACGAGTGTTCCACGTTTTAAATTCGTGTCAATGCCCGTGTTATACCAGCCAGAGCCGTAATCGCCAGGTAATCCTTTCAGAGGCTGATCGTTAATAACCGCAATGCTCAACAAAGCTCCTTCCCAGAAGAAACCCCCGTTGATGCCGTAGAACGGAGTCTTCGTTACATTCGTATCGATGGCTTGAAGTCGAATATTCTCCGGAGTAGTTCGCATTGTATGTAAGACGACACCGTTAGAAGCTTTTTGCTTTTCATAATGATAATGATGGGGGAGGTTGAAATCCTTTTGATAGTAACTAATGAATGAAACAAGCAAAATTGCAAAGGCCATAAGCAAAATGTGAAAACGATTGAATTTTGTTAATAACAATTGAGAGATTCTCGAAAGGTTCACTAGTTACTCCTTATTGAATTCTTCTATGTTTGTCCCAATAATATGTCCCAACAATATCATGAACTAGCAATAGTTGTATATAAAAAGGATGAGGGAGGTGCTTGATATTGCTTGGTAAAAGGATCGGGTTGGGTTCGAGTTGTGAAGTCTACGAATGGATGGACAGCAATAAAGTGGTCAAGCTTTTTCATGCGGACACACCAGCGGGAGCCGTTCAACGCGAATATCGAAACTGCTCCATTGCCTGGGAGCATGGTCTTTCAACAGCCCGTACCTTTGAACAAGTTAGTTGGGAAGGAAGGCACGGCATCATTTTTGAAAAGATCGAAGGAGAAACGCTTTTGCATCGTATTTTTGAGCAACTATATGCTCTTCGAACGTTTGATTTTAACGAACCCAATAATGATCTGCGAAAATTAGCGGCAGTTCTGAATGATATTCATCAGATCAAAGCCACCGGCATAGCTACCGAGCAAATTAAGCATTTAAAATCAATAATGGGTCATCCTGCCGTATTTACTGATGACGAATTATGTGCAATCCATACCTACATGGACCAGTTGCCTGTCAAACAGCAATTCTGTCATGGCGATACGAACCCAGGGAATGTCATCATAAAAAACAATAAAATGTATATGGTCGACTGGATGCATGCTTCCATCGGCAATCCCGCCGCGGATGTTGCGGAAGTGTGTATAATGATTGAATTTGCCGTATTGCCGCCAGAAACCCCAGCTGCTGTCAAAGACTTCTTTGAGACTTCACGACAAGTCGCTCTTAACATTTTTATAGATGAGTACTGTAAGTTATCGGGAGTATCCGAAGATGAAATACGAGCTTGGTACATACCGGCTGCTGCTCGTTCCATCTCATCGGGAGCATTGGCCGAAGAACAAGTTGCAAAGCTTGTATCTATGATACGAAATGTTCTATATACCTCTTAAAGAAGGCTGTCGGCACAGGACCGGCAGCCTTTTCTTCATGCAGTCAAAGATGATCAAGCTTCAGAAATGATCTCATTAGGATAACTATCCAGTACGAATGATTTGAACATTTGGGCTGGGAAATTTAATTCCCTATCTTTATTTACAATAATGCCATGCGTGGAAAAAATCCCGGTGGGCAAGGGCAACGATTGGAAGTCCCCTTGCTCTAACTCTTTTTCGGCTGCTATTTTTGGAATTAAGGCAAAACCAATCCCACACTTCACAGCTTTTTTAATCATTTCGATACTAGGATATTGAATAGCCCCACTAGTCTCTACCCCAGTTTCCTCTAAGATCATGTTGGCATGCGTATGATACAAGCAACTGTTACCAAAGCTGATCACGGCTTCATGGTTTAGCACGTTTAAACCGTCAGTTTCCACTTTTTCCGTCAATTCATGCGAAGCAATAAAAATTAATTCTTCCTGCAGCATAGGATAAAAAATAACGTCATCCCGCCCAGGATCACGAGGTACAATCCCAAAATCAACAACATACTGAGAAACATCGTCAATCACATCTTGATGGTAGCCTGTTTCCAGCTTAAATCTAACCATTGGATAATCAAGGCGAAATTTCTCGATGAGCGAAGCCATTCTGGTCACAAAAAAAGATTCATGCATACTTAGGTGTATGGTTCCTTTGGGTTGATTCGATTCATTCATGGCTTCTTCCAAAGTCAGCCCTAAATGTACAAATTGATGAGCAAACTTAGCCAGTTTTAGGCCTGCTTCCGTTGGCTTTACTCCTCTGGATAATCGGTAAAAAAGTTTCTGGCCACATGCCCGCTCAAGTAATTGAATATGGTTGGTAACTGTAGATTGCACATATCCTAATTTCTCTGAGGCACGATTAAAGCTTTTTTCCTCCATCACGGCAATAAATGTCTTGAAAAATCTCCCCTCTAGCAAGTCAATCATAGGTGGACCTCTCCTTAGTTATCAGGTTTCGAAATAACAGATATTGAATCTTTCCATAACTGAAATAGATGAGCCTATGATAACATAACGTCTAAGCAACGCAAACGGATTACAAGTTTTATTATTGGAGGCAAAATGGGAGGGAGATAGGATGATTACCTCAGGTGGGCTTGGGACAATGGGGTTTGGCTTACCGTCCGCGATTCAAGGCCCTGTACTCATTGATTTTGTTGTGAATCAAGAAGAGAATGTTTATCCGATGGTTGTCCCAGGCGGTACGATAGACGAAATGATCATGGGGGACGAAAAATGAAACGACATACGCTTTCAGTACTTGTAAACAATCATCCAGGCGTACTACAGAGAGTTGCGGGATTATTCGGGCGTCGCGGCTATAACATTGAGAGTCTCGCGAAATAAACTCATCGACGTTATTCAAATTATTGAATTACCTGATACAGGATCAGCCCGTTCATCAGAGATAATGGAGGTAGATCAGCCATGAAAACACTTCAACATGATACGGAGTTTGAGAATGCTAGGTTATTTTATCACTATGTCATGGTTATGAAGGAGGGGAAAATGATCGGAGGAGGCTTTATTGAAGCCTATAATGACTTTGAAATACAAATAGGGAACAAATCATATGAGCGTGACAACGCGAGCTTTATTGAAGCGCCGGCTCCTCAAGCCTCCATTTCGTGATTTACCTAAGAAAACTTGAATAAGGAACCACCTTTGACGGTCCCTTTTTGCTTAATTTGATACTATCATTTCTTCCGCGAGCTTTAATTCAACAATATGATTGGATAATAGGTCCATGAATAACCGGGCAGCTTGACTTAGGTATTTATCCTTATGGTGGATGATGGCAATTTCCCTGCTCAGCGTTGGATTTTCGATTTTTATGGCTTTTAACTGCGTGTCGTTATACAAATTCAAGTACGTTCTGGACAAAGCAGTGACTCCTGCATCAGCTTTAACAAGACCGATAATGGTTTCAATGGCGGTCGTCTCGATGATGGGTTCAATATGAAAGCCAGAAGTGCTGCTGGTTAGATCAATAATTTGCCGGCATTTGTGCGTTTGAGGAAACATGATGAACGGATGCTTGCTGATTTCGTCAAAGTTAATGCTTTCTCGCTCAGCCAGAGCATGATCCTTAGAAACCGTCAAATAAATATCTTCCTTGTATAAAGGATATTTGACAACCCGATCATCTTCGACAGGAAGAATGGTGATGGCCAGATCGATCTGATTTTGTATGACTCTTTCCACAACATCATCAAAATTAATGATTTTGATCTGTACTTCAGGATAGATCTGGTGAAAATCGATCAACAAAGATGAAACGAGCTGCGTGAGCTCTCCGGGAAGTGCACCTATGGATAAAGTTCCTCTTGTGACCTTTTGGAGCTCTATAATTTGCACTTTGACATTTTTTATGGATGAAAATATGACTTTGCATTCGTTTAAAAGAATGTGACCTGCTTCGGTTATGGCAATTTTTTTGCCGATCCGGTCAAATAAGGGGACTCCGAGCTCATCTTCCAGCATCTTAATTTGATGACTAAGGGTCGGCTGGCTCATACCCAGTTTCTCCGCAGCCCTTGTGAAATGCAATTCTTCACAAATGGCCGCGAAATACTCCAGTTGTCGAAACTCCATCTAGGTTACCTCACTTTGATGTTCATCTGGACATTATTAGTATGTACGATGTGAAAATGATTCATTTAACGAATGATAATAATAGAAGATTGAATATTGATCCTTTTCATCAATTCATCAATAATGTTACTTAAGTAAGCGGAAGGAGTGATTTTATCCTTTATACAACGGATACCCTTAAAATGCAAGATCAACGAAGTAGGCATCAAATTATCTACCTTTTAATAGGTAAAATCGAAGAAAACAAATCAAATTTTAGAAAGTAGTGACTATTCTACATGCAAACCATAACTGCCGTACAAAAACAAAAAAGCATCGGTTCCGTTCAATTTTTACCCGTTAATCTATTTGCGTCGGTTATGGGAATATCAGGACTGGCATTGGCTTGGAGACAAGCAAGCAAGCTATTTGGAGCTTCACTCGTTATCGCTGATGTGATTGGAATCATTGCAGTTCTAGCATTTATCCTATTAAGTATAGCTTATATTTCGAAATGGGTCCTATACCCGCACAAAGTCAAAGCCGAATTCAAGCACCCCATTATGGGCAATTTTTTCGGTACGATCACAATTGCTATTCTATTATTATCTTCCGTAATAGGTACTTACAGTCATATCGTAGGGCAAGTGGTTTGGGTAATCGGGACCGTAACGACATTAGTGCTTTGTTTTATCATTGTGACACGCTTGTTGAACGGGAATATTGAGCATGGTCACGCGGTGCCTGCTTGGTTGATTCCTGGGGTGGGGACCCTTGATATTGCCGTTGCCGGCGGAACAATGCCATTCCCATGGGCACATGAAGTTAATTTGATTTCGCTGGCGATAGGCGGAATTGTTGCCCTGATTTTTCTAACCATGATCTTATCCAGATTGATCCACCATGCTCCTATGCATACAGGTTTAACGCCCTCGATGCTTATTATGATTGCGCCGTTCGAGGTTGGTTTCCTCGGTTATGTGAATTTCGAGCAACGGATTGATCAGTTCGCGTCCATTTTATATTATTTTGGTTTATTTCTGTTCATCGTTTTGTTCTTCAAAGTATTCAAAAAATCAATCCCATTTGGAGCTTCTTGGTGGGGCGTAAGCTTTCCGCTTGCAGCACTCAGCAATGCCGCTTTGCAATATGCCATGTTTGTGAATTCCTGGCTGTTGATTGCCGTTTCCGCCGTGATTCTGGTCGTGCTAAATATCGTACTGCTCGTATTATTTATTCGCACATTGAAGGCTTTATTTAATGGGAGTTTACTAAAAGGCTAATAATAAAAATGTCATTGATCGAATTTGTCGAAAGGAGAACGATAGAAATGATCTGGAATACCCTGCGATCAAAAGGATTTTTGTCAGCATACCTGTTAGTTATTCTTATGCTTGTTGCTGCCGTAGTGCTGAAGCAGAGAGATATACTGTTCCCGGAAATTGCCGGTATGGCGATGGGGGTTATGGTTTTTCCTGTCGCACACTGGATTAAGAAGCCTGTTCATCTCTGGCTTGCTCCAACCATAGGAGCTTTTATTGGCACTGCATTGAACGGTTTGACGCTAAATACGCAGCCGAAAATATTGCTTGGTCTTGTAATTGTTGTCATTTTAATGCACATATTTCGCGTCAACTTTGGACCGACGATTCCTGCAACACTGCTGCCGATTTTTTTAGGCTTGCATGACTATGTTTTTGCAACAACAACAGCTGTATTCACGTTTGTGATTATGTTGGCCGCTTTTAGAATGAGAAAATCACAAAAGCTGCCTGATGGCCCAGAGAAGTTTCGTAAAAAAACAGATACGGTCATCATCACCATTATTTTAGCGCTCTGGATTGGACTAGCTTTCGTAACGAATCTAGCAGTGATTGTGGTTCCACCGGTATTTGCGCTCATTTTTGAGGTGTTTCATACAGATGGTTTTCATTGGAAAGTAATCCCACCTCGTTTAGCTGTATTGACGGCAACTGCGATTCTTTCCGTCGGAGTCTTACATTTATTAGCAGGCTCTATTATTTGGGTTGGTGTTATCAATGTTGTCATTACACTCATTCTCTGTAAATGGTTTAAAGCACCTGTTCCGGTTGCCTTTGGTGTCTCACTGATGCCACTCATCTTCCCGGCATGGGGGACTTGGGGGTTTCCAGTAGGTGTTTTTGCCACAACAGGCGTGTTGATGTGTATTTCTGCGGCATACCGACAGTTGAGAAAGAGGCAAACCGTACAAGAATAAACAAACCAGAAGAGAGTGTCATGTCATGAAAAATGAAGATATGCTCGCTGTGCTGAAAGCTTTATCGAATGAAACCCGGCTCAATATTCTCTGCTGGTTGAGTGAACCGGACAAACTGCACAAAGATTTGCCCAGCGAGATTCAAGTTGAATTTCCTGGGGGAGTTTGTGTAGCGGACATTCAAGAAAAAGCCGGTCTTGCACAGTCCGTTATTTCCACCTACTTGTCCTCCATGCAGAAAATCGGATTGTTGGAATCGCGTCGTTATGGCCAATGGACCTATTATCGACGGAATGAGGGAGCTATCGATAGCTTTTTGGAGGAATTTGCCGCGGGGATGCAAGCTAAGAAACTATAGGGTTCTATGGTGACAGAATTTGTATGCTTAGTGGATTTAACGAGTAGAAAGCCGGTTTACAAAAAAGGGAATCATTTGATATTATAAGGTCAATATTGAACGCGATGATTAGAAGAGTAATGGAAAATGATCTTGTACAGAGAGCTCCGGCAGCTGAGAAGGAGCAAAGAGCTTTTCCACGAAACAAGTCTATGAGCAGCATGTCGGAACCTGCAAGGGGGGTGGCATGACGGGAGCTCCCGTTATTGAGCTAGAGTATAAGCATTGCCTGCAGTGCCGTACTTGAAGAGGTTAATATGGCGACATATTAATGAACCTGGGGTGGTACCACGAAAATTTCGTCCTCAAGACTGAAGGTCTTGGAGGTGAAGTTTTTTTTATTTTCAAACCACTTTTGCGTTGATTAGGAGGAGTCTGAATTGAACAATATGCAGGAGCATTTGACGGACCATTTTATCTTAAAGTTAATTCATGAAGAAATTGGTGAAAAAGCATTCGGCAGGGAGATGTGCACAAGATTTCCCCCTGAGCCTAACGGCTATCTTCATGTTGGTAGCGCCTATGCGATAAACACGAATTATACAGTAGCCCGTAAGTTTAACGGGACATTTCATTTACGCTTTGACGACACGAATCCTCTAAAGGAGGATATCAAGTATGTGAATGCAATTATAGAGGACATTAAGTGGCTTGGTTACGATCCGGAGGAACATATTTATTATGGTTCGGACTACTCGAACGAGATCTACAACGCCGCTATCACCTTAATAAAACGTGGGAAGGCCTATGTCTGTGATTTAACGCCAGAGGAAGTAACCGCGTATCGAGGCACATTGACGGAACCAGGCATAGATAGCCCTTACAGGAACCGGACCATAGACGCAAACTTAGAGCTTTTTGTGAAAATGAAAAATGGGGAATATCCGACTTCATCAAAAGTGCTTCGCGCCAAAATCGATATGCGTTCATCCAATTTGAATTTAAGGGATCCTGTCATTTATCGTGTCATTCATGCGAAGCATTATAGAACGGGAGATGACTGGTGCATCTATCCCATGTACGATTTTGCTCATCCTATTCAAGATGCCATTGAAGGTATCACTTATTCTTTGTGTTCTATTGAATTCAAAGATCATAGGCCCTTATATGAGTGGCTCGTGAATGAGTTGGAGATCTCTGAGCCCCCGCGGCAAAGGGAGTTCGGCCGGTTGAATTTAACTGGTGTCGTGACGAGTAAACGGTTTTTGAGGCAGCTGGTAGAAGGGGGATATGTGGATGGTTGGGATGATCCCAGGCTTCCCACCCTGCGAGGATTGCGCAGAAGAGGCTTTACTCCAGAAAGTATTCGCACATTTATTGAGGAAATTGGCAGCATTCGAACTCAGAGCACGGTGGATATTTCCCTATTGGATCATTGTCTGAGACAGGATTTAAAAGAAAAGACACTCACGGTTATGGCTGTTCTGCAACCCCTGAAGGTGGTCATTACCAACTATCCGGAAGATGTCGAAGAAATGTTGTTGATTGAAAACAACAGTGAAAACGAGGCGCTTGGAAAAAGAGAGGTTCCTTTCGCTAAAACCATTTATATCGAACGCGAAGATTTCATGGAAGTACCCTCTAAGGGTTTTCACCGACTTAGTCTTTATGCTGAAGTAAGGTTGAAGGGAGCCTATTTCATACGCTGCGAAGAAGTTATAAGGGATCATGCTTCGGGAGAAATTACGGAACTTCGTTGTACCTATGATCCTGAGACCAAAAGCGGTACGGGGTTTACTGGGCGTAAGGTAAAAGGGACGATCCACTGGGTTTCAAGCGAGCACGCAGTTAAGGCTGATATCCATCTCTATGAGAAGCTGCTGCTTGATCAGGAAGTTCCGAAGGACAGCGAAGATTGGACGGAATTGATAAACCCCAACTCGATGGTTACTATTCAGGATGCATGGATGGAACCTTATATTCAAAATACTCGGCCTGAGCAAAAATTCCAGTTTCTACGGCATGGTTATTTTTCGCTGGATACCAAAAACCGCGGAACCAGTGATCGACTTGTCTTTAACCGTGTTGTACCATTAAAAGATGCTTGGAGCAAAAAGGAGAGATGAACAGCGAATGACATTCGATCCGAGTGCTTCTAACTATCGAGGAGGGATCGCATGGGTGCTGATCACAACAGGCTGAAGGTGTTGGGAGACTACCTGAAGTCAAGAAGGGAGCGATTGCATCCCGAGCAAGCGGGGATTCAGCATTCGTATGGACGAAGGAGAACACCAGGACTTCGGAGGGAAGAGGTCGCTATATTGGCAGGAGTTAGCGTAACCTATTACACATGGCTGGAGCAAGGACGAGAGGTGACGGCTTCCAGGGAGGTTATAGAAAGCATTGGAAGAGCACTGCAATTGTCCTCGGATGAAAGACTGCATTTGCTGCGTTTGTGGAGTCCAGAAAACACGTCATCACCTCTGAGACAAGAACGTATAAAGCCTGAATGGCAAAGCATTATCGACCAAATGGCTTTCCCCGCTTATATCGCGAATGACAGGACAGAAGTCATCGCCTGGAACCAAGCGGCCTGCAAGATCATCACCGATTTTTCATCGATGTCCAATCCAGAGCGTGTCCTTATGAGGATTTTTTTCATGGACCCCTATTTTCGCAATCAGATGATGAATTGGGACGAATTTGCGCGATACTCCGTAGCGGTCTTTCGATCGTATTTTGAACGGAATGATGGTGATGTTTGGTTTAAAGAAACGGCTGATCGCTTGGCAACTGAGAGTTCTGAGTTTGAATCGCTTTGGCGAATGCACGATATCCAGTTGAAAAAGACGAGCCAATTCCTTCTAAACCACCCTGGAGCGGGCGAGCTGGCCTTCGAAATCAACTCTTTTGTCAGCATGAATGCCGACTCGGATCTGCATTTCTGCATATTTACACCGATAGCGGGTACGCCAACAGAGAAGAGATTAAAGGATTTTCTTGATAAGGTTTTATAAAATCAACGTATCCTAGTAATCCGGTTACCCGTATAAACATACTGTGGCTACCTCCTTATGTGTTGACTATACTGAGTTCATAGTCAACCGAAGGAGGTTTTTTATATGAAAGCAATTATGATCGATCGGCCATGTGAGGCTGCAGACCTCGTCGTGAGGGAGCTGCCGGAACTCCAACCAGCACCAGGCATGCTCACCATAGATGTTGCCTATGCAGGAGTTGGATATGTGGATGTTTTGCTGCGCCGAGGGGAATTTGGGTCTTTAATCCCAATGCCGGTTGTACCGGGACTCGAGGTATCAGGGTATGTGAAAGCAATAAGAGATGGCGTGGAAGGCTTCTATATCGGGCAGCCGGTAGCGGCGATGACACTAATGGAAATGGGCGGATATGCATCGGTAGCCCAGGTAAGGCCGGAGTTGACCGTCCCTTTGGATCAATTGGGAGGGGAGCTTGATCTAGCATCGGCTGCCGCAGCTATCGTCAACCTGACAACGGCTTATATGACAATCAAGAACGTAGCCAGGATGCGAGCAGGAGAAAACGTGTTAGTTCACGCGGCAGCAGGGGGCCTGGGCAGCTTTTTGGGACAAATGGCCAAAGTTTTCGGAGCAGGCAAGGTCATCGGCACAGTCGGGAGTATCGAAAAAACAAAGTTAGCCGCATCTTTAAGTTACGATGAGCTGTTGCTTCGATCTGATTTCATTGAGCCAATCAATCAGATGCTAGGCCCACATAAAGTCGATATCGTTCTGGACCCGGTAGGCGGCGATATGCGAATTCTTAGCCAAGAGCTGCTGCGTCCAATGGGACAAATCATCATGCTGGGAAATGCTAGCGGCACAGACGATGTCCCGCAATCTTCCAACGATATTTGGTTATCGAACAAATCCATAAAAGGGTTTAATATCGGAGCATATAGCCAAACTGCTCCTGCTGAAGTTGGTAAATCGGCGAAAGAGGCGCTAACTCTGTTGGCAAAAGGCCAGATCAAGGCGGAAATATTCGGCGTTTTTCCTTTGGAGAAAGCTTCTGAAGCTCATGAGCTTCTAGAGGAGAAAAACACAGTGGGTAAACTTTTGCTGAAAGTCGGAGGATAAAAGGTCGGTAGGGCTTTGCGTGCATCTTGTTATAGCTTAAAGCTATAACAGGATATAGGAATAAAAAGTTACCTTTTCGTGGATAGTCAATGCTATCATTACAGTTATAATGAAAATGAGGCATGGGGTATCATAGTTCTGGAGGGTAATGTTAAATATGCTAAAAGAGAAAATAGAAAGTAAAGAGGCGGGGATTTTGACCTATGGCATGACGCCTCCGAAAATTACGAATACCTCAGATAAGGTAGCTGAGATTGCACGGAAACAAGTTGAAAGAATAAATGACCTCGATATAGATGCTTTAATTTTGTATGATGTTCAGGAAGAAACGGATCGAGTTGAACAAGAAAGACCATTCCCGTATTTGCCAACGATGGATCCTGCAACCTATTGCGATGAGTATTTAAATCAATTGCGAGTTCCCAAAATCATTTATCGTTGTGTTGGAAGGTATAGCGAAGAGCAATTCGTAAATTGGGTAAAAGCGGATGTGGAACAGGATCGGTACTCCGTTTATGTAGGTGCTTCTTCCAGTAAACAAGAGATTAATTTAGAACTTTCTGATGCTTATGATCTAAGTAAGAGATTAAATAACAATTTAACTTTTGGGGGAGTTGTTATCCCTGAAAGGCACATGAAAAAAAATGATGAGCACTTACGAGTGAATCATAAGACGCAAAATGGCTGTTCCTTTTTCGTATCGCAAGCCACTTATAATGTTGAGGCCTCGAAAAATTTCTTATCCGATTACTACTATTACTATACAAATAATGGATTAGAAATGGTGCCCATTTTGTTCAATCTCGCGCCGTGCGGTTCTGAAAAAACGTTAGAATTCATGAAATGGTTAGGTATCAGTATTCCGACATGGCTAGAGAATGACTTAAAATATTCGCAAGATGTGCTCGATAAATCATTAAAATTGTCTCTGGGAATTTTTGAAGAGATTTTGGATTTTGCATTGGAAAAAGGGATTCCGATTGGATGTAGTGTGGAAAGTGTCTCCACAAGGAAAGTTGAAATAGAGGCTTCTGTTCAACTCGTTAGAGACATTAGGGCTATGTTGGATAAGAAATTGAATAGAAACGTGCTTACTTCAATCTAGTAAGTAATGTGAGAGTAGCGTAATATGGAGCAGTTCTGCCGCGGCAGGATTGCTCTTTTTATTTAGAATTATACTAGTCGCCGATTGACATTTCCTGATTATGGGAATATGATATAGAAAAATGAATGAACCATTCATTCATTAAAAAGGAGTCAGAACGTGATGGAGCAAATGAAAACTAAGCCATGGAGTGTGTCGGGGAAGTATGTGCTTATTACAGGAGCAACTAGCGGTATCGGGCTTGCGGCAGCCAAGGAACTGGCGGTTCGAGGAGCAGACTTGGGGATCGTGGCGCGGAGCAAGGTCAAGGCGAAAGAGACTGTCGAGCAGATCGAGATGCTGACAGGAGGCAAGACGAAAGTAGACGTATTTCTCGCTGACCTGACCGATCAGAGGTCGATCCGCAGCGTTGTATCCGAAATTTTGACGCAGTGTCCCCGCATTGACGTGCTGATTAACAACGCAGGTGCGATGTTCGTGAAGCGGATCCTCACTCGAGACGGTATGGAGAAAACTTGGGCGGTCAACCATCTCGCACCCTTTCTACTAACGACACTGCTTCTTGACCGGCTGAAGCTGAGCGGCCAAGCGCGGATCATCACCACGTCTTCCCATGGGCACAAGATGGCGAAAACAGGCATTGTTTTTGAAGATTTAACCGCTAAGAAGCGCTATAGTTTCCCGCAAGTCCTCATGGGAGGGGCTAATTTCCGATACGGAGAAACGAAGTTAGCAAATATTTTGTTCACGACAGAGTTGGCCCGTCTTCTTGAAGGAACCGGAGTTGTTGCGAACTGCTTTGATCCGGGGCTTGTCGCTACCAACTTCAATCAGGATAATGGCTTGCTGGCCCGAATGACGATGGCGGTCATGAAACGATTCTCCCGACCAGTGGAAAAAGGAGCAGAGACGCTCGTCTGGCTTGCGGATTCGAATGAAATTAGTAGTGAGAGCGGGAAGTACTATGTCGATATGAAGGAAGCGACTCCTTCGGCTGCTGCCCTTAGCGGGGAAATTGCACGGAGGTTATGGGAAGTCAGCACGTGTCAAACTCAGCATTTGAAATTAGAATAAAGGAGAGTCACCAGGATGTCGGAAACGAATCATACAACGGATCGGAAGAACGATGAAAGACGAGAGCAAATTAAAAAGGCTGCGCTCAAAGTGTTCGCAAGCAGAGGAATTGCTGGCACGAAGATCAGCATGATTGCTGCGGAAGCCCAAATCAGCCAAGGTCTTACTTACCGGTATTTTCAATCGAAAGAAGAACTGTTCACACTCCTCGTCCAGGAAGCTGTAGAAGAGGCGCAAACATCGATACGTAATGTCCCATTGCTTCCCGGTACTCCACTGGAACAGTTCAAAGCGCTGACATGGAACATGCTAGACGACACCAACAAGCACTACTTCTTACTTATTCAGCAAGCTCAAACTGCCGAAGGAGTGCCGGAGCAAGCAAAGTTAGCAATCTCGCGGTATCATCCCCAGGATACGATGGATTTGTTAGTTCCTATTTTTGAAAAAGGGCAGCAACTAGGTGAATTCGGAGAAGGAGATCCACGACAAATGCTCTTCCTTTATTTTTCCGTTGTCACAGGTTTAATGATCCAAGATACTCAAGGCAGTATGGGGTCTTGGCAGCGGGAAGTAAATCGATTGATCAAGCTCCTGACCTGATTGTTAGAAAAACCCTCGCCAAATATGGTGAGGGTTTTTCGTTTGCTTGGTGCAACTCATGGAAGCAAATGAAACGTTAATCGGATTTGTTCCAAGAACGACTCCGATGAATAGCCGCGCTCTTCTTTTTGAAACGAGTAAGAATCACTGCTTAAAGCCATAAGAAGCATATCCGCCTTGAAAATATGGTTAGGCTGGGGCTGCTGCCCGCTGGATAATGCAATTTCGTCGAAAAGCTCGACCAACAATTGCTGCAACTCGAGATACAGGGGACTCTGCGTTCGAGCTCGAGTTCGATTCGTTGAAGCGGAGTCCTCAACGCCTTTAAGTAATTGGGATTTCTTCTCCCTGAAAGCCATAAACAGCTCGAGAAGACCATTTAGTCTTTGGCTTGGCGGAGAGGAGCGGTTTTCCTGCATGTACGCTTCAATATTTTCGAAGAGGAGAACGATGTTCTCTTTCATTAAATCCAGACACAGCTCACCCTTGTTGCGATAGCGGCGATAAAGCGTACCTGGACCGATCTGTGCTTCTGCGGCAATTTGGTTCATACTAACTTGTTCAACGCCATTCTGATCGAATAAGCGATAAGCCGCATCCAAGATGCGCTGGCGATTCTCCGCAGCGTCGCGGCGTTCCGTACGAGGGGGTGTCTCTGAATCAAACATGATCATCATCACTTCCTATTGTGATTGTATTCGTCATATTGACAAGTGGAGAGCTCTCCGTTTATCATAAATGGAGAGGTCTCCACTTAATAGTATCATAAGGAATAGGAGTGTTCAATACATGCCGAATAACGACAAAAGCTCTTTGTTGATCATGGATTTACAGAATGGTATCGCCTCTCGTTTCGCAGAAGAGGATCTGATCCCGTTTCAAAAAGCGATCGAAGCTGCACGCAAGAACGACATCCGGGTTATCTATGTGCGAATTGCATTTCGCGAAGGTTACCCGGAGCTTAACCCGCGCAACAGTATGGCGGCTAGAATTTCGCAATACGGCGGCATGAGCACCGCAGATGTAGCGACGCAGATTCATGAATCTGTAAAGCCCGAGCCGGGTGAGCCCATCGTTACGAAGCTGCGCGTCAGCGCATTCTCCGGCAGCGATTTGGAGATCATCCTTCGATCCCTTCAAATTGACACCTTGATTCTTACTGGAATTGCTACCAGTGGTGTCGTTCTGTCGACATTGCGGGAAGCGGCAGATCGGGATTATAAGCTGAAAGTTCTTGCAGATGCTTGTCTGGATGGTGATCCCGAGGTTCATCGGGTTCTCGTGGAGAAGGTCTTCCCTCGTCAAGCGGAGGTTCTGACGACAGAGGCTTGGATCCATTCTTTAGGAGCACACTAACACTAAGGAACAACACTGCAGCAAGAAGATGGAAAGAAGGCTTGTTACGATGCCAATTTGGAAAAGAAATTTAATCGTTTGCTGGTTTGGCATGTTTGTAACCGGCGTGGGTATGAGTCAGATCGCGCCAGTTTTGCCGCTTTTTATCCAACATATAGGTGTAAGTCAACCGAGTTTAATCGCCCAATATTCGGGCATTGCCTTTGGGATTACCTTTATTGTATCTGCTATTTTCTCTCCTATTTTGGGGGCAGCGGCGGACAGATTTGGTCGGAAGCCCATGTTATTGCGGGCAAGTCTGGGGATGGCTCTCGTGATTGGCAGCATGGGTTTTGCCCCCAATGTGTATGTGTTGATCGGGCTGCGATTATTGCAGGGCATAATAACAGGATATGGGACGGCCTGCACCACGTTAATTGCTACGCAAACAGAGAAGGACCATGCAGGTTACGCATTAGCTACCTTGTCAACGGCAAGCATCGCAGGTTCATTGCTAGGACCGCTCATTGGCGGATTTCTGGTAGAGAATTTCGGCATGCAAAATGTGTTTTTTATCACAGGCGGGTTGATGCTGCTGGCTTTCATTACGACCGCCATGTTCGTGAAAGAAACCTTCACGCGCGAAGACCGACATGTGCAAAACGCCAAGGAAATTTGGACGCTTATTCCTGAGAAGAGCCTGACGATCACGATGTTCGTCACCTTTTTTATTTTAACCGTGGCGCTTTATTCCGTTGAACCGATTCTCACCGTCTATATTACCCAACTGACCGATCATCTTAACCATGTAGCTTTGATTGCAGGGCTTACATTTTCAGCCTCGGGTTTGGCTAATATTTTTGCGGCACCAAGGCTGGGAAAGCTGTCCGATCGTATTGGGGCGCACAAAGTGATGTTGATTTCGCTTCTTGCGGCGGGCATCATATTCATTCCTCAAGCTTTCGTAACCAATCCTTGGGAGCTGATGCTGCTTCGCTTTTTGTTAGGGCTCACGGCGGCTGGTTTGACCCCTACGGTCAATATATTGATCAAGAAAATCACACCGTCAGCGATAACCGGAAGAGTTTTCGGTTTTACGATGTCGGCCGGTTATTTAGGCGTTTTTGCAGGTGCTATTTTAGGCGGACAGGTAGCGGCTTGGTTCGGCAGCAGATATGTATTTCTCGTCACGGGTGCGCTGCTGCTAATCAATGCGGGTTGGGTTTATTTTAACGTGTATAAAAAAATCCAGTCCAAAAGGACGTTGACAATCATTCAGTAAACAAAAGAGGGGCGCGCTTATGAAACTAAAATGGTATGGTCATTCTTCATTCTTACTAACGTCGGAAGCGGGAACGAGAATTCTCATTGATCCGTACTATAAATTTCTTGGCTATCGCATGCCGGTTCCGATTGAATCCGATATCGTCGTTGTTACCCACGATCATGCTGATCACAATAAAGTGCAAGCGGCTTCGGGTGATTATTTGCTCGTGAATGAGCCTAAATCATATGACCGTGGCGATGTTAGTATCGACGGGTTCAAGACTTTCCACGACAAAGTGAATGGTAAGAAACGCGGGCCAAATATTATTTTTCGATTCAAAATAGATGGACTGACGGTCTGTCATTGCGGTGATCTGGGACATCTACTTACCGAGGAGCAGGTGCGGGAAATCGGCAAAGTGGACATTCTCATCGTTCCAGTAGGAGAAAAAATGACGCTTGATGGTGCTGAGGCTGTTCTCGTGATGCGCCAACTGCAGGCGACTGTTGCAATTCCGATGCATTATCGGACAAAGGCATTAGGCATTCTCGGAAGATTTGTTTTTGCAAAGGTGGATAAGTTCATTGAGGCTGCAGGAACACGCAGGACAGAAGTGAAGACATTGCAGGTGTCAAAGGAAAACCTCGCTCAATTCACAGGCATCGTAACGATGCAGTATGAAGAGTAGCCACATAAAAACAAACTGAAAAAGTAAAAGTTTATAATTACCAGGAACGAGTGGTTTTCTCTATAGCGTATTAACTTAAAAGTCGCGCTGTTGCGGCTTTTTTTGTTCTAAAAAAATCAATTTTCGAAATGGGTATGTAGTTGTATAATACATATATTAACAATGGTTGCATGATACAATCATATCCAAAATAACCATTTGTAAACAGTGAAAAGGGGAGACGAAGTGACGAGCAGCTCATCTGGCAAATCGGCGTTCTGGTTCATTATTTTAGCTATCTTTTTCGGGAACTTTATGTCTATTCTCAGCTCGACTACAATCAACGTGGCATTCCCGATATTTATGAAAGACTTTGGCGCTGAGCTTGGCAAGGTTCAGTGGATGATTACCGGATTTTTGCTAGCAACGGGGGTTGTCGCTCCGATTGTGGGGTATTTCGGTGACCGATTCAGCTATAAACGGTTGTATATTTTCGCCTTGTCGGGGTTTACGCTGTTTTCCGCACTATGCACGGTTGCCTGGAGCATTGATACACTCATACTTTTTCGAATTCTGCAAGGTGTATTCAGCGGTTTAATTATTCCAACGACGCTAACGATGATTTATCAATTTATCGAAAAAGACAGACAACCGTTCGCGATGAGCTTATGGAGCTTGTCCTCCATGCTGGCGCCGGCATTCGGACCGACCTTGGGAGGCTTGCTAACGGAATATTTCGGCTGGCAGTCGTTATTTCTGCTGAATTTGCCTCTCGGAATTGCAGCTGTCACCGTGGCGATCAAATGTCTGCCTTATCAGAGTATCAACACATCGAAGACGTTTGATTTTCCTGGATTTATTACCGTGCTGCTCAGCAGCTCCTTTATTATTCTTTCGTTTACCGAAGGGAACGGCTGGGGATGGACCAATTGGAAAACGCTCATCTGTTTGCTTATCGGGATCGTAACGCTAATTTATTTTATCCGCAGGGAGCTGGGTCTGGCTAATCCGCTGCTTAATCTTAGTGTGTTTCGAACGAGCCGTTTTACATACAGTTTAATCATTAACTGCATCATTACGGCTTCACTGTACTCGGGTACTCTATTGATTCCCGTATTTGTGCAGGACGTCCAGCATTCGACCCCGCTGGTTACAGCGCTCGTACTGCTGCCCGGTTCGCTCGTCATGGCGCTTTGTTCCCCTGTTGTCGGCAAGCTCTACAGTCGAACAGGGCCTTTTCCGCTCATCATGGGTGGAGTAGTGCTGCTAATCGCGTCCAATTGGGAGCTGAGCCATATTCGTTTGCAAGCTTCCCACGTGTATGTCGCGGGCTGGATGACCCTTCGTTATGTAGGGATTTCGCTGGCTTTCATGCCGGTTATGAATGCGGGGATGTCATCTATTTCAAAGGAGAGGTCGGGGCATGCCTCGTCTGTGACGAACTGGGTCAGGCAAGCAACAGGGGCGCTTTCAATTGGCGTGTTCAGCTCCTTGCTTGCTGCGCGGTCGCTCGTTCACCAGAAAGAGCTGAGTGGAGCTTCGTCGGCAAGCGCCTCGTTCATCCGTGATCAGAGCATGACGCTGGCGGTTCAGGATGTGTTTCTGATTGCCGTATTAATTTGTATCGTGGCAATTCCGCTTACTTTCGTTCTGAAAGAGAAGCGTAATAAGCCTCAGCAGGCGGTTCTTCAGAAGTAAACGGTTTACCTTGATGAATACCACTAAGATCGAGCAGTCTTTTAATGATACTTAGATAAAAAGGACGCATGGGAAACCATTGCGTTCTTTTTCTATTTGGAAATCAAAGATAAAATAAGTTTTTCCAATATGTGTTAAAATGATGTTGCATATAAAGTTGCAAGTGAAACTTTTGAAGGGATGGTGAATGATGATTGAATGCCCTTGGTGTAATCAGCTCGTTCATTTGAGAGATAATGTTTGCCCGAATTGTATGCAAGAAGTTCTTCCTGAGCATTTAGAAGATGAACCGCGTTCTATTGAAGAGAGTAAGAGCGTTGATTTTGAAGAGCTTAGTGTTGAGGATGCGATTGCGAATAAATATAAATGTGTCAAGTGTGGAGGAAAGGAATGTTCTGTCAAAGAAGTTGCGATGAACGGCACGGGTCTTAGTAAGATTTTGGATATCGAATATAATCACTTTTTATTTGTTTCTTGCTTGAATTGCGGTTTTGTAGAAGTTTATAACCCGGATGTATTAAGAGGACATAAGTCAGGTAAGTTAGGAACCATAATGGATATTTTGTTCGGAGATTAGTTTATGTTACTGAAATGTGAGCGAGGCGTCAGTGTCAAGAGGTTTTAATCCGTCTCATTTTGAGTTACGATAATTGTTGGGTTATTTTTCACTAGAAGAAGTAAAGCTGCATCAGCAAATGGAGGGAAGCACACTGGAAAACTTTGCATGCTTATACATCGTACGCGGCGAACCTTATCGACCGGGAACCAGCGTGAATCTAAGTGAGGACGAAACACTGGTCGGCCGGGTATCCAATCAGTTAACTCCGGATTTAGCCTTTACGAATGCTTTTATTTCCCGTGAGCATTTCGTCATTCGTAAGGAGCAGGAAAAGGCTGTGCTATATGATTTAGGGAGTCGCCACGGGACGGAGATCAACGGTGTACTGCTAACGCCACACACGCCATACACGCTGAAAAATTTCGATATCATTAAGCTCTCTAAGGGGATGACCGTCATCCACTTTTCTTATATGTTTGCCGATCAAACCTTAGAATTCGAACCGCTTAGCATCAACAGTCATCTGGAAGTTCCTGAACTGCCGCTTACGATTCATTGGGAAAGAAGAGAATGTGTCGTGGAGGGCAAGCGAATCCTCATGTCCGAGAAAGAATATTTACTGATTCGCGTACTGCATGATCATGCCAACCGGCTCGTTCCGCTCGAGGAAATTAAATCCAAGGTATGGCCGGAAAGGTCAACGGGTGCAGAAGGCTTCTCCGATGTGACACTGGACGAACTGAATGCCTTGATCTATCGAGTTCGAAAAAAATACGGAAAAGCTACCTTCTTGATTAGCGCAGTGCGCGGAAGCGGCTACATGCTCGAAACGGAACTGAAATCGTCATAAGGAAAGAAGGGACACTTCTTGAAATATATACAGGCTGAGTATTCTGGCCCACTTAACGGAACCGTACATATCCCAGGAGCGAAGAACAGCTCCCTTGCTTTACTTGCTGCTGCTTGTCTTGCAGATAATATCGTTACATTAGAAGGCATTCCATTCATCGATGATGTCCGAATCATTGCGGAAATTGGCCGTGATATCGGATTGAAGCTGCAGCAGGAGGGCGGACAAGTTATTATTGACCCGCGTTGGATTCACAGTTCTGTGATTGATCCAGGCAAAGCTTCGAGCTATCGGGCGTCTTATTATTTTGCAGGATCTCTGCTATCCAAATTCGGCAAAGTCACCATCGGGTTGCCTGGCGGGGATGACTTCGTTTCACGGCCCATTGACCAGCACATCAAGGTCTTCAAAGCGCTTGGGGCGCAAGTCCATCTTTTCAAAGATTATTACGTCGTCGAAGCTGCCGAACTGAAAGGGGCCGACATTTTTTTCGATACCATTACTTCCGGTGCTACGATTAATGCCATGTTAGCCGCTGTGCTGGCCAAAGGTCGGACAAATTTGCATAACGCAGCTATGGACCCTGAAGTTTGCGATACAGCAAATTTCCTTAATCGGTTAGGTGCGCGCATCTATGGTGCGGGAACGGAACATATCCGAATTGAGGGCGTCTCCTATTTGGACGGTGGAACACATACGGTTATTCCAGACAGGCTGATTGCCGGGGCTTTTCTGATGGCAGCCGGACTCCATGGGGGACAGGTTACGGTCATGGACGTCATTCCGGAGCATCTGGGTTCGTGTTTAGCCAAGTTGCAGGAAATAGGGATGCACGTGGAATGCGGCGATAATCAAATTACGGCATATGGAACGAATTTGCTGAAAGCGACACGTATTCGCACGGGTATGTATCCGAGTTTCGCTACGGATTTACAGCAGCCTATGACCGCGCTTCTACTGCAAGCCAAGGGGAAGAGCATAGTGACAGATCGTATCTATCCTAAGCGGCTGGCTCATGTTGCGCAGCTACGACGGCTCGGCGCCGAGATCGAGTTACGGCAGGAAAGTGCCTTTATTACTGGTGGACGCCCCCTGCAAGGCGGATGGGTGCATGCCTCTGATGTGCGTGCAGGCACTTGTTTGCTGATGGCGGGTCTAGCGGCAGAGGGTTATACGTATATAACCGGCGTTGAGCATATCGAACGAGGCTATGAAGACGTTATTGGCAGCTTCAGATCCATAGGGGCCAAACTTTCGATGCACGAGCTGAGCGCACAAGAGCACCTTGACCAGATGCGTGAATCTCAATGAAATAGATACAAACAGCAGCACACAAACATCGCCTTCGAAACTGGCGGTGTTTTTTATTTGAACTAATGCCCACTCCTTTTATATGGGTGATGATGAGCAAATCGATTTGATAATGACCAAGGTGCTAAGCTAAGATTGGAAAAATAAGCAACCTTTTCCGATTTGCATGGTCTAATGTCTTAGAATGATGGAAAAGATGGAGGCAAAGATCATGAGAAATCGCAAGGTTGCTGTGATGTCATTGGCTTGAAGAGGGGCAAGGTTTCTATGTCATGTTGTTGCAGCCTTAATGTATAAGCAAGTTTGAATAAGTTTGAATATGTTCTACATATCTTGTAGCTTCTTGAGAGAGATCGTTATCCTGAGCAGTTGCTCCATAGGTTACAAAAGCAGGGAGATAAGTTCCATTGCATTTTGTAATCGTTCGCTGGATAGGTTTTAAAAACTCACTGATTGTGAACCAATTGTCTCCACCTGCTCGATAACAGTTCTCCGTACCCCCTGTTGTTGTTGCAACAATAAATTCTTTACCAAGCAAATTATTACCTCCCGGACCATAAGCCCAGCCATACGTGAATACATCATCGAACCATTTTTTTAAAAGGGGCGGACAACTGTACCAGTACAATGGAAATTGTAAAACAATCCGATCATAGGCTAAAAGTAATTGTTGCTCCTTCTCAATGTCAAACTTCCAATTTGAATACTCCTGATATAAGTTTCGAACATGGAAGTTCGGATGTTTACGAAGTTCAAGCATCAATGCTCGATTTGCACGGGATGTCTCTAAATTCGGGTGGGCTACGATTACCATGGTTTTCATTTTTAATCCTCCTGGATCCAACAAGTTAGTTTGACTACAACACCTCCATTATTGAGTCAAAAGAAATATTTGAAAAGTACGCTCTTTTTTCATACTAAGTCTGGAAAATCGTACAATTAGGATCTATAGGACATTGGAATAGTACGTTTAACCATACTAAGTACGAAATAATATAGTACTTACGAAATTCAGAATACTTTGGTAAAGTCGGAGTAAGAGCTTCAGATGTTGCGGTAAAAAAGGAGTTGCAAACATGGATGTTGATAAAAATCAATCGTATCGAACACAGGGAATCGTGACCACTTTACAAATGATAGGCGGGAAATGGAAGCCTTTGATATTGTTTATTTTGATGAAAGGGGGGACCAAACGGTTCGGTGAATTGAGACGTTTGCTCCCCGAAGTCACGCAAGGGATGCTTACGAACCAGCTCCGTGAATTGGAGAAAGATAAGCTCATCGTTCGGCAAGTGTTTCAGACGATTCCTCCAAAAGTGGAATATTCTCTTTCTGAGCATGGAAAAACATTAAGCGCTATTCTGACCGATATGTGCGGGTGGGGGTTTCACCACATCGATTTTATAAACAAAACGAATGACGTCCATGATACGAAAACGCACTAAATAATTCAAAACGAAAAGCCGCTTGCGGAAACTAATTTCCCGTAAGCGGCTTTTTGCGCATTTCATTTAAGAAAATACCCTGCTCATCAAAACATCCAGCGCATGTTCGATCTCTTTCAATTCTTCTTTGGATACGTTTCCGATTTTCTGGACGAATTGAGCTTCAACTCGCTGAAAAATGTCGCCCATCATCGCACTTCCTTCTTTCGAGAGACGGATCGATTGTTTGCGACGGTCTTCGGCATCGGTAACCTTCTCGCACAATTGCTTTTCACTTAGTTTTCTAAGCTCACGGCTCGTGTTTGGCATGGACATATGCATGCAGTCACTGATTTCACTGAGTGTAACGGGCTGGCTGACGGAAATGTATTCTAGAATCTTATATTGAACGGGAGTAAGCGACTCTGATCTCACATCTTTGGTCATCTCATGCGTTACTTGGTGGACTGCGGCCGTGAAGGACACGAATTTCTGAAATAGGACATTGTTCTCCACATGATCACCTCGTATAAAAATAATAACAAAATAATTATCAATAAACAATTATCATTTGACAACTAAAAACGGAGTGTGCTACGATTTGCTTATCAAAAGATAAGTAAAGGAGTGTTGGAATGAAAACGTTGATTATTTACACGCATCCCAATCATCGCAGTTTAAGTTATGCCTTTTTACAGAAAGTCGTCCAAGGAAGCAGTGAAAATCCGAAAATTAGTGAAGTGAGGGTCTTGGATCTATATGAGGAGGGATTTAATCCGGTCCTAGTTTTTAATGAACAGAAGCGTAGGAGAGATATGCACGCCGACCCTGATCTTGCCATTTACAGGGAGCAACTCAGCTGGGCGGACAAAATTGTGTTTGTCTATCCGATCTGGTGGGGGCGGCCTCCAGCCATGCTTATGGGCTATATCGACCAGATGTTTGCTTCGGGTTTTGCCTATAAGGATAAGGGCGGGATGTTGCCGGAAGGGCTTCTGAAAGGGAAGTCGGTGGTGTGTATTTCAAGTATGAAGGGACCGGTCTTATATCCGTTGTATTGGCTAAATAACGCACATAAAGTTTTAATGAAAAAAGCACTCTTTAACTATGTAGGGATTAAAAAGGTAAAGTTTTTTGAATTTGGCAGTATGGAAAGCCCACGCGGCAAACAGCAGCAGAAATTAAAGAAGGTTTATGACTATTTCAAAACCGTAGACGGTTAACCGTAGTGGCTGCCGTTGTTTTAATATTGTTCCACTTCTAAACCCCCACATTTGAAATTATGATATGTAATATTCCCCACTTAGGGTGAAAATACAAAATGTGATCAGGAAATCGCATACGGCAGCGCTATCGCTCGTTTGCGCATGTCACGAGGCAGCCGACTATCGGCTGCCTTTTCTGCGAGATTTTATGGTACGTCTGAGCCTATAATTTGCATAAAAGTTCCAAGCACCGCTCAAACTATGACCATGTCTAACATTAGGGGTTTAATTTATGCTTAATTCGGTTCAGGTAATTAAATCCATATTTGCTGACCATGATGATTTCTTCATTCAGGAAGAGCAATTTGATCAAACAGCCATATTTCTTATAGGTTTTAAAACGCTGATAGATTTTACGAAATCAAATTTGTATATTCGGCAAATGGCGAAAATGTCATCAACCGTTCATGACTTATTCACGAACCTCAGTGATCAACTTGACGTAGATACGGATCAAATTATTAAAGCAGTTGTAGAAGGCAAATTAGTACTTTTGTCCGATAAGGAGAACAATGCTGTTCTGGAACCAGTCAGTCGCAACTTAAGCCGAAGCATTGATCAGCCCAATAATGAAAGTATCATTCTTGGTCCTATGGATGCTTTTGGTGAGGATATTGATATAAACGTAGGGTTACTAAGAAAGTGGTTGAGCACGGAACGTCTGTGCCATTGTTCTTATCAAGTTGGAGAACTGGCTAAGCGAAGAATTTCAATGCTCTACATTAAAGGAAAAGCGTCAAGTACGCTTATTGAAAAAGTGGATCTGCTTTTAAAACGGATTGAAGCGGATATTGAAACGGTTGATGATCTGAATAAGCATTTTGGTCAGCGCAAGTTCAATCCCGTTAGTTATCTATTCTCAACGGAAATTCCGAATCAGGCCATTGACTCTTTAAAAAAGAACAGAATTGTTCTTTTTTTAGATAATTATCCCTTCGCACTTGTTTTTCCTCATCTCTTTTTGGATATGTTGAGTACTGTAAACGATCGCAATTTCCCTCACGGGTTGTCACTGATGATTCGAATATTAAGGGGATTGGGAACGTTGGCAACGCTAATTCTGCCCGCGTTGTATGTTGCCTTAACGTCAGTTAACCCTGATGTTTTAAAAATTGATCTCGCCTTTTTTATCTCTGAAAGTAGAGAAGGCATTCCATTAACACCCATCATAGAAACTCTAGCCATGGTCGTGATCGTCGACTTAATCATTGAAGCGATTGTGAGACTTCCGAAAAGCGTTGGTCCCGCAATTACCATGGTTGGAGGAATCATACTTGGCCAGGCCATGGTGGAAGCGAAATTAGTCAGTAATTTATTAGTTATTGTAATTACCGCGATGCTGATAGCAAGTTCATCCGTCATAGGCGTACAAAATTCCTTGTACATTCGTGCATTAAAGTACCCCATTTTAATATTGGCATCTGTCTTCGGTATTCTTGGAGTATTTGTAGGTCTAACGTTTGTTTGCATTTATTTGGCGAGCTTAACGTCATGCGATATTCCGTATATGACATTTCGCATAAAAGGAAAGGGCGACACAAGTTGACTTCAAGGTTACAGATTGGATTGGTATTTATCATCATTCATATGGGATTCGGTTATTTACAGTACCCCAGTCTCATATATAAGCTAACGAAAACCGGTCATTGGGGAGTGGTTCTTTCATATGGATTGTTACTACTGAGCTTAATGATGATTTGCAAGAAAGGACTAGACTATTTTCCCGAAAAAGATTTGATTGATGTTTATTTGAAAATGGGAAGATGGGTTGCTTTCCTTTTTTTAATTCCCTATGCACTCAATATAACTGCGCTGGTTGCGATGAGTTTTCGTCACCATGCTGAAGTCATTGCCTCGATTTTTTTAATTCGGACACCTATTTGGGCGATCATACTTCTTCTTCTCGTCATATCAACGTATACAGCTATAAAAGGTTTAGAGACGATCTTACGCTCTTCCGTTATTATTTTCCTAATCGTTAACATTTTGGTGGCTTTTGTTATTATTACTTCGTTTGTCAATTTTGATTTTAGAAACGCTTTGCCGATTAGACCGCCCTCTCTTCATTTTGCAACGAATATCAATTTTCTCTATCTGATGGGATTTTCGTCTTTATTTTTAGGATTTATACCTTCCAAAACCAATTTGACATACAGGCAACTTTTTGGAGCATTGGCTTACGTAATCTGCTTCTATCTAGCTGTTGTGTATATTTCGCTCTTTATTTTTGGGACAGAAACGGTCGATAGCATTTTTTTTCCTGCCAAAGAAGCCGCGGATTCCGTTGACATGAATTGGTTTGTATTCAACCAGCAAACCATGTTTTTTGGTCTGTCAATGGTCGGGTTCACCATCATTTTAAATGGGGTTATGCTATGGATGATTCTTCAAATCATACAGAAACTATTCAATTTGCAAAGTAAAAAAGCTTCTTATTGGATTTGCGCCTTTTCACTGACCGCTTTTCTTTTCGCTATCTCCGTTCCAAATCTGGCCTTGATTGAGAAATGTGCGTTATGGAGTGCAGGTGCTAATGCAGTTTTAATGGTTATCATTCCATTTACCATTTTAATCTATGGTGTTTTAGCTGGTAAGGGGCGGTTGGCATATGAAAAAAAATAGATTTTTTATGAGTACTGTTGTTCTTCTGTCTCTAACCCTTCTAGTTGGCTGCTGGGATATTAAAGAAATAGATAAGCGTGACATTCCTTTAATCATTGGGATTCGCAAGGAAAGCGATAACCAATTCAAAGTGACCTTGTATATTCCAAGAACCGAGAAAGGCAGCAAATTATCACGAACAGTCACTTACAAAGGTACAAACGTTTCTAGTATTTTGGAACAATTGAAAACAAACACCGAAAATGCCTTGTACTACAAGCAGGTTCGCTTAATTCTCATTCAAAACAATTTTTCAAAAGACAAAGCAGATATTAGTGAAATGATTCATTTTTTAATGAAATCCAAGGAAATTCCTTCCATAGCTTTACTAGCAATAACAGATGAACATATTGAGAAAATGTTTTCATCCATTGATGAAAAAATTGATGCGCATGCAACCTCAGTCATTGACTATTTCTATAAAGGAGCCGATTGGGCACCGGAGATCACAACCACCCGCGTATGGGAAGTTTATCGGAGCTTGTTTTCGTATACGAAAGATATCGCGGTTCCGGTTGTTAATGCTGGAAAAGATACATTATTCAACTTTGAGGGATCCGCTGTATTGAAAAACGGAAAGATCATCGAACAAATTAGTCCGAGTGAAAATCAATTCGTGAATTTGTTTCAAAAGCTCCATGCAAAAGGAAAGGTAGAGAGCCTGGGTTACGCCAGCATCATGGTGGAAAATAGTTCATTGCGAATCAAACCGTCAAAGAAAGCTGGCGAACTGTTGGTGGCAAGCGATTTATCTTTAAAAATAGACGTTTTGGAAAAAAATGAAGGTGTCACGAATGATCAGATACAAAGAGATCTTGAGAGCCTGATAGAAAAGCGATTTTACAATTTGTTTGAGCAAGCTCAAAAAAACAAAACAGATATATTCGGATTTGGCCAACACTTCCGTAATCAAATTCCTTATAATGAATTAGAAAACTGGAGAGAAGACTACTATCCTAAGTTAAAAGTAAATTTTCAGGTCCATGTCAAAATGGAATAAATGACTTCGCCATCATTTGCAAAGAAAACCATACATAAGTTCCTTCATGCCGTATTTTTTGCAACAATTTAAATCTTTCTATCGTCTGAATATTTGTAGTGATTCAAACAGATAAGAGAGAAGGCAACTTATGAAAATGTATAGCAATAAAGCAGTAGTTTATCCTATGTTGATAGCGAGTATGCTGATGTTCACGGCATGCACATCAAATGAAAAACCAGCAGCGAGTGCTGCTGATCCAATAGCTAGCTCATCTCCTAGCCCAGTTGTAGAACCTTCATCAACACCTTCAGCTGCACCTAGCGCAGTACCGTCAGCTTCATCCAAGCCGACACCTACGCCTAGTGGTAACGTGAATGTAACGCCTGTATCGTCAGAAACGACTAAGCAAATTAAAGGTATGCTTGAATTAGCGAAGTCAGGCAAGGTGGCGGGCATTGAGTTTGCTGCAGAAACTAAATTGATTGACGATGTGGAGAAAGCTTGGGGGAAAGCGGATCATACTGATGTCGTTGCGAGCAGTATATATGCGACTTACTCTAAGAAAAATGCAGTTATTGGCTACAATAAAGGAGATCAAATTATCGATATTCGTTCCAGTGATCCAAAGCTGCAAACATTAACGCTGAAACAAATCGAAGAAGCGCTTGGAAAGCCATCGGATACGAAAGTAAACGGGGATGACACGATTTATATTTATAAAGCATCCGATATGTTTCAACTAAAATTTATTATTCCTAAATCAAGTGGGAAAGTAGACCATATTTCCGTGTTTGACACCAAACATTCGGTTAATAACATGGCAGGTTAAATAAAAAACAAAGGGGCGGTTTGCCCCTTTGTTTTTTTATCGTCTAAGATTAAACGCTCATATTGTGCTTGGAATAGCCTATTCTATAAATCTGGAACCTTCCGGTAAAACAGCATCTTTATCAACGGCAACTA
This sequence comes from Paenibacillus chondroitinus NBRC 15376, assembly GCF_004000765.1. Classification (GTDB taxonomy): domain Bacteria; phylum Bacillota; class Bacilli; order Paenibacillales; family NBRC-103111; genus Paenibacillus_E; species Paenibacillus_E chondroitinus. The sequence continues at coordinate 21,190 of NZ_BILW01000003.1, read as the reverse complement.
ATCCTACCCCTCCGGGGATAAAGGCTGCTACCGTATTTTCATCCACATTTAAATAATAGCCCGGAACATAAGTTCCATGTACATTCGTTTGGATAAAGCCATTATTGTAAATATAAGCTGGCATATTCTCAGTCTCAGTAGCTGCACTAATGGCACTTGGAAGCATTAAACTCGAACTTGCAACAAGCAAAATCAATTTTGTTTTGAATGAACGCATACGCATAATGTGCACTCTCCCAACGGTATGATTTATTTCAACGCTATAATTCATCTGTAAACAGTTTGGGAACTATTTGAAACACTTGCCAAAGAAATTTTTGGAAATATTTTTTTTGTATCTGCAGCCAATGCGGTATTGAAATTTGCTGCGATTCAATTATTAACTTTACCTATAAAGTTAATTTCAATTATATATTAGACCAATAGGTGAATTGCATATATGATATATGAACTGGCGAAACAGCTATTCCGAAATTGAATTCGACCAGAGGAGGTCATTGTCATTAGCAGTTATGTAACTTTGTTTGGAACCGTAAGTGTACCAATTCTGCTTGCTTGTTTTCTCGGTTTTCTGTATCAGAAATTTAAGTCACCCGATACGAAGGTGCTGGCAGATTTAAGCCTGTTTGTGCTTTCACCATGTCTGATTGTAAGTGCCGTATCGAGTAGCGAGTTAAATAGCTCCTCTTTTGCTCATATTGCTATATTTACGGTTATTCAGACTGTCCTCTGTTGGGCGGCTTCCCTTGCTGTTGGAAAATTATTTCGATTTAACGCGCCATCCTTACGGGCCATGGAACTGACGACGATCTTTGCCAACTCGAATAATTACGGATTGCCTTTGCTGCTTCTTGCATTTGGAAATGCTGGCTTCGCCATTGGCGTCACGAATGTCATCCTACATATCGTACTTGTGAATACTCTTGGTATGTACATAGCCTCGCGGAGTTCCTTTAGTCCGCGGCAAGCCGGTGCCAAAATGCTGCAGAACCCACTCATTTATGCGGCTGTTATAGGACTAGTCCTGTATATATTCAAAATTCCGCTGCCTAAAAGCTTGCATGCCGGTTTGGAGCTGATCGGCGGGGCTTATGCTGCCATCGTTTTGCTAATGCTTGGGATGCAGCTCAAAAAAACAAACTGGCGCGCGAGCATGCGACGCGAACTGTGGATTTCTATCCTCATGCGAATTGTGGGTGTGCCGCTGTTATCTTTACTGACCATTAAATTACTTGGTCTTCATGGTCTTGAAGCTTCCGTTTTATTCGTGCAATCCTCCATGCCTTCCGCTATTAATTCTGTCGTGCTTATGGAGAAATACGGGGGCGATAAGGAACTTGTTTCTGTCAATGTAGCGATGACGACGGCAGCCAGCTTTCTGTATCTGCCTGTGCTAATCTATTGGTCAGGAGGCTTCTGAATGGAACTTTTTTGCTTGCGATTTGTTATTCCGTTAGGTACAATGGAAACCATAAAAACAAAACTGGTTTCCATTGTAGATTGGAGGAATCGTACGTATGAAGGATTCGATCCGGTTGCGCATCGTTCAGGAGGCAGCGGATCTGTTTAATGCCAAGGGTTATCGCGGTGTAACGCTAAGCGAGCTGGCGACACGTCTTGGGATGAGCAAGAAGACGCTGTATTTGTATTTTAGCGGAAAAGAAGAGATTGCCGAAGCTGTGCTGGAAACTTTTTTGAAAACGATTACACTTCTTGTGAAGGGGCAAATGCAGTCTTCAGACCATCCGCTAGATATTTTCGAGCGTGTCTTTATGGGGATCAGGGGAGAGATCGCCAAGCTGCATCCGTTATTTTTAAACGATATCCAAACCTATATCCCCGATTTATGGGCGAAACTGGAGGCATTTCGCAGTGCTCAGCTCACATTCATCGAACAGCTGCTCAAACGAGCCATGCAGGAGGGGCATATTCGTAACGTTAACCCCAAACTGTTAACCGCGATCATGCTGGAAAGCATTGAACGTATGGCCCGCCCGGATGTGGCTGCCAAGTACGGAGTTACGATGGTAGAGATGGGCGAAACATTGTTCGGCCTGTTTATGCACGGTCTTCGCACGGACTCATGCTAAGGGAGGAACGAGTACCCATGAACAATTATGTGCTTGATTTTAGCCAATTGGATATAAATAGCCTTCCACTCGTAGGAGGCAAGGGCGCGAATTTAGGCGAAATGACGAAGGCGGGGTTTCCAGTCCCCGCAGGCTTTTGTGTCACGACGGAAGCTTTTTTGTCTTTTCTGAAGCAGAGTGAGGTTATGGACGAATTTTTCCAGCGATTAAATGGCGTTGAGGCAGATCAGCTAGCGGAAATTACGGTTTTGGGGCAGTCCATTCGTGAGCATCTGGTTAGCATGCCAGTTCCTGATGACATTCGGAACTCTATTTTTCAAGCTTGGCTTCAGTCCGGAGAGGATCAAGCCTATGCGGTGCGATCGAGCGCCACAGCGGAGGATTTGCCGTCTGCTTCATTCGCCGGTCAGCAGGATACGTATCTGAATGTACGCGGGGAAGAAGCGCTGCTACTTGCCGTACGCAAGTGCTGGGCGTCATTATTCACCGATCGGGCGATATCGTACAGGGCTCGCAACGGTTTCGATCATCGTGCTGTGCATCTATCCGTCGTCGTGCAACGCATGGTTTTCCCGGAAGTGTCCGGCATCATGTTCACCGCCGATCCGATTACGGGCAACCGAAACACGGTGTCAATTGACGCCAGCTTCGGCTTAGGGGAGGCGCTTGTGTCTGGGCTGGTTTCCGCTGACCTGTATCAGGTGCGGTCTGGGAAGCTGCTCACGAAGACGGTCTCCCGCAAGAAGCTCGCGATCTTCGCGCTCTCGGAGGGTGGCACCGTGACGAAGGAACTGCCGGAGGCAGAGCAAGTCGTGCAGGCGCTAGATGATGCGCAGATCCTGGAACTAGCTGCCATCGGCGATAAGATTAAGCGGTATTACGGCTCAGAGCAGGACATTGAATGGTGCTATGCGCAAGGAAACTTTTACATCGTTCAGAGTCGACCGATCACCTCGTTGTATCCGCTGCCGGAATTAAACATTCCTCCAGGGGAAAGTCCGCATTTGCTTGTATCTTTCGGCCATCAGCAGATGATGACGGATGCAATGAAGCCAATGGGCTTGTCGGTGCTTCGAACGTTGTTTCCTTTCGGGAAAACAGGCATTCGGGAGATGAACGAGCATACGGCGTCGGTCGGCGGAAGGGTCTATATCGATATTACAAAGCTGCTGACTCTGAAGCAGGCCCGTGTTCTTTTACCGAAGGTACTGACCAACATCGACGAGATGATTGGCCTTGGCCTAGCGGAGATGGTGAAGCAGCCATCGTTCGTTCAACATCTGCCTTCAGCACCTGGCGTGAGAAAAGGCGTTATCGGCTTTATTCGTCCCGTGCTGCTGAAAGTGGTGCGCAAACTGCTTTATGCTCCTGTTACCGATGCACATCCGGAGGTCAATGCGTACATCGAGGGATCGATTCATAAGGGAGAAAGTCAGCTTTCCGGAGTCTACGGTCCAGAACGGATAGTTCGAATTCAGGAGCATATAGGCTCGCTGCTATTGACCATTTTCCCACAGTTGCTCCCCTTTCCGCTGGCTGGAATTATTTCGTCGCGGCTTTTGAATGCACTGTCTATAAAATGGTTGGGCGATACGGAGATCGTGCATGTGCTGAACAGAGGATTGTCAGGCAACTTTACGAGTGAGATGGGGCTCATGATCGGCGATTTAGCGGATGCGGCCAGACCTTACCCGCAAGTGACAGACCTGATCCTGCACGGCGATCCGCTTCAATTTAGGGAAAAACTGCAGCAGGTAGAGGGAGGCATTGTATTCGCGCAGCAGTGGGATCGGTTCATGGAGCTTTACGGCATGAGGTGCCCTGGCGAAATCGACATTACACGCCCCCGATGGCGTGAGGATCCAAGCACGCTGCTGCCATCGATTGGCAGCCATATGCGGAGCATGGAGCCTGGTGAGCATCGAGCCAAGTTCGCCGAAGGCGCGCTGCAAGCGGAGGCCGCGGCAATCGACTTGTTAAAGCGGCTGCGTGCCCAACCTTTTGGCAGGTTGAAGGCGAAGCTCATGTCACGGTTAGTGAGCGTATTCAGAGGATTGATGGGGCTGCGGGAGCATCCCAAATATTTAATGATGCAGCATTTCTACCTCGTGCGCAAAGGGTTGCTTGACGAAGGCGACTCGCTGGTCAAGAAGGGGGTGTTAAAGCGGGCGGATGATGTGTTTTATTTGTCTCTCGACGAGCTGCTGAAATTGGCCGAAGGCGAACGTCCACCCGGAATTGCGGCGCTGCTAGAGCAGCGGACGGAGGAACTGAAGCGATTCCGCGGCATGACGCCACCAAGGTTGATGACAAGCGAGGGAGAAATCGTTATCGGCCGGCGTAAGTTGCAGGATGCTCCCGAGGGAGCCTTCGTTGGAACACCCGTATCCGCCGGCGTCATCGAGGGCATCGCTCGTGTGGTGCTGCGGCCTGAGGAGGCGAAGCTGAACAAGGGCGAGATTATGATCGCCCCTTTTACAGACCCAGGCTGGACGCCTCTGTTCCATTCCGCCGTCGGCCTGGTTATGGAGGTCGGCGGTTTGATGACACATGGCGCCGTAGTAGCCAGGGAATACGGGCTGCCGGCGGTTGTTGGCATTGATGGAGCGACGACCCTCATTCGCGACGGAGACCGAATTCGGTTGGACGGGACTCGCGGGTATGTACTGGTGTTGGAGCGAAACGATTTCATGAAACTTGACTGAGGAGGTTGATCAAATGGTTCCAAAACATATCGTATCAGCAGCAACCATTGTCATAAATGAACGCAACGAAATTCTATTGATAAAAGGACCTAGACGAGGATGGGAAATGCCGGGAGGCCAGGTTGAAGAGGGTGAATCCCTGAAGGATGCGGCAATAAGGGAAACAAAGGAGGAGAGCGGAATCGATATTGAGATAACCAAGTTTTGCGGCGTTTTTCAAAATGTAAACGCTAGTATTTGTAACACGTTATTTTTAGGAAAACCAACCGGAGGAGAATTAACCACTACATCCGAGTCTTTAGAAGTGGGATTTTTTCCAGTTGAAACAGCATTAGAGATGGTAACGTGGGGCAATTTCAAACAACGAATTGAGTATTGCTTAAATGAAGAACATCATCCTTTTTATGTTGAATTCTCTATTCCGCTTAAGGATTGTTAAACCCAATAGAAAATAGGAATGTGGATCCGCAGCCAAGGGCTGGGGGTCTTTTTTTGCGCTAATCCCGGTCTAGTACAAGCGATTGCATCTTCAGTTTTTAACATTAGATTCAAATTTACCAATGGCTCAAGATTCAATTAGAGGATGGAACTTTCAAATGGGTCAAGACATATCCGATCTCCGATAATGAGAGTTCTCCGTTGATGGAATTCAACTTATCTGATGAAAAGATAATGCTGTGAAGAGCTACTCGTTATTTCGACATCGACGGTGATTCAAGTCTCAGCTTGCAGAACTGGTTACAACCTGGAACCTATGTAGCAAATAAAATCAATAACGGATGGGCTCGTATCCTAACGCCATATGGTTGGAAAGTAGTTAACCTTGATCGAGCACCGCTGGAACGGCCACAGGGTATTACTGAAACACATGAAAAAGTAAAATTAACCCGGGATACAAAAACCTAGTATTTTTCCTTAACAGGCGAAGTTTTACATCAGGAAGGGACATTTAATGATCAGAAAGCTGTCTCATATGAAAAATGGATTTCTCCTGTAGTGCAATCAAAGTATTACCTTGACAGACATAGTAATATGATTTATTATACAGTCATGGAGGTGATTGTATGAGCGAGAACAAGATCACATCCGACCTGTTACGCGGACATACGGATACGATGATTTTACGGCTCTTGTCCGAAGCTGATCGCTACGGTTACGAGATTGTCAAGCTGATCGCCGAGCGATCCAGCGGCGAGTATGAACTGAAGGAAGCCACGATGTACTCCAGCTTCCGGCGGTTAGAAGCAGACGGTGACATCGAGTGGTATTGGGGCGATGAGTCACAGGGCGGACGGCGTAAATATTTTAGGATAACGGAAAAGGGCAAGAACACTTACGATCGCAACAAAAGCAACTGGGAGTATGCCAAACGCGTTTTAGAAAACTTACTATGAGGAGAGATTTGATATGATGAATCCCAAATTGACGGATTATCTGAACAGCGTTTTTACGCCATACGATGGTGTAAAAAGCGTCTCCGAATTAAAAGACGACCTGCATACCGATTTGCAAGAACGATACCGTGAACTCAAAGCGGATGGCAAGGACGATGAAACAGCGTTTATGATGACCATTGAAAGTATCGGCGACATCGAGCAAACGATTCTGGAGGTCGCCAACCTCTCCCGTTCGCTGGAACGGCAAGTACTGACAAACTTTAATGGTAGCAATTTGGCGGAAAGCGATTTTGCAGGCATTAAGGCGCATAAAGGACAGTTTAAAGGCAGCTCGCTGCATGGTTCCGATTTTTCCGGCGCCGATTTAACGGGCAGTTCGTTTAAGGCCAGTGACGTGCGTGAAGCCAATTTTGACGGGGCGAATTTAACGGATTGCAGTCTGGAAGCGCTGGACCTGTCAAATGCAAGCTTTGATAAGACGATTCTTGTACGAACCAATTTTAGCAAGTCAGGGCTTGACGGTGCCAAGTTCACAGGTGTAAGACTCATCGATGTAACGTTATCGATGACCGATCTTCGAAAGACGATGTTTGAAGGATGCCGATTTGAGGGAGTTGATTTCAAATATACCGATCTCACCCGGCAGCGTTTTGACGGTCAGACGTTTATCGGTGTTAAGTTTGACAAAGCTGCTTTAACCGAAGTTTCATTCAGGGGCGCTACATTTAACAATGTTTCATTCCTGCCTGGGTTTAGTCTCACGAATAAATACTATCGGATGATCAAAACCGTTATTTTCGACGGCGCAACGATGGATAAATTGACGTATGCGGCGCTTAAAGGTATGGGAGCGGATGTATCCAAGGTTACTATTCGATAAGGAGGGAACCAAATGAACAGGATCATTACGGGACAAAGTAACAGCGGCTTCTCCAAAGATGGGCTGAGCAGATTGCACGATGTGCTGGTACGGCATGTTGAGTCCGGGAAGATTCCCGGGCTCGTCGCTTTGATCAGCCGGAATGGTGAGACACATGTCGAAGCGCTCGGTACGATGCGCCATGACGGTGGCGCTCCGATGAACCGGGACACGATATTCCGGATGGCATCCACTTCCAAGCCGGTTGCAGTCGCGCCGGTGATGATCCTGTTCGACGAGTGCAGGCTGCGGCTGGATGATCCGGTAGATGCCTGGCTGCCTGAACTCGCCAACCGACAGGTGCTGAAACGAGTCAACGGCCCGCTGGACGATACGGTGCCGGCGAGACGGCCGATCACGGTAAGGGATCTGTTGACCTCCACATTCGGGCTCGGCATGGATATTACGCTGCTGGGCACTCCGATTCTGAGTGCGATCTTCGAGCAGGGGCTCACGCCCGATCTGCCGACGCCGATGCCCGAACCGGATGAGTGGATGCGCCGCCTCAGCACGCTTCCGTTGATGTATCAGCCAGGAGAGCGCTGGCAGTACCACATCAGCAACGATCTGCTCGGCGTGCTCGTCGCCAGGGTCACGGGGCAGTCGTTTGAGTCATTCCTGCGCGAACGCATTTTTGATCCGCTCGGCATGAAAGATACCGGCTTCCACGTGCCTGCCGATAAAATCGATCGGATGCCGCCCCTTTACGCGCCCAATCCGCAAACTGGCGTGTTCAATGTGTGGGACGAAGCCAAAGGGGGACGCTACAGCCAGAATCCGGCGTTCCAGGGTGGCGGAGGCGGATTGACCTCAACCGTCGACGATTTTCACGCCTACTTCCAGATGCTGTTGAATCAAGGGAAACACGGGACTGAACGGATTTTATCCCGGCCTGCCGTCCAGTTGATGACCACCAACCGGCTCACACCTGAGCAACAAGCCGTCCGTAACGCCATGGCGACCAACAACGTCCATTTGTCATTCGGGCAAGGGCAGCATGGTGGCTGGGGATTTGGGATGGCGGTACGCACTTATCGTGGCGACTACGCGCCCATCGGTCAATTCGGCTGGGACGGCGGTAGCGGCACCTCGACCTACGCTGATCCAGTTAATCAGCTCACCGGAATCCTGCTCACTCAGGTGGGCATGTCAACTCCGGATTCGGCGAGGGTTATCCACGATTTCTGGACTACGGTATATCAGGCCGTTGAGGATTGATTGTTTTTTATATCATTTAACAAATTCATTTAACAATGTGAGGTGTAAAGTATAGTGAAACTTTTTGATTTAAGTGTTCCTATCAGTCCCCGAATTCGTGAACCACTTCCAGCTAAAATTGAATACTCCACCCATGAAGAGGGAGCAGTCCAAGCAGCTGCAGCGCTCGGGCTCGCACCTGAAAATTTTCCGGAAAAGAAGGCATGGGCTACAGAGACAGTTACGTTAAATACACATTCGGGGACACATGTGGACGCGCCATGGCATTACTGGCCTACATCAGAAGGGAAACCCTCCAGAACCATTGACGAGCTTCCCTTGGAGTGGTTTTACTCAGATGGCGTGCTGCTTGATTTCAGCAGTAAGCCACCGGGTTATGAAATCACGAAAGATGATCTTATCACAGAGTTGAAGCGGATTAACTATACGTTAAAACCATTCGATATTGTACTTATTCGCAGTGATGCAGATAAACGATTGTACCACGAGCATTATGCGTTCCTGCATGCTGGTGTTTCAGCTGAAGCGACACTTTGGCTGCTCGAATGCGGAATTAAGGTTGTTGGGACGGATGGCTGGGGCTGGGATATTCCATTGAACCTGCAAGCCGAGGATTACCGAAATCATCCAAGAGACGGTGTCCTGTGGGCAGCCCACTATTTAGGTAAGGATCGGGAGTATTGCCAGATCGAAAAACTTGCAAACCTGGATCAACTTCCGAAGCCTTACGGTTTCAAAGTGTCCTGCTTTCCAGTGAAGATTGAGCGAGCAAGTGCCGGATGGGCTAGACCTGTTGCAATTTTTGAATAATAAATCATGCCGTGTGTAAAGCACCGTGCGTTTAGTTAGACCCTCAGCTACTGCTGTGGGTCTATAATTTTTTTGAAAGATAGGCAAGAGATTCTGGAAATTCCACTAGTTGCCACCTGCAAGTGATGGATGCGTGCTTTGCTGCTAGAAAATAGAATGTATTATTTAGTAGTTTGGGTGGGCTTATGTCACAGAGAGATAAAGGAAAAAATAAATGCCGCTCCTGTCCTCCAGGACCAGAGGGCCCCCGAGGGCCTCGTGGAATTCCATGACCTCATGGACCACAAGGCCCGCTTGGTCTGGCGTTTGTTCCTGGTTGTAATGCGCAATCTTTAGGTCCATGTTGATTGGCCGAGGGTTCTTCCACGAAATCGATCGGGTTCGCTTCCTATGCCGAAGGTGCCGGTACGATAGCAAGTGGACTAAATTCTCACGCAGAGGGGATACTAACAACATCCAGTGGTACGGCCTCTCATTCGGAAGAAATACAGACAAGCACTAATGGACATATAGGCTCCCATATTATGGGAACAACCTGTAAAGCGGAAGTGATTTCTCTTGGTTTTTAGCCAGTGGACTTAATGATGATGGGACCGGAAACAATTTGTCGGCCAAAATTATTGGTTCAGGCTTAAATAAGGTGCTGCAGATTTTTTTGCACTTCCTAGGCGAGGAGATTCATGTGGAAAGTGTAAAGCTAATGAACAGGTGATGAGATACTATTTTTCACCAATGCTTCATATGTATGAAGTAGGACAAGAATAGGGATCGATTAGCAAAAAAAAGTTGATTTTTATTCCAATTAGCTTTATAACTGTATTTAGAACAATTATTATTTAAAATTAATTATTGTAGGGGTGATATTATGGATTTGACTTCCGGCAGCGAAGGCAAATGCCCGTTTCCGCACGGCAGCGCAACTAGTCACAAATCAAGCGGTACGACGAATAGAAATTGGTGGCCCAATCAGCTCAATTTGTACATACTTCATCAACATGATCAGAAATCAAACCCGATGGGTCCGGATTTTAATTACGCAGAAGAGTTTGCAAAATTAGATTTCCAAGCGGTTAAGCAGGATCTTAAGAATCTAATGACAGACAGTCAAGATTGGTGGCCTGCTGACTATGGACATTATGGTCCATTTTTCATACGTATGGCTTGGCATGCTGCAGGTACTTACCGTACGGGTGACGGTCGCGGCGGTGCCGGAACCGGAAACCAGCGTTTTGCTCCTCTGAATAGCTGGCCAGATAATGGAAACCTCGATAAAGCCCGTCGATTGCTTTGGCCGATTAAGCAAAAGTATGGCAATAAGATCTCGTGGGCGGATTTATTCATTTTAACAGGTAACGTCGCAATTGAATCTATGGGGGGTAAAACCTTTGGTTTCGGCGGCGGCCGAGTAGACGTTTGGCATCCGGAAGAAGATATTTACTGGGGTGTTGAGACAGAATGGCTGGGGGACAAACGTTACACGGGCGATCGTGAGCTTGAGAATCCGCTTGCCGCTGTTCAGATGGGTCTTATCTATGTGAATCCAGAGGGTCCGAACGGCAAACCAGATCCAGTTGCAAGTGCACGCGACATTCGCGAAACGTTCAAACGCATGGGAATGAATGATGAAGAAACCGTCGCACTCGTAGCGGGCGGTCATACATTCGGCAAGGCACACGGTGCTGGAGATGCTGCGAAAGTAGGGGCAGAACCGGAAGGGGCTCCAGTTGAAGCTCTGGGCTTAGGTTGGATCAATACGCACGGCTCTGGTAGAGGTCGTGACACGATAACCAGCGGTATTGAAGGTGCTTGGACTGCGAATCCAACGCAGTGGGATAATGGCTTCTTCGATATGCTCTTTGGATATGAATGGCAGCTTACGAAAAGCCCGGCAGGCGCCTATCAGTGGGCTCCGATAAATCCTGACAAAGAGCACCTCGCACCGGATGCGGAAGATTCATCCATTCGCGTTCCGACGATCATGACTACAGCGGATTTAGCATTGCGCGAAGATCCGGCATATGAGAAGATTTCTCGCCGTTACCATGAAAATCCGGAAGAATTTGCAGATGCTTTTGCTCGCGCGTGGTTTAAACTCACTCACAGAGACATGGGTCCTCGTGTAAGATACCTAGGTCCGGAAGTTCCTGAAGAAGTGCTGCTCTGGCAGGATCCTGTAGATGCAGTCAACATCGAATTAACAGATGCGGAAGTTCAAGATCTTAAAACGAAGATCCTAAACTCCGGTCTTACAATAAGTGAACTGGTAACAACGGCGTGGGCTTCGGCAAGCACTTTCCGGGGGACGGATATGCGCGGTGGTGCGAATGGTTCCCGTATTCGACTTGCTCCTCAGAAGGATTGGGAAGTGAATCAGCCTACACAACTTAGTAAAGTGCTTGCTATTCTGGAAACGATCCAGGTTGAACTTGAGAAGAAAGTAAGCTTGGCTGACTTGATTGTATTAGGTGGTAGCGCTGCCGTTGAAAAAGCTGCACGTGATGCAGGTTATGATGTAACGGTTCCATTCACACCTGGCCGCGGCGATGCGACTCAAGAACAAACGGATGTAGAAAGCTTTGCAGTACTAGAGCCGGCGGCCGATGGTTTCCGCAACTATCAGAAGAAGAATTACAGTGTAAATGCTGCTGAACTCCTAATAGACAAGGCACATCTGCTTAACCTTACTGCGCCAGAAATGACTGCGCTTGTAGGCGGTATGCGTGTTCTTGGTACAAACTTCGATGGGACAAAACATGGCGTATTCACTGAGCAGGTAGGTAAACTGACGAACGACTTCTTTGTTAATTTGCTTGATATGAGAGTGCAGTGGAAGCCTGTTAGCGGAGGTATCTACGAAGGATCCGATCGTCAGACAGGTAAAGTCGTGCGTACGGCGACGATCGTTGATCTCGTATTCGGATCAAACTCTATTCTACGTGCCATTGCTGAAGTTTACGCTCAAGATGATAACAAAGAGAAGTTTGTACGTGAATTTATTGCAGCTTGGGTAAAAGTAATGAACGCAGATCGTTATGAGCTAGCTAACACGCAGTAATGAGTTAAAAAGACTCAACCAAGTTTTCTACTAACTTGGTTGGGTCTTTTTTCTATTTTTATATACCGAGGAGCCGGGCTTCATCTTTGCATTGACAACGGAACGGTCTGTTCGTATGATCCAAATAGATTGTAAAAAAATGTGAATAGTGGGGAGAGGATTCGGATGTTGAACAATTGTGCGGCTATTATCCAACAATACATGGAGAATTTGGACAAATATTCGATAGAGCAGTTGAGATATAAAAGCGAGGAAGACGTATGGTCAATCGGGCAGATGTATGTCCATGTAATCGAAGTGGCGAAAGAATATATCGGGCATATTGAAACGTGCTCAAAGGCAACAAGGGAAGAGCCTGGAGGCAGGACAGGGGACGGAATGAAGGCGTTTACGGAAAAAGAGTGGCCTAATATCCGAGTGAAACTTGACCAACCGCCGAATGAGACAAGAAATCCCGAGACTAAAGATGAAATCATAGCCGGACTAGAGCAAGTGCTAGTGATGTTGGCCTACTGGACAAGCCGCATAGAAGAAGTAAATCCAGCATGCAAGGTTCGCCACGGCTGGTTTGGCTGGCTGAACGCACGTGATTGGTTTGAGATGGTTGGGATGCACAGCAGGCATCATCTGCGGCAAAAAGAAATACTGGACGAGAAACTGGCGGAGACAGGGATAAGATAGCTCGAAATAATAATTTTTTTCATTTGATGTAGAAATTGTGTGATCTGGTTCGTCATTATTGTGAAGACGGCAAGAAGTTATTCCAATATGAACGTTGAGAGGAGCAATAACTATGAATTACACATTGATCATGTATGAAACAACAGAGGATTTCGCCAAACGTACCGACCCAATACACAAGGAGGCATATACGGCAAGCTGGGCTCATTATGTCACAGCTTTGCGTGAATCCGGTATTGTTGTAAGCAGCGCAGGCCTCCAGTCTCCGGAGACGGGGACCATGCTAAGCCGTAACGGCGGCGAATTGCTTGTTCAGGATGGCCCGATCACGGAAACGAAGGAGCAAATCGGCGGTCTGATCATCATAGACGTGCCGGATATGGACCACGCATTGGAATGGGCGGCGCGTTGTCCCGGCAGCTCAGTTGAGGTTCGTCCCAACCTCAATCCGATTACAAAATGAGCGATAGGCAAGCTCATCAAATAATTGAACAGACGGCCAGGGAATCCTACGGCCGTCTGGTTGCATTCCTTGCCGTTCGCTCTCGTGACCTGGCGGCAGCGGAGGATGCGCTTGCGGACGCGTTTCTGTCCGCGTTGGTGAAATGGCCGGCGAGCGGAGTGCCGGACAAGCCTGAAGCATGGCTGCTTACGGCTGCGAGACGTCGGTTGATCGATGGCAGCCGACATGCCCGCGTGCAAGCCGGCGCTGAGCATGCTTTGATATCTCTAGCAGAAGATGCTAGGCATCGAGTCGAAAACGAGATGCCTTTCCCTGACGAACGGCTGAAGATGCTGTTTATTTGCGCGCATCCCGAAATCGATCCTGCTGTGCGCACGCCGCTTATGCTCCAGTCTGTGCTTGGCCTTGATGCGGCCCGTATTGCTTCGGCTTTCATCGTTAAACCGGCAACGATGGGTCAGCGGCTCACTCGTGCCAAAGCAAAAATAAAGAGCGATGAGATCAGATTCGATTTGCCCGGTGAGGATGAATGGCCGGAGCGCCTTGGAGCCGTGCTTGAGGCTGTTTATGGAGCCTATGGCAGTGGGTGGGAGGATATTGCCGGCGTTGATTCTCGCAGGAAGGGGCTTACCGAAGAAGCGATATTTCTGGGAAGGCTGATTGTCCGATTCATGCCAGGGGAACCCGAAGCACTGGGATTGCTGGCTCTCATGCTGCACTGCGAGGCGCGCCGTAATGCGCGCCGCGATGAGGCAGGCGGCTATGTGCCAATATCCGATCAAGATCATTCACGCTGGTCGTTCGGAATGATCGAGGAGGCTGAACATTGCCTCCGCACTGCCGCCAATGGGAAACGTATCGGACGATTCCAGCTTGAGGCGGCCATTCAATCCGTGCATGCTCAGCGAGCTTGGACGAACCGCACGGAATGGGGAGAGATTGCGCTGCTGTACGAGGGGCTGGTTAGCATTGCTCCAACGATTGGCGCAACCGTAGGTCGCGCAGCAGCGGTTGCTGAAGCGTTCGGCGCAGAGGCGGGAAAATCGCTGTTGGATATTATACCGGCAGAAGCGGTTAAAAGTTATCAGCCTTATTGGGCGCTGCGCGCTCATTTGTTCAAAAGGATGAAGAGATACGAGGAAGCCCGTGCCTTTTACGGCCGTGCTATCGGGCTTTGCATGGATCCATCCATTCGAGCTTTTCTGGAGAAGCAATCCAATGAATGTTAATTGAGTTTATACGGTGGAAATGAAAGCAGGGAGTAGATTGCCGCAATGGCAGCTGCTCCCTGTTGTTTTTAATTTAACTGGCTTTTACGATACTGTATGGGCGTAAACCCTGTGATCTTTTTGAAAATCCGACAAAAGTAAGGGAAATTAGGTATGCCAACCAATGAACCAATTTGTTCAATAGATTTTGATTCCGTTTTCAACAACCAGCAAGCCTGTCTTACTCTACGTGCAATGACGTATTCAGTGATACTTCCCCCTGTTTCGGTCCGAAATAACCGCGATACATGATTCTTGGAGAGATGGAGTTCCTTTGCTAATTCAATCAAGTCAAAAGGTTCTGTAAAATGCTCTTCGACCCAATTCATGATTTTTTCAGCATGTCTTTCCGGACGTGCGACGCCCCCAAATCCTCCAATGTGCAAGGAGCTGAGATAGTCTAAAATGTTGAGAATCAACATCGACGCTGTCTCGTGGTCTTCATCTTTTTCGTTCCACCCCGTAACCAGGTCGTTGAATCTTTCCAGAACGCCTATCATATAAGTCGAATCCCGATCCTCACGAAATACCTGATTGGTCATTTGTTCTTTCCATACCTGATCAAAAAAACGAGACAGTACAGTAAAGTTTTTGAGATGAGGGGCAACGATTGAGGGTTCAAAGGTTAGAACGGTTCGTACATATGGATTTTGAGGAGTGGCATCAAATTGAATGCGATGCAATTGGAAGGGTTGTAATATTACGACACAGCCGGCCTCTAAATTGTAAATTTTGCGGTTAAGAGTCAAGGTTCCCTTTCCTTGATGGACAAACAAGACCTCAATCCCTTTATGATAATGGTAAGTAATAGGGGGATATTCATAGGACACGGCCCTATATTTAAGTCTTACTCCCCGGTTGTTAAGTACATGAAATACTTGTGCACGTTCATCCACATGTTTTGTATTTTTCAATGATGATCACCATCCAACCCGCTTTTCAAAATTATCATTTGAGTGCTATTTTGTGACGGAAGAAGATAACTATTTTAGCCAAAAAATAAGCTATGATAGGAATGTCGATACCATCTAATTATACGTTGTTGCCATTATTGGTGGCAATGAGGCTTGCAAAGATTATGACTCAAAAACCTACGGAGGTGACATAGAATGACTTTCCCTTTCTCGACTCTAAAGGAGGACGAATACAGCGAGTTATTGGATGGAATCAAAGATATCTTGAAGGAATGCTATCAAGTGACAGAATACGAGGCGATGTTAGTCATTCATGAGGGTAATGAAAAAGCGCAAGAGTTGTTAAAAGATTATTTGCCTTACATAGATTCGATTCATAAAACGATTTGTGGCATTAGAGACACACTGGAAAATCATATGAATCTAGTACTCCAGGAACAAGAATTGCCAAATAAAATGATTTATGAAGCAGCTGCCTGGCACGCGTTTGAATCTGTAAGATGTTACTATAAAAGCACGGTAACTACCGTGTAACCGCAATTTCGACTACAACATATGAAGAAGGCGAAAATCAGATGGCAAGAAAAACAACCTATGTATACATGTCTATGTATTACTCACTTGTCTTTATGGCGCTAGGCGCTTTCAGCAATTATATTCCTATCTATTACAACGACATCAATCTTGATCATTTTCAGATTGGTTTGCTCTCGACAGCGGGAGCGATTACCGCAATGATCGCGCAACCGCGATGGGGATTGGCCGCCGACAGAGCGGCATCGAAAAACCGTTTGCTGCTTATAGCGCTGCTGCTCACCTCAATTCTCGTCTGGACGTTACCGGCGGCAGGCAGCCAATTCTGGGTGTTATTTGCGTGCACAGTTGTGTTCGGGGCCGTCCAATGCGTGATTAATCCGCTGGGTGACACGATAACGCTGGAGATTTCCCGCAAGTCGGGATTTAACTTTTCGCGTATTCGCACAGCGGGATCCGTCGGTTATGCTTTGATGGCGGTTATTGCCGGCTGGCTGCTGGACCGTAATCTGCACTATATGTTCCCGTTGTTCTCCGGGCTCGTATTCGTCGCCTTCCTGCTGGCTTGGGGCATCCCTAAGGTGGAAGGCCATCAGCACAAGGCGAAGGTCCAACTGAAACAGCTGTTTACCAGCAGAAAGCTTGTTTTGATTTACTTATACACACTTGTGGTAAATTGTACGTTGGGCTTTTTTACGACATTTCAAGCCGTCTATAGTAAAGAACAAGGTATGAGCACAGCGCTGATTGGCATTGGGGTCAGTATCGGTTCGATCAGCCAGTTTCCCTTCATGCTGTTTTTTCAACCGCTTTATCGGAGGTTCGGGATTTTTAAAATATTGCTCTGCTCCGGAATTATTCTCGCCGTACGATGGTTGCTGTTCAGCGGTTCACTTAGCCCGGCCGTCTATTTGGCGACGTGGGTGCTGCATGGCGGGACGTTCATGCTCTTTTACTTATGTCTGGCTGAGTATGTGAGTACACATGTGCCCAAAGAGCTGAAAGCAAGCGGACAAATGATGAATTCATTGACGATGAACGCCATCAGCCGTACATTAGGCTCGCTATTAGGCGGACTGTATGCCGGTTGGTTCGGTATCCGCTCAGGATTTATGGTCAGTTCTATCATTTGTGTCGCAGCAGTGGCTTTATTTTGGTATTATTATCGGCCCAATGATGGGGAGAAACTGGAAATGGAAGTGTCTGCCTGAGATACAAAACTGGCGTTCCGGCATTTTATTTAAGTAATGAGCTGTGATACGATGAAACGGAATAGATTATAAATTTCAGAGAAAAGAGAGTCTAAGCAATGATCACAATAAACCGATCAAAAGTAGAAGATGAGCTTCAAGCCTTCATTGGTCATGATGTTTATATTCACAGTGAAGCAACGTCCTTTGTATTCGTACGTAATTTCAAGGTCAAGGTTACCCAAGCGTTCATAGCGGGGGAAGGTCCATTTCGTGCTGCTCTCCGATTTGACGGGCATGGCTGGCTCCGAATGGAAGCGCTCACGCATTATGAAATTGATACAAATGGCCGGCTTTTATTGGCTGGTTATGATGACAGGGGCCGGATGAATGTTGCGCTGCATGTAGGAAAGGAGCCGTTTCCAGAATGAACATTACACAACATACACCATCGAAAAAACTGTTAGCGGTGTTTGCGCATCCCGACGATGAGTCGTTTATTTGTGGAGGTACGCTCGCCAAATATGCCAGTGAGCAGGTCGACATTACTCTAGTGAGCGCAACGCGTGGAGAAATGGGACGACGTATGGGCAATCCGCCTTACCTTAATCGTGAAACGATGGCAGATGCTCGTGAAATGGAGCTAAGGAATGCCTGCGATAGCTTGGGAATCCGACAATTGCAATTTTTGGATATCCGTGATAAAACCGTTGAGTTTGTCGATGAGAATAGCTTGACAGCACGCATTACGGCTATTATCCAAGAAATTGACCCTGATGTCGTGCTTACTTTTCACGAAAAACTGGGTGGTCATCCCGATCATTGTGCTATAGGGAAGGCGACGACAGCCGCTTTTCAAAAATTAGATCGACGAGGAGCCCTGTATTTTATTACGTTTGGCGATGCGATGGAGCGTCCTGAGCGATACGGGTATTCCCGCAAAGATGTCGTCAAAATCGATGTGCACGCTCACTTGGACGCCAAGCTTGCCGCGTTTCGTGACCACCGGTGCCAAACTGAAATAGACGAATGGGTATGGCTGCCCGATCAAGAAGCAAAAGCCAGATTCGGTAAATACGAATACTTTTTGAAAGCGGACAGGGCGTCTTCGACATTAAATCATGATGATTTATTTATTTCTACACTTGGATAAAACATTAAGTATTGGCAGTGTCAACGAGTTCGGAGCCTCTCGAACAAAGGTTACCCAAGGTATGATTCCGCGTGCTGGCCAACCGGAAGAGATTGCGCAAAGTAGCTCTATTCCTGGCATCCGACGAATCAAGTTTTGTTAACGGCGCAGTGATCGCTGCGGACGCAGGTTGGACGGCTGGTTTCTGAGGAAGCATCTTAGAAATCTTATATGTAAATAATCTTTGAATCCGGGTATTGCTATGTGCAATATCCGGATTATTTGTTTTTTAATCGAGTTCTGTAGTTTTAATAAATTAATAATATGATTAAATAAATTAATTTTTTAATTAAATAATTTAATAATTATTGATTTACATTTTAAAAACAGTGGATTATAATTTAGAAAAAGAAAGGGGCGGAGTATGAAATATCCCATCATCACACAGTGTCCTGTATGCGACCATCATTTGCACGCCGTCAAGCTGGAATGCGGACATTGCCGAACAACGATTGAGAACACATTTGAATTATCCAATCTGGCTCTACTCTCGCCCGAACAACTCCATTTTGTGATTACCTTTCTAGTGAACAGGGGCAACATCAAGGAAGTGGAGAAAGAGCTCGGAATATCTTACCCGACGGTGCGCGGTAAGCTCAATGATATCATTTCGGCCCTCGGATACGATACGCGGAAGAAGCCAGAAGTCGATGAGAAGAAGGTCATTTCCATGCTGGAGAACGGCGAAATTACTGCAGACGAAGCGGTCAAAATGCTGAAGGATGAATAAGGAGGTATCACGATGAAAGAAGAAATCAGCAAAGTATTGTCCATGATGCAGGAGGGCAAAATTGATTCCGTCAAGGCTTCTGAGTTGATTGACGCACTAAAGGAGAAACAAACAGCTCCTGCTTCGCATGCCGTACAGATGCTGGGGAAACCCAACTTCTCGAAGAAACCGTCTTCGGGATCGGGTGGTTATTTAGATAAAACATTGAAAATACGGGTTACTTCTCATGAAAATGATAATGTGAACATTAATTTGCCGATTAAACTTGTGAAAGCTGTACTCGCAGCTGGACACAGCATCGCATCCAATATTCCGCAGGCTTCGAAATATGTGAAGGATATCGATATTGACCTTCTAATCGATGCCATAGAGAACGAGCTTGACGGGCAAATCATTGACATCCGCTCCGGTGTATCGGACACAGTCACCGTGGTGATTGAGTGACAAGTCATGATGATTGTGAAGGTTAAGAGTAAGGAGCATGCTTTTACGATTCCTGTCCCTTATACCGTACTGCACATGGGTAGCGGTATTCTGACTTCCAATTTCATTCACCGTATATTGAAGGATTGGTTGAACAAATTTGACGGAGAGTCGGATGGGCATTTGAACAGGAAGCATGATTTCGATTCGGACAGCAGTCGATTCGGGATCGAGCTGGTAGTGTCGATTCTCCAAAGCCGAAGCACAAAGCAAGCGATCCGGCAACTCATCAAGGAGTTGCAGCGTTACAAGGGGACGGTTCTGGTCGATGTCAAAGCTAAGGACGGCACGGAAGTGTTAATTAAACTGTAAGACAGGTTTTTAATATCAATGAATGCCGCATAGGATGTGGCATTTTTTTTATGTTTTCATTCTCATGTGTTATATGGATTCGCAGGCAAGATATGCTAAAATAATGTCATATCGGTTAAACTCTTCGAAGAACGATATCTATCTAAGGCCATTGGAGGGAAGTACATGCAGCTTATCGACAAAGCAATAGTCCAGCAGTTTATCGATATCCTTATTGATCAGGATTTATATATTCATCTCGAGATGACAACGGGGGCTTATGCCGCGCATCTGGATTCTACGAAGCATCCGGCCGCGACTTTTATTTCGAATGCCGTTATTCGTTATTCTCAGGGCTCGATTTCGGGTAATGGACCTTATCGCGTCGGCTTGAAAACGGAGCAAGGTTGGGTTTATTCCGAGGGGCTTACTCACTATGAAGAGACGGATACGGAAAGGCTTATCCTTGCGGGGCATGATACGGCGGGTAAACTTGTCGTGGCGCTGCAATTGAGCCGGGAACCGTTCTAAGGTAAAGGAGGAATCGAACATATATGGAACGACACATTCTAGTTGTGCTTCCACATCCGGATGATGAAGCATTCAGTGCGTCAGGTACGCTTGCCATGCATCTCAGCCAAGGATCAGAAGTCACTTACGCTTGTTTAACTTTAGGTGAAATGGGCCGCAACATGGGCATACCGCCATTCGCCAATCGGGTCACATTGCCTGTCATTCGCAAACAGGAACTTGAAGCTTCGTGCCGCGCTATCGGCATTCGGGATCTTAGGTTGCTCGGTTTTCACGATAAAATGATCGAGTTCGAGGATAAAGCCAAGTTGGACGGACGCATCGAAGAACTTATCAAAGAACTTAATCCTTCGTTAGTTCTTACTTTCCACCCCACACTGAGTGTTCATCCCGATCACGAAGCATGTGGAGCGGCGGTAATCCGAACCATTGGCAGAATGCCTGCCGACCGAAGGCCGATTGTGCATTGTATGGCATTCGCCAAAAATCATGAACAAGAAATCGGCAAACCCGATATTGTTAATGATGTTACAAGTTTCTTGAAACAGAAGATGGCTTCAATTCAATCCCATAAGTCTCAATTCCAAGCCGCCGAATTAGTAGGTAACAAGAAATTATCCGATCCAGAAATCCTGACACGCTTCGGAACGGAGCGGTTTTGGACGTATCGATTCTAATGAAACATTGTTGAATGAAGCGATGAAGGCAGCCGGCACTAG